>DJRP01000013.1:91171-98251 GCA_002437815.1 Collinsella sp. UBA6357 | reverse complement strand
AAGGACGTCGTCGGCCTCGCCGCCGGCTCCGCCGTGCCCGTCATCAACGGCATGTCCGAGTTCAACCACCCCACGCAGGAGATGGGCGACCTCATGACCATGCTCGAGAACCTGCCCGAGGGCAAGAAGATCGAGGACTGCACCCTCGCCTTCATCGGCGACGCCACCCAGGTCTGCGTCTCCCTCATGTTCATCGCCTCTAAGGTCGGCATGAAGTTCGTCCAGTTCGGACCCAAGGGCCACCAGGTTCCCGATGGCGGCCTGCACGTCGGTACCGTCGAGGAGCGCGCCGAGTTCGGCAAGCAGATGATGGCCATCGCCGAGGAGAACTGCAAGGTCTCCGGCGGCTCCGTCGTCATCTCCGATGACATCGAGTGCATCAAGGGCGCCGACTTCATCTACACCGACGTGTGGTACGGCCTGTACGACGAGGAGGTCTCGGGCGAGAACTACATGGACGTGTTCTATCCCAAGTACCAGGTCACCATGGACATGATGAACTTTGCCGGCCCCAACTCCAAGTTCATGCACTGCCTGCCGGCTACCCGCGGCGAGGAGGTCGTCGACGAGGTCATGGACAACGAGGAGCGCTCCCTGTGCTGGGTCGAGGCCGAGAACCGCAAGCACTCCATCCGCGCCCTGCTCGCCGCGCTGGGCAAGCGCACCCCGCTCAACGACGAGGACGTCGAGTACAGCGCCAAGGCTGAGCTCCACGCTGCCCTCGATGCGCTCGAGCAGCTCTAAGCCTCGAAGCTAGACCGCGCCTGGTTGCCGCCGAGCGCGTGATCTGCGGGCGGCGGATGCTCGTCTCCTGTCGCCCGCTCACCGAGGTTTCATTCGAGATGTCTGCTCGTCAAACCTCGGATCTGTCCCAGACTGAGCAAAAAGGACACTCTTATGAGCGACGGAAAGAAAAAGCTTTCCTTTATGACGGTCATCGCGACCATCATCTGCGTCGTCTTCGTGTGCGAAGCCGCCGCTCCTGCTGCTGCCATCGGCAACCAGCAGTTCTTCTGGTGGATCTTCCTGATCATCACCTTCCTGCTTCCCTACGGCATGGTCGTCGCCGAGCTCGGCACCACTTATGACGGCGAGGGCGGCATTTACGACTGGGTGCGCGACGGCCTCGGCGACAAGTGGGGCGCCCGCATCTCGTACTACTACTGGGTCAACTACCCGCTGTGGATCGCCTCGCTGGCGACCATGTTCCCCGATATCCTGGGTATGGTCTTTGGCGTGGAGTTCAACCTCGTTGCCAAGATTGTGATCGACCTCGCCTTTGTGTGGATCGTGTACCTCATGGGCCGCTCCAAGGCCGCTGACTCCGAGTGGGTGCTCAACGGTGGCGCCATCATCAAGGTCGCCGTCGCCGTCATCGTCGGCGCGCTGGGTATCTGGTACGCCATGGAGAACGGTTTCGCGAACGATATGTCCGCCGGCACCTTCCTCCCCGAGCTCACCAACACTAACGCTCTCAGCTACCTGTCGATCATCATCTTCAACTTCATGGGCTTCGAGGTCATCTGCACCATGACCGACGATATGGCCGATCCTGAGAAGGATATCCCCAAGGCCATCATCGTGGGCGGTCTGTCTATCGCCGTGATCTACCTGTTCGCCGGCTTTGGCATCGGCGCCGCTGTGCCCGCCGACGCGATCGACCCCGACTACGGCATGATCTACGCCCTGCAGACCATGGTCGGCAATTCCCCGATCTTCAAGATCGTGTGCATCGCCTTCCTGATCACGCTGTTCGCCAACATGGCCGCTTGGTCCTTCGGCGTCAACTCCGTCGCCCGCTATGCAGCTGAGCACGGCAATATGCCCAAGGTCTTCGCTTCCATGATCTCGGACGACGACATGCCCAACGGTGCGAACCTGGTTAACGCTATCGTCGCCTCGCTGGTCCTGTGCCTGCAGCTCGTGCCGATCAAGGCCATCTCCGACGGTGTCTTCTGGCTGCTCTTCGGCACCTCCGTCGTCTTCCTGCTGCTGACCTACATCCCGATGTTCCCGGCGTTCCTCAACCTGCGCAAGAACGACCCGAACCGCAAGCGCGTCTTCACCTTCCCGTTCAAGGGTGCGCTGATGAAGGTTATGCTGGCCATCCCTGCGATCGAGCTCGTGCTGGCCATCGTCGCCACCATCTGCCCGCTCTCCGCAGACGAGGTCGCCGACAAGGTCCCGATGTTGATCTGCTTCATCGTCCTGCTTGCCATCGGCGAGGTCGTCCGTGTGGTCAGTGCCCGCGGCCGCAAGGAAGAGTACAAGGGTCTCACCCCGGAGCTCGCCGAGCAGCGCCTTAAGGAAGAAGCTGCGGCTGACGCCGAGTAGGTTTCACCTTTCGTACCCCTGGGGTAGGCGTGAGCGATTTGCTCCGATAACCACCGCCTGCCCCATTTTTCCTTTGAACCTTCGTGCGTATCTGTCTCCGCGCACTAGGTTTACGTAGCCGCTTGCCGGTGCGGCTCCCATACAAACCGGTCTGGGGTGCCCTGTTTATTCCTGGGCAGGGCACCCACCTCTCTCTTGGTTTTTAGCTGCGGGTATGTGCCCGCGGCAAGCGATCGTTCGATTTGGAGGAAATCTTATGCGTACGATCACCGAATCCGAGTCCACCCCCCGTGAGGACGGCTTCTACATGCCTGCTGAGTTCGCTCCGCAGGATCGCGTGTGGATGGGCTGGCCCCACCGTACCGACACCTGGGCCCACGGCGCCAAGCCGGCCCAGTCCCAGTACGCCGACATCGCGCGCGCTATCGCCGAGTTCACCCCGGTCGTCATGTGCGTCAACGAGGTCGACTACAACAACTGCAAGGCCGTCTTCGACGGCGACGAGAACATCACCGTTCTCGAGATGACCACCAACGACGCTTGGTTCCGCGACACGGGCGCTACGTTCGTCGTCAACGGCAAGGGCGAGAAGCGCGCAAACAACTGGCACTTCAACGCCTATGGTGGTCTCATCGATGGCCTGTACTTCCCCTGGGATGCCGACGACAAGATCGCCCAGAAGATGGCCGAGTTCAGCGGTTGCCGCACCTATCGTCCCGATGACATGATCCTCGAGGGCGGCTCCATCACCGTCGACGGCGAGGGCACCCTCGTCGTGACCGACCAGTGCCTGCTCTCTCCGGGTCGCACCTGCTCTGCGGTGCTCGCCGACGAGGAGGACGAGGACACCATCTGGCCCAAGTACGCCCGTAAGTTCGAGCCGTGGAGCGAGGAGCTTCGCGAGTATATGAACGACGAGCTCAAGAAGTACCTGGGTGTCGAGAAGGTCATCTGGGTCAAGGAGGGCATCGATCCCGAGGAGACCAACGGTCACATCGATGACGTCGCCACGTTCATCGCCCCGGGCGTCATGGCCTGCATCTGGACCGATGATCCCGAGAACCCGTTCTATCAGCAGTGCCAGGATGCGTACGCCACCCTCTCCGAGGCTGTCGACGCCAAGGGCCGCAAGCTCAAGGTCTACAAGCTCCCGCTGCCGACCAAGCCGCTCTACATGGACCAGGCTTCCTGCGACACCATCGACATCGACGAGAACGCCGAGCCGCGCGTTCCCGACGAGCCGCTGATCGCCTCCTACATGAACTACCTCGTCACCAACCACGGTGTCATCACCCCGCAGTATGGCGACGTCAACGACCAGCTGGCCGTCGACACGCTGCAGAAGATCTATGACGAGACCTGGGGCGAGGGCGTCTATAAGGTCGTCGGCGTCAAGTCCGACCAGGTTGTCTACGGCGGCGGCAACATCCACTGCATTACGCAGCAGGAGCCCACTGCCTAGTCGTCTGGCTTCCTGAGGCACGACACCTTCCCGTTCATTCGTCGCTTGCGTACTAAGTACGCGGCGCTCCTCTTTCACGGGAATCTGCCGCACCTCAGAAACCCAGCCAACCAGGCAGTACGCTATCTGGTTGGCTGGGGTTGCTGAGATTCTTTCTCTCACTGCCGTGTCGCTGCTTTTGTGTGGCATATGCGACACGGTGACGTTGATTGGGGTGCTCCTTTGCCTCCACATTGGAGCGCCCTTTTCTTCGATTGGGCACGCGTCTGTTCTGGGCGTCCCCGCGGGTTAGGCCAAATGTTCGCTTCGGTCGCCCAGGATAGACGCGTTTCCAATCTCATCATTGCTTTTTCGGTCGCGTTTGGCCGCGACCGTATCGATCGGAGTCTTTATGCATCAGCGCATCATCACGTACACGCGCATGTTCCGTGAGCGCTGGATGGCTCCCAACGTTATCGTTTCGCATGCGGATGGCATCTCCACCGCGGACGCAGCCGTCAACCCTACACCGGGCGGCGTCCTCGGTAGAGGTGCCATCTGTTTTTGTGTGGTGGGGGAGTAACGCCATGGCGGGCAAGAAGTTCTCTCTGTGGCAGGTTATCCTCTCGGTTATCTGCGTCGTCTTTACCATCGAGGCCGCGGCTCCCGCCTCGGCTATGGGCAATGTGCAGTTCTTCTGGTGGGTCTTCCTCATTATCACGTTTTTGCTGCCCTACGGTTTGGTGGTGGCAGAGCTTGGTACGGCCTTTGATTCCGAGGGCGGTCTTTACGATTGGGTGCGCCTCGGACTCGGTGACAAATGGGGCGCCCGCTGCTCCTGGTGCTACTGGGTCAACTTTCCTTTGTGGGTGGCGAGTATCGCCTGCATGTTCCCGAGTATCATCAACGCGGTGTGGGGTATCGAGTTTACGCTCGGCGCCAAACTCATCGTCGAGCTTGCCTTTGTGTGGGGCGTGACGATCATGGCCACGCATCCCGTGGCGGAGTCCGATTGGGTCATGGACGGCGGTGCCGTGATCAAGGTCGCCATCACGCTCGTGGTTGGTGGCGTCGGCATCTGGTTTGCGATGAACCACGGTTTTGCGAACGATATGTCGCTGTCCACGTTCGTGCCCGACCTTGGCGATACGAACTCGCTCACCTATCTGTCGATTATCCTCTTCAACTTTATGGGTTTCGAGGTCGTGGCGACGTTTGCGAGCACCATGAAAAACCCCTCGCGCGATATCCCCAAGGCGGTGATTGCGGGCGGCATCGCCATCGCGGCTATCTATATCGTCTGCGGTATCGGCATCTCGGCCGCGGTACCCACCTCGCAGCTTTCGCTTGACTCGGGTATCGTCGACGCGGTGGCGGCGATGGTGGGCGTTTCGAGCCCGCTCACCATGGTCGTGGGCGTGGCGTTTTTGGTGACGCTGTTTGCCAACATGATCTGCTGGAGTTTTGGCGTCAACTCGGTCGCAAGCTATGCCGCACGCCACGGCAATATGCCCAGGCCGTTCGCCCTGCTGTCAAAGAAGACCGGCATGCCCAACGGCTCGGCGCTCATCAACGGCTGTTTGGCGAGTGCGGTCCTGCTGCTCCAGGTCCCGCTGGGAGAGGGGTCCGATGCCTTTTGGGTGCTCTTCTCGATGAACGTCGTCTTCTTGCTCATGAGCTACATTCCGATGTTCCCCGCGTTCTGGCGTCTACGTAAATACGATGACCGGCCGCGGGTGTTCCGCGCGCCTTTCGAGGGTAAGGCTCTTGCGGTGGCGCTCACGATTCCCGTGGTGGAGCTTGTGCTTTCGATCGTGGCGACCATCGTTCCGCTCAACGGCTCGACGACCGAGATGGCCAAGCTGCCGATTCTCTTGGGTGTGGTCGTGTGCGTGGCACTCGGTGAGGTCTCACGCCTGCTGTCGCGCCGCGGGCGTAGCGTGGATGCGCCGGGTGTCGGCCCGCGATAGAAAAAACGCCGCGGTCGGCGGCGCTGGTTTCGAGTTTGTTTAGCGGAGGGATTGCTCGCGCGAAGAGACAAGCTTGGGCGCAAAATACGGAACGTGGCCCAGATAGGGGCAACTGTCCGCGCGTTCCTCGACGGCGCAGGGGACGTCATCGTAGGTCAGGGTTGAGCCGATTTTGGCGATGGCCCTGGCGGCGGGCGCGGCGATGAGTTTGAGCGGTGCGAGCGGTGTCATGGCATCTCCTTTCGGCTTAGGTGTTCGAAGGACGTTTCTACCACAACGGCCCCACAAAATCAAGCTTGATGTGCAGACGGGAGGACGTTATGAGTTTCGCGTTCTATATCTATACGATTCTCATCATGGGCGTTGGACTTGTGACGGCATCGGTGGCGTTGGTCGTATGGCTCATGACGAAGCGTCGCGATTGCATGGTCGCCGCCACGGGCTTCCTGCTCTATGTCTTCGATACGTCGGTAATCTTCTTCGATGAGTACAATCGGCTCAAATACGACTATGCCGTGGCCTTTAGCGAGCCGCTGCAGCACCCGCTGCTGCGCTGCGTGCTCGGCGTGGCAATCCTTGCGTGTGTGTGGTTGTGGGTGACGCTGCGGCTGCGTGACCGCATAACCGTCCGGCGCGTTGCGGCATTCGTTGTTCCGGTCGCCGTGCTCCAGTTCACCCTGGTGCCTCGCTCGGGCCTGGCGAGCCAGACACAGCAGTATCTTTTTTGGCTCACGCGCGACCTGGGTAGTGTCTTCTGTCTGGTGTATACCTTTGTGCGATATCGGCGGACGCAGAACAAGGTTGAGCGCCTCGACCTCGACCGGTCGAAGACATACTTTCGCATCGCTTGCGTGCTTGCCGTGTCCGTGATCGCCGAGGATACCTATATGATCCTCCTGTGCTCCCCCGATACGTCGAACGTGCTGGTGAGCTCCTTTCTCTGGTATCTGAGCGAGCGGAACATCTCGGAGAACCTGCTGTTCATCGTCTCGGCGGCGCAGCTGTTCAAGCAGTTCAGCCATATTTTGCGCGTGTATGCACGCCATCCGCGCGCCGATGAGGGCGTGGCGACGGAGCGTCGCGATTCCGAGGACGACCTCGTCTCGCGCGTCGTGATCTTCTCGGATGCCCATAAGCTTTCAAAGCGCGAGCAGGAGGTGCTTTCGCTTGTGCTGCGCGGGCTCGATGTCCAGAACATCGCAACCGAGCTCGTGATCAGCCCGGGAACGGTCAAGGCACACCTTCACCGTATCTACGTCAAGAGCGGGGTCAAGACGCGCGACGACCTGATCGAGTCTTTCTGGCGCTCATAATTAGGACGGGGTTGAATTTCGC
>DJRP01000013.1:82597-91155 GCA_002437815.1 Collinsella sp. UBA6357 | reverse complement strand
GCGAAATTCAACCCCGTCCTAAATAACGCATGACCGTTGGGCGTAATGAAGCAGCAATAAACCGAGACAATAAAATACCTGATCAGGCGTGTAAACCGCCTTAAACCGACCGTTTGCTCGCCTCTATCTTGGCGAGGTGCGGCCCCCGTGCATCAATGGATGTGACGCGAGGCGGCGGGGTGCGGGACAGACGCTCCGCAGGCCTGCAGACACGCGCCGTACCGGGGACGGCGACGTCCCCTTCTAATCGATGTGCGCCGGCTGACGGCGTCCGCCGATAGTCCTATATACGTCTGAGGAGGCTCATATGGACAAAGCCGATCTGGTCATCAAGAGCAACGCGGTGTTCACCGGCGACGGGCTCGCGCCCTTTAAGGGCGGGGTGGCCGTTCGTGGCGATAAGATTGTCGCCTGCGGTGAAGATAAGTATCTCGATACGTTTATCGGCCCCGAAACCGAGGTGCGCGACTTTGGCGACAAGCTCGTCATGCCCGGCATCATCGACTCGCACACGCACTTCGCGCAGGGCGCCTTCATGACCGACCCCGATTTCGCCGTCAACCTCATCGACTGCACGAGCTTCGAGCAGTGCATGGGTCGCGTGCGCGATTTTGCCGACGCCCACCCGGACAACGAGTGGATCGTGGGTTGTCAGATCATCCAGTTCCAGTGGGATATTCCCGAGATGCCCACCGCTGCCATGATCGACGAGTACATCTCCGACCGCCCGGTCTTTTTGCAGCAGGTCGATATGCACACCTTTAGCGCCAATACCTGCGCGATGGAGAAGGTCGGCATCACCGCCGAGACTCCCGATCCCACGGGCGGCAAGATCTTGAAGGATGTCGACGGCAACCCCACGGGTGTCTTTTCCAACAACGCCGGCGCTCTCTTCATGGACGAGGTTTACGACCCGGCGCCCGAGGTCGTCAACGCCTCCTTTACCAAGACCGCCCGCCGTGCCAACGCGCTCGGCATCACGACCGTCGGTATGGTCAACCCCACCTTTGTGAGTATGGAGAATCCTTACAAGGTGCTCGCCGAGCTCAATGCCGCGGGCGAGCTTCCACTGCGTGTCTTCATGTACACGGATCTCTTTGAGAACGAGACGATGACGCTCGACGAGATTCGTGCTAAATACGATTTCCCTGGCACGCAGGTCGAGTGGCATGGCTTCAAACAGTTCATCGACGGCGTGTGCTCCGACCACACCGCCTGGATGCTCGAGCCCTATGCCAACGCACCCGAGACCTGCGGAGAGCCGGCCGAGGATCCCGAGCACGTGCGCGCCGCCATGCTCAGGGCACTCGAGTGGGGCGTCGACACGCGTATCCACGCCATCGGCGACCGTTCCGTGCGCTATGTCCTCGACTGCTTCGAGGAGGGCGAGCGGCACTATGGCAAGCAGGGATGCCGTCACTCCATGGAACACAACGAGACCGTCCAGCCCGAGGATCTGCCGCGCTACGCCGAGCTCGGCGTGTGCCCGGCCATGCAGCCGTGGCACATGCTCCTTGACATGGCCGACCTCGCCAAGGATGACGCTGTGGGTCCCGAGCGCGCTGCGCTTTCGTGGCCGATCCACAGCCTGCTCGCGAGCGGTGCCTGCGTGCATCTGGGATCCGACTTCCCGGTCGTGGGTCTGGAGCCCATGGAGGAGGTTTATGGCGCCGTGTTCCGCATGCTCGAGGACGGCTCGAACCCGCAGGGCTGGTTCCCCGAGGAGCGCATCACCATGGCCGAGGCCCTGCGCGCCTACACCTATGGGAGCGCCTATGCCATGCATGCCGAGGACCGCATCGGTACGCTTGCCTGCGGAAAGCAGGCCGACATCTGCGTGCTCGACCGCAACCTCTTCGACTGTGCGCCGACAGAGGTCCTCGGGGCCACGGCCGAGCTCACGATGATCGCAGGCAAGGTCGTCTACGAGAAGTAAACCAGTTGTTCGATCTCTCAAGGAAAGGGGAGAACCATGGCAGAAGAAGCAACCGCTGCCGCCGGCGAGGAGCATGAGCTCGCGTCGAAACCGATTCCCGAGCTGGTGCGTCGCTACACCGTCGTGACCGGCCAGGGCATGCTCGCGCAGATCATCATGGTCGTGCTCGAGGGTCTCGTTATGGGCTGGGGGCTGGGTTCGCATGGCCTGGCCTGCGTGTCGATCATCATGTCGGTCGAGTACATCAACCTTGCCTTCGGCAACCTCTTTGGTACCGGCGTGCCCGCCGTGGTGGGCAACCTGCTGGGCGCCGGTGACGTCAAGGGCGCGAGCAAAGCGTTTAGCCAGGGCTTTTGGCTCACCACGATCGTGAGCGTGCTGCTCGCTGTGGTGATGGCGGTCTTCACCGAGCCCATCTGCGCCTTCTTTGGTGCTACGCCCGACATCATGACGGACACCGTCGCCGGTGTGCGCACGTTCGCCGTGTTGCTGCCGCTCACGGTCATCGGCCAGATGGTCACCGCCGTCATGCGCGTTGACGAGAAGGTTCAGGTCCAGGCGAACCTCATGACCGTCTCCGCCATCGTCGCCATCTGCTGGCTCGCGCTTTCCACGTTTGTTCTTAAGTTCGGTGTCATGGGCGCCGGCGTGTACTACGGTCTGTCCATCGGCATCTGGGCCATCGGTATCTTCTGGTACGTGGGCGGCAAGAAGTCCCAGCTCCAGATCAAGGCTGCCGACATCAAACTCGATATGTCCATCTGCGGGCAGATTCTCAAGATCGGTTTCCCGTTCTTCCTGGTCCAGGGTGCGACGTTCATCTTCAATACCGTTGCCAACTCGCTGCTCGGCACGCTCGGCGGCGACATGGGCTCGCTCTACATCGCGGCCTTTGGCGTGATCAACGGCTACATCCTTTACATCACCATGATGGTTGCCCAGTGCTTCTCCTATGGCCTGCAGCCCATCGCCGCCTTCAACGCCGGCGCCAAGGCATGGGCGCGCCTCAAGCAGACGCTCTCCTGCACGCTTAAGTACCAGGTCGTGGTGCTTGCGGTCGTGACCGTGGCGCTGTGGCTCGCGGCGACGCCCGTCTGCGCATTCTTCGCGGGTTCCGATCCGGCGCTCGTCGAGGTCGCGGCGAACGCCACGCGCATCGTCATCGTCGCGGTGTGCCTGGGCTATCTGGCCATGACCATGTCCATGTACTTCCAGGCGGTCGAGAAGGTTGTGGTCGCCACGGTCTGCGGCCTGCTCCGCTACGTGATCTTCTCCGTGCCGCTCATGTACCTGCTGGGCAACATGATGGGTGCCCAGGGCGTGTGGATCGCGCTTGTCGTGGCCGATGCCATCACCGGCGTCGTCTCCATCGCGCTCGCGATGCGCGAACAGAAGCGCCTGGCCGGGCTTGTCGCCTAGTATCTGGTGACACATACCGCGAGACGCGATGGAAAATCGACAGAGGGGCGCCTTTCTTGCGAGAAAGGCGCCCCTTATCGATTCAAACCGATATTTTCAAGGCATGTATCCTATTCGATCTCGCGCACAGCTGACATAAGTCCCAGCCGATTCTTGACCCCGAGTTTGCGGTAGACGGCGTTGACGTGCTTCTTGACGGTCGACTCGCTGATAAAGAGCTCGTCCGCCATCTGTCTGTTGGTCTTGCCGACAAGCATGAGGCGGAGGATCTCGGCCTCGCGCGGCTGGATGTCATGGGCCGCAATCAGGTCGTCCAGTGGGTCGAAGGCCGAGGATGCACTGATTTTAATACCCCCGGGATAGAGGTTGGCGAGCGCGATGCTCACGTGACGGGCGATTTCGAACAGAGCCTCGAGCTCGTCGTCGGTGAAGTCGCCGGCTTCGTGCTCGCGGAACAGGGTGATGCTCCCGAGCGGTGTCTCGGCATGTGCGAGCGTCGCTGTGCATCCAAAGTAGACGCCCTGCGGTTCCATCCACTCGCGATAGATAGGCGTGACATCTCGCCGTGCGACGTCGACCAGGTCGAGGTCGCGGTACACGCCGACTCTATGAAGGTCAAAGCTCCAGGTCGTATAGTCCATCGCAGCGTAGCGATCGTAGTAGTCCCCGAGCGCCTGAGCATCCATGCCCCGACTCGCGGGGTGGACGTAAACGGGAGCGCCGTGGCGGCCTTGCTCGATCAGGTCGAACATGGCGATGCGGTGGGGGACGAGCCCCGCCATCCCCTTAAGCGTTTGCGCTTGGAACGCGTCGATGTCACGCTGCTCGTGGAGTGTGAGCGCAAGTTCGTTGAGCGAGGCCCATGTGGTGCTGGTGAGCTCGACGGTTTGATGTTTATCGCAAGGGGGCATCGGATATCCTTTCAAGTCCGGGTTCCAGTATGCCACGTGTGCATCGCGACTAGAACTTTAGGTCAGCGAACGGTGAACCGCCGGTCGGCGAATGGGCCGCCGGGGACCATTGAGGGCGCACCCGCCCGGCGGCATCATGGTTGCGTCAACTAAAGGTGCCGAGGTCAAGGAGCTTGGAATGAAGACGATCTACGAGAGCGAGTCCACACCCAAGAAGGACGGGTTCTACATGCCCGGTGAGTACGAGGAACAGGAGCGCACCTGGATCTTGTGGCCGCACCGCTCCGACGTGTGGCGCTGCGGCGCCAAGCCGGCGCAGAAGGTTTTCACCGAGATCATCAAGACCGTCGCGCGCTTCCAGCCCATCACCGTCGGCGTCAACGCCGAGGATTTTCCCGCGGTTTGCGAGATCTTCGACGGCGTGGAGAACGTGCGCGTCATTCATATGGAGTACAACGACTCCTGGATCCGCGACCCCGGTCCGGCATTCCTCGTCAACGACAACGGCGAGGTTGCGCTCTCGCATTTCCACTTCAATGCGTATGGCGGGTTTATCGACGGCCTGTATTTTCCGTGGGACAAGGATGCTTCGATCGGCCTGCAGGTGGCGCAGCTCGAGCAGGTCAACCGCTATCGTCCCGATGACTATATCCTCGAGGGCGGCTCGTTCAACTGCGACGGCCAGGGCACCGTGGTGACCACCGAGATGTGCCTGCTCAACGAGGACCGCAACCCGCAGTACACCAAGGAGCAGATCGAGGAGAAGCTCAGCGAATATCTCGGCATCGAGAAGGTCATCTGGATCAAGGACGGCATCGACCCGTATGAGACCAACGGCCACGTGGACGACGTCGCGTGCTTTAGTGCGCCCGGCGAGGTCTGCTGCATGTGGACCGACGACCCCAACCATAAGTTCTACAAGGAGTGCCAGGAGGCGTACAAGACGCTCTCCGAGGCGACGGACGCGAAGGGCCGCAAACTCAAGGTGCACAAGGTGATCATGCCGGCGACCTCGGTGTATATGACCGAGGAGGAGGCCAGCACGATCGATCCGGTCGAGGGCGTGCTGCCGCGTACCCCCGAGGATGCCTTCGAGCCGAGCTACCTCAACTTCCTGCCCATCAACGGCGCGGTGCTGGTGCCGCAGTTCGGCGACCCCAACGATGCGCAGGCGCTCAAGGACATCCAGGCTGCCTACCCGGATCGCGAGGTCATCGGTATCATGACGCGCGAGGTCATCTATGGCGGCGGCAACATCCACTGCATCACCCAACAGCAGCCCAAGGCGCGCTGCAAGTAGCGGTTCCACGGCACACGGGGTAGTGCCGAGGCAATCGAAGGCCCGTCGGTTCTACGCGAACCGACGGGCCTTTTGCGCTCGATGCGACGGGAACGGCGGCACGCCGGCTACGACATGCCGTGGCAGAAGGTATCGACGAACTCGTCGTAGCTGTCCGTCTGCAAAAGCCGCATGGTGTTCTCGACGTTGCTGAAAACCTCGATAATCAGGTCGAGCACGTCGCGGAAAAGCCCCATATCGTCCTGGACGATCCCGATCATGAGCACAAAGCGCACGTCGTGGCGGCCCCACGGGATGGGGACATCGTTGTGGCAGACGGAGATAAAGGAGTGCCGCGGATAGACGGAGATGGCGTGCGGTACGGCGAGGCAGTCGGTGAACGCCGTGGAGGACACGCTCTCGCGAAGATGGACGTCGGCGACGTAATCGCTATCGGCGTAACCGGCCGCGATCGCGGCGGCGCCGAGCGTATCGATACAAGCTGCGGCGTCGGTCGCATCGATGTTGCGGCAAAAAAGCTCCGGCTTGATCAGGCGGCGCAGCAGCGTGCGCGCATAGCTGTGGCGTCGCTCCTCTTGGATGCGGGCCAAGCGGTCGCGCACTTTGCGAAGGTTCTGCTTGGTGAGGATGGGGCCGATCAAAATCTTTTCGCAGCCCGCGGGAACGGTCACATCGATGGTAGTGATGACGGCGTCGCACTCGGGCGGCTCGGAGAGGTAGCGGTCGCAGCTCATGACCGAGACGATCTGCGCCTCGTCCTTGAGCGCGGCCTCGAGGTCGTCGACGAGCTTACGGGCGAAGTCGTGATAGTCCTCGACGATCACGGTGCAGCTGACCTGCCCGTCGGGCGCCGCGGCACGCTCGAAGTACGCGCCGATGTGGAACGCGATGAACGCGATCTCGTTCTCCCCGATCTCGACCCCCATAACGGTCGAGAACCGGTGCGTGAGGTAGACGGCCATATCGTAGACGGGCGCATATTCGCTCTTGATCTGCGAAGCGAGCGGGTTGGGGTAGCTTACATGGTAGACGGCGCGCTGGTACGCGTTGTACATATGAAGCACGAGCTGCAGCCGCATGGGCTCGTCGATGAAGTGCGGGATGTTATAGCGCTCCCCCGTCTCGTCGAGGATCTCGAGCACGGTGTTCACGAACGTGGGCTCGATGATACTTGCGAGCTTCTCGAAGTCGAGCTCGCGGTATTCGACGCGCTCGATCGAGAGTGCCAAAAGCAAAAGGATCTGCTGGAAGTCCGCTTCGGGAATCGAGCAGCCGAATTCCTGCTCGAAGTAGGTCGCGATGCGCCCGGCGCACTGCACGATCTGGTCGCGCTGGGAGAGCCGTGCGACCAGCCCGTCGCCATCGATGGGTCCGTCGACCTCGCTGAGCTCGTTGTTCGAGGTGAGGCGGATGATGATCACCATGAGGTGGACGAGTAGGTTGGAAAGCGCGTAGTCGTTGATGAAGAGCTCGGAGCGTTTGGCCGCGCTACCGTGACTGCTTCTAACCTTTGTTGGCACGCCCGGACAATCTGCCCTCGAAGGCCCGGCGGTTCTACGCGGACCGACGGGCCTTTTGCGTGCCGTATGGCTATCCAGTCATATGCGGCTTTGGGCTAACGTTCCGTCATGTCTCCGTACATATAGACGATAAAGCCATCGCCGGTGTCTTGGCTGTGGTCCTCCAAGATGCGCGTCATGCCGATGTGCTCGTAGAACTGCCAGTCGGATTGATTGTCGGTCATGAGGAAGAACTTGCTGCAGCCAGCGGCGGCGAGCTCCGCGCGGGCGCGGTCGATGAGCGCACGGCCAAGGCCCCGTCCCTGCCAAGCAGGCTCGATGATGATGAGGTTGATCTGCCCTTGGGCGTAGTCGTTGCCCGTGGCGGCGAAGCGGTCGGCCGTCGCCTTCTCGCGGCTGTCGCCAAAGAGCGAACCCTCGAGCTTGGGGTCGGCGTTCTGTGCCATCTCGGTCGCCGTCACCAGGAGTTTGCGGTAGACGGGCTCCCACATGGGATTCACGCGCGGTGCACCATCATCAAAGATGCCGATGCAGCAGGCGGCGACCACGCGGCCCTCGGTCTCGGCCACGAGCGCGATGGGGGAGCGCTCGAGCTGCATGGCGATGTTGAAGCGCGCGCAAAACGCGGCGTCCTCGACGTCTCCTCGGTTGCGCAGGGTGTTGCACCACAGCTGGTTGTAGATGTCGGCGATACCATCGAGGTCGTCGAGCGTCGCTGATCGCAGGGTGATATCTTCCAAGCTCATGGGACTACTCCTTTCGAGCGGGTTGGGCCGCTTCCAGTTTCTCACGACCGCGAAGCTTGTCCTGCGATCTCTCGGCAGACGGAGGGGTTGCACTTTAGCGCGCGACAGCGGATAATGCCGATCACGCGTAAACACGTTCATCATTGTTTATAGATATAGGAGGCCGCCCATGGCCATGAATTTCAAGCGCAAGCTGCCCATCCCGATGGAGATCCGCGAGGAGATGCCGCTCTCCGCCGAGCTTACCGCCAAGAAGCAGGCGTTTGATGCCGAGGTCGCCAAGATCTTCACCGGCGAGGATAGCCGCAAGGTGCTCATCATCGGTCCCTGCTCGGCCGATCGCGAGGACTCGGTGCTCGAGTACATGAACCGCCTGGCCAAGGTTGCCGACGAGGTCAAGGACAAGCTCGTCATCATCCCGCGCGTCTACACCAACAAACCCCGCACCAAGGGCACCGGCTACAAGGGCCTGCTCCACAACCCCGACCCCGAGGCCCCCGACGATCTGCTCGAGGGCGTCAAGGCCATCCGCCACATGCATCTGCGCGTGATCGAGGAGACCGGTTTCTTCACCGCGGACGAAATGCTCTACCCGTCGAACTACCAGTACCTCGTCGACTTGCTGTCCTATGTGGCGGTGGGTGCCCGCTCGGTAGAGAACCAGGAGCACCGCCTGGTCTCGAGCGGTATCTCCGTACCCGTGGGCATGAAGAACCCCACGGCCGG
>DJRP01000013.1:54269-82528 GCA_002437815.1 Collinsella sp. UBA6357 | reverse complement strand
AACTGGGAGGTCGAGTGCGATGGCAACCCGCTCGCCCATGCCGTCATGCGCGGCTACATCGGTCTCGATGGGCGCACGTACCCCAACTACCACTACGAGCACCTCGAGCGTCTGGCCGAGCGTTATACCGAGCATGCCGGTTATGCCAACCCGGCGGCGGTCATCGACTGCAACCACGACAACTCCGGTAAGCGCCCGCTCGAGCAGTACCGCATCTGCAAAGAGGTACTCGATAGCTGTCGACGTAACGAGTCGATTTCCAAGCTGGTCAAGGGCTTTATGATCGAGTCCTACCTGGAGGACGGCAACCAGGCTGTCGACGGCGGCGTCTTTGGCAAGTCGATTACTGATCCGTGCTTGGGCTGGGAGAAGACCGACTACCTGATCCACGAGATCGCCGAGCGCATCTAGGTTTCAAGAGCCTTCTCAACCGATTCGGTTCCAAATCTCCGGTCTGGCCCCCAAAGGCGCTCTGCCTTTGAGGGCCAGACGCATTTTTGGGGTACTATTTGACCCTGTTGGTGCCAGATCTTCTGTCGCGATTCGTAAGTGAGTGGACTTTTAGCGTCAGACCGAATATACGCAAAAGGATCAGCTCGCTGACCTGCGGTTTTGATGGCAGCAGGAGAGCGGGTACTCGGGGATTCGCAAAAAGTCCACTCACTTGCAAAAACGGGGTCCCGAGGATACGCCCTCGGGACCCCGTTTGGCTCAGGTTGGCATGGTTTTGCCCGTATTTTTATGCTGCCTCGTCGAACTGCGAGTTGTAGAGGCTTGCGTAGAAGCCGTTTTTGGCGAGCAGCTCCTCGTGCGTGCCCTTTTCGACGATATCGCCGTCGCGGAGCACCAGGATCACGTCGGCGTTGCGGATCGTCGACAGGCGATGCGCGATGACAAAGCTCGTGCGGCCCTGCATCAGGGCGTCCATCGCGCGCTGGATGAGCTCCTCGGTGCGCGTGTCGACGTTGGACGTGGCCTCGTCGAGGATGAGCGCCGGACGGTCGGCAAGGATCGCGCGGGCGATAGTCACGAGCTGGCGCTGACCCTGGGAGAGGTTCGTACCCTCCTCGTTGATCACAAAGTCATAGCCGCCGGCGAGCGTGTGGATGAAGTGGTCGCAACGCGCGGCACGTGCGGCGGCCTCGACCTCGGCGTCGGTCGCGTCGGGGCGGCCATAACGGATGTTCTCGCGGATCGTACCGTTGAACAGCCACGTGTCCTGCAGCACCATGGCGAACTCGCCGCGCAGTGCCGCACGATCCCAGTCGCGCACGTCGATGCCCTCGACGCGAAGGCTGCCGCCATCCACGTCGTAGAAGCGCTGGAGCAGCTTGATGAGCGTGGTCTTGCCGGCGCCCGTGGGGCCGACGATGGCGACGGTCTGGCCGGGCTTTGCCTCGCAGGAGAAGTCGTGGATGATCGTCTTGTCGGGCGTGTAGCCGAACTTGACGTGCTCGAACTCGACATGGCCCTCGCGGCGCTCAGGGACCTGCGCGTCGGTCTTCTGCTCCTCCTCGGGCGCGGCCAAAAACTCGAAGACGCGCTCGGTGGCGGCGGCCATGGACTGCATCGTGTTGCTCACGTTGCCGAGCTGCTGCACCGGCTGCGTGAAGTTGCGCACGTACTGGATGAAGCTCTGGATGTCGCCCGGGGTGGCGGCGCCGCCCAGCGCCAGCTGTGCGCCCACCACGACGACGCCCACGTAGCCCATGTTGCCCACGAGACTCATGAGCGGCATCATCAGGCCGGAGAGGAACTGCGAGCGCCAGGCGCTCTTGAACAGCCGGTCGTTCTCGACGTCGAACTCCTCGATGGAGGCGTCGGCGCGGTCGAACACCTGGATGACGTTCTGCCCGGCGAAATCCTCCTCGATGATGCCGTTGACGGTGCCGAGTACGCGCTGCTGCTCACGGAAGTAAGGCTGCGAGAAGTGGATCATCACCATCATGATGATGGCAGCCGCCGGCAGCGTGAGCACGGTGACGCCGGTGAGCGGCAGACTGATGGAGAGCATCATCACAAGCACGCCGATGATCTGCGTGATCGAAGTGATGAGCTGCGTCACGCTCTGGTTGAGCGACTGGCCGAGGGTGTCGACGTCGTTCGTGATGCGCGAGAGCACGTCGCCCTTGCTGTGGCCGTTGAAGTAGCTCATGGGCACGACGGCGATCTTGGCGGCGATCTCCTTACGCATGCGGTAGCAGATCTTCTGCGTGACACCCGTCATGAGCCAGCCCTGGATGAGGTTGCACGCAGAGCTCGTGGCATAGAGGCCCAGCAGGAACAGGAGCGTCTTGCCGATCCAGTCGAAGTCGACCGAGCCCGTGCCGTTGACTTTGGCGACGAGGCCCTCGTAGAGCTTGGTCGTGACCTGGCCGAGCACCTTGGGACCCACGATGTTGAAGATCACCGAGCAGATGGCGAAGAAGATAGCCGCGAACACGGCGATCTTGTGCTGTCCGATATAGCCGAGCAGCTTTTTGATGGTGCCCTTGAAATCCTTGGGCTTCTCGACGACGCGTCCGCCGCCCATGCGGCCCATCGGTCCGCGCTGGCGCTTGGGTTTGGGGATTGCGGTCTTGCCGTTGTTCTCAATCTCGTCTGCCATTAACGCTCGCCTCCTTTGTTGTATACGGCGTCGATTTCATCTTGCGTGAGGCCGAGCTCCTCGGCTGAGAGCTGGCTCTGCGCGATCTCGAGATACGCGGGGCAGCTGTGGAGCAGCTCCTTATGCGTGCCCATGCCGACCACGCGGCCGTCGTCGAGCACGATGATCTGGTGCGCATGCATGATGGTCGCGATGCGCTGCGCCACGACGACCAGCGCCGCGTCGGTGACGCTCGCGGCGAGCTCCTCGCGGAGCTTGGCGTCGGTCTTGTAGTCGAGCGCGGAGAACGAGTCGTCGAACACGACGACCTCGGGCTTCTTGGCGAGGGCGCGCGCGATGGCGAGGCGCTGGCGCTGTCCGCCTGAGACGTTAGAGCCACCCTGGCTGATCTCGGAGTCAAAGCCGCCCTCGCGCTCCTCGATGAAGTCCGTGGCCTGCGCGATGCGCGCGGCCTCGCGCATGTCTTCATCGCTCACGGAGTCTCCGGCGAACTTGAGGTTGCTCTCGACGGTGCCCGAGAACAGGCGGCCCTGCTGCGGGATGTAGCCGATGCGACCGCGAAGATCGGAGAGCGTCATGTCGCGTACATCGATGCCGTCGAGGCGGATTGCGCCGCCGGTGACGTCGTACAGGCGCGGGATGAGCTGCACGAGCGTTGACTTGCCGGACCCCGTGGAGCCGATGATGCCGAGCATCTCGCCCGCATGGGTGGTGAAGGACACGCCGCTGATCACGTCGGCGCGGGCATCGGGGTACTGGAAGCTCACGTTGTCGAAGGTGAGCTCGCCGCGTGGCGCCAGCTTGGCCGGCGTCTTGGGATGCTCGGGGTCGTTGATGGTGGTGGGGCAGGTGAGGACGTCCTCCACGCGCTCGGCGGCGACCTCGGCGCGCGGCAGGATGACCGACACCATGGTGAGGATCATGAACGCCATGACGATCTGCATGGTGTAGGAGATGAACGCCATCATGTTGCCCACCTGCATGACGCCGTCGGAGACGCCGTGGGAGCCGGCCCACACGATGAGCACGGTGACGCAGTTCATGACGAACATCATGAGCGGCATCATGAAGCTCATGGCGCGGTTGGTGAACAGCTGCGTGTTCATGAGGTCGCGCGACGCCTTGTCGAAACGCTCGAGCTCATGATCCTCGCGATTGAACGAGCGGATGGGCATGAGTCCGTCGAGGATCTCGCGCGCCGAAAGGTTGACGCGGTCGACGAATCCCTGCATGCGCTTGAACTTGGGCATGGTGAGGCCCATGAGCACACCGACGACGGCCGACACCGCGATGATCGCGACGCCGATGGTCCACTCGAGGCCCGTGTGGTTGGCGATGACGCGCAGCACGGCGACGATGCCCATGACGGGCGCCATCATGACCATGCGGATAAAGAGCGTCGCGGCCATCTGGATCTGCTGGATGTCGTTGGTGCAGCGCGTGATGAGCGAGGCCTGGGAGAACTTGCCCACCTCGGCGGGGGAGAAGCGCATGACCTTCTGGAACGTCTCGCGACGCAGGTCGCGGGCGATGGTGGCGGCGGTGTGCGAGGCCACGGCACCGGTAAGGATGGTCGCCACGAGCGAGATCAGGCAGAGGCCGAACATCTTGGCGGCCATGCCGGCGAGGTAGTTGTTCTGCACCTCGACGAGGTCGAGCCCCTGGCCCTTGTACTCGTCGCTCACGTAGGAGACGGCGCGCTGGGTGACGATGGTGCCCGACATCGAGCCCATCTGGTCGGCCATCTTGTCGGCGGCATCGACCAGATTCTTCTTCTCGATGAGGCCGGCATCGACGCCGATACGCACGGTTTTCATGGTGAACTTGTTGCCATCGGCCTTGATCTGGGCCTGCATCTTCTGGCCGGCTTCGGCCTTCTTCTGCAGCGCAGCGAGCTCGTCGGGCGTCATCTGCGCCATCTGCTCGGGGGTCGGCGCGGAGGTGGCGGTGTCGGCGGAGCCGTTCGAGGCGCTGGTGGTGCCGGCGCCCATGTCCTCCATTTTGTCGGCGTCGATGCCTTGATTGAGCGAGAGCACCACGGTCTCGGGCAGGCTCATGATGTCGGCGAGCTTGCTGTCGGATGCGCGATCGGCGTCGCTACCGATGTAGGTGCGGATGCCGTCCTTGTCGGCCTTTCCGTAGGCTGCCTCGACCGCCTTGGCATCCTTGGCCGTCATAAAGAGCTTAAGGTCGGCGAGCGAATCCTCGCGGATGGTCATGGGTACTGGGGACTCGATGCCTTTTTGTTGAATGCCCACATCGACGATATCGCTCATATATGTGGGCAGCGCGAGATCGGCATTGCAGCTGATTACGATGAGCACGATGGCCGCGATGAGCGCGACGACATGTTTTTTGAAGAGCTTTATGATTCGCACGGTTTACCACTCCTTTCTTTATGGTTGCTATCGATGATCTGGTTGGTGCGACGCAGGAGCCGCACCATGTCGCGGGTATCTTCCTCGCCGAGCTGCTCGAGAAACGCGGCGGTGCGTCCCTCAAACTCCCGACGCTTGATGTCGATGTCGGTGCGGCCCTTGTCCGTGATCGTGACAATCACGCGGCGACGGTCCTCTTTGGAGTGCTCGCGCTCGATCCATCCCTTTTGCTCAAGGGCCTTGAGGATGTTGGCAACGCGGGCGTTGGACACCCAAGCGCGATCGGCAAGCTCCGAGGGTGTGAGCGTGCCCCCGGCGAGCAGAAGGGCGCGCATGACAGCCATCTCGCCGCCCATGGCGTTGTCCATGATGCGCGAGATGCGTTGATGCATCCCACCGAACTCGCGGAACAGCTCCTGTCCAAGCTTGCGGTAGTCGGGGTCCGTATCCTGCCGGACGCCGGTCTCCTCTATCACGTGGAACCTCCTTAACACTAGAAACTATTTACGGTGCAAGATGATTCCACTAATAAGGATCGTTATGCAGTTTGGTGGGATTCATCACAGGATGGTCACACATGATGCGCATGCCTTTCCGAGAGAAGCTCGGCCTTCACTTCATGAGGGGTCAAAAACAAGAGAGATGCGACGAAGGGTGCCATGTGACCTATTTGAAATATTTTAATAACTTGAAGCGATTCAAAGGATTACAGTATGAGTCGTTAGGCGAGGGGTTGTCACCACCATGACGACAGGGACTCAATTATCGCCACGAGCGATGCTCCAACTTCCCGCGAGGAGGCACACCTTTATAGGGGAGGATGGAGTCATATGTCATTTGACTTCACGGGTAAGACCGCGATCGTGACCGGCGGCACCCAGGGCATCGGCTTTGAGATCGCCAAGGGTATCGTTGCGGGCGGCGGCCATGTCGCGCTCATCGCGCGAAACGCAACCAAGGGCGAGGCGGCTGTTGCCGAGCTCGGCGAGGGCAACAAGTTCTATCAGCTGGACGTTGCGGATGCGCCCAAGGCGCGCGAGACCGTAGAGCGGATCTTCAAGGATCTTCCCCAGACCAACATCCTCATCAACTGCGCCGGCGTCATCAGCACCAAGAAGTTCGATGAGATCGATGACACTGAGTGGCGCCGCACCATCGACATTAACCTCAACGGTACGTTCACGATGATGAACGCCGTGTACCCGCACTTCAAGGCGGCTCGCGCCGGCACGATCGTCAACGTGAGCTCCGTCGCCGGCAAGATTGGTGGCGGCCTGCTGGGCACCGCAGCTTATGCCAGCTCCAAGGCCGGCGTCAACGGCCTGACCAAGGCGGTCGCCAAGGAGGGCGGCAAGTTCGGCATTCGCTGCAACGCCGTCTGCCCGTCGTTGACGCTTACCGACATGACCTCGATTCTGTCGGACGAGAACTCGCAGCGCATTATCAACGGTATTCCCCTGGGCCGCGCCGCCCAGGCCAGCGAGCCGGCGCAGATGGTTCTATTCTTCGCCTCTGACCTTGCAAGTTTCGTCAACGGCGAGATCGGCGACTGCGACGGCGGTATCGTCCTCGACGGGTAAAACACGTTCTTGTTCCGTTATGGCGGCGGCTTCCTATCGCCGGGGGCCGTCGCCCTTTTTGTGCATCGCGCGTACGGGTCTGCCGTATGCCATCAGAGGAGAATATATATGAGTGAATCGACTGCGGTGGAGGCGCCGGCGGCCAAGGAGCCGTTTTTTAAGATGTCTTCCATCCCCGGCGCCAACATTTTGGTGCCGCTTTTGCTGGGCTGCCTGCTCAACACCCTGTTTCCCGATCTGTTCAAGACGCTCGGCAGCTTTACGCTGGGCATGACCCAACAGGGCGCAAGCCCGCTCGTGGGTGCTTTTCTGCTGATCGTGGGTACGACCATTTCGTTCAAGAGCGCGCCTGCCGCGGCCGCTCGCGGCGCCATCATCATCGCGGTCAAGCAGATCGTGGTCATCGCGGTGGCGCTGATCGTGCTCTACCTGTTCAACGATAATCTCTTTGGTATCTCGGCCATGGTGATCTTGGCCGCATGCACCGGCGCCAACAACGCCATGTACGCCGGCCTCATGGGCACGATGGGCAACGAGGCAGAGCGTGGCGCCGTCGCCATCACCACGCTGGTCGTCGGTCCTCCTGTCACCATGATCGTGCTCGGTGCTGCCGGTCAGGCTCCTATCGGCTGGTCGCTTGTGGGTGCTATCCTGCCCATCATCGTCGGCATCATCCTGGGCAACCTGTTCCCCAGCTTCAAGAAGATGATGGCCCCGGCGCTTTCCGCCATCATCGTGCTCGTCTTCTTTGCCATGGGCTCGACCATGACGTTCGGTCAGCTCATCAACGGCGGTCTGCCGGGTATCCTGCTGGGCGTCATCTGCTCGGTTGTCTTTGCCATTCCCGTAATCGCGGCCGACAAGGCTACAGGCGGCACGGGTGTCGCGGGCGCTGCCATCTCGAGCTGCGCCGGCGCCAACGTCGCCACGCCCGCTGCCATGGCAAGCGTCAACGAGGCCGCTTACGGTGGGGCCGTGCTCGCAACGGCAACGGCGCAGGTTGCCGCTTGCGCCATCGTGACGGCCATCTTGACCCCGCTCGTCACCAGCTGGTGCCACAAGCACTTTAACGGCCAAGACACCAAGGCGGCCCATAACGACAAGGCCACGGCAACGGCGTAGCCGCCGCTTGGTACCAAGGCATCCAAGGACATGATGCCGCAGCTTGTGATGGGGGAGTTCCTGTGTCTCCCGATGCAAGCTGCGGCATCTGTCTGTTGTTGTCCTACATAAGTGGGAATGACGGGACGCAAGCTTAATCACTGCAGCTAGATAAAGCTGACATAACAGCTGCACGATAAACGGATCATCGATAGGCGCCCTTTTTTATGGAATCGGTGAACGACAGCTGACAGTTGTCAGATTTCCTGCGGATTTATCGAATACTGATAAATGGCATAGAAAAAGGCACATATAACAGCCCTGATAAATAAGGCTGCTATGGTATCCTTCACGCGTGGGTGAAATCTCGGGCAAGAGGATTGCTGTCAACGAGGTGGAATACGATTTTCCCTGCGCTGGCGCAAGGAGAAGTCTGTCAGTCGCCGGTCGTGCAAACCGACTCCTGGGAATTCAATAAGCAGCGGCGCGTTTGCGCTGCCCGACTACGTAACAGGAGCGTGGTTACACAATGCAGGAAGCATGGGAAGGCTTCAAGGGCGGCATCTGGACGGGCGAGGTCGACGTTCGCGACTTCATCCAGAAGAACTACACCCCGTACGAGGGCGATGAGTCGTTCCTCGTCGGTCCCACCGAGCGCACCAAGGAGCTTTGGGGTGAGGTTCTCGACTTGTTGCTCAAGGAGCGTGAGCAGGGCGGCGTCCTCGATATGGACACCAAGACCGTCACGGGTATCGTGAGCCACCCCGCCGGTTATATCGATAACGCCCACCGCGACAAGGAGACCATCGTCGGCCTGCAGACCGACAAGCCGCTCAAGCGCGCCCTCCACGTCAACGGTGGCATCCGTATCGCCTGCCAGGCTGCCCGTCAGCATGGCTATGAGGTCGATCCCGACGTTGTGGAGCGCTATACCTTCGAGCGCAAGACCCACAACGCCGGCGTTTTTGACGTCTATACCCCCGAGATGCGTGCTTGCCGTTCGGCGCACATCATCACCGGCTTGCCCGATGGCTACGGCCGTGGCCGCATCATCGGCGACTACCGCCGCGTGGCCCTGTACGGTGTCGACTACCTCATCAAGGATAAGGAGGCCCAGAAGGCCTCGACTCCGACGGTCATGACCGCCGATAACATTCGCGATCGCGAGGAGCTGCAGGAGCAGATCCGTGCCCTCGGCGAGCTCAAGATGATGGCCGAGACCTATGGCTTCGACATCTCCAAGCCGGCCCGCAACACCCAGGAGGCCATCCAGTGGATGTACTTCGCCTATCTCGCGGCCGTCAAGGAGCAGAACGGTGCCGCCATGTCCATCGGCCGTACCTCCACGTTCATCGACATCTACTCCGAGCGCGACCTTAAGAACGGCACGTTCACCGAAGAGCAGATCCAGGAGTTCGTCGACCACTTCATCATGAAGCTCCGTATGGTCAAGTTTGCCCGTACCCCCGAGTACCAGGCGCTGTTCACCGGCGACCCGCAGTGGGTCACCGAGTCCATCGGCGGCATGGGTGTCGACGGCCGTACGCTCGTGACCAAGATGAGCTACCGTTACCTGCACACGCTCGAGAACATGGGCACCTCGCCGGAGCCCAATATGACCGTTCTGTGGTCCACGCGCCTGCCCGAGAACTTCAAGAAGTTCTGCGCCAAGACCTCGGTCGCCAGCTCCTCGATCCAGTACGAGAACGACGACCTTATGCGCGTTTATCACGGCGACGATTACGGTATCGCCTGCTGCGTGTCCTCCATGCGTATCGGCAAGGAGATGCAGTTCTTCGGTGCACGCGCCAACCTGGCCAAGTGCCTGCTTTACGCACTCAACGGCGGTGTTGACGAGGTCTCCAAGAAGCAGGTCGGCCCCAAGTATCGTGCCGTCGAGGGCGACACGCTCGACTACGATGACGTCGTGGCCAAGTACAACGACATGATGAAGTGGCTGGCCGGCGTCTACGTCAACTCGCTCAACATCATTCACTACATGCACGACAAGTACTGCTACGAGCGCATCCAGATGGCCCTTCACGACAAGCACGTGCACCGTTGGTTCGCCACCGGTATCGCCGGCCTGTCCGTCGTGGCCGACTCCCTGTCCGCCATCAAGTACGCCAAGGTCCATCCGGTCCGTGACGAGAACGGCATCATCGTCGACTTCGAGACCGAGGGCGAGTTCCCCAAGTACGGCAACGACGACGACCGCGTCGACCAAATCGCTCACGACGTCGTGCACCAGTTCATGGAGTACGTGCGCATGAACGATACGTATCGCAACTCCGTGCCCACGACCTCGGTTCTGACGATCACCTCCAACGTGGTCTACGGCAAGAAGACCGGCTCCACGCCTGACGGCCGCAAGGCTGGCCAGCCGTTCGCCCCGGGTGCCAACCCCATGCACAAGCGCGACAGCCACGGTGCTATCGCTTCGCTGAGCTCCGTGTCCAAGCTGCCGTTCCGCGACGCCCAGGACGGCATCTCCAACACCTTCTCCATCATCCCGGGCGCGCTCGGCAAGGAGGACCAGGTGTTCTTTGGCGACATCGATCTGGACCAGATCGGCGAGTAACTATTGATAGTGTTATACTATCAATAACGATTACTATTAAGGGAGCCAGTCGGCTGGCTGGCTCCCCTATGAAGGAGACACATCATGAAGGTTTCTGAAGTTCCCGAGGCTCAGGCCGACAACCTGGTCCATATGCTCGACGCCTATGCCGAGAAGGGTGGCCACCACCTCAACATCAACGTCTTCAACAGCGAGACGCTGCTCGATGCCCAGGCTCATCCCGAGAAGTACCCGCAGCTGACCATTCGTGTTTCCGGCTACGCCGTGAACTTCCACACGCTCACCAAGGAGCAGCAGGACGAGGTCATCTCCCGTACCTTCCACGATAAGTTCTAAAGAGCTCGAGCTCTTACCGGGATGTTTGTCCAAAGCCGATGCGTTTGGGTGGCAAACATATCTGGACAAGTAAAGAGGTCTCGTCGCGCTTTATGTGCGGCGAGACCTTTTAAGTGAGACGATATGAGACCGTCTGATCCGTCTTGTGTCTCTGGGCATGTGTTCGATTGAGGGTTGCTTGCTATGGCCGAAATGACGCTTGAGGGCGTTGATGCTCGCCCCGAGGATTCAAAATATAGCTTGGGTCGTGTGCACTCGATTGAGACGATGGGTACGGTTGACGGACCGGGTATTCGCTTTGTGGTCTTTGTCCAAGGCTGCCCCATGCGTTGCGCCTATTGCCACAACCCGGATACATGGTCGGTTCATGCCGGCACGCGCGTGACGGTCGAGCATCTGCTCGGTGAGTTCGAGAGCAACCGGGCGTTTTATCGCAGTGGCGGTATCACCGTCAGCGGGGGAGAGCCGCTGCTCCAGCCCGATTTTTTGGGCGATCTGTTCGCCGCGGCCCACGCTGCCGATGCGGGTCGCATCCATACCTGTCTCGATAGCTGCGGCTATGCGTTTGATCCCGCGCATCCGGAACGCTTCGAGCGAGCTCTCGACCATACCGACATGGTGCTGCTCGATATCAAGCACGCAGATCCTCTGGAGCATAAAAAACTAACGGGTTGCGATTCCGCCCGCATCTTGGCTTTTGGCGATGAGCTGTCGCGCCGTAAGATCAAGGTCGTCATTCGACATGTGGTGGTGCCGGGTATGACCGACAGCGTTGAGGAGTGCGAGACGCTGGGCCGTCTTATCGCTCCCTGGCATAACGTGGTCGGGCTGGAAATGCTGCCGTATCACACCATGGGCGTTGCCAAATACGAACAGCTGGGAATTCCCTACAAGCTTAAAGATACGCCGCAGATGGACAAAGCACGTATCCCTGAGCTGCGCAATGCCGTGCTGCGCGGCATGAAGGCACGCCGTCAGGAGCTTCACGGTTAGCGCCCGGCGGTAAAGGCGTTGTTCGTCACTTCATATCGAAATGTATAGCAAAGGCTGTAGGTTCTTTAGAGAAGCCTAAGTTTGCGCATTGTGAAACCCGAGCGTGGACGTGATGAGTATGATGCACCCTTGTTGTGTAACAGAACGAAGGGAGACTCCGTGCGCCCAGATGCATCGCAGCGTCGATATCAACATGATGATCGTGGTGATCGCTATAGCGGGCGCGGTTTAAACGGCCGCTCAAGCGAATATGCACCGTGGGTCAAGTATGCCGTTCTGGCTGTCATTTTGCTGGTAGCGGTAGTCGCTGGTCTATCGTTCAAAACGTGTACCGCGAGCCAGGCAGGCGATGCTGGGTCCTCGGCGGCGTCCGTCGATGCCAAGAGCTCCTCTAGATCGGGCTCATCGAAGAAATCTTCAAAGAAGGCTGCAACGTCCAAGAATGAGTTGGATGGCATTCCTACAGGTCAATCGGTCCAAACATTCTCACTCAACGGCGGCAAGGCGCCGGTGTGCAACCACGGTGAGTTTGCCATGCTCAAAACCCTGATTTCCCAAGCTGAGGAGTCGGGTGACGTGGGCATCGTTTTCTATGACCTATCGAGCGGCAAGGGCGTGACCTATAACGCGGATGCCGAGGTGTATGGCGCGAGCGGCTTCAAGGCGCCCTATGCGCTCTATATTTGCGAGGCGCTGGTCGAGACGGGGCAAGTGAAGCTTGATAAGCCCCTTTCGACGTATGACAAAGATTCGACTATGGGCGACATGACGGTTCGCGAGTTGATCGAGGCCTCGATCATTAATTCGGATAACGATTCGTTTATCGCCTTGCGCGAGGCATTTAATGACATGGGATTCGAAGATTGGGCAACGGCCCTCGATGCCGAGGAGGCACAGCCGACCGACGGAGGCGAATTTCCCACGTATTGCGCTCGCACCTCGGCAAAACTCTGGAAAGAGATGAGCGCCTACCTGTCGACCGATAGCGAGACATCGCGGTGGCTATCGCGGCAGCTCAGCTCGACGGAGATGTCGTTTATTCGCGCTGGTATCCAAAGCGATGAGGCCAATGTGTTTGACAAGGCGGGTTGGATCGACGAGCAGGGTTATGAAGCTACTTGCGATAGCGGGCTCATCCAGATCGACGGCCGCACGTACGTGATGTCGATCATGACCTCGATGCCGTGGAGCGATGCATCCTCGGATCTTGTCGAGCAAATGGCCAACGAGCTGTTCGCAGCGCGAGCGACGTTTGCCTAGCATCGGCATACGGCGGCAGAGCAAACGGCTTTTTGAGCACAGCGTGTGCGGCGATGTGTGAGAGATATGTTCCTGTAGGGATCCGTCCTATTTTGGCTGGTACCATAGCATGGTCAGTTTGCAGTTAACGTAGGGAGGGCGCATGCGGACGATCGCGATCATCGGTGCACTCGAGAAGGAGGTCGCGCAGGTTTACGCCGCGTTGGACGAGGCGGGCCAGGCGGACGAAGCCGGTCTCAAGGTTATGCACGGCCGCTACGCAGGCCTTAACGTCGTGGTGACCACGGCGGGAATGGGCACCGTCAATGTCGCTGCGGCTACGCAGCACCTGATCAGTGCCCATGGAGCGTCAACGGTGATCTTCTCCGGCATCGCCGGTGGGCTCAATCCGCAGCTTCATATCGACGACGTGGTGATCGGCGAGCGCCTGCGTTATCTGGATACCGATACGGCGCTGGTTGCCGAGTCTGCTCCGGGTCTCGAGGAGTTTGCATCGACGCCGGCACTGGTTGATATCGCTCAAGATGCGCTGCAGGCCGAGGGCGCAGTTCCCGTGGGGTCTGAAGCCGGCTCGCTTGTTGATGCTAGGCAGTATCTGCGCGGCGTGATCGCCACGGGTGACCGTTTTGTGACGGGTTCTGACATGCGCGAGGCGACTATTGCCGCCACACATGCCGACTGCGTGGAGATGGAGGGCGCCGCCGTCGCCCATGTTGCCGCCAAGAATGGTGTTGATTGTTTGGTACTGCGCGCCATCAGCGATAACTGCGATGAGGCCTACGACGCCTTCTGCGAGCGCGAGTTCGATCTTGATCGATATGCGCGCACGGCCAGTGCGCTCACGCTCGCTATTGTCGATCGTATCGCCGCGCGAGCCTGATATCGCGCCTGCTTGCTTTCTTTTCGTAAATCGCCTACCCCGCAAGGAGCTCTTATGGCCGAATCCATCAACTATCAGCTTGCCCACTTTGTCGCCAGCTATGGCAAGGTGTCGCAGATTCCCGCGTCAACCTGTCCCGAGGTGAGTTTTGTCGGTCGCTCCAACGTGGGCAAGTCGTCCATCATGAATAAGCTCTTTGGGCGCAAGAATCTGGTCAAAGTGTCGAGCACGCCGGGCAAGACGAGCAACATCAACTTCTTTGAGGCGGATGGCGTGCATTTCGTCGACCTGCCCGGTTACGGCTTCGCCCGTCGTTCCAAGGCCGAGCGTGATCGCTGGGCTGAGCTCATCGGCGATTTCTTCGACTCGGAACGCAGTTTCAACCTGGTGGTGTCGCTTGTCGATATTCGCCACGATCCCAGCAAGCTCGACCACGACATGATCGAGTACCTGCAGGGCAACGAGTTCAACTTCATCGTCTGCCTCACCAAGGCCGATAAGCTCAGTCGTACGCAGCAGGCTCGTCAGGCCGCGGCTATTAAAAAGCAGCTCAACGTGCCGGCAGAGAACGTGATCGTCACGAGCTCGCAGACGGGTGCGGGCATCGAGGAGCTTAAGGCCCGCATCGCCCAGGCTTGCCTCTGACGTGTCCAAGCACGCAACCTCGCCCCTCAAGCCTGCGGGCATGGCGCAGAGGCCTATGCCCTTGCCTTTCGGGGCGATCTTGCGCACTTGGACACGTCAGGATCGATAGCACGCAACCTCGCCCCTTTGCGCTTGACTTCAAGCGCTCTCTAGGGTCTAAACTGCCTTCCGAAGTACATCTTTGGGAGGCAGTATGCTGTATAAGGATTTTGAGGGCGAGAAGCTCTCTTCATTGGGTTTTGGCGCCATGCGTCTGCCCGTGGTCGATGGCGACAACGCCAAGATCGACCAGGATCGGGTCAACGAGATGGTTGACTATGCGCTCGACCACGGCGTTAACTACTTCGATACCGCGTGGGGCTACCACGATGGGCAGTCCGAGATCGCCATGGGTGTCGCGCTTAACCGCCATGAGCGCAACGAGTTTATGATCGCGACCAAGTTTCCCGGCTACGACGTCAACAACATGGACAAGGTCGAGGAGATCTTCGAGAAGCAGCTCGAGAAGACGGGGATGGAGTTTTTCGACTTCTATCTCATCCACAACGTGTGCGAGAAGAACATCGAGGAATACCTCGACCCCAAGTTCGGCATCATGGACTATCTGGTCAAGCAGAAGGAAGCCGGGCGCATTCGTCACCTGGGTTTCTCGGCCCACGGTGACATCGCCTGCATGACGCGCTTCCTCGAGGCGTATGGGGAGCACATGGAGTTCTGCCAGATCCAGCTCAACTACCTCGACTGGACGTTTCAGGACGCGCGCGGCAAAGTGGAACTGCTCGACAAGTGGAACCTCCCCGTGTGGGTCATGGAGCCGGTACGCGGCGGCAAGCTTGCGCAGATCGCCCAAGAGGATGAGGCCAAACTCAAGGCGGCCCGTCCCGATGAGACAACGGTCCAGTGGTGCTTCCGCTTTATTCAGAGTATTCCGCAGGTCAAGGTGTGCCTTTCGGGCATGTCGAACTTCGACCAGGTTAAACAGAACATCGAGACCTTTAGCGAGGACAAACCGCTGACGGCAACCGAGCGCGAGATCTTGCAGGGTGTGGCCGATGATATGTTGGGCCGTGGTACGGTGCCGTGCACGACATGCCGCTATTGCACCGAATATTGTCCGATGGGCCTCGATATCCCCAAGTTGCTCGAGATGTACAACCAGAATGTCGTGACGGGCGAAAGGGACTTTATCTCCAACATGTACGTGGGTACGCTTCCCGAGGACAAGCGACCGAGTGCCTGCCTGGGCTGCGGTGCCTGTGCCGCCGTCTGCCCCCAGCAGATCGACATCCCCGGCACGATGGCCAAGTTCGCCGATCGCTTGATGTAGACGAGGGTTCTCTCACTCCCAAAATGGTGCGCCTTTCGCGCAAAGCGCGAAACAGCGAAGGGGATAGGATGCCCGTCCAGCAAAGCCCCATCCAGCCCGGCGACCTCCAGAGCGTAGCTCCCTGTAGGCGCCGCCAACAACGTCAACGCAGGAGAGCTCCGAGGGCTACCTCCCAAATCTTTCCGCAGCGCAAGGCCCGCTTATCCGCAGCTCCGAAGGAGCAGGATAAGCGGGCCTTATGCGCGAGGACGATTTGGGAGGTAGCCCTCGGAGCTCTCCGCCGGGATGGGTCAGAGCGGTGCCTACAGGTATTCGATCTGGGCGCCCTCCGTGTCGCACGTGAGGATGTGCGTATCGCACTTAGGGAACTGCTCACGCAGCTTGACCTGCAGGAACTTGGCCACGATGGTGTCATCGGTCACAGCCATGAGGGTCGAGCCCGACCCGCTGATCCAGATGGTCTTGGCCCCGCCGTTGAGGCAGGTGTCGCGTACGGCGTTATAGTCGGGGATCAGGCGGCGGCGATAGGGCTCCTGGATGCGGTCATCGTTGGCGGCGGCGATCAGGTCGAGATCGCCGGTCTCGAGGCCGCGCGTCATGCCAGCGATGCGACCCATCTGCCACACGGCGGTTGAGAGCGGAATCTCCTGCGGCACGACCTTGCGCGCCTCGCTCGTGTGCACCTCGTAAGGTGGAATGACGGTGATGAAGCGCAGGCGGTCGCTCACCTCGTAGCGCAGACACTGGGGAAGCGATCCCTCGGGCGTGAAGGAGCAGACGGCGCCGCCCAAGATGGCGGGCGCAACGTTGTCGGGGTGCCCCTCGACCTCGGTGGCGATACGCACAAGCTCGGCGCGATCGACAGTGTGGCCGGTCAGGGCTGCGGCGGCCATGATGCCGGCGACGACGCAGGTGGAGCTTGAACCTAGGCCGCGCGCGACAGGCACATCGGTCTGGATGTCGATGGCGACGGGGAAGGGATCCTCGCCCCAGGCGGCGAGGGCATCGACGAAGCTGACGTAGACGAGGTTATCCTCGTTGCGGAATTCCTCGGGGCAGCCGGTGATGGTGAGTTGCTCGGCACGGTCGAACGTAAAGTGCGAGTAGAGGCTCACGGCCATGCCGAGGGTGTCGTAGCCGATGCCGAGGTTGGCGCTGGTGGCGGGGACGGTGATCTTGATCATGCTGATTGGTCCTCCTGGGGTCGGTTTCACGCTTGCTCCGCTGCTCGGACAGTCCTGACTCGCACGAAGGCCACATTAAGTGGCCTTCGGCTCGTGCGGAACTCGCGACGGAGCAAGCGTGAAACCGACCTACGCCGTCTCCTCACCGCGCGGGGGAGCTGAATAAAAGAAAGTGCGCCGGCATGCGCCGGCGCTCAATAAGGGTCTAGTTGGTGCTCATCTTTTTTGCGGCCTGCTCCACGTAACCGGCCATTTCGGCAACGTCGCAGACGTCTTCGAAGCGGACGGGCTTCTGCTCGAGCTCAGCGAGCTGCTTGGGCGCCACGGTGCCGGTGGCCTGCTCAAGCACGTGCATGGCCTCGAAGTCATCGGCCGGCACGTCGAGGCCCAAAGCCTCGCAGCAGGCGCGCGGGAACTTGTAAGGGCTCGCCGTCGAGAGCAGCACGCGCGCCTTGGCGCCCGCCGCCGGTGCAGCCTGGTCAAAGACATGGTAGCCGCAGGCGGTGTGCGGGTCGATCACGTAGCTGTTGGCTTCCCAGCAGCTCTTGATGGCCGCGCGGACCTCGTCCTCGCTTGCCCATCCGCATCCAAAGACCTCTTGGATCTTGGCGAGCAGGTCTGCCGGCACTTCGTAGCGGCCGGTTTCGGCAAGCTGCTTCATAAGGCTTGCGACGAGCTCACAGTCGCCGTCCGAGAGGAAGTACAGCATACGCTCGAGATTCGAGGAGATGAGAATATCCATCGAGGGCGAGATGGTGGTAAAGAATGGGCGGTTGCGGTCGTATACGCCGGTGGTCAAGAAATCGGCCAAAACGTTGTTCTTGTCGCTTGCCACGATGAGCTTGGCCACGGGAAGGCCCATGCGCTTGGCGTAATAGCCGGCGAGGATATCGCCGAAGTTGCCGGTCGGCACGCAGAACTCGACCTCGTCGCCCGCCTCGATGGCGCCGGCGCGCAGCAGCTGCGCATAGGCGGCGAAGTAGTAGACGACCTGCGGTACGAGGCGCCCGACGTTGATGGAGTTGGCGCTCGACAGCACGGTGCCGGCGGCCTCCAGGCGCTCGGCAAGCTTACGATCGGCAAAGATGCGCTTGACGGCGCTCTGTGCGTCATCGAAGTTACCGCGGATGCCGCAAACGGCGACGTTGTCGCCCTCCTGCGTAGACATCTGCAGGTTCTGCACGCGGCTCACCTTGCCTTCGGGATAGAAGACGGTGATACCGCATCCCGGGGCGTCGGCAAATCCGGCGAGTGCTGCCTTGCCCGTGTCGCCCGATGTGGCCGTCACGATCATGATGCGCTCGGCACCGCCGTCTTTGACGCTGGTGCGTGCCATAAGACGGGGGAGCATCTGAAGGGCGACATCCTTGAAGGCGCTCGTGGGACCGCCAAAGAGCTCCATCACATAGGTCTGGGGTGCATCGGTGCCGGGTGCGGTGTCGAGCTTGACGAGCGGCGTGACCTCGGCGCTGGCAAAGGTTCCGCGATATGCCTCATCGACGCACGCCGAAATTTCCTGGGGCGTGTAATCGTCCAGTAACATTCCCAACACATTTTGAGCGATTTCAAAGTAGGTTTTATCGGCCAAATGGGCGATATCGACCTGTTGGCTGCCAAGCTCGTCCGAGACGAACAGACCCCCATCGGGAGCGATGCCGGTACGGATTGCCACCTTACTTGAGCATGATAAAGTGCGTCCTCGTGTACTATGATAAGTTCCCATATAACACTGCTCCTCAGATGTCGGGCCGCCTTAGGTGCAACCATGGTATCAGAGCGAGCAAAACGCAATCGCAGAGGCTCTCAGAAAGGTAACCTCACCGTCATGATCAAGATCGCCAAGTTCGGCGGCTCGTCGGTCGCCGACGCCGAACACTTTAAGAAAATCAAGGCCATCGTCGATGCCGATCCGGCCCGCCGCTTTGTGGTGGTTTCGGCCTGCGGTCGCCGCTTTAAGGGCGACACCAAGGTTACCGATTTGCTGTATTTGGTCAACGCGCATGTCAAATACCACGTGTCGTGCGAGGAGCTGCTGCAGGACATCGGCCAGCGCTATTTTGATATCGCCGACGAGCTGGGGCTGTCCTATCCCATCCGTGACGAGTTCGCCTCCTTTGCCGAGCGTGCCCGTTCCGGTGGCTATACCACCGAGGAACTTGTGAGCCGCGGCGAGTACTTTACCGCCCGTCTTATGGCCGAGTACCTGGGCCTGCCGTTTTTGGACGCCGCGACCGTCGTGGCCTTCCATCATGACGGCACGCTCAGCATGAAGCGCACCGCCGAGCTTGTCGACGAGTACGGTCAGCAGGGTGGTTTTGTCATGCCTGGCTTCTACGGCGCGACCGTCGAGGGTCAGATCAAACTGCTCGATCGCGGCGGCGGCGACATCTCGGGTGCCATCTTGGCCAAGTGCCTCAACGCCGATCTGTACGAGAACTGGACCGATGTTTCGGGCTTCTATTCGGCCGATCCCCGTATCGTTCCCGAGGCGCAGCCCATCGCGCGCGTGACCTACGAGGAGCTGCGCGAGCTTTCCTACATGGGCGCGAGCGTGCTGCACGAGGAGGCTGTCTTCCCCGTGCGCGAGGCGGGGATCCCTCTGGTCATCAAGAACACCAACGCCCCGGAGGATCCGGGCACGATCATCAGCGAGACAGCCGACGAGGGTGCCGAGGAGCCGATCATCACCGGCGTGACCGGCAAGCGTGGATTTGTCGCCATCAACGTCGCTCGTGACCGTACCAAGCCTCGTGTCGGTTTCATGCGTCGTGCACTTTCCGTTTTCGAGCGTTACAACGTCTCGGTCGAGCACATGCCCACCGGCGTGGACCGTTTTGGTGCCGTGGTACAGGAGAGCGATGTGCACGATTCGCTCTACTCGCTCGTGGGCGACATCCAAAAAGAGGTCGAGCCGCTCGAGATCGAGGTCGTCGAGGGCCTGGCGCTCATCGCCACCGTGGGCCGCAACCTGCGCGGTCGCGCCGGTATCTCGGGGCATCTCTTTGGCATGCTCGGCCAGGCGGGCGTGAGCGTGCGCATGATCTCGCAGAGCTGCGACGAGATCAACATCATCATCGGCGTGGAGGAAAAAGACTTCGATCTGGCCATCAAGACCATCTACCGTGCCTTCTCGGACGAGAACGGTATCGTCAAGGTCGCCGATTTGGACGTTAAGACGCCGGCGCTGTAGCCGCCTGGAGGCTTGGCGACGCCGAGTAACATTTCGGATTGATTTCGCAGGCGCGGGACGGGACTTGAGCTCGTCCCGTTTCTGTATAAACTGGCAGGTACATCTATGGCGGGACGTCGGTTCCCGGGGTCCGCGCGGCGGGTCCGAGCTCTACCTCAAAGGGGGAAGCATGAAACAGTACACGGTTGCTATTTTGGGCGCGACGGGAGCGGTCGGCACCCAGATGCTCGAGTGCCTTGACGAGCAGGAGTTTCCCGTCGGCAAGCTCAAACTGCTGGCGAGCGCGCGCTCAGCCGGTAAGACCGTGATGTTTCGCGGCGAGGAGGTCGTGATCGAAGAGGCGACCCCCGAGGCCTTCGAGGGCTGCGACATCGTGCTCGGTGCCGCCGGCGACGATATCGCCAAGGCACTGCTGCCCGAGGCCGTCAAGCGCGGCGCCGTGGTCGTCGATAACAGCCATGCCTTCCGTCTGGACCCCGAGGTTCCGCTGGTCGTTCCCGAGATCAACGCCGAGGACGTCAAGTGGCACCATGGCCTCATTGCCAACCCCAACTGCGCGACGATCATCGGACTGGTGCCGACGTGGCCGCTGCATCAGGTGGCCGGCGTCAAGCGCATGATCGTGTCGACCTATCAGGCGGCTTCGGGTGCCGGCGCACCCGGCATGGCCGAGCTCGAGGCGCAGCTTGCCGCCTTGGGCCGCGGCGAGGAGATTCCCGAGCCGCGTGCGTTTGCCGCCCAGCTGGCCAGCAACTTGATTCCGCAGATTGGCGGCGTCAAGGAGGAGGGCTTTACCTCCGAGGAGATGAAGCTACAAAACGAGGGCCGCAAGATCATGCATTTGCCGGAGCTGCGCGTAAACTGCACCTGCGTGCGCGTGCCGGTGTTGCGTTCGCACTCAGAGAGTATCACCCTTGAGTTTGAGCGCGATATCACGGTGGACGAGGCGCGTGCTGCCTTAGCGGCCGCCCCGGGCATCAAACTCGTCGATGACATGGATGCCGTCGATGCGCATGATCGCTTCCCCATGCCGATGGATACGTCGGATCAGGACTTGATTTGGGTCGGACGCATTCGCCGCGACATCTCGAATCCCGAGGCTACGCGCGGCATCACGTTCTGGTGCTGCGGCGACCAGATCCGCAAGGGCGCGGCGACCAATGCCGTCCAGATTGCCAAGCTGCTGGTGGAGTAGTCCTTACTGTCCGGGAGGGCGCGGCACATCCCCTCGAAAATGTCCTCGCGCATGAAGGCCCCTCATCCTGCTCCTGCGGAGCTGCGGGTGAGGGGCCTTTGCGCTGGGGAATATTTTCGAGAGGATGTGCCGCGCCCTTCCTCGGTGGCGCACTTCGCTACGAGCGGGTGGCGATCTGGGCGGTGCTGCTCGAGGCCGCTTGGCTGGGTGAGTTTTACTTGCAGCAGCTTTGGGCTTGTGGGGTTTTGCGCGGTATGATGGATGTCGTTGGTGTTTTGGAAGGAGCCGTTTGTGGTCACGACGACGTTTGCTTCGCCTTTGGGCGATATCCTGCTTGCCGCCGATGGCCGCGGGCTCACGGGTCTGTGGTTTGAGGACCAAGAGCATTTTGGCTCCACGCTCACTCAAGAGGATTGCGTTCACATCACGGGATCCGATGCGGTTTCCGGACAGGGCGGAGCCGTTGTGCCCGAACCGGCATATGCGGCCGCCTCGGCGGTGCTCGAACGTGCTTGGGGTTGGCTGAACGCTTACTTTGCCGGTCAGGAACCTCGGTTTACGCCGCCGCTGCATATGATCGGCACGGCGTTTCAACGTGAAGTCTGGATCGAGCTGCTTTCGATTCCGCGCGGCGAGGTGGCAAGCTACGGTCAGGTTGCCAAGCGCATCGCGGCGCGTCACCGTACCCTCACCGAGCCCGATGCGCGCGTGTCGCCGCGAGCCGTGGGCGCTGCTGTGGCGCGAAACCCCGTTTCGATCATCGTCCCATGCCATCGTGTGGTTGCCGCCGACGGTTCGCTCAACGGATATGCCGGAGGACTCGATCGCAAAGAATGGCTGCTGCGACTCGAGGGCGCCTACGAGTGAATTGGCGCCTTTCTTGAGTGATTCGTCTGAGATCTGCATAGCTTGTTTGTCGGATGTCGGTAAAACTGTGCGGATCTCAGACGTAAACAGCCAAAGGTGAAAGGGAGGGATGCACCTGGTATGCATCTCTCCCTTTTGGCTCTATTCCTGCAGGTCGTAGACCGTGACGTTGCCGATAGTTTGGGCCGTATAGTTTTGCGTGACCCATGTTGCGATCTGGTCGGCGGCGTTCGAGCCGCCCATTTGGGCGCCACCCATCTCGCCGTTTGCGATGTAGTACTTTACGAGCCCTTGGGCGACATATGCCTTGAACTCATCGAGCGTGGGTGCGGGGTCAGAGCCGTTGAATCCGCCGATCGCCATGACGGGCAACTCGCTTGCCAGCTGGTAGCGCGCGGCGTTTTGCGAACCGGTGGTCGCAGCCGCCCAGCGGTAGTTGCTGGCGTTGTCGGTGAGCAGCTCGACCAGGCTTTGATCGGCTTCGCCACCACCGCCGAGTAGACTGCCAGGAGAGTTTGTCCCGTCATCTTCAGAGGCGTTGTCCGAAGTCGACGGGGAGCCCGTGGACGGTGCCCCCGTGGGAGCGCCTGAGCCGTTGCCCCTTGACCCCGAGGGCCCGGCAGTAACGATCGAGCCCGTGTGACCTGTCGATATGGTGCAAACCGTCCAGAGGATGGGGCCCACCATGAGCGAGGAGAGCCCAATCAAGGCCGCGGCGCGCAGCGCGATGAGAGGGCGTCTGCTCCAGGTGCTCTGGTGCCACCATGCCAACGCGCACAGCGCGAGGCCACAGATGACGCCCGTGACTCCCACAATGACACCCAGCCAGGCATAGCTTCCCGAGCGCATGATGAGGCCCATATCCCATGCCGCGTTCGCGGCGAGCAGGAGTCCCGCGATTCCAAGCGCCCACGGACGATCCCGCAACGTGTAGAGGCTTGTCAGACATATGCTCACCAGCACGGCGATGGCGGGGGCGAGCGCCACGGTGTAGTAGGCATGGAAGATGCCCGCCATGAAGCTAAAGACCAGCCAAGTGACCACGAGCCAGCCGCCAAAGACGACGGCCTGTGCCCGGCGGATGCGGGCGATGGTCTGCATCGAAGCGGCGTTTTCGTCGACGCTCGCATTCTGTTGCGATTTGCCGTCGAGCGCCTGTTCCTTAACGGTCGACTTTGCAGCGATCAGACCCAGGACGATGCCTGCAAAGGCGAGCGGGGCGATCCAGGTAATCTGATCGCCGAAGTCGCTCGTCCACAGACGCCAAAAACCCGTCTCGCCCCACATGCCACCTTGGCTCATGCCGCCGGTGTAGTCGGCTCCGGGTATGACCGAGCCCGTCTCGTTGCCGGTCAGCCTGCCCAGGCCGTTATAGCCAAACGTGAGCTCGATAAACGAGTCGGTCTGCGAGCCGCCAAAGTAGGGGCGTGACCCGCTGGGCACGATGACCGTCAGTGCGATCCACCAGCCGGCGGCAAGTGTCATGCTACCCAGCGCCACGACGGCATCGAGCAGGCGGCGCGGCCATGGGGTGGGCGAGAGCGCAAACATCGCGAGCGCGAAACCGGGCAGCACAAGCAAGACCTGGAACTGTTTGGTCAAAAAGCCAAATCCGATACAGGCACCCGCAAGCGCGTACCAGCGCGTCCGACACCGGTTGGCATGACGATCGCACGGCAGCTCGAGCCCGCGCAACACGCATCCCGAGGCGCTCAACATAAGCAGTATGAGCAGGGCATCGGGGTTGTTGAAGCGAAACATGAGTGCCGCCACCGGTGTCGTGATAAAAACGATTCCGGCGACGATGCCTGCTGGATTGCCCCAGGCGCGTCGCACCAGGACGTAGAGCAGATAGGTGCAGGCCACGCCCATAAGCGCCTGCGGCAACAGGATCGCGAAGGAACTCAGACCGAGCAGGCGTACCGAGAGCGCCATGAGCCAAAGGGACGCAGGTGGCTTATCGACGGTGATGGCGCCTCCGGCATCGAGCCCACCCCATAAAAAGGCCTCCCAACTCTGTGACCCCGCTTGGGCGGCGGCGCTGTAGAACTCGTTGGCATAGCCCGAGGAGCTCAGGTTCCAAAAGAAGATGAACATTGCGGCGGCAAGAAGCAGGATGAGAGCAAGCCAGTCGAGGGGACCGCGCGCGGCGGTGATACGTGGGCGCTCGGCGGCGATGCGTTCGTGCTGGACGCGGCGTGCATCACGGCGAATGCGCGATGCGGCGGAGGTGGGCAACGTGGCAACGTTCATCGGGCATCAGCCGCGCTTTCGGCGGGATAGCGAAAACGATTGTCTCGAACGTGCAAGCCGGCCCGAGGGGATTTTGGACAGATTTGCTCGTCGTGCATGCGTTTCATACCGGCAAGATCTTTGCGCACGGTGTCGATGATGTGCACGGTCGATCCTGGGTCTTCGCGCCAACGTACGGCAAACTCGTTGGTGGCGATGCCCATGCGCTCGGCACGCACCAAAAGCTCGGTGTCAAAGAACCACTCGTTATCCTCGATAAGCGGCAGCAGCGCCTCGGCGGCTTCGGCCGAGATCGCTTTGAAGCCGCATTGGGCATCGTGGAACCCGACATGCAGATAGCGTTGGAGCATGCGGTTGTAGCTGCGCGATATGATCTCGCGTTTGAGCGAGCGATCGACAACAGAGCGCTCGAGCAGGCGCGAGCCAAAGCTCACATCGGCCCGTCCGTCCAAAATGGGGCCGATCAGCTCGGGGATCTGACGGATGTCGGTCGACAGATCGACATCCATATATGCCCGCACGCGTGCACGCGAGGCCGTCCATGCGATTTTGAGTGCCCGCCCGCGGCCCTTCTGCGGAATACGCAACGCGCGGACGGTGAAGGGAAACTTGCCAGCGAGGATGCAGGCGAGGCTCCAGGTTTTATCGGAACTCGCGTTGTCGGCGATGACGATCTGCCAGGTAAAGGAGCGGGCGTGCTGGGACAGCTCGCCGAGCTGGTCCATAAGCAGCATGATCGACGAGCCCAGTTCTTCCTGCTCGTTGTAGACGGGGATCACGATCTCGCAGTCGACGTCGCGCGCCTCACCACAGGTGAGGACCGACGCCGATGGTTGCATCGGTGCGCTGGACGGCGCGGAATCCGGTGATGCCGGTGCTTCGCTGATGCGGACATGGCTATCGGTTTCGATATCAAAAGAGGTCATGGTTGTCTCCGATCGTATGGTGATTTAGGCCGAGAGCGCGGTGCTCGAGATGCTGCCGGACGCGGTCGATTCAGAGGCCGCATCACTGTTGCCGGAGTTGGCATCGGTGCTGTTTGAAGAGCTGGAATCAAGGTCGTTATCCAGATCCGGGGGCGTTTGGCCATCCGGTTCCTGGTTAGAGGACGTGCCGTTCGCGGAGCCTTCGGCGTTTGAGTCCGCAGCGCTGTCGCCGTTGGCGCCACCCGGCGCGCCGCCCATCTGGCCGGCTCCGCCCATGCTGCCTTGGGCTGTCTGGGCAGAACCGCCTGCGGAACCTGTGGCCGCACTCATGATGGCGCCTCCGGCAAGGCCTCCTGCCAGGCCGCAGACGGCGGCCAGTGTGGCGACGAGTATCAGGTTGGTCGCTCGTCCGGGCTCTTTGTCGCTGTGTCGGCGGGGCGCGTCGACGCCATTGTCATCGAGCGTTTCGGCTGTCGCCGGAACCCCGACATAGACGGGGGTGGGGGCAGGCGATGATGCCGCGGCCGCGGGGGAGACGACGGCGTCGTCGTTGGGGGCGGAGGTGGTCAAAGGGATGTTTTCGAACGGATCGTTCATGATGTGCTCCTTAGCATGGAGGTTGCGGGCGGTTTTCAAGTCGCCCGCTTCAACAAGGGGATGGCGGTCACCGCTGACAGTTCCGCCGCCGCGAGCGGCTCGACACCCTCGCGGCAACGCTGTTCTACCGCGTGGGCTGACGCGCAAAACGCAACCCGAGATGCCCTTAAGTTTGGTTAAGGGCAATCCAGCGCATATCCGGACACCCGTCTTGACCTGCTAAGGCAGTGTTAAGGCAAGATGCGCTGCGCTATCATTCGACTCAAGCGATATCAGCCTGTTCATAAAGGAGTTCCGCATATGAAGCTGCTGCTTGCCGAGGACGAGCCGGGTCTTTCCCGCGCCCTCACCGCGATTCTTCAACATAGCGACTATGAGGTCGATGCTGTTTTCGATGGACTGACCGCTGCCGACTACCTGCTGCACAACGACTATGACGCCGCCATTTTGGACATCATGATGCCGGGCATCGATGGTATCGAGGTGCTCAAGCGCACGCGCGGCGCAGGCAAGCGCCTGCCGATCATCATGCTTACCGCCAAGAGCGAGGTCGCCGACAAGGTCGAAGGGCTCGACGCCGGCGCCAACGATTATCTGACCAAGCCTTTTGCCGCCAAGGAGCTGCTGGCGCGCATTCGTGCCATGACACGTGCCGCGACGGCGATCGATTCGTCGACGCTCTGTGTGGGCAACGTGCGCCTTGACACCGACTCGTGCGTGCTCTCCGGTCCGGCCGGCGAGGAACATCTCGCCAACCGCGAATATCAGCTCATGGAGCTCTTCATGCGGCACGCAGGAAGCCGCATGCCGACCGAGCGTCTGATGCTCGACGTATGGGGCGAGGACGCCCCCGAGGGCGCTAATGTAGTGTGGGTTTATATCTCCTACCTGCGCAAAAAGCTCGCCACGGTAGGTGGCAACGTTCGTATCAAGGCTTCGCGCAACCAGGGCTATTCACTCGAAGTCGATGAGACCGACGAGCACAAGGCTGCCGAGGACGGCGCGTGATGACGGCTGTGTCCTCAAAAGCCACTAAGAGCGACGGGGCTGTTAAGGCTGACAAGCCACGTCGTGCCGCCGATGACCTTGGCAGCCGTTTGCGCCGCAAATTTATCTTCACGGCCATGGCTGCCGTCACGGCGGTGCTTGCGCTGATCATCGTGGGTATCAATATCGTCAACTATCGTCATGTGTGCGCGACGGCCGATACCAGGCTTGCCTATGTGACGTCGGGCAAGCAGGTTGGTGCGGTGGCTCCCGGGGACGGTGGAAATAACCCGTCGGCCAAGGACGCGCGCGATAACGATCCCGGCAAACATTTTGACGGCATGACGCCGGAGTCCCCGTTTGACACGCGTTACTTTACGGTTTCGTTTGCGCAAGGGGAGGTCACAAGCGTCAACACCGCCCATATCGCGGCCGTTGGGGGCAAGCGTGCGCGCAGCTATGCCGAGAAGCTCTATGCCAGGGGGCGAACCGCGGGGTTTATCGATAGTTACCGGTTCACGGTGACGCAGGCCGACGACGTGATCACCTACACGTTTGTCGATTGCTCGCGCGAACTGTCCAGTTTCCATTCGTTTCTCGGGGCGAGCATTGGCATCAGCTTGTTGGGATGGCTGGCGGTGCTGGCGCTGGTCTGTGTGCTTTCGGGCTCGGTGATTCGCCCCATGGTCGAAAGCTACGATAAGCAGAAGCGTTTTATTACCGATGCAAGCCACGAAATCAAAACGCCGCTTGCCGTGATCGATGCCGATGTCGAGGTGCAAGAGATCGAAAACGGCGAGACCGAGTGGACCCAGTCGATTCATGAGCAGGTCGCGCGGCTCACGGCGCTCACCGAGCGGTTGGTGTTTTTGGCTCGTATGGACGAGGGCGCGGCCGGCTTTGTTATGTCTTCGATCGATCTTTCCCGCTGCGTGAGAGAGGCCGCCGAGCCGTTTGTCTCGGTGGCGGTTTCACGCGGCAAGCGTCTGTCGCTCGATATTGCCGAAGGCGTGGGAGCGCATGCCGACGCGGCGGCCGTAAAACAGATGGTGGAGCTTTTACTCGACAACGCCACGCGTTATGCCAGCCTTGATAGCGTGATCGTGTGCTCGCTGCGCTCCGTTTCGCGTGGCCAGGCGGAGCTCGTGGTGCAAAATGCCGTGGACGAGCTTCCGCAGGGTGATTTGGATCGGCTTTTCGATCGCTTCTACCGCGCCGACGCGTCGCGCAGCTCAGCGACCGGCGGTTCGGGCGTGGGGCTTTCGGTGGTGCGCGCTATCGCCGAGGCCCATGGCGGCACCGCTACGGTTCGCGGCGACAACGACCAGATCACCTTCACCGTTCGCCTGTAACCTGCAATTGGGGACGTAG
>DJRP01000013.1:0-54205 GCA_002437815.1 Collinsella sp. UBA6357 | reverse complement strand
GCTACGTCCCCAATTGCAGGTATGGTTGACCTAGAGTTGACTCGAGGTGCTATATAAGAGCAACGAATCCATCTGGTTTGCGAAAGGGATCGCCATGAGAATCGCCGAGGTGGCCAAAAAGTACGATATATCTGCCGACACATTGCGCTATTACGAGCGCATCGGCCTGCTGCCACGCGTGCATCGCAACGAGAGCGGTATCCGCGACTACGACGAGACCGACTGCGCCCGCGTCAAATTTGTTAAATGCATGCGCGGAGCCAACGTATCGATTGAGGCGCTTATCGAGTATATGCAGCTATTCGAGGAAGGCGACTCGACAATTGCCGCGCGCAAGGCGATTCTCGAGGAGCAGCGCGAGCAGGTGATCGAACGCATGGCCGAGATGCAGGCGGGCCTCGACCGTCTTAACTACAAGATCGACCACTACGACGAGATCATCGCCAACTGCGAGGACAGCTTGCGGAAATAACCTGCATCAGGGATAGACTTAATGCCAGGTTGGTCTCATTCAGATATTGCGGGGCGTATCCATATCGAAAAGGCCTGACAAAGCCTTGAATAGATGCTACTCAACCTAGACAGTTTCGCATTTCAGGAGGTGAATGGGTTTTTGCAGGGTATGCGTTGGTTTTTCGCGACGTTTTCGCAGGAAAGGTTCGCAAAAAAACGGGTTATACTCGGGCAAATTCAGTTGACCTCCTGAAATGCGAAACTGCCTAGTATTAATAACATTATTTATCGGTTTTGTTCATTGCTTATTGGCTTACAGACGCCTCCGAATCGCTTTAGTCTTCTAAAAGAAGCGTTTTTAACGGGAAGAATTTGCGCCGTCGACTTCCCGTTCGCACCGACATTCTGCCTGACAGTTGGGTAACAATAGAAACTATCCGACCAGATGGGAACCACATGGCATATATCGAATTCAAGGACGTTGTCAAAGCCTATGGAGAGGGCTCTGCTCGCATCCATGCGCTCGACGGGGCGTCGTTCACGGTCGAGCGTGGTGAGCTTGCAATCATCCTCGGCGCCTCGGGCGCGGGCAAGACCACCGCGCTCAACATTCTCGGTGGCATGGACACCGCGACCTCGGGCCATGTGCTTGTCGACGACCGCGACATCAGTCAGGCGGGCGAGGGCGAGCTCGTCGAGTATCGTCGCGCCGACGTGGGCTTCGTGTTCCAGTTCTACAACCTGGTGCCCAACCTCACGGCGCTCGAGAACGTCGAGCTCGCCGCACAAATCTGCCCCGGTGCCCTTGACGCGCGCGAGACGCTCGCCAAGGTGGGCCTCGCTGAGCGCCTCGACAATTTTCCCTCGCAGCTTTCGGGCGGCGAGCAGCAGCGTGTTTCCATCGCCCGCGCGATCGCCAAGAACCCCAAGCTTTTGCTCTGCGATGAGCCCACGGGCGCCCTCGACTACCAAACGGGTAAGCAGATCCTTCAGCTTCTCCAGGACACGTGCCGTCGCGAGGGCATCACGGTGATCATCATCACGCACAACTCGGCGCTCGCCCCCATGGCGGACCGTCTCATTCGGTTCAAGAGCGGCAAGGTTGTCGCTGAGACCGTGCAGCCCGAGCCGCAGCCCATCGAGCAGATCGAGTGGTAGCGCATGGCAGATGACCGCACCTTCCTGACCTACGAACAGGCCCAGTCGGCCAACAACGTGGATCCCGTCGCGTTCAAACGCGGTGTGCGCCGCACGGTGCGCGGCAGCCTTAAACGTTTCCTCTCCATCGCGATCATCACGGCGCTCGGCGTGAGCATCATGTGCGGCTTGCGTGCCGGTTGCGAGGATCTGCGTGATTCTGTGGATGCCTACTTCGATGCCCAGAACGTTTACGACATCAGCGTTCAGTCCACGCTCGGCCTCACTCGTAATGACCTCGATGCTATCGCCGGTCTCGACGGCGTCGAAGTGGCCGAGGGCATCTATAGCGAGACCGCCTACACCGCGGTGGGCGAGACGCGCGACCGTGTGGCTGTGCGGAGCCTTTCCAAGGAGAATATCGACCAACCGGTGCTGATCGCGGGCGATCTGCCCGAGGGCCCGGCCGAGGTTGCGGTCTCGTCGCGCTACCTCAAGGCATCGGGCAAGAGACTCGGCGACACGGTGACTTTTGCGGCCAACGATGCCGATTCCGCCAACCAGAACGGTGTCGATGTCTTTGCCCAAGGCGACTACAAAATCGTAGGCGAGGTCAGCGAGCCGACCGACATCATGGCCGACGAGTCGGCAAGCTCGTTTCGCGCGTCGTCGGCCGAGGACTACCAGTTCTTTGTGAGCGAGGATGCCGCAGTTTCGTCCGTCTACACCGCCATCCACGTGCGTGTCGAGGATGCCGCCGCGCTGAGCGCTTATTCGAGCGCATATCAGGATAAGGTCGACGAGGTCATGCAGCGGATCGATGGCATCAAGGACGAGCTGATCGAGGAGCGCGAGCACGAGCTTACCGTCGAGGCACCGCAAAAGCTCGACGAAGCCGAGCGCTCAGCTGCGAACGTCTTTGCCATCAAACAGCACAACATCGATGCCATGGCACCCGGCAGCGCCGAGCGCGCCCAGGCGGAGGCGGAGCTCGCTCAGCAGAAGGCCGAGACCGAACAGCAGCTTGCCGATGCGCGCGCCGAGCTTGCGGACCATGGTGACGCCGTGTGGTACATTCAGGACCGTAGCGGCATCGCAAGTTTTTCGAGTGTCGAGTCCGACACCTCATCCATCGAGTCCATCGCAACCGTCTTTCCGCTCATCTTCTTCGTGGTCGCGGCGCTCATCAGCTCGACGACGGCCTCGCGCATGGTCGAGGAGGAGCGCACGCTCATCGGTCTCTACAAGGCACTCGGCTACTCGCGCAGCCGCATTCTCTCTAAATATGTGAACTACGCGCTTTGGGCCTGCCTCGTGGGCGGCATCGCAGGTAACCTGATCGGTTTTATCGCACTGCCGCTCTTTTTGTTCACGGTCTTTAAGGCCATGTACACGCTGCCCAACATGTTGCTTTCCTACGATATTCTCACCTCGCTCGGTTCCGTGGCGCTGTTTGCGGTGGGTGTTGTGGGCGCGGCCTATCTGGCCTGCCGTCACGAGCTTGCCGAGACCCCCGCCGCCCTCATGCGGCCCCGTGCCCCGCGCGCGGGCTCGCGCATTCTGCTCGAGCGTATCGGCATCATCTGGCGTCACCTGGGTTTTCTCAACAAGGTTACGGCGCGCAACCTCTTCCGCTACAAAAAGCGTGCACTCATGACCATCTGCGGTATCGCGGGGTGCACGGCGCTCGTGATCTGCGGTCTGGGAATCCGCGACACGGTCTCGGCGCTTAGCGACAAGCAGTACGGCCATGTTACGCGCTATGACTTGATGGCCGTGGCGAACCCTGATGATCTCGATGCCGCCGTTGCCGCCCTGCAGGGGCGCAGCGATGCCGCTACGGACGGCTCGGCACAGATCGACGAACTTGCTACGATCATGACCGACAACGTGACGTTTATCGCGGGTGGCAAGAGCGAGACCGTGCAGATGGTCGTGGTGCCCGACGATGAAGCAGCCTCGATCGGCGACTATATATGCTTGGAGACCGAGGACGGTCACGAGATCAAGCTCGATTCAAATAAGGTTGTGCTGAGCAAGAGTGTCCAAATGGTGCTTGGCGTCGACGCGGGCTCAAAGGCGCGCGTACAGGACTCGTCGCTCTCGGTTGCCGACGTCACGGTGGGCGACATCTCGCTTAACTACCTGGGCAACACGGTGTTCATCCGTCAGAGCGCCTATGAGAAGACGTTTGGCAAATCCATGCGCGCAAACGGCGTGCTCGTGAACCTCAAAGGAAGCAACGCTGCCAAGCGGAAATTCTGTCGCGATATCAAGGCCGATGGCTGGCTCACCGTGGTGGGCACGGCCGACCTTACGGCGAACTTTGAGTCCAACTTTATGATCGTCGACTCCGTTGTGATACTCGTGACCGCTATGGCAGCTTGCCTTTCTTTTGTGGTGGTGTTCACGCTCTCGAACACCAATATCTCCGAGCGTGGACGTGAGCTTGCCACCATCAAGGTGCTGGGCTTCCGTCGCGGCGAGGTGCATCACTACGTCAACAAGGAGACGCTTGTGCTGACGGCAATCGGTGCTGTCGTCGGCATGCCGCTCGGCTATGCGCTTGCCCGAAGCTTTACGTACATCTTGCAGATGCCGTCGCTCTACTTTGATGTCGAAGTGCGGCCGGTGAGCTATGCGATCGCCGTGGCGCTGGCGTTTGTGTTTACGCTGATTGTCAATCTGGCGACCAACCGCGCGCTCAACAAGATCGATATGGTCGGTGCCCTCAAGAGCGCCGAATAACCTGCAATTGGGGACGTAGTATTTTGACAGGTCGCCGTATGGGTGCCTGCAAAAACGCTACGTCCCCAATCGCAGGTCAGGAGAGGTGGCGCTTCCATTGCCTGCGGCACCATCGCATGAGCGCACGCACCACGGGGATCGTGAAGAGGATGAGCCATGCGGGGTGCGGCTGTCCCAGACAAAACCACTGGTAGCAGAACCAGGCGATGGCTGCCGATGCGTAGATGCTTCCGACGAGCTTGGAGAGTTGGCGCCGGTCGATAAAGTCTCCCAGTGCGTAGTAGACGGGGATAAGGAAGGCCAGAAAGAGCCCGACGCCCCAGCTTCCAGAAATGAGGCCGATGGCAAGGTAGGCTAGTAGCAACAGAGCAGGAAAGGGGAACTTGTTCCACGCTCGTCCGACAGAGGTGTGAAACTGTCCACCATGGTGATCGAGTTTGGCGTGCGCCTCGTGCCAATCGTGGTAAGTTTCGCCGTCGATGGTTACCGTGCCGTCGGGGTTGGTGTGAACGCTGTGGCCGTCATCCTCGGGTGTATCGACGTGGAGACCTCCGGGGCCGATGTGCACGTGTTCGCCTTTGGCCTCGTTGTCAACATGGATGCCACGCCAGCCCACGTGAACTTCTTCGCCTTTGATGGGGTCATTCACGTGGATGCCCTCACGCCAGGAGATGTTGACTGAGGGTTCTGAAGCGGCCCCAGGGTTCGATTCAGAGGATGGGTCGTCTGTCCGCAGGCTGTCGTCCTCTTCAACTGGTGTGGCTTTTCCGCGGTCGGTGCGTTCAGCTGACTCGCCGTAGAGCAGCTCGTCGAGTGATATGCCGTAGAGTGCGGCGAGCGCGATGAGGTTGTCGGTGTCGGGCGAAGACTCGCTGCGTTCCCATTTGCTGACGGCCTGGCGACTCACGTTGAGTTTTGTTGCAAGAGCTTCTTGGGAGAGACCGGCGGCTTTGCGGCGGTCGACGAGGCGCTGTGCCATCGCGAGATCCATGAAGGTTCCTTTCGTTGGGTGTGTGGGAGACGCGTCGGCAAGAAGTATGCGTAAGGCGCGCTGCCGTTACCACCGATTCTGGTTGGAATCTCGTCCAATGTATCGCAACCATCGGTTGCAGGCGTTTTTGACCTGCGAATTTATGACATTCGTCCTCACGTCGGGCTTGCATTGGAGCTGCTCCAAGGTACTAGGATGGACATGCACACATCCAAGAGAGGGGAGTTATCATGTCCAAGAAACTCGTAGCCTATTTCTCTGCCAGTAACGGTGGCGTCACGCGTGCTGTGGCTCAGCGCCTGGCTGCCGCGATTGGCGCCGACCTTTTTGAGATTGAGCCGGAGGTTCCCTATACTGCGGCCGATCTTGACTGGACCGACAAGAAGAGCCGCAGCACCGTCGAGATGGAGGACAAATCCTTCCGTCCGGCCATCAAGGGCGTTCCGGCTGATCTTGACCAGTACGACGAGGTCTTTGTCGGTTTTCCGATCTGGTGGTACGTGGCGCCCACGATCGTGAACACTTTTATCGAGGCGGGGGATTTTGCTGGCAAAAAGATCGCCCTGTTCGCCACGAGTGGCTCGAGCCAGATGGGCAAATCGATGGACGAGCTCAAGCCGAGCGCCCCGGGCGCTGAATGGGTCGATCAGAAGCGATTCGCCGCCGGCGCGAGCGCTGGCGAGCTCAAATCCTGGGCCGAATCGCTGGGGATGTAACGAAGATCGAGCCTAATATCACGTTATGTGTAGGTTAAAGCCGGACTACGGGAGTAGCCCGGCTTTTTAAAGAACAAAACCGCAGGTAAAACAGCGGCTTAAGCGCGTATAAAACGGTTGGAGCCAATTACCTACACATAACGGAAGACAAACGCCTCCAACCACGCGTTTTTCAGCAGGGTACGTACAGCAAGAAACCGAACCACTCCGGCCCCTCCGATGGGACGGATATCCGGCCCGGGTTATTCGTCGCCGAAGCTGATGCCCAGGGACTTTGCCTCGCGTACCAGGTCGCTTTCGGGATCGACGTACTTGAGCTTGCCGGCAACATCCTCGAGCGGCATGTGACACATCTTGCCATCGCGCAGGGCGATCATGTAGCCGAACTCGTCGCGCAGGCAACCGAGTGCCGCCTCGACGCCGCACTGTGTCGCAAAGATGCGGTCCTGGGCGTCGGGCTCGCCGCCGCGCTGAGTGTGCCCGGGAATGGCCACGCGGGTCTCGCGGCCGGTTTTGGCCTCGATCTCCTTGGCGATGTCATAGACAATCGACGGGCTCGTGCGCTCGGCCACCTTCTTCTTGTACTCCTTTTTGGACAGCGCCGCGTCCTCCTTGGAGATAGCGCCCTCGGCGACGGCCACGATGGTAAAGCGGCTGCCGGTCTCCATACGGCGCTCGATCGTCTTGATGACGTTGTCCATGTCGTAGGGGATCTCGGGGATCAGGATGACGTCCGCTCCGCCTGCGACGCCGGCGTACAGCGGAATCCAACCGACCTTGTGGCCCATGATCTCGATCACGAAGACACGGCCGTGCGAACTCGCGGTGGTGTGGATGTCGTCGATACATTTGGTGGCCACGTCGATGGCGCTTGTAAAGCCAAAGGTCATGTCGGTGCCCCAGGTGTCGTTGTCGATGGTTTTGGGCAGCGCGATGACGTTGAGACCCTCCTGGCGCAGACGGTTGGCCGTCTTGGTTGAGCCGTTGCCGCCCAGCATGAACAGACAATCGAGCTTGAGCTTGTGGTAGGTGTGCACCATGGCGGGAACCTTTTCGACGCCGTCGGCCTCGGGGATGTCGAGGCGCTTGAACGGCGTGCGGCTCGTGCCCAGGATGGTGCCGCCGCGTGTAAGGATGCCGCTGAAGTCAGACGGGTTCATGACGCGGAATCTGCTGTAGATGAGGCCCTGATAACCGTCCTCGAAGCCGTAGATCTCGATAGGCTCTTTGCTGTTGGTCATGAGCGTCTTGACGATGCCGCGCATGGTGGCATTGAGCGCTTGGCAGTCGCCGCCGCTGGTAAGAAGACCGATCCTGAGCATGACAGTACCTTTCTTTAGGCTTTCTGGGCATGCGCATAAGTTTACCCCCGCCGACTGTAAGGCGAGGGTAAAACGTGTCATCACTGCGATATGGAAATGTTCGAGCTCCGTCAGGGACGACGGCGCGGCTCGGTTGCCCTATCTTCTAGAGACCGAACTCGTATATGTCACCCCAATGACGGCGCAACGTGATGCTTGCGCTGGGGAAGGTGTTGTCGAAGACGGCGGACCACTGCGTGTTGCTGGTGATGTCCTCGGGATTGGGCTCCTGCGCCGCGGCACGTAGGGCATCCCAAGCGGTGTTCTCGTCTGCCGCATCGCCCACTGCATCAAGAATCTCTGCGATCGCCAGCGCACGCTCGCGACCATGCCCGAGCTCGCCATTCTTGCGATTGGGTTGAACTTCGTCCTCGTAGCACGCGTAATAGTTGGTGATCTGACGTGCCGGTGTCACCGTGATCGTGCGCGAGGAATCGCGCGGATCCCATTCGACCACGCGTGCGTCTCCTGCCGCGTCGTTGATAAAGAAGTGGTAGTCGCGTCCGGCCATGGCGTGCATGTCAAAGCTGGCCAGTATATCGACGGCTTCCTGCGTGGTCGCGGCGCGGTCGAGCACCAGACGAATGGCGAGCGAGGTGTTGATGAGCGGCAGCCCGCTGTTTTGATCGACGGGGGCCGAGTCGAGGGTGAGCACAGCGATGGAGACGCCGCATTCGTTAACACCGTCGAGCTGGGCAAACGGGCCCATGAGCGCGGCGGCGCGTCCGGCAAGGTGATCGAGTGGGGCATTGCTGCCAAGGTTATTGAGCGCGGCGAAGCCGATCGACGCGTAGCCGCGACGCGGATGGCAGCGCACGAGCAACGCTGAGGTATCGTCCTTGAAGTCATAGTTGCGGCCGGTGAGCACGCCGCCGGGCGTGGTGACGCGACAGGCGCTGCAGGCAAACGTGGGGGCTTCGACGCGTACGGGTATGCCCGGAAGCACCTGGGCGAGCACGGCATCGATATAGGCCTGATCATCGCGAACGCCGGCGGCGATGATGCGGTCGAGATCATAGCGATACGAGACGTCGATCGCATAGAGGTCGAACCCATCTTCGTACGCCGTCAGCCGTTCAAGGGATCGAAGGGTTTTGATCTGCTTGCGGTAGCGCACGCCGACGAGTGCGGCGCTTATTCCGGCAATGCCGCAGGTGACGGCGGCAGCAAGGCGGGTGCGTTTCATGGCGGCTCCTTTCGGCTGCAGTTATCGCCATTATCGCAAAGGTGACGCAAGAGGTGCGGGCTAATCCGGCGAGCGGCCCATGCGGAGGTGTGCCCCGGTCGGTAAAGTCCGTGTGTCTGCCGCAAAATCGTACACGCCTGCGATACTCGTCAGCGTTTGCCCTGTTGAGCAAAATGCTACCGGAGGCACGCGTATGATTTTGCCGAGTCCACGTGGTCGCGGGAGTATGCTGGGGTTTGAACGAGACAACCAGACCGAAAGGGGATTGCATATGGCGGAGGAGAACGCAGCCAAGCACGCGCAGGGCGTGACGCCGGACGATATCGAGGCGGCGACCGACCTTATCGACTTTATCGAGGCATGCCCGAGCATGTTTCACACGGCGGCGACCATCATGGCCGAGCTCGACGAGGCTGGCTTTACCTATCTGCCCGAGAGCGCGGCGTGGGACATCGAGCCGGGCGGCAGCTACTACACACAGCGCAACACCTCGAGTGTCATCGCGTTCAAGGTGGGTGAGGACCTCGCGGCCACGTGGGGCGAGGACGGCGTCGCGGGCGATTACCACTTTCAGCTTGCGGCGAGCCACAGCGATTCGCCCACGTTCAAGGTCAAGGCCGTGCCCGAGCTCGACGGTGCGGGCGAGACCCTGCGTCTCAACACCGAGGCCTACGGCGGCATGATCGACTACACCTGGTTTGACCGTCCGCTCGCGCTTGCCGGGCGCGTGCTCGTGCGTGAGGGCGATCGTATCGAGAGCCGTCTTTTCGCCACCGAGCGCGAGGTCGCAATCATCCCGAGCCTTGCCATCCACATGCAGCGCGACGTCAACGGCAGTTTTGCGCCCAACCGCGCCGTCGACCTGTGCCCGCTCTTCTCCGCCGGCGCCCTTGAGCGCGGCGACTTCGATGCGCTCGTGGCCGATGAGCTCGGCGTCGAGACCGAACAGATCCTGGGGCGCGACCTCTTTTTGGTCAACCGCCAGGACGCGCGCATCTGGGGTTGGGCCGATGAGTTCGTCTCGACCCCCAAGCTCGACGACCTCGCTTGCGCCTATACGTCGCTTCAGGCGTTTCTTGGTTCGAGCAACGGCTCGGATGTTTCGGTCTTCTGCTGTTTCGATAACGAAGAGGTTGGCTCCAACACCAAGCAGGGTGCGATGTCGACGTTCCTCGCCGACACGCTTGGTCGCATCAACGGGTCGCTCGGCTTCGATGAGGAATCCTATCACCGTGCGCTGGCCGGCTCGATGCTTGTGAGCTGTGACAACGCACATGCCGTTCATCCGAGCCATCCCGAGAAGGCGGATGCCGAGAATCGGGTCGTGCTCAACGGCGGCATCGTGATCAAGGAGGCTGCGAACCAAAAGTACTGCACCGACGCCTTCAGCCGCGCTGTGTTCCAGGCGATCTGCGACGATGCGCACGTGCCCACGCAGGCGTTTGCCAACAGAAGCGACATGGCTGGCGGCTCGACCCTCGGCAACCTGTCGAATATCCAGGCGAGTATGCATGCCGTCGACGTGGGGCTGCCGCAGCTCGCCATGCACTCGAGCTACGAGACCGGCGGCGTGCGCGACGTGATGTACGCGATCCGCGCCCTCACGGCGTTCTACAACCGCGATCTGCACGTCAGCGGCGCCGAATCAGTCGAACTGTAACCCCGACTGGTCCCAAAGTGCCAGGGGCGATGGGACCACGTGGTCCCATCGCCCCTGGCACTTTGGGACCAGTTTTAGTGTTCGATCCAGCAGCGGAGGGTCTCGTGAGCTTGCAGGTGGCGCAGGTTCTCTGCTGCGATGGCCACGACGTTGTCGAGCGTTGCGGCCAGATGGAACCAGCCCGAGACGTGCGGCGTGATGAGCATGCTGGGTGCGTCCCAAAGCGGGCTATCCGCCGGCAAGGGCTCGGGGTCGGTGACGTCGACCGCGGCGCCGGCGATATGTCCGCTCTCGAGGGCCGCGACCAGGTCATCCGCTACCACGAGATCGCCGCGTCCGCCGTTGGCGAAAAATGCGCCGGGCTTCATCGCGGCGAAGAACTCGGCGTCTGCCAGTTTGCGGGTCTCGGGCGTGCTCGGCAAAAAGGATGCGACCACATCGGCCTCGGCCAGGCGTTCGGGAAGGGCGTCCATGCCGTCCATGTCCTCGAACACGAGCGGATAGACGAGCGGATGGCGCTTGATGCCGTGCACATGTGCGCCCATGTTGCGGCAGAGCGTGGCGAAGTGCATGCCGATGTCGCCCGCGCCCAGCACGAGCACGTTTGCCCCTTTGAGCGAGGTCACGGTCCCCAGGTCCTCCCAGCGATGCTCTCGCTGCAGGTCGAGGTAGCCGGGCAGGCGCTTGATCATGGCGAGCACCATTGCAAACATATGCTCGCTCACGGCTTGGCCGTAGGCGCCCACGGAGCAGGCGAGCTGTGCTGTCGTCGGCACCGTGCCGGCGGCGAGGTAGTTGTCGTATCCAGCGCTTTGCAGCTGCAGAAACTGAAGATGTACGGCCGAGGTGAGCAATGCAGGGTCGATGTTGCCGAGAATCGCATCGGCCGCTGCGACCTGCTCGCGCGTCGCCTCGGCCGCGGAGGCATACACGAACTCGGCCCCGGGCGCGCTCGATTCGAGCAGCGCGCGATGCTTTTCCTCGGCAGGCAAAAGACAAAGGACGTTCATGGGTTCTCCCTTAGGTGGAATGGTTCGGCGAAAGCCATTGTCTCACGTCTACACCGGACGACAGGTCGCAAGCAGTCCCGCTCTGGCGCATAATGGACGGGATCGACACGCGCGGCCGAAGGGGGCCACATGGATAACGACACCGACCAGCTCGTTCGTGCTCCTCAGGACAGCCGGCCCTCCATTAGGCATTTCAGCCTTATGAACTCGCTTCTCGCGGTGGTTAACCAGAGCCCGCATGATTCGATGGATAGCACACTGGCGCGTTATTTTCTGGAGCGGTTCGATCGCCTGGCCGAGCTCAACGTCTATGACGTGGCCGAGCAGTGCTATACCTCGCGAACCGGCATCAGGCGTTTTTGCCAGTCGATCGGTCTCGATAATTTCTCGGATCTTAAATCGTACGCATGGGAATGGTCGCGCCACCGCCGCCTGTTCTCGCGCTATGCCGACCATGAGAACTATCGCGATTATCTGATGGCGGAGCTGGCCAACATGGACCGCACCATCAATAGGGCCGTTTCGGTGGAGACGCTTGATCTTTTGGCGGGGCTTTTGCACCGGGCCCATCGCATCGTCATCCTCACTTCGGATTTCTCGAGCGGCGCCGTGCGGCAGTTTCAACAGTCCATGCTCTATCTGCGAAAAGTTATCGATATCGTGACCGATTCGACGGGCGATGTGACGCAACTCGAGACGCTGGGGCGCGAAGATGCGTTGATCGTTATTTCCGAACACGGCAACTACGCGCGTGCCGTGCAGGCGGCGCTTGCCGACTCCCCGGTCGAGCGCGTTTTGGTGACGGTCGATGCGGACCTTGAGACTATGGAGAGCTTTTCGCACGCTTTGCGTCTGTCCCCCGGCATGGAGACCTCCCAGCGCACCGTGTTCGCGCAGTACGGCATCACCTATCTATTCGACCTGCTCTATAACCGGTATTACGTCGCCTTTGGTCAGGACGAGGACGGGCTGCGCTAGGGTACAAATCCCGAACCCCACGGTAAGAGGGGTCGGTTTTATGATGCAGCCATCAGCAAGCGCGCGCTGAGAAGCAAACCCCACCATGAAGGGAAGAGCCCCATGGCTGCCAAAAAAGACTATGCCGCGATGTGTGCGGCGATCGTCGCTGCGTGCGGCGGAGAGAAGAATATCGCCGGCGTGGCGCATTGCATGACGCGCCTGCGCCTTCAGCTCAAGGATTCCGCTCTGTTCAAAGAGGATGCGGCCAAGGCCGTCGCGGGTGTCATTGGCCTGGTCGTCCAAAATGGCGAGTATCAGTTTGTGATCGGGCAGGATGTGCCGAGCCTTTATGAGGAGTTCCTCAAAATCGAGGGTATCCAGGCGGGCGGCAGCGTTGACGATCCGGATGCCGCCAAGGCCGACAATAAAGACCACGGCAGTATCGTCAACGCCATCCTCTCGTTCCTCGGCGGTACGTTCTCGCCGGTCATTCCGGTTATCGTCGCCGGCGGTCTGACCGGCGCCGTGCTCACGCTGCTCGTCAACTTCTGCGGTGTGTCGAGCGATTCGGGCACCTATCAGTTCTTCTCCTGCATCAACCAGGCGACGTTCTATTTCCTGCCCGTCTTTATCGGCTTCTCGGCTGCCCAGCGCTTGAAGTCGAACGGCTACCTGGGCGCTTTTTTGGGTGCCGTGCTGCTGTTCTACACCATGGGTGTGGGCAACGAGACCAGCTACGACTTTTTTGGCTTGGCCGTTCCGGCGGTAAGCTATAACTCCACGGTCTTCCCGGTCATTCTGGGCGTGCTGCTCATGAGCGTGGTCTACCGCTGGTTCCAAAAGGTCCTGCCCGAGGTCCTGCGAACGATCTTCGTGCCGCTGCTCACCATGCTCGTGACCGTGCCGCTCACGCTGCTCGTGCTCGGCCCCATCGGCTACACCGTGGGCACCGGCCTTGCCGACGTGCTCATCACCGTCTACCGCGCCTGCCCGGCCGTGGCCGTTGCCTTTGTGGGCTGCTGCACCCCGTGGCTCGTGTTCTTCGGCATGAACAACGCCCTGTACCCGCTGCAGTTCATCCTGATGGCCGAGGTCGGTTCCGACCCGCTGATCTGCGCCGGCATGACCGCCGCCAACCTTGCCGTCGCCGGCGCGTGCCTTGCCGCCGCTGCCGTTGAGACCAAGGTCGACGAGCGCTCCGTTGCCGTGGGCGCGGGCGTTACCGCTATGTGCTCCATTACCGAGCCCGGCGTGTACGGCGTGCTCTTTACCAAGCGCTTCCCGCTCGTGGGCGCCATGATCGGCGGCGGCATCGGTGGTATCATCGCCGGTCTTACGGGCATGACCCAGTACGTTATCACCGCGTGCAGCTTTATTGCCTTCCCGGCCTATATCGGTGCCGACGGCTCGCTCACCAACCTGGCGCTCGCGCTGACGGTTATGGCCGTGTCCCTCGTCTGCGCCTTCGTGTCGACGTTCGTGCTGGGCAAGCGGGCCGCAGCTAAGGAGCAGGCGGCTTAGCCTTCAACCCTTCTCGGGCGTCGTCGTCCACCGTGTGCGGCGTGCGCCCGTTCGTTTTTAGATTAAGGAGCCGAGTATGGCCTATACCACGAGCGCCTTTCCCGAAGGTTTTCTCTGGGGCGCCGCCACGAGTGCCTACCAGGTGGAGGGCGCGGCGTATGAGGACGGCAAGAAACCGTCTCAGCAAGACGTCATCAACCAAAACAGCTATAAGGAGCGCGGCTTTGCCACGGCAGATATCGCGAGCGACCATTACCACCACTACAAGGAGGACGTGGCGCTCATGGCCGAGATGGGTCTCAAGGCCTATCGGTTCTCGATTGCCTGGTCGCGCGTGATCCCCGACGGTACCGGCGCCGTGAACCCTGCCGGCATCAAGTTCTATCACGATCTGATCGATGAACTGCTGGCTCATGGCATCGAGCCGATCGTGACGCTCTACCACTACGATCTGCCTTGGGCGCTCGTCGAGCGCTACGGCGGTTGGCTTTCTCGTCAGGTTGTGGATGACTTCGAGGCTTACGCCCGCTTTGTGATCAACGAGTTCAAGGGTCAGGTCAAATACTGGACCACCATCAACGAGCAATCGATCATCGTGCAGTACTGGACGCAGAAGTGCTACATCCCCGAGGAGCTGCGCGACAACAACCAACTGCGCTATCAGATCAATCACCATATGAACCTGGCGCATGCGGTGGCCTGCAACCTGGTGCATGAGCTGGTTCCGGGCGGTATGGTGGGCTCGGTGATCGGGTATTCGCCCATTTATCCGCTCACCTCGCATGCTGAGGATGTCATGGCGGCTCAGAACGCTCATGACCTGCGTAACGCCTATTACCTCGATATCTACTTCAAGGGGCGTTACACGGATTCTGCCATGGCCTACCTCGAGCGCCACGGCCTGGCGCCTACCATCGAGCCGGGCGACATGGAGCTCATCGCGAGCGGCACGTCCGACATGCTCGGCATCAACTACTACGCGAGCGAGTGCGCCCGATGGTGTCCCGACGACGGTTCCAAGCAGATGCGCTGGAACGGCGTGAACCTCACCGGCAAGAAAGGCGACATCAACGGCTTCGAGACCCACCCCGGGTTCTATGAGATGTGCAAGAACCCCAACCTCGACACCAACGATTGGGACTGGGCCATCGACCCTATCGGTTTGGAATATCTGCTGCGCGACATCTATATGCGCTATAACAAGCCGCTTATGGTATGCGAGAACGGTCTTGGTGCGTTTGACGAACTCACGGCAGACGGGCACGTGCACGATCCGTACCGCATCGATTACCTGGAGAAGCACATCGCGGCCATGAAGCGAGCGATGGATTATGGTGTCGAGATGCTTGCATATTGCCCGTGGTCGGCGCTTGATCTGCTGTCCACCAGCAACGGCGTCAAGAAGCGCTACGGCTTTATCTACGTCGACCGTACTGACGACGATCCGCGCGAGTGCAGGCGATATCGCAAGGATTCCTTCGCCTGGTACAAGGGCGTCATCGAGCGCAACGGCGCGGGCCTCTCTCTGTAGACCTGCTTGGGAGCGGTATAACGCTCATATGAAAAGGGGGCGCCTTTCGGGGCGCCCCCTCTGCTAATGTCATCGGCTTAGCGCACGAATCTTGTCGAGCGGCTTGAAGTACGTGTTGAACAGGTTGCAAAAGCGTCCCACGATGAGTGCCGCGATGATAGTGCCAAGGCCGAGCCCTCGAATCTCGCCAAAGAACAGCAGCGACAGCACAAGCGCAGTGGCCACGAGCGTGGCGTCGAACATCACCTTGACGGTGCCGAAGCGCTTTTGGGTGACCTGCGCGATAGCGCGGACAGCGCCCTCGCCGGGAACGACGATCACCTGCGGGGCCACCTCGATGCAGACCCCAAAGGCGAGCACGGCGCATCCGAGCACAACGCCCAGCGTCTGGGCCACGATGCCGTGCGGGTTGAAGCCCGCGAGCAGCGCCATGCTCACATCGATCACCCAGCTGAAAACGACGTTTACCGCCATCTGCAACAACTGCACGGGTTGGAAGTCGCGGCGCAGCAGCACAATCTGCAGCACGATGAACGCCGTGTTGCAGATAAAGGTGAGTAGGCCAAAGCTCAGCGCGGGAAACGCCAGGCTCAACACGTAGGGCAGGCTCGAGATGGGCGAGGTGCCCAGGGCGCTTTTGGTGATAAGCGCGATAGCAAACGAGTTGATGAGCACACCAGCGGCCAGGCACGCGTAACGGGCGGGAAGATGGTTTGCCCCGTTTCCACCCACGGACTTAAGATCGACTGGTTTGGCGGCGCTGCTGCTCATAAGACTCCTTTGCTATCCAATATGCGACTGAAAAAGAAAGGCCGAGGATATCCTCGGCCTTGGCATGGTATCAGAATAATGTAAACGCCCCGTTTCGCGCGGCACGGGGCGTTGTCGCACATGGTGATCCTGCACGCGCTACCAGCTCAGCAGCTCATAGCCATCGTCGGTGACGACCAGCTGGACCTCCCATTGCGCCGAATCGCTGCCGTCCTTGGTGCGTACGCACCAACCGTCGCCCTTGCTGATCTTGATGCCGGCGGCTCCCGCGTTGACCATGGGCTCGATGGTAAAGACCATGCCCGGCACCATGAGCGTGTCGGTGTCGGGGGCGTCGGTGGTGAAGCCCACAAACGGGTCCTCGTGGAACTCGTGGCCGATACCATGCCCGCCGTACTCGCGCACCACGCTAAAGCCCGCGTCCTCGACCGTCCTCTGCACGGCCTCGGCCATGACGGAAAGCGGCAGCCACGGTTTGACGGCCGCAAGACCCGCCTCCACACTTTGTTTGGTCACGTCGACCAGGTGCTGACGCTCGTCGCTTACCTTGCCGATGCAGAACATACGGCTCGAATCGCTAAAGTAGCCGTCGAGGATGGTGGAGCAATCAACGTTGACGATATCGCCCTCGCGCAGCACGTCGGTATCGTTGGGGATGCCGTGGCAGACCACGTCGTTGATGGAGGTGCAGACGCTTTTGGGGTAACCCTCGTAATTGAGGTCGGCAGGCGTGCCTCCATGCTCCACGGTGTAGTCATAGATCATCTGATCGATCTGGTTGGTGGTCATGCCCGCTTGGATATTGGCTGCCACATGGTCGAGCACGCCGATGTTGATGGCGGCCGATCGCTTGATGCCCTCGATGTCGGCAGGGGTCTTGTAGAGCGTGCGGGGCAGCACGTTCCAGCCTTCTTCCCACATGCGCTCGAGGCGCTCGTCAAAGGCGCTGTGGCATTTCTTGTATTTTTTACCGCTGCCGCACCAGCAAGCATCGTTGCGGCCGGGCACGGGACCTTTGTCATACATGGTTAACTTCCTTTCGTCCGTGCCCAGTATACGTCTTATGCGCTGCTTGGGACGTTTTGGGTATCGATCGGGCACTTCGTTTACAAGTGAGTGGACTTTTTGGTGATTGCCGAGTATCGCAGCGATTCGCTCCAACAAAACCGCAGGTAATCGATGCGCGGCGAAATCGTCTACTTGAAGGGATGAAAAAAGTCCACTCACTTGGCAAGCGGGCGGGCCGATTTGCCGTCCAAAGGTTCCCGTGTGAGGCGAAATGCCCTGCGTGAAGGAGGCCGGGGTCGTGATTTTGGGTATTCGGGCCGTTATCGTCCTGCGACGGCCGCCTTGGGGATGGAGATTGAAGATAAAACAACCACCTATATACCAAATGGGATGCCCCGATGAGCGCGTGGTTCCTTACCTAGTAGCTCACCTGGCAGGGGATGCCGAGGGCGCGGACGCGGTCGGCGATGGCATCGAGCACTTTGGGCGCGGCCTTGGCGAGGCCCGTGGCGGGGGTCTCGCGGGCTACGGTGTAGATGGTCGCTTCCTGGGGACGGATTCGGTCGAGTGCCGCGAGCCAGGGCCCCACAAACTCCTCGCCGGTGTTATCGAGAGGCTGACCCTGGTACGTGCCGGTCAAAAACATCGTCTGGATGATGACGTGGCCGTCAAAGCTCGCGAACGTCTCGATCTGATGATCGACGTCATAGGGACCGACGGGCTGATCGAGCAGCTTGATAAAGTTGGGGTCCACGGTGTCGAGCTTCAAGATGTTGTCGTCGACCATCATGAGGGCGTCGTGCACCTCGGGCCGATCGGCGCGCGTGCCGTTGGAAAGCACGGCGATCTTGGCGGTGGGGGCGAGCGTGTCGCGCAGCTTGACGGCGCCGGCGATGGCTTGGGGAAACTCGGGTGCCGCTGTGGGTTCACCGTTGCCGGCGAACGTGATCACGTCGGGCAGCTCGCCTCCGTCTGCCATCTTGTGCAGTTTGGTCTCGAGCGCCGCAAGGACCGTGGTGGCGGCGTTGTACGGCTCGTGACACGGCCGCTCGGCGTTGAAGCCGTTCTCGCAGTAGATACAGTCGAACGTGCAGATCTTGCCCGACGCCGGCATCATGTTGACGCCGAGCGAAAGGCCCAGACGGCGGCTGCGCACCGGTCCGAAGACCGGGCTTGCGTTCAAAAACGTGGACATAGGCGAACCCCCTCGTGACGATTGCGCACCAGCTTACCACCGACCCTGCCCATCGATCGGTTTTGCCAACATATGTCATTCAGCACTATTTACGCTAAAAGCACTAATTGCACTAAAGACACTAAAATCACTAAAAGCACTATTTGCACCAAATCGGCTTGCAGGGGATGTGTATGAACGCAAGATTGGTGATTAATCCCTTTAAACCAACGGCAGGGGCCGAGCCTCCGGTTCTTGTCGGTCGTGAACGGGTTATAGAAGATTTTCGAGATGGAATCGAAGAAGGCGTTGGCGCTCCGGGCCGTTTGATGCGCATCACCGGTCTCCGCGGGTCGGGAAAGACCGTTCTTCTGACCGAGCTCGGTGATATCGCAAGGGAAAATGGCTGGACGGTCGTTGATGTGTCCGCAAATGGAAGCCTGCTCGATAAGGTCAAGCGAGCGCTCCGCCAGAGCTCGGCTCATGCAGAGGCGAGTGTTGAAGCGAATTTTGGTTTTGTTACGGCGCGCGCGGCTGTCAATAAGGAAGAGGGACCGCTCGACCTTCGCGAGGTTTTGACGACGGTGGTATCGGAGTTGACCGAAAAGGGGCGAGGCTTGCTTATCACCATCGATGAGGTGCAAGATGGCGATGAGGATGAATTTCGCGAGTTGGCGACGACGATTCAGCATCTGATTCGCGAGCGTCTGAACATAGCCTTTGTGTTTGCCGGTATAACCACTGGCGTCTTGAATTTGATCAATGGTAAGGCGCTGACTTTTCTAAGGCGTGCAAAAGCCGAGGAGCTTGCTTCGATTCCCATCGAAGAGGTCGCTACATCCTTTCAAAAGACGTTTGCCGATTCGGGTTTCGATGCGGACGAAAGCGTCTTTGAAGCGATGTCCTCTGCAACACATGGTTACGCCTATTTGATCCAGCTGGTTGGGTACGGCGTGTTTGCCCAAGCAAAACGGCACGCAGCGATCTCTAAAACGGTTAGCGTGGCAGATGCCGAACGTGGTATCGAGCGCGCGTACATCGACTTCTCGGATGCGGTGCTGCTCCCCGCGCTTGATGAGCTTCCCAAGCGCTCGATCGATTTTCTGCTGGCGATGACGGAAGACGAGGATAAATCGGGAACGGGCACAATTGCCAAGCGTATGGGTTTGGAAGCGCCTCAGCTTACTGCTACGAGACGTCTGCTTATCGAGCGTCAGGTGATCGAAGCACCGAGCCGTGGCCTGGTCCGATTTGCCATTCCGCGGCTGCGCGAGTATCTGCTTGAGAACCGCGAGGAAATCCTGTCCCGTTTTTAAAGTCTACGATTTGGAGCAACATCATGTCAGACCCCATATTCGAACGCGCGAGCGTGCGCGACTTCACCGACGAATCCGTGAGCGATGCAGACGTCGAGCGCCTGATGCGCGCGGCGATGGCGGCACCCTCGGCCATGAACCAGCAGCCGTGGGAGTTTTTCCTCACGCGTGACCACGACCTGATGGTCGAGCTTTCGCACGCGAGCATGTTCGCCCGGCCGCTGCGTCGCGCAACGCTCGGGATCGTCGTCTGCCAGCGAAAAAAGGTCAAGATTCCCCAGATTGCGCCGCAGGACATGGGTGCCTGCATGGAAAACCTGTTGCTCGAGGCTACGCAGTTGGGCCTGGGCGCCGTATGGATGGGCATCGCACCCGACCCGAAACGTCAAGCACGCGTGGCCGAGATCGCCGGCCTGCCCGCCGACCTCGAGGCGTTCTCTCTCGTGGCCGTGGGGCATCCCAAAGGCGAGCCGCGCGTGACTGGTCCCAGCCGTTACGACGAGAGCCGCGTCCACTGGCTATAGTCCTCGACTCCTGCAGTTTGAACACGAATGGGAGTTTGACCTGGAGTTGCTCCAAGGTTGTAAAGTTGCCCTGGCAAACGAACAAGCAGGAAGGAACGCTATCCATGCAGTACACGACCCTCGGCCACTCCGGTATCAAGGTTTCCCGCCTGTGCCTCGGCGGCATGAGTTTTGGCGAGGCCTCGCCCGATTTCCATCAGTGGACCATCGGGCCCGACGCCACCCGCGAGGTCATCGCCCGTGCGCTCGACGCCGGCATCAACTTCATCGACACGGCCAACTGCTACAGCTTCGGTACGAGCGAGGAGTACATCGGCCGGGCGCTTCGCGACCTCGGTATCCCGCGCGACCAGGTGGTGCTTGCGAGCAAGGTGCACTTCAACGAGGGCGGGCTTTCCGCCGCGGCCATCGAGCGCGAGATCGACGGAACGCTCAAGCGTCTGGGCACCGACTACCTCGACCTCTACATCATCCATCGCTTCGACTACGACGTGCCCGTGGAAGAGACCATGGAAGCGCTCGACAAACTTGTCCGCGCCGGCAAGGTCCGCGCGCTCGGGGCGAGCGAGATGTATGCCTACCAGCTGCACAACCTGCAGATCGTGGCGCGTGACAACGGCTGGACCCAATTTACGAGCATGCAGTGCCACTACAACCTGCTCTATCGCGAGGACGAGCGCGAGATGATTCCCGTGTGCCGTCAGTTTGGTATGGCGCTCACGCCCTACAGCCCCATGGCCTCGGGCCATCTCTGCCGCCCCACGTGGGATAGCGAATCCAAGCGCTCCACGACCGACACCACCATGCGCAACAAGTATGACCACGACCGTGCGATTGACATGCCGGTGATCGAGCGCGTGGCCGAGGTCGCCGCCAAGCACGAGGTTCCCATGGCCCAGGTGGCGCTCGCCTGGCATTGGGCGCGCGGTGTCGAGGCGCCGATCGTGGGCTGCTCCAAGCCGAGCCGCGTCGACGACGCCGTGACCGCGCTCGATGTGAAGCTCACGGCTGAGGAGCTCGACTACATGGAGGAGCCCTATCGTGCACACGAGCTCGTGGGTCCCAAGGCACGCCCGGGCGAGAAGGCCCTCGCCGGCACCAACGGCGTGAAAGTCAAGAAGTAGCGGGCCGAGAAGGTTGAGAGGCGCGAAGACTATCGCGCCGAGTTTCGGCGACGCCGCTGGACAGTTTGGAGCCGAAAAGCGTCCAACAAGGTCGCCGGGACAGTTTCAGGATGCGCTGCCGGACGGTTTTCGACTCGAATCCGTCCGGCAGCGCATCCCTTGCATGGGAGCGATATGTCGCGCGGGGACATTGAGATCGCGTGCGGCATTTTCGGGAACGGATGCGGGAGCGAGCGATAGGGGGAAGCAACGCACTGGTATGATTGCTACCAGTGCCGACGATGAAAGGACGCCCCCATGCGCTACCCTAAGCCCGCGGCCGTCCTAGCGGCGTGCCTGGCCTTTCTAGCCGCTCTCGTTCTCCCGATTGCCCTGGCGGGTTGCTCTGGCTCGTCGGCCCCTAAGACCGACTCATCGGCAACTGCCGCCTCCAAGCTCAAGGAAATCGTCGTGGGCTATGAGTCGTACCCGCCCTATTGTTATCTTGGCGAGGACGGCACACCGCTTGGCATTGACATGGAAATCGCGACGGAGGCTTTCCGTCGTATGGGTTACCGGCCCACCTTCAAATCGATCGTGTGGACCGATAAGGACGATCTGCTGGCTTCGGGTGCCATCGATTGCATCTGGTGCTGCTTTTCCATGGAGGGACGCGAGGATGATTACACCTGGGCGGGCCCCTATCTCAAAAGCGATGAGGTCGTCGCGGTCACGCGGGAAAGCACCATCCGCACGCTCGCCGATCTTAACGGCAAGACGATCGGTGTCGCGGCAACCTCTAAGCCCGAGAGCATCCTGCTTAATCACACCAATCCCGACGTGACAGCGCCCAAGCGTGTTTTCAGCCTGCAGGATTCGACCTATCTCTACACCTCGCTGGGCAAGGGATATGTCGATGCGATCGTGTCGCACCGACTCGCCGTCGTGCAATACGAAAAAGATAACGACACAGAGCTCCGCATACTTGACGAACCGCTGGGAACCATGCTTACCGGCGTGGCGTTTGCCAAAGAAACCACCTCCGATGTTCCCGAAAGGCTGAGTCGCATGTTCGCCACGATGCAAAAGGACGGCAGCATGCGAGACATTCTTGCCAAGTACGTGGACGATCCCCAGGATTATCTGTTAGGGGATAGCGATGTTTAGGGGTGGGCATACGCATTTCGCTCCCGATCCGCCGACCGAGAGGGGTCTGCGTCGGGCGAAGGTGGGCCTGGTTTTGATCGGTGGCCTTGCCGTGGTGATACTGGCCGCTGCCGTGAGGTTCGACACATCGCTGTCTGCCATATCGACCGGTGCCGACGAGGCCGTTGAGTACGTGCGGCGACAGAGTGTGGTCTACGATGCCTATAACGATGCGAGTGTCACCAAGAGCCTGATGCGCGCGACCGAGAGTGCCGGCCAACTGGCACGCGATCTTTGCTATGACGGCGCCAAAGGCTCTGAGAGCTTGGCGTTGCATTGCGACGAGCTGCGCCTGACGGGTGCCGCCGTACTCGATGGGGATGGCGGCGTTGCGTACGGCTATTTTCAAGACCAGGACGGCGCCTCGCTTATGGATGCGGCCGTGACGCCGGCGGTTCTGGACTGTGCTGACTTTCCCGAAAAGGTGTATTCGGGACGGATGGAGCTCGCCGACGGCGGAACCGTGGATGTGGGCGCGACAGCACGTTTGGACGCGCCGGGCGTAGTGGTGACGTTCTACCACACAAAGCCGCCGTTCGCCCAGAGCTATAGTCTTAACATGCAGAACCTGCTCAGCGGGTACGGCATGGATGCGGGCCGCTGTATCGTCATCACGCAAAATAGCAAGATCGTGGCTGCTAACGAGGCGGCGATGGGCGAGGCATCCGGCTCACATAACGAGCTTGACGCCTCAAAGGTCGATGCCGCCATCATCAACGCCATCAACGATACGGACGGTGCGGGTCAAGGCACGTTTGTCCGTGTCGGTACGCAGGACTACTACTGCCGGATCGCCCGCGCCCGCGATTACTACGTCTATGTCTATCAGCCGACGACCGATATCATCGTCGGTGTTGCCGGGGCTGCCTTGATTGCCATCGTGGTCTACAGCGCCTTTATCGCTGCGGTCTACACGGTTTCACGCAAGGCCGAGCGGGGTCGCCTTGCCGAGCGCCTCGAAGATGAGCGACGGCATCGTGAACGCCTGGCAGAAGCGGTCGAGCGGGCCGAGGAGGAAGCCGCACGCGCCGAGCGGGCAAACAAGGCCAAGACCGAGTTTCTGCGCCGCATGAGCCACGATATCCGTACGCCCATCAACGGCATCATCGGCATGCTCGAGATCGCCGAGCTCGAGCCCGATGACGCCGAGCGTCAGCAGAAATGTCGTCACGAGATCGATGCCGCCTCGCATCTGCTCTTGGGCCTGGTCAACGAGGTGCTTGATATTGCCAAGCTCGAGGGCGACCAGATCGTGCTCGAGGATGAGGTCATAGATATCGTGGCCTTGCGGCATGAAGTGCACGAGGTGATGCAGGCGCAGGCCGAGCGTCGCCATGTGTCCATCGTGCGCCATGACGGCCCCATCGCGCATCGCATGGTTCACGGCAGTCCCGCCCATATCAAGCGCCTCCTGCTCAACGTGCTCTCCAACGCCGTCAAGTACAACCATGCGGGCGGCACCGTCGCGCTTACCTGTTGTGAAAACGCTGGCGAGGACGGTATGGGGGTCTTTGAGTTTATCTGCGCCGACACGGGAATCGGTATCTCCGATGAGTTCAAGGACCGCGTCTTCGAGCCCTATGCGCGCGAGGCGACCGGCGTGGACGACGGCGTGGGAGGGTCGGGACTGGGCATGCCGACGGCCCGCCGCCTGGCGCGCGCCATGGGCGGAGATATCGCGTTTACCTCCGAGCTGGGGCGGGGCAGCACGTTTACCATCACGCTGCCGTTGCGAGTCGCCACGGACGAAGAGGTGGCCCAGCAGGCAGAGGCGCTCCTGCATGTTGAGGAGGCGGAGCTGGCCGCCAAGGTTGCCGGCCTTCACGTCCTGCTGGTCGAGGACAATGAGCTCAATCGCGAGGTCGCCCAGTATATGCTCGAGCGCTATGGTATGCGGGCCCTCTGTGCACGCGACGGGGCCGAAGCCGTCGAGATGTTTCTGGAATCGGCGCCGGGTGCTATCGATGCCGTGCTCATGGATGTGATGATGCCCAACATGGACGGCTACGAGACGACGCGGGCTATTCGCGCGAGTGAACGCGACGATGCAGACGTCCCCGTCATCGGTATGTCGGCAAACGCCTTCAGCGACGACCGTTTACGTGCAAAAGCAGCCGGAATGGACGATTACGTGGCCAAGCCGGTCGACTCGGTGATACTCTTAAAAACATTGGTACGCCATTGTGCGAATTAAATAGACAGGGGAAATCCCATGGACGATAAACAGAAAGTCATCCTTACGCAAGAGCAGGCCGCCGGCGAGGTTGCCCGTGCGCGCAAGATATACCCTGTCGTGCGCCTGCTTGATGCCCAGGAGGTCTCCACCGATAGCAGCTGCCTGCTGCTCGGCGAAGGCTGCCCGTGTTTGCGTATGGTGTGCAGCAAAGTGCTTGCCGAGGGCGGTGAGGTGTGCGAGCAGCTGCGTGTGGGCGACGAGGTCCATCGGGGAATCGTACGCTATGTCGAGGTCGACGGCGACCCGCATGTGCTGCTGATGGCGCGCCCGCTCAGCAACGCCGAGGACGCCGACAAAGAGCTGCTCTACGAGGACGTGCTCACCAAGGTCTATAACCGACGTTTTTACGAGGATCGTCTGAGCGAGACCCACATGACCGCCGGCGTCGCTGTCATCGATCTCGATGACTTTAAGATGCTCAACGATACGTTCGGCCACCATGTGGGCGATCTGGCGATCAAGGCTGCGGCCGCCGCAATGCAGAAGTCGATTCGCTCGACCGATACGCTCGTGCGTTACGGCGGCGATGAGTTCGTTATTATCATGCCCAATATCAGCTCGACGGACTTTGCCGTGCGTCTGCGCGATGTGTCGGAAGCCATCATGTCCTCTACGGTGACGGGGCACGAGAAATTACGGCTCTCGGCGAGTGTGGGCGGCGTGCTTGCGAGCGGCCAGACCGTCTCCCAGGCCGTCCAGCGTGCGGACAAGCTTATGTACCACGCCAAGCTCAAGCGCGGTTCGGTTGTGACCGATGGCGACATGGCGGACGGCGAGCTGCTGCAGAGCTCCAAGCCGTTGCTGCTGATCGTCGACGACGCCGAGATGAACCGCGCCATCCTCACCGAGATGCTCAAGAACGATTACGACATCGTCGAGGCCGACTGCGGTCAGGCCGCGCTCGACGCGATCGATCGCTACGGCACCGACTTGGCGCTCGTGCTGCTCGATATCATCATGCCCGGCATGAATGGATTCGAGGTGCTCTCGGAGATGACGCGCCAGTCGATTATCGACGATGTGCCCGTCATCATGATCTCGAGCGAGGATTCCGATGACGTGGTGCTGCGCGCCTATGAAATGGGCGCAAGCGACTATGTGAGCCGTCCCTTCGATGCGCGTGTGGTGCGTCGCCGCGTGAGCAATATCATTCGTTTATATGCCAAACAGCGCCGTCTGGGCACGCTGCTTGCCCAGCAATACTATGAGCGCGTCAAGAACAGCCAGATGCTGATCGACATCATGGCGGGCGTCATGGAGCTGCGCAACGGCGAGAGCGGCCTGCATGTCACGCATATCGAAAAGCTGACTGAACTTTTGCTCGAAGAGCTTGTCTCGCGTACCGACGAGTTTGACATCGATGTCGAGGAGCGCGGCATGATCGCCATGGCCTCGGCGCTGCACGATATCGGCAAGATGTCGATCGACGATGCGATCTTGAACAAGCCGGGACGTCTGACGCCCGAGGAGTTCGAGATCATGAAGACGCACACCACGATCGGGTCGGACATGTTGCAGGAGCTGGGGCGCCACCATGCCCACAATGCACTGCTCATGTACGCCTACCAGATCGCGCGCTGGCATCACGAGCGCTGGGACGGCAAGGGGTATCCCGACGGCCTCAAGGGCGAGAATATCCCCATCGCCGCCCAGGTGGTTTCGGTGGCCGATGTCTACGATGCCCTTACGAGCGTTCGCGTGTACAAGGACGCCATCCCGCATGATGAGGCGATCCAGATGATCCTCGACGGCAAATGCGGACAGTTCAACCCGTTGTTGCTGGAATGCCTGCTCGCCGTGCAGGACCGTATCGCCGAGACTCTGCAAAATCCGGCCGATGTCGTTCTGTTCCCTTCCCTGTAGCCCTAAGGAGACTGAGTCATGACTGCCATGCGCGATGCCTATAACAAGATCGGTGCCGACTACGACGATGTTCTCAATCGTCTGATGAGCGACGACATGGTGGCACGCTTTGCCATCAAGTTTCTTGACGACGATAGCATGCCCAAGCTCGATGCCGCCATCGAGGCGGCTGATGCCAAAGCGGCGTTTATCGCGGCGCACACGCTCAAGGGCGTTTGCCAGAACCTGAGCTTTGACAACCTGTATGCACCAGCCGTGGACGTGACCGAGGCGCTGCGCGGGGCTTCCACGATCGATGCGGCCGTGCCATTGATGCCGGCGTTGCGCGAGCAGTATGCGACAACCGTGGCCGCGATTCGCGAAGCGATGTAACCGCTTGGTCCCATGTGACGTTTCTCATGAAAAACGCCGTCGGATCTTATGATCTCGACGGCGTTTTTGCTTAGCAAAGGGCTTTTGCAGAAAGGTCAGCGCTGATGCTTTACCTGGGCCGCGGCCTCGACAAAGCCCTTCCAGAGCAAGAAATCGGTCTCGATGAAGCGCCAGGTGTATTCGGGATGCCATTGCACGCCGATGCAGAACGGTTGGCCCTCTATCTCGATGCACTCGGGCACGCCGTCGGTCGCCTCGGCCACCAGACGGGTATTCTCGCCCAGGGCGTCGACGCAGCAGTGGTGAGCCGAGTTGGTCTGAATGAGCGTGGCACCGCCGATAACCTTTGAGAGCAGCGAGCCGCGGACGACCTCAACAGGATGGCAGGGCTCGGTGAGCACATGGTTGTGGCGCCATTGGGTCATGCCATTGCGCGCCCCTAGGCTCGGAACATCCATGCACAGGGTTCCGCCGGTGGCAACGTTGAGCAGCTGGGTGCCGCGACATGTGGTGAACAGTGGCTTCTTGGCGCGCAGGACCTCGCCGACGAGTTTGAACTCAAAGCTGTCGCGGATCTCGCAGCACAGGGTGGGATCGTAGGGACGGTCGTCTCCCCAGCGCTTGGGGTTGACGTCGGGGCCTCCGGGGATCGCCACGCCATCCGCTATCTGCACGTAGTGGGCGATGATCTTGGGATCATCGGTTAACGACATCTGCAGCGGCAGGCCGCCGGCGGCAAGGATGGCATCGACAAAGACGCTGGCGATTTCTTCGTTGGGAGCGAGCGTCTCATGTCCAAAGAGGCGCTCTTCTTCCCAGCGCGGAGCCACGAGGATAAGAGGTCGGTCTTGCGGTGCGATATCTACGTGCGGTGTGAAGGTGGCGGTGGTGTGACTTCCGAGCATGAATCAAGCTTTCAAATTCGATACGAGCGGGTTGACGGTGCGGAGATAGGAAGCGACGGGCGATCTAATGCCCCTTGATGGAGTCGAGGAACTCCTGGGCGCGCTTGGTCTGCGGATGGTCGAAAAACGCATCGGGGGCGCCCTCTTCTACGATCTTGCCGTCGGCCATGAAGACCACGCGGTCGGCCACGCGACGGGCGAAGTTCATCTCATGCGTGACCACGATCATTGTCATGCCCTGCTGCGCAAGCTTTACCATGACTTCGAGGACCTCGTTGATCATCTCGGGATCGAGCGCGCTCGTGGGCTCGTCGAAGAGCATGGCCTTGGGTTGCATGGCCAGCGAGCGGGCGATGGCCACACGCTGCTGTTGGCCGCCCGAGAGCTGGGCAGGTACCTTGTCGGCCTGCTCGGCCACGCCCACGCGACCCAGAAGGTCGAGGGCGCGCTGACGTGCCTCGTCCTTTGAGACGCCCAGCACGTCGACCGGTCCCAACATTACGTTTTGCAGGACCGTCATATGGGCGAACAAGTTGAACTGCTGAAACACCATGCCCAGCTCGGCGCGCATGCGGGCAAGTTCCTTACCTTCCTGAGGCAGCGGCTTGCCTTCGATGAGGATCTCACCGGAATCGATGGTCTCCAGACGGTTGATGGTGCGGCACATGGTTGATTTGCCCGAGCCGGAGGGACCGATAACCACGACGACCTCGCCGCGTTTGACCGACAGGTTGATGTCGTTGAGCACATGCAGCTCACCATAGTGCTTATCGACGTGCTTGAGCTCGATAACGGGCGTATCGTCGGATGGGGCAAGGGGCGTCTGCGTTTCTGTAGCCATAGAAGTCGGAACCTTTCGTGAATGCCCGCACGGTGGCGGTTAACGGATGATGGTCGCGCCGGTCTTGTGCGAGACGTAGACGGCGGCCTTGTTGATGGCGACGTTGATGAGAATGTAGATCACGGCGATCACCAGGTAGACCGATACGAGGGCATCGTAGTTGGTGATGAGCACGCGGGCGTTCTGCATCAGGTCGGGATAGCTCACCACGTAGGCCACCGTGGTGTCTTTGACCACCACGACGAGCTGCGAGATCAGCGAAGGGATGATAAACCTAATGGCTTGGGGCAGCACGATTTTAAAGGTGATTTTAGCCCGAGAGAGGCCGAGGGCCTGGGCTGCCTCGATCTGCCCGGCAGGCACGGCATTGACACCGGCGCGAAAGACCTCGGCAAGCACGCCGGCCGCCGCGAGCGTCACCGGCAGCGTGAGCATCCAAAAAGCCGGAAGGCTGATACCGTATTGGGGAAGCACCAAAAAGAAGAAGTAGATGAACAGCAGGCTCGGGACGCCGCGGAAGAAGTCGGTAAAGAGCCGGCAGAGTGCCTGCAGCGGTCTGATGCCGCTCGTGCGACCGAGCATGAGCACAAGACCCAGCACAAGCGCGATGGCGCCCGCGGTCAAAGCGACCTTGAAGGTGCCCTCGAACCCGGCGAGCAAAAACTTCCAGGTCGAGAGATGCGTAAAGAAATACCAGTAGTGGACCGACAGCTGACCGGTCACATAGAAGCGCTGCACGATGACTGCCAAAAGCGCCACGACGGCTACGATCGAGATGGCCGTGCCGAGTGCGATGGCGCGGCGGGTCTTGGGTCCGGGTGCCTCGTAAAGGGCATCGCGCATGGTGAGCGCGCGCATCGATTGTCTGCTCATCGAAGGATCCTCACCTTCTTGTCGATGCGGTTACCGATAAGGCTCGCTACGAAGGCGGTGCCCAGATAGCCGAGTGCCGAGATAAAGAATGCGGCGATACCGCCCATGGAACGGGTGTTGATGTAGCTCACCACGCCGGTGAGCTCCTGTGGGCTCAGGGGAACCTGCGACCCGAGCGCGGTGGTGAGCATGACGGCGATAAACAGGTTGGTCATGGGCAGCACGCTCGAGCGCAGCGCCTGGGGGATCACGATCTTGGCGAGAATGCGGCTAAAGCCCATGCCGAGCGAGCGAGCCGCTTCGACCTGACCCACGCCGACGGTGTTGATGCCGCTCATGAAGTTCTCGGATCCAAACGCCGAGCCCAAAAGCACCGTGGCCACGATGACGCAGGTGCGATAGGGGAGCACGATCTTGAGCGGCGGGAGCGCATAGACCACGATGATTAGCAGCGCAATGCCCGGGATGTTGCGAAAGACCTGTACGTAGAGATCGCCCACCGCGCGCAGCGGCCTGATCGGCGACACGCGCATCACGGTTATGGCGACGGCGAGTACCATCACCAGCATAAATGATTCGAGGGTCATACCCCATGTGGCAAAGAGGGCGTCGATATAGTTTTGGCCGTAGGTCGACCAGAGTTCTGCGAGGCCCATGCTCCACCTCCCATACCTATAGCAAAGGGGCCTCCGCGCGGGCGGAGGCCCCATACCATTTTCGCGAAACAGTTTAGCAAAATAAAGTGCAGCCTGCGTTACGCAACGGTTTCAAGACGGTCGTGGATACCGGTCCTAGGCGCCGACCTCGGGGAGCTCGGGGACATCCGAGTCGCCGATGCGGTCGCCGATGCAGATCTTCCACAGATCGGCCCAGGTGCCATCGTCCTCGATCTTCTTGATAAAGTCGTTGACGAAGGCCACGCCGTCCGAGTCGAGCGGCAGGCCGATGCCATAGGGCTCCTTGTTGCCAAAGGGCTTGCCGGCGATCTTGTACTTGCCCGGCTCGCGCACCATGGCGCTCTGCTGCATGTTGTTATCGATGACGTAGGCGTCCACGCGGCCCTGGGTGAGCGCCTGGCGCGCCTCCTCGTCCGTCTTGAACTCCTGCTGGCTGGCCTTGGGGGCAAACTCCTCGACAATGGCCGGACCGTTGGAGCCGGACTGCACGGCCACGGTCTTGCCTGCCAGATCGTCGACGCTCTTGATGTCCTTGTTGTCGGCGAGCACCAGGATCGCCTGCTGCGTGTAGTAATAGGGGCCGGCGAAGGAGACGGCCTTCTTGCGCTCGTCGGTGATTGTATAGGTGGCGAACACGGCATCGACCTGGCCGTTCTGCAGCACGGACTCACGCGTGTCGGAGGTCACCTGGGTGATCTCGACGTTGTTCTTGCCCAGGATATAGTTGGACAGAAGCTGCGACATACCGGCGTCAAAGCCGCGGGTGACGCCGTCCTTCTCGTTGAGTTGCGAGAAGAGCGTCGAAGTCTGGACGGAGCCGATCTTGAACACACCGGCATCGCGCACGGCGGTAGCCCAGGTGCTGGCGGCGATGGCGTCATCGTCGGCCTTGGGACCGGCGGCGATGAGCTTGTCGTACGCATCGGCATCCAACGTGGTGTTGACGGCATCGTCGGACTTGCTGCTCTTGGAGGCAGATCCTGCGGCGCTGCCCTTGTCGGCCTCGGCGCTCGTGTCAGAGCAGCCGGCAAGACCCAGGCCGGCGACGGTTGCGAACGCGGAGGCGCCGAGGGCGACAAAGCCGCGGCGGTCGAGGACGACCTTCTCGGAGAGATTCTTGCTCATGGGAAGCCTTTCTCGTTGATTCCCTAGTATTTGGGTAGAGTTATACCCTATGCTGGATGAACCGGTCAATACGAAATATCTCAGAAACATACCGGTTTTATAGGTTGCATGGGATTTGGGATATCTCTTATTAAGGAGAGGACACTTACATGAACGGATACAACTACTTCGCACCCACGCGGGTGCTGTTTGGTGCCGGCAAGTTGGCGGAGCTCGGGGACCAGAAACTGCCGGGCAAGAAAGCGCTCATCGTCACCACGGGTGGCAAATCGGTTAAGACCAACGGATATCTCGCCCGTGTCGAGGCCGAGCTCGACCGTGCCGGCGTGGCACACGAGCTGTTCGATCGCATCGAGCCCAACCCGCTGCGCGCCACGGTTAACGAGGGCGGTTGGCTCGCGCGCACGCACGGCTGCGACTTTGTGCTTGCCCTCGGCGGCGGCTCGGTCATGGACGGCTCCAAGGGCATCTGCACGGTGGCTTCCAATCCGCACATGGACGGGGACGGCACCGAGCAGCCCGGTGACATCTGGGATTTCGTCAACGGCGGCACGGCGAAGGGGCTGCCGATCGAGTACGACCCGCTGCCGCTCGTCTGCGTGACCACTACGGCCGGCACCGGCTCCGAGGTCGATGCGGGCGGCGTGCTGTCATGCGAGGAGAACGACGAGAAGCTCCGCCTGGGCGACCCGCGCCTGTTCCCGGTGCTCTCCATCGTCGATCCCGAGCTTATGGTCACGGTGCCGGCACGTCTTACGGCCTATCAGGGCTTCGACGCACTCTTCCATAATGTGGAGTGCTTTATCTCCAACACCAACACTCCCATGGGCGACATGATCTGCCGCGAGGGCATCCGTCGCGCTGCGGCGGCGCTGCCCACCTGTGTGGACGATGGTGCGGATATCGAGGCGCGCTCAGAGCTCGCCTTCGCCAATACGCTTGGCGGCTACGCCATGGTCGCCTCGGGCACCACGGGCTGCCATGGCCTCGAACATGGCATGAGCGCGCACCATCATGATCTGCCGCACGGTGCCGGCCTTATCATGATCGCCCGTGCCTACCATGCGTGGATGATCGAGCATCACGCCTGCGATGAACGCTATATCGAGATGGCGCGTCTCATGGGCAATGCCGAGGCTCACGATCCGTGTGATTTTGTGGTCGAGCTTACGCGTCTCATGGGAGCTTGCCACGTGGATGAGCTCGCCATGAGTTTCTGGGGCATCGAGCGCGCGGAGCTTGCCGCGATCGCCCATAATGCCGTCACCACCAACGGTGTGCTGTTCAGCCACGACCCGCTCGCCATGACCGAGGCCGACGTGACGGAGATCCTCGAGAAGAGCTGGCGCTAGGGACACCGCATGGGACAGCCAGCTCTGGCTTCTTTGCCCCATCCGATGCCGTTTGCCCCCTTGATCGGCAAATTGATACGTTTGCCGCGCGAGGGCGATGTCATACTTCTCACTGACTGTAAAAACCACTCGACAAAGGTTTGCAATGGCAAAAGAGAAAACTAAGAAGGCCAAGGACTGGAGCGACCCGCATAAGCTCGGCTTTATGCGCTGGCTCATGGTGTGGTCAGTCCTTTCCATCATGACAAGCATCATCGTGGTGGGCATGAGCGCCAAGGAAAGCCTGCCGCTCGACCGGCCCGAGAACATCTGGTCGTTTTTGTGTACGTGCTACCAGGCGGTGTTCCTGTGGCTGCTCATCGGCCGGCGCGATGTCACGCGCAAGGTCGTCTGGGGTTTCTTCGGCGTGGAAGTGCTCTATCGGCTCGCGGATCTCGCCTTTAACTTCTCCGGTCTCGGTGGGGGCGTCTCCATGTTTGTGAGCAACATCCTGTGGGCGCTTATCGTGCCCGTCTACATGCTCACCTCGCGTCGCGCCAAGGCCGTGCTCGTGCAGCCCTTCAGCATCGACGTGCGCCGTGATGCCTTTGAGCAGGATGTCTCGTTCTTCAAGCCTAGGACGTGGGCCTTCTGGCGCAACCTCATCATGTACTTCTGCGTGTTCTCCGTCGTGGGCCACTGGATGGAAGCCGGCTACTGCCTCTTTATCAAGTGGGGGCTTATCCCGGGCATCTACGACCCCAACTCAGGCATCTGGCGCGATTGGTTGTTCCCGTTTTGCGTCTACGGCGTGGGTGCCGTGGCCTGCGTGCTGCTGTTCTATCCGGTGAAGCTGTTTTTGCAGCACAAGATCAAGACGCCGCTGCTGCCGCTGTTGCTGAGCTTTGTCTGGAACGCGCTCATCTGCACCGGTATCGAGCTTGCCATGGGTCTCATGCTCAACCAGCCGGTCAACGGCGTGTACCCGCTGTGGGACTACTCCAACATGTTCTGCAACTTCATGGGGCAGGTCTGCCTGCAGAACGCCTGCGCCTTCGGCTTTGTGGCGACGCTCATGACCTGGGTCATCTATCCGGCGCTCGAGCGCATGCTTGCGCGTCTCTCCAAAGACGCGGGCCAGACGCTGTTTATCGTTATCGTCGTGTTCTTCTCCCTGCTGTTCGCCCTCTATTGCGTACAGGGTTTCCTGGTCCTCTGATGAGGGAACAGCAATACGGATGATCAAAAAAGCCGCTCCATCGGGGCGGCTTTTTTAGTGCAAGGGGGCTATGTCGCCTAGCAATGGCGCTTGGCCTCGAAGGCCGCAGCGCATGTGAAGATCGGCACGATAAAGGCGATGTCTTCGAGACCCACCGCACCCTGGGTCAGCTCGCCTAAGAGCGCCAGCACGCACAGGGCCGCGATGATGGCGCTGGTGGTGGAGAGGAGCTTGAGCCGTTTGGGGTCGCATACAGCGCCCCAGCTCATCCACGCAAGCCAGCATTGGATGGCGGCGACGACAAACATCATGCCGGCCTCGACGCCGCGCCCCCATACGGGGTCCATACCCGCGGCGGCGTAGACGGGATTGGGTGCGTGCAGCAGGGTGACGATGCCAAACGCGCACTCGACCATGGCGGTGACGGCTCCGATGCCCGCAATGGTCAGCAAGGCCTTTTGGGATCGATTGAGTGTCGAGAAATGAATGCGGGCCATGTGTGAGCCCCTTTCTTGCAACATGCAGCTGCGGCCGTGTTACCCCAAGCTTGTGGTAACACGGCCGCAGCTGGAAATGGCGAATCTAGCGGATGTCGAGCATGCGGTAGGCCTCGGCCGCCATGTGCTCGACGGTCATGCCGCACTGGGCGAGCAGCACGGTGGGGTCGTAGCGGTCTGGGAAGGCTCGAGGTACGCCGAAGGTGCGTACGCGCGCCGGTGTGCAGGCAAGGTAGCGGGCAACCTTTTCGCCCCAACCACCATCCAAAATGCCGTCCTCGATGGTGATGACCGAGCGATGGGTTGCAGCCAGGCGGTCCAAGAACGGACGGTCGAGTTCGGTGGCAAAGCGGGGATTGACGAGTGTGGCGTCGATACCGTAGGCGTTGGAGAGCCTGCGGACCACGCGCTCGCCCAGCTCGAAGAAGTCGCCGAGTGCGAGCACCGCGATGTCGGAACCCTCGTGCACGGTTTGATAGCGCACCTGCGCATAGTCGGCATTCTGGGCGACAGGGGCCAGGTCGGGTCGGCTCGTAACGCCGGCGGCCGGTACGCGAATCGCCACGGGGTGCTCGCGGTGGTCAAGCGACCAGTCGAGCATGGCCAGGTATTCCTCGACACAGGTCGGTGCGAGATAGCGCATGTTGGGAAGATTGCCCATCATGGAGATATCGAAGAACGATAGATGTGTCTCGGACGTAGTGCCAAAGACCGAGGCACCAAAGACAAGGATCGTCGCGGGGGCGTCGTTGAGGCACAGGTCGTGCCATAGCTCATCGTAACCGCGCTGTAAAAACGTGCCGTACACGCCAAAGACGGGCTTGACTCCGGCCGCAGCCAAAGCCGTGGCAAACGTCACCGCATGCTCTTCGGCGATACCGGTATCGACGAATTGCGGACCAGCCGCCTTACGTCGTTCGGGCGTGAAGCCCATGATGTAGGGCGTGGCGGCGCTGATGGCGACGACTTGCTCATCGCGCTCGATGGCGGTGGCGAGCGCCTCGCCGGTGATATCGGCATAGGTGCGCGGCGCGGGCTCGCTCGGGTGGCCCGGGGTGAGCTTGCGCCCGGTTGCGGTGTCAAATGGCCCCACGTGGTGCCAATGCTCCGGATCGTTTTCGGCCGGGGCGAATCCCATGCCCTTGGCGGTGGAGATATGCAGCACGACGGGGTGGTTGCATCCGCGCAGCTCCTCGAGTGCATCGACGAGGGCGAGCACGTCGTTGCCGTCGTCTAGGTAGCGGTAGTCGAGCCCCAGGGCGCGGAAGAAGTTGTTGGACGAGGTGCCACCGGTGGCGCGCAGTTCGGCCAGGTTGCGATACAGCCCGCCGTGGTTCTCGGCGATGGATTGGTCGTTGTCGTTGACGACGATGATCAGGTTGCTGTTGAGCTCGGCAGCGTTATCGAGCCCCTCGAAAGCCAGGCCGCCCGAAAGCGATCCGTCGCCGATCACGGTGACGACGTTGTAATGCTCGCCCGCAAGATCGCGTGCATGGGCAAGACCGCACCCCAGGCTGATCGAGGTCGAGGTGTGACCCATGGCAAACAGGTCGTGGTTTGACTCGTCGGGATTCGAAAAGCCCGAGACCTCGCCATAACGCGCAGGATCGATAAACGAGAACGTGCGCCCGGTCAGTGCCTTGTGGGTATAGGTCTGATGCGACACATCGAAGACGATCTTGTCGGTGGGGGAGTCGAAGACGCGGTGCAGCGCCACGGACAGCTCGACGACGCCCAGATTGGGCGCCACGTGCCCACCGACGGCAGCGCAGCTCTTGAGGATGGCCTGGCGCAGCTCGTCGCACAGTGCGGGCAGCACAGAGCGATCGAGTGCCTTGACGTCCTCGGGCGTTGTCGTTTGCGTGAGCAGCATTGTCGGCGGTGACTCCCTTGTGGTCGTGTACCGGCGTTTCCCCAGCCGGCACAAGTGCACTAGACAGTCTCTCACAAAGTGGATCGAAATGTGTGGCGGCCGCGCGGTGATTCGCCCATCGGCAGGACAAAACGCTTTGCCCGATGCCATACTGGATATTTTGTTGTCATGGGGATCGAATGTTGCGGCGGGGAGGTGCGAGGTGCTCGTTGGCCATGGAGCGCAAACAATCGAGCGCGAGGTTCTGGAGACGGCTGCGTATCTGGAGCGCGAGGGGCGTCTGAGCCTCACGCGCGATTTTATCCAACACGGAGACGTGACAGTATACGACCATGTGGTATCGGTAGCTTGCGCGAGCCTGGCTGCCGCCGATCGTTTGGAACGTGCCGGCGTGCGCATCGATCGCGCATCGTTGGTACGCGGTGCCCTGCTGCACGATTATTTTCTCTATGATTGGCACGATCCCGATCCCTCGCATCGTCTTCATGGGTTTCGCCATCCGTATTTTGCCCTCGCGCATGCCGAGGAGGATTTCGAGCTTACGCCGCACGAGCGCAATATCATTGTGCGCCATATGTTTCCGCTGGTCCCGGTGCCTCCAACCTGCCGCGAGGCGTGGATTGTGTGCCTGGCTGACAAATGGTGCGCCCTACGCGAGACCGTCCGCGCCCGCCGCGGCGTAAAGGGGCAAGCAAAGAAACCGGGCGCTTTTGAATCAAAGCAGAAAGGGCGGAATCGATGACGCTTGATATGTCGCTTGCCGGCGCCACGCTTGCCGCCTGCCCGTTTTCTGCGCTGTTTCTCTCTTTTTTGGCCTATGGCGCGCTGGGTTGGCTGTGGGAGTCGACCGTCTGCGCCTTTCTCAACCACGGACACTTTGCCAACAGCGGCTTTTTGTTGGGACCGTGCTGCCCGATCTATGGCGTGGGAGGCGTGACCTGCTGGCTGCTGCTGCGCGGCATAGCCGGTCTGGGAGAGCAATTTGTGGCAGCCGCCTTGGTGTGCAGCGTGATCGAGTACGCCGTGGGTGTGGCGCTCGAGCGTACGACCGGTGCACGCTTTTGGGACTATTCGCACCTGCCGTTCAACCTTAACGGACGCATCTGCCTGTATTGGGCGTGCGCCTTTGGACTGGGCGCCGTGGTGATCTGCCGCGTGACGGAACCGATGATCCTCTCGCTGCTGGCTCTTTTGCCGTGGTGGCTGGTCGTGGTGGCAGCCGTGGTCACCGCTGCGGTGCTCGCCGTCGATGCGGCGTCGTCGCTTGCGAGCTGGCGGCGTCTGTCCGAGCAGCTTGAATGCGTGCGCGCCGACCTTGCCGACCGCATTAACGACTCGCTGCACGACGCCTCCGATTCGATGCTCGAGAAAATTCCCGAATCGGCGGTGGAGTCCGTCAACCAGACGCATGTGCGCGGGCGGGCTATCAACGCTTGGCTCGCCGAGATCGGCGATGCCGCGCTCGATGCCCTGCGTGAGAAGGCCTCGGTCCCGACATTTATCGCCGATGGGCGACGGGGTCTGGCGCTCACGGCCCGGCGCGTGAGCAGTGCCGTGCCGCACCCGGTGCGCTCGGTGCGTGCAAGCTATGCCGGTTGGGCCGAGCGTATGGAGCGCGAGGGACACGGGCTTCGCGTGCCGCGTGCGCGGATGCGCATGGGCCGTCCCGTGCCGCGCGTGCTGCTGCGCCGTCGCGACCTGCGCTTCTTCAACGCCTTTCCCCGTCTGCGCTTTCGCCGCTACGATGGCGTGATCCGCGCAACCGGTCTGGCCGATCGCGCTCGCGAGCTCTTCCGCCGCTAGCTTGCCCTGCCCCTCCTCCGTCACCAGCTTGCCCCACCCCTCTCTCTCGTTGAGATTCGACTTTCCAACGGCGCGTTTTGTCCTGTCATCGCTGAGATTCGACTTTCCAACGATTTGCTCGGCATAATCCCAGTTCGCGTTTTTGACGCCGTTGGAAAGTCGAACTTCAACGAGAGGGGCGTTTTTGACGCCGTTGGAAAGTCGAATCTCAACGAGAAACGCGGTATAGACATGCCCGCGCCTGCCGTTTGCCGATTCTGGCCATCCGTTTGCCGACTCGTCTTTTTGCGTGCTTAGTCAACACTAGGTTTTACCTGCCGTTTTATTGCTGGGTCAGCTATTGGTCAGGCAATGGCAAGCTGGTATCAAACTGGTTTTTGATACGGTGCGATGCGAGAGGGAGGCGAGGGTATGGAACGCAGAGATGCTGAGCGATCGTTGAACGTTCAGGTTGCGCAGCTGGTTCGCGATGCTGAACAGTGCGGTTTGTGCGTCGTGCCGCAGACGGAATCTCAGCGTACGCGCATGGTGCAGATGGTGCGGAAAGGTGCGCTGGAACGGGTGTTTCCTGGAATGTTTGTTTCCTCGGCAACGGCCGCGTCATGGAAACTCAATCCCAGACTTCGCGCGTGGACGTTGGCTAAAACGTATGCGCACCTGCATCCTGATCGTGCATTGTGCTCCTTTTCGGCTGCGGTTGTTCACGGGCTTTGGGTTTCATATTCGCTCTTGGACAAGGTGTATGTCGTCGCTACCCAAGACGAAGCGACCCATCGCTCGCCTTGGGTTTTCTACCGGAGAATCAAGTCATTGAAAACTGAACGAGTCGAAGGAATCGTCGTGACTGCAATCGAGCAGACGGTGCTCGATTGTGCCCTCTCTGCGCCGTTTGCCGAGGGGCTCGCTATTGCCGATAGCGCCTTGAGGTATCGAGGCGTTACCAACGAGCAGCTGCTCGCTTACTTCAGGGTGCACGGAAAGAGGCGGCCTGGTATTCATAAAGCTATGGCAGTTGCGCGTTATGCCTGCGGGGATGCCGAAAACGGTGGAGAGTCGATTGTCCGGGGGCTGATCATCGCGGCGGGATACATGGCACCCAGCATGCTTCAACTTGAGTTTATTGACCCCGTCGATATCACGAAGACGATTCGTGCGGACGGGTTCTTTGACTTGGGGCACGGGCGCGGCGTGATCTTTGAGGTAGATGGCATGGTGAAATATCCCGGTGTCGAGCACGAGGACGCTGAAGGGGCTGTTGATCCCGATTCGTCTGGCGAGGTTCACGAAGATCTGCGAGAGACGTTGGTGGCGGAGCGGCAAAGGGAATCTCATATTACGGCTCTTGGTTATCCGGTAATGCGCGTGCTATTCAAGCGTGTTCGAGAGCCCGACTATCTGGTGTCGTTGCTTCGTGCATACGGTATTCCCCAGGTAAACGATCCGCTCCCCTTTGTCTGATATTTGCGTTTTGTCCGGTGCGCCGCCCCGTCCTCCCATTTCGTTGAAGTTCGACTTTCCAACGGCGCGTTTTATTCCGCCATCGTTGAGGTTCGACTTTCCAATTTTTTGGAGCGTGCGACCTGCGTTTTTGCCGAACATTTTGTTGGAAACTCGCACTTCAACGGGAGGGGTGTTTTCGGTGCTGTTGGAAAGTCGAATCTCATCGAGGGGAGGTCCGTCTGTTGCCGAAGCGTTTCGGCACCGTTGCCAGAGCGTTTCCAATATTTCGGCAGCGTTTCGATTCGTGCTCAGATCGTTTAACAGCGTCGTATCTGGTCTACACCAGCGCGTTCGCCGTCCCATGATGGGCTCGCCTAATCCAAGGGAAAGGGGAGCGAATGTACGATACGGGATCTACGACGTTCATGCTTATCTGCACCATGCTCGTGTTCTTGATGACACCGGGCCTGGCGTTTTTCTATGGCGGACTTTCGCGCCGCAAGAACGTCATCAACACGATGCTCATGTGCTTTGGCGCCATCGGTCTGGTGGGGGTGCTCTGGATCGTGGCCGGATGGTCGCTGGCCTATGGCGGCGGCGGTTCCAATCCGTTCTTTGGCGGTTTCGACCAGCTGCTGTGCTTGCCGGTCCTGGGACAGGTGCTGCAGGCGGCTAAGGGCGGCGGCACCGATGGGGCGGTATACCCGCAGATTATCAACATCGCCTTTCAGATGGCCTTTGCCATGATCACGGCGGCTATCGTCACGGGTTCGCTGGCCGGCCGCGTCAAGTTTGGAGCCATGGCTACGTTTCTTGGCATCTGGCTGCTTGTGGTCTACTGCCCGCTGGCGCACATGGTGTGGGGCGGCGACGGTTCGTTTATCGGTGACATCCTGGGAGCGCTCGACTTTGCCGGTGGCGATGTGGTGCACATTTCCTCGGGGCTTACGGGCCTTATCCTGTGTCTGATGCTCGGCCGCCGCCGCGGTTTTGGCATGGTGAGCTATCGCCCGCACAACGTGCCCTTTGTGGCACTCGGCGCGGGGCTGCTTTGGTTTGGCTGGTTTGGCTTTAACGGTGGTAGCGAGTTCAAGGCGGATGCCGTGTCGGCCCTGGCCATCCTCAACACCGTGACGGCGAGCGCGGCGGGTCTGGTCTCGTGGCTTGCGATTGAGCGCGTGCGTACCGGCAAGCCCACCCTTGTGGGCGCGAGCACGGGTCTTGTTGCCGGTCTTGTGGTGGTTACACCGGGTGCCGGCTTTATCGAGCCATGGGCGGCGCTCGTCATGGGACTTATCGTGTCGCCGGTCTGCTACTTTGCCATCAGCCATCTTAAGGTCAAGTTCGGCTACGATGACGCGCTCGACGCCTTCGGTTGCCATGGTATCGGCGGTATCCTGGGCGGCGTGCTTACGGGCTTGTTCTGTGTGCCCGAGCTTTCGTGGACCGGCAAGGGTGGCCTTTTCTACACGGGCGACCCATCGCTGCTGGTTTCACAGGTGCTGGGTATTCTGGTGACGATCGCAATCGTGCTCGTGCTCGACCTGGTGATCGCGGCGGTCGTCAGGGCACTCTTTGGCGGCAAGATCCGTGTCGACGAGGCGGACGAAGCGCTGGGCTTGGATGCGAGCCAGCACGGCGAGTCGGCGTATCCGTCATTCTCCGGCTTAGACTAAGGGGAGGAATCAACTATGAAGAAGATCACGGCGATCGTTCGCGCCGAGAAGCTCGAGGTGCTCAAGGACGCGCTGTTTGCGGCCGACGTGCGCGGCATGACCATCAACCAGGTACAGGGCTGCGGCGCCCAGCACGGCTGGAAGGAGTACGTGCGCGGCAACGAGCTGCTTGTCAACACGATCCCCAAGGTGCAGTTTACGATGATTTGCGCCGATGAGCAGGTCGATGCGGTCGTTGACATTGTCTGCGAGGCGGCACGCACAGGCTCGGTGGGCGACGGCAAAATCTGGGTTGAACCCGTGGAGCAGGTCATTCGCATCCGCACGGGCGAGCGCGGCCCGGCGGCGGTGTAGCTTCTTCGTTGCAGCTCGATTTTCTAACGAGCGGCCCATCAACGTAACAATATCTCCGCAGGTAAGAAGCTCGGCAGACTCAGTGCTGGCCGAGCTTTTTTGTGGAAACTCGAACTTCAACGGAAAAGGGGTGGCGCGCTACACTGGAGGTCGTTGGAGTTGCTCTTGACTATGGCAAGGCGGTGCGGCAGGTGGGGCGCAATAAATATCCCGAAGAGACGGTGGCGAAGATTCTAGACACGGCGCTCGCGCTCTTTTGCAGCAAGGGTTACGATGCCACGACGATCCAGGATATCGTCGATGGGCTCGATGGTATGACCAAAGGTGCCATCTACCATCATTTCAAGAGCAAAGAGGAAATTTTCGATGCGGCTTTTGAGCGGGCAATGGCTCCGGTAGCGAAACGTCGCCGTGCCGCCTTTGAACGGGACGATTTAACCGGCGCGCAAAAGCTTAAAGCGCTCTATGCGGCAGAGTCGGTTGTTCCACAGGCCGAGCTTTGGGCTCGTATTCGACCTGCCGCCGACCCGGTTAAGAGCGAGCGACTGTTGGCACTGCAGTACCAGGGCACCTTTGATGAATCGGTCGAACAGTACCTGCTGCCGGTGATCGAGGAGGGCATCGCAGACGGATCCATTGTCTGCGATTGCCCGCGCGAAGCGGCAGAGGCCGTTTCGTTGTTGGCGAATCTGTGGCTTCTGCCACTGTTTAGGCCGCTCGAGCCCAAGGAACAGATGCTCTCTCGCGCCCGATGCCTTGCTCGGATGGCGGCCGCGGTCGGACTTGACCTTGGCGACGAGGTGCTCGAGACGACGGCTCAGGTTTGGCAGACATGGGCGCGGTCTGGATGGTAGAATAGATACTAACGGTATGTATCGATATTCGAAGGGCGGCTTCGGTCGCCCTTTCCAAGCATCCAAATACATACCAACAGTATCTAATAGAGGTGGGAATATGGAAATGCCAAAGCTCGCGCCGAGACGTTTAGGAGAGCGGGGAGTGCTGAACCTATCGTTTGCCGCCCTTTTGTTTGCCCAGCTGTTGGTGCTGTCGGCAAGCTCGGCACTTTGTTTTGCCATGCCGTTGTGGCTGTTGGACTGCGGCGGCTCGGCCGCTCTGTACGGTGCGGTCGGGGCGCTTGCGTTTGTTCCCTATGTGTGCGCGATGCCGGTCGGTGGTGTTTTGGCGGACGCGCCGCATGGCCATACTGCCCTTTCGATCGTGGCGGCGGGCATGTCGATTTCGGCGGTGTCTGCTCTTCTGCTTTGTCATGCCGCAGGACCGGTGACGGCGGTTCTCATTGTTCTGTGCTTGCAATATGGGTTGCAGGCGCTTGTCAAGCCCGGTATTCAAACGCTGGCGGTGCGGCTAGTGGGGCAGGATCTGATCGAGCGAGCTACGGCGTTGGTCTCTCAAGTGACCATGGCAAGCAACATCTTGGGCCCAGTCATGGGGGTTGGGGTGTACGGCTGTTGGGGAATCGACGCCTTGTCCCTTGCCGCTGCTTTGTGCTTTGCGGTTGCGGCCGTCTGTTTGCTGATGATGCGCGTGCCCAAAATCGACAAAACGATTGCGGACGCCGGTGCGCGTCATGGCGATAGGCCCTATGGGGTCAAAGGGGTTGTCGACATGTTGCTGACGAACCGCGTGCTGTTGTCGACGGTGGCACTGGCTGCCGTTGTCAATGTGGTGTTGGCTGGAATGACGATTGGCTCGCCTATGATCGTGACGCGCGATCTGGGCATGCCAAGCTCGTGGACGGGTACAATCGAGGCCTGCATGGGTGCAGGAGGTATTGTGGGCGGGTGCATGGTATCCCTGCGACCCGGGGCTTTTTCGTTTGCACGGCTGTACCGTTACGTGGGCTATGCGTGCATCGGTATCATGCCGGTGTGTACGACATTTCTTGTGCATGCAACTGCGTTGCCGACGTTTATCGCGCTGGCGGTCGGATCGGCTTGGCTCATGGTCTGGGCAAACGTGGCATCTGTCGAGATTGTCAGCCATGTTCAGCGGGTGACGCCTCATGACACGAGCGGCAAGATGCTCTCGGTTGTATACATGGCGCTTACGTGCGCCACGCCGCTGGGACAGCTGTTGTACGGGTTTGCTTACGATGCCTTTGCAACGCCTGAGGTTCTTGTGGGCATGTTTGCGGCTTTGATGCTGGTAGCATGGTGGTTCTACAGGATAAGATAGTCAGGCGAAGGCGAGGCCCCTACCCATGATCAAGATGTTCGCGAGCGACCTGGACGGTACGCTGCTCAATGCCCTGCACGAGGCTGACGGCACGATTCGCCGCGCGATTCGCGAGATCACGGATGCCGGATTGCACATGGTGCCGGCGACGGGCCGCTCGACGCTGCCGACGGGCGAACATGGGTTCACGGGGCTCAAAATCGATGCTTGTTGTTCCAACGGTTCGATCATTCGCGATAGCCACGGCGAAGTGCTTAAGACTTGGAGTGTCGATCCCTCGTTTACCGAGGAGCTGTTGCGCCGGTTTCCCGACATCTGCTTCGATTGCTCGACGCCCGATGGACTCTATTCGAGCGGTTCATTCGAGATGCATCAGGCTGGCTTTAAGAACGACGATTTGTTCAAGCGCATCATCATGCGCGGTATGCGTGCGCGCGGGGGCATTCATGAAGAGCAGTATTTCGATCAATCGATCGTCGATATCCTGCGTCACGACGTATGCAAGATCAATTGCCGCGTGACGACGCCCGAGCTCGATCGCGAGCTGAAAGCCTTTTTGGCTGAACATACCGACCGCGTGGTCAATGCACCGTTCGACCCCGTGATGTTCGAGATCACCGACGTGACGTGCAATAAGGGCGAGAGTGTGGCCTGGCTTGCGCGCTATTACGGCATCGAGGAGGATGAGGTTGCGGTCTATGGCGACGGCGGCAACGATATCGCGATGCTCAAGCGGTTCCGCCACAGCTACGCGACCAAGAACGGCAGCGGCGAGGCCAAGGCCGCCGCGGCCGAGACCATCGGCAGCTGCGCTACCCACGCCGTTCCCAAGCACATGCTTGCTACGATGCGAACGCAAAGGGCCCGCACGGTGATCGGGTAGCGGCGGATCACTGCTCGGGGAAAATGGGGGACGGTTTTGAGTCCGATTCCGTCCTGCGGTTTCCCGTCCGAATCAGCGGTTCTGCCGATGGCGCTATTCCTGATCCAATAGCTTGATAAGTCGATCGATGTCGACGGCATATTTCGGTCGCCCATGCACTTCATACCGGTTGAGATATGTTTGGCACGGTCGACCATGCTTTTGCATGAACTCACGGTCACCGGCTGCAAATCGTTCAAGGTACTCATCGGAGATTGAAATGATCTTCATGGGAAACCTCTCTTTATGAAACGGGGTCCGCCGAAGCGGACCCCGCAACAGGTGGACGATATTCTACGCGTGGGCACCCCGTCGTCCGCAGAGGTTAAACGTACACGTGAGCCAAGCTCTTGAAAGCCGCGGCTCTCGGCAATCGGATTATACCCAATGAAGTGCCTTGGAATCTAGGCGTTTCTAGAGAGGCTTATGCTTTCTCGCCTTCAACCCATGCCGTTAGCTCCTCGGGTGTTATGAGACCTTTGGCGATGCCCATGATGGTTGAGAAGAGCTTTCTGTGAGCTGGGGCGAAGTCGATGCTGTTCGCGCGTAGGATCATGCCGAGCGCTGCGGCACCAGCGCGTTTGTTTCCATCGATGAATGGATGGTTCGAGATGATGGCATGGCACATGGCGCATGCCTTGGCGATGTCATCAGGAAAGGCGTCATAGCCCCAAACGATGCGAAAGGTCTCGCAAGAGCGGAGTCCAGCAGGCCTTCATCACGGATGCCACTGGTTCCGCCAAACCGGGCGATCGAGATATCGTGTACGGTAAGGACGTCGTCTTTTGAGGGCCAGAAGAAATCGCTCATTCTGCAAGCTCCTTGAAGACGTCGACATAGTCGTCCATAAATACCCTGGCGGCGGAGACCATGTTGGGCTCATTTCTTGCCTCTGTTGCGGTCGCGCTCCCCGCAGCATTCTCGACGAGCCAGCGCTCGTAGGCCTGCTGCATGATCGCCGCTTTCTCGTCTTTCTTTCGATAGCTCTTTTGCTCCTCGCGTGCCGCGGCAAACGCGTCGCTCTGCTCAAAGGCGCTCGTATCCCAGGAACCATGCGCGATGCGGTTCCACACGGCATCGACGAGTCGTTCGAGCTCATAGATTTCCTCCTCGCTGGCGCTCACTGTGAATGGCGGACGCAGCTCGTCGGTCTTGCGGTCGGGCTCGACGTAGAAGTCACCCATGGAGGTCACGGTGTAGCCCACGAATTCCGGCGAGGACTCGACCATCATCTTGTAGAACTTGAGCTGACGCTCGTAGCCGAGCGAGATCTTGTCGGCATGGCCCGTCTTGTAATCGACGATTTGCACGGTCTTGGCATCGTCATCGATCAGCATCAGGTCGAGGAAGCCAAAGAGTGGTGTGCCGCCGGGCGTGGCGCATTCGATCATGGTCTCGGTGGCGCAGCGGTAACCGGTGAGATGCTCGAGTAGCCAAGGGACGAACGTGCGGCAGATGCGGTCGAAACGCCAGAGATACCGCTCGACATCCTCGGGGGCAAAATCGAGCCAAGAGACCCGCTGCCGATGTGCCTGCTCGATCGACTCGATTGCGGCGGTACGATCCTCGGGCGCGCGATTCGCGATCTCCTCGAACATCGCATGCACGATGGTGCCGAATTCCGTGGCGATCGTGGGCGCGGTGGGCAGGCGGACGATCTGTTTCTCGGGAAAATGCAGGCTGTTCGTGCAGCCGGGCTCGTAGGTCGCAAAGGTGTTGAGTGCGGTGGCCGAGAGGTGCTTCGCATCGCGATGCGGGTCCAAGAGCGCCTGCAACTCGGGTGTGTCGAAGGCGAAGCGATCGTGCCAATCGGTCTCGATTACCGCATCGAGCGCGCTCGCGCCCACGTTCGCTTCCCGTGAATCGATCAGCCCCGTGAGCTCCTGGAGCATCGATCCGCCGGCGCGGTGCAGCTCAAGATGACGCTTAGCGCGTGTGATGGCCACAAAGAGCAAGCGGCGGGTATCGTCGGCGTCTTTCTCGTCCTGCATGAGCAGGTTGGAGGGATAGAGGCTTGCTCCGCCGGCACCTTTGTGCCAGGTTGAATCGTCGGCATCGAGCAGGTAGACGCAGTCGAACTCGAGTCCCTTGGAGCTATGTGCGGTCGTGAGGCGTACAGCCCCCGGCGTGCCGAGGTCGATCGCGGCATCGATGCTCACGTTGAACTTCTGCGCGGCATCGAGTCTGTCGACGATATCGGGCAGGCGGAGCGCTCGGCCCGTCACGCGAGCGTCTCCCAGTTCGCCCTCGACAAACGTGAGCATCGCCCGTATGCCGGCGTTGAACTCGGCGGCGGCTAACGGGTCGTTCTTGCCACGGGTTCGGTAGTATGCGAGCCCGTGCTGCGCGATGTCGAACAGGAGCGCCCTCACGGAGGAGGCGCTCGCTCGGGCTGCCCATTGCGTCAGGTCCTCGCACAGCGTATGAATACGCGTGTCGTCGCTCTCACGCATCGCGGCAAGCCATTTGCCGTGATGCTCGCGCTTGGCGTACAGGGCGAACGCAACGGATGACCGGTGGTCGCCGCCCAGCTCCTCGGCGCATATGATTTGCGGCAGATAGCTCTCGGCGAGTTCACGGCGCCCGCGGGCAAGCGCGGTGACGCAACGCAGCAGCGCCAGCGTCGCCTGCATGCGCTCGGAGGCAAAGAGGTTCTGCCGCTCGCGGTACGAGAACGGCACGTTTCCCTTGATCAGATGGGGGATGAGCGCACGTAGAGCGGCGTGCTTGGATGCGATGACGGCGATACCTTCGTTCGGATCATCGCAGGTGTCGAGGTAGCCGGCATCAAGGCGCGCCTTGATGCTTGCGGCGACGGCGGCGTATTCCACGGCGCTTTCGGGATACACGGTCTCGGTGAATTCGATCTGGTCACCGTCGGGACGGTGGGCGACGATGGCCTTGTTTGCACTCGCATCGAGTCGGCGTTCAATCTGGTGGGCGACCTCCTGTCCTAGCTCGACGATCGCCGATGTCGATCGGTAGTTGGTCTTGAGCACGATGCTTTGGGGTTTGAACTCCTCCGCAAACTGGTTGGCGCACTCGATGGTCGCGCCTTGGAACCTCATGATGGCCTGATCGTCATCGCCCACGCACATGACGTTGGGTGACTCGAGACCTTCACAGAGTAGCTCGATGATGCGCATCTGCGCACCGTTCGTGTCCTGGAACTCATCGACCTGGATGTAGGTATAGGTATCCTGCAGGGCCTGACGCAGCGATACGTCGTGCTCAGCTGCCTGCACAAAATCGCGGATCATATCGTCGTAATCGTAGAGGTGCTTCCGGTCGAGCTCGGCTTGGTAGTCCTGGGCGATAGTGCAGGCGCATTTGAGCCGCTCGCTCACCTCGGCGACCTTGAATGTTCGCCCCTCTTTATTGCTTCCGCCAAAGAATTGGTCGCGCACTTTGGTGTAACCGGACGATTTGCCGCACTCATCGATAAGCTCGGTGCGTCGGACCGTATCCCTCAACTGGACGATAAACGGTACGTAGCTGCCAGCTGGGCAGGGGACGGGCTGCGTCAGGGTGTGCGGGGCCATGGCACAGACGCGTTCGATCTCGCTCTCGAAACGCTCGGCCAAACCGGCGCTTGCTCGCCCACAGGCCAAGTCAAGCAGTGTCGAGTTCTCTGCAAGCCAAGCGGCTGCATCGATGTTCTGCTTCGCGATGGCCTCAAGCGTGCCATAGTCCATACCACTGCGCTTGACCTTAGAGACGAAGCCGGCCATCTTGCCGATGTTCACTGCCGGGCCGTCGGGCACCACGGCGGAGAGCGGCGCGTCGGGAGGCAGGCGCTTGAGTAGACGGTCGAGCAATTCTTTTTGGTGTAGGGGCGTGATGAGCGTATCCGTTGCGGAACGCGTGAAGCGCTCTGGATAGCGTGAGCGCACGCTCGCCGCGAAACCGTGAAACGTACTCACCTCGATGCCGTAAGCGTCGCGTCCGATCAACTCGATTAGGCGTTTGCGCATGGCTTCGGCGCCCGCCTCGGTGTAGGTGAGGCAGAGGATATTGCGCGGGGAGGCATCGCGTTTGGCGAGGATGTTCGCGGCGCGCAGACTCAGTAGCTGTGTCTTGCCGGTGCCGGGTCCCGCAATGACGAGGAGCGGTCCGTCCAGGCATTCGACGGCTGCGCGCTGTTCGGGGTTGAGTCGTTCAAGCGCGGCGGCGAGCTCGGGGGAGATGTCCATAACCGGTTACCTGCTTTCCTGTTGATACTGGGCACACGTCTGGTCGAGCATGTCGAGATACATGTCAACGGCACGCTGGGGACTTAAGATCTTGATGAACGTCGAGAGCTGCAGCAGCCATCCAAAGAACTGCGGCGACAGCGGCGCCTTCACGGTGGCGAGCAGACGACCGTCTTTGTTCTCGAAGACAACGGCGCCGAGCCCGAACTTGTCGATCAGGGGATTCATCGCGCGCTCGTCGAGTTCCAGCACGATGGTCGTCTTGTCTGCCGCATAGACGCCGAACGATGGCGAGACATGGTCCTCAAGCACATAGTTTGCGATGCGAGGGTCCTTGGTCGCGCGTTCCTCGGACATCTCGACGTCGAGCATGCGGTCGACGCGGTAGGGCGTGAACGGCGAATGCTCCGCACCGGCGTGGGCCCAGCGGTCGCGGAATCCGATGAGGTAGTAGAGCTCGTCGGAATAGATGAGACGCACCGGCGTGATCGCATAGGTCTTGCCGTCACGATTGAGGACCTTCTGCTTGGCGGCGTCGTAGTGAAAGTAGCGAAAGTTGATCTTACGCTTGGTGCGCATGGCCTGCTGGATCAGGTCGATGTTGCGCAGTGCGTCCGAGTTCTGCATCTTCACGCGCGACGGCACGTCGACGCGCTTGTGCATGAGTTCGCGCTCGTCGAGGCTCGCCAGGCGTTGCAACTTGCCGATGAGATGGTCGGTCAGCTCATCGGTCAAAAACGGTGAGCTCTGGACGGCGTCGACGAGCATGATGAGTTCTTGCAGATCGAGGGGACGGGAGACAAGGCGCCATTCTTTGCCGCCCTGCTGGGAGATTACGAGGCCGAAGTCGCGGAGCGTTTGAAGGTCGCGGTAGATCGCCTTGCGCTCGGCTTCGAGATCGTAGTAGGCGAGTTCCTCGATGATCTGCTGGGTTGTGAGCCCGTGCGTGCTGTCGGTCTTCTCCATAAGGATCTTGAGCAGGAACAGAAGTCTGAGCTTTTGGTTTGGCCTGTTCGCCACGATATCTCCTCTCAAGCGGTAGGTTACCGGCCGGTCAATTCAAATGGGACCCGTTATTGGGACTCATTGTAATGCGCGGAGCCGTAGCATCCGCAGTAGCGGGGCTGGAAACGGGCGAAAGGTTGGCAAAGGGATGCCGGTGGTTCGCCGATTCCCGATCCGCGGGTCGAGCGGGCGTTCCAGCTCGCGGACCGCAACATGTCTATTTGAAGAGAGGAAAAGGAATGGCAGACATCAAAGTCTTCGCGGAGCATCTGGAGGATTCCGCCAAGGAGCAGATCGAGGAGATATCGAGCTGTCCGGCGTTCGAGGATGCCAAGATCCGCATCATGCCCGACGCTCATCGCGGTGCAGGTTGCGTGATCGGGTTTACGGCGAACCTGGGCGACAGGGTGATTCCCAATCTTGTGGGCGTCGACATCGGATGTGGCATGTATTGCGTGCCGCTTGCGGAGACTGTCGCGCGCGATGACCTCATCCAGTTCAACCGCGACGTCAAACGCGCGGTGCCCACCGGGTTCAGGCTTCACCGGGATCCGACGTGCGAGCTTTCCGAATACGAGATGGACGCGCGCGACTGGCTTGAGAACAAGCGCAAAATCGAGCGTTCCATGGGCACACTTGGCGGCGGCAACCACTTTATCGAGCTCGATGAGGACGAGGAGGGGCGGCAGTATCTGGTCGTCCATACCGGTTCGCGAAACCTCGGTCTTCAGACGGCGGAACATCACCAGGCGGTGGCCCAGGCGACGTGCGCGGTGGACGTTCCCGACGATCTCAAGTATCTCGAAGGCGATTTCTCAGCCGCGTATCTCGCCGACATGCACAACTGCCAGCGCTTCTCGATCCAAAACCGCAAGACGATCATCGCGCAGATCGTCGACCGCACCGGCATCCGACTCGATGGCGACGGGTTCACCACCATGCACAACTACATCTCCCAAGACGGCATGATTCGCAAGGGCGCCATCAGCGCACAGGCCGGTGAGACGGTGCTGATCCCGTTCAACATGCGCGACGGGGCCGTGATCGCGCGGGGCCGCGGCAACGAGGACTGGAACTGCTCGGCCCCGCACGGCACGGGTCGTGCGATGAGTCGGACCAAGGCGTTTCAGACGCTCGACACCCAGGCCTTTGTCCGCGAGATGCACGAAGCCGGAATCTACTGCCCCAGTGCGTGCGAGACCACACTCGACGAATCTCCCGAGGCCTATAAGGATGCGGGGGAGGTGCTGCGGCTCATGGAGCCGACCGTCGAGGTCGTCCATCGCCTCAAGCCGATCTGGAACTTCAAGGCGACGGGCAAGCGCGGCAGGCGCTAGGGGTGATTGAAGTGAGCCACGGAAAGATGTTCTGGGAGGAGAAAATCGGGCGCACAGTTAGCTTAGGGGAGGCAATCGGAGTGATGCCATCGGGGGAAGTTCGCGCTGGCGACGTGCAAGCTCAGAAGCAAGGCGGAGCAGTGTTTGATCTTGGGGATTTTCGCGAGCGATTCGCTGCGGGCCTCGATGATGCGATAAACACGTTGGATGCCGAGGCGTCGAAGACGCTCAAGCTCGGCGGGCCGATCGATTCCGCTCTGGGCGGTGGCGTCAGGCTGGGTGGACTCAGTTTGATTGGCGGGTCGCACGAAACGGTGACAGACCTGTTAGCGCGTGCGGCCTTGAGCCTGAGCGAGCATTACCCGGTGGTTTACGTGCCACTTCGAGAGCGCGAGAACGAGGCGGCGACCCGGCTTCTTCGTTTGGAGATGCGGGGTGAGGTGCTGGACGATGCCGAGGGCAGGCAGGTCGAGGCCATCCTTGCTTCGATGCGGCTCAAGAAGCGCGAGCTCGGAATTTTTGGGACGGACAACATGACGCTCGATCTTTTAACGAGCTGGCTGTTCGATGACAGGGTGGAGGAGAGCGGTGTGCTCGAGAACGTCGTGGTGGTGATCGACGGGCTCGAGATGCTTGACGACAACCGCCCCATGAATGCAATCCTGCGCGACCTACGAAACCTGATCGGCCCGACCGCGGCGATTCTAGCGGGTTGTTTCGTAGCAGATACCAGGAAAGACATTACATCAATTGCCGAAAGCTACAGCAACGCCGACGCCCTGGTGCGCGTACGCCGCGGGAGCCAGTCGGGTGAGGATGATGCAAGCCTTGCCTGCGAACGTGTCTTCAGTTGGAACTCCGCGTAGCGACGGTTTCGCCCTTGGCGAGTATTCGTTATGGGCTTGTTTTGAGGGGTTTGAAGATGGACGAGATAGCAGTTGGATTTGATTCGGCCGAAACGGCCGAATGCCTGAACGGCATTGTGGGATGCGTCCGCGAGAGGGAATGCTGCTTTATTGTCATCGATTGTGCTGGCAGCACAGACGGTGATGCCAATGACGTTATCGAACATAGCAGCATGGACATTTGGAAACTGGAATCCGATCTTAAAAGATCGGCGCTTACGTTTTACCGAATCGAAGGGGTTCCAGCTAAAACGACGTCTCTGATTTGCAACAACGCATAACACGTCGGTCAATTTCAAGAAGCTTGTCGCAAAATGGAGCGAGATTTTAGCCTAGGAAGCCTGCTTGTGACCAACCCCGTTAAACGCCCGGACCATGGACACAAGAGGACGGTTCGTGTCGAGGGTTTTCATTTGGATGGGGTGGGAAATTGTGTTATCAACACTGAGAACGTAACCGTCGACACGATTTGGGATTATCTCGATTTAAGGCAGAGCGTCAAACCAACGTTTTCGCTCGTACAAGAAACGCGCAGCTTCGACACCGTCATGTCCGCTGGGCGAAGGGTCTCTTGCGTCCAGTTCGACCGGTTGTATCCAAATCTATAGGCAACTGTCCAGGCGTGAAGCCGATTTGTTGGGTTTCCGTTGCCGCCACTTATCGAAACGATCTGACCGTTTAACAGTTGAGAAGCTAGCTGAACACAAGGTCAGAATTACCATCGAAACTGAGACATCTGTAGGCTAAGCGGCTTTTAACTAAATCCAGAAAGGGATGCCCTATGTCGACGCGAAGCGAACGCAATGTTAAACAGCTTGTTCCAGCTATTGAAGCTACGTTTTTCCCAGATGATCCATATAGGTTTGATGTGGATCAAAACGGTTTTCCGGTATTTAGCGACAAGAATATTGCTTTTGTGAATGGCCTCGTGAATAACGACTCAAATTATACGTGGATTGATCCTGGCACGATTTCGTCGCTCTTTGAGAGGGCATCGGACGGTGACAGAAATGCCATTCGGGATGTTGTTTACTTTACAAACAAAATGAATTCGACGCATTTGGCAGCGGTAACAGCAAAAGATAAACAACAAGGTTTGATGAACAGCCTGAAGTGGGACCGGCTGAATGGGCTTGAAACATTCTTGGAGGAAGAATTTGAACTTCCCGGTGGCAAGGACAAAGTTGGGCTGACGGGTGGAACCAAACTGACGGCAGCGTTTCTCGTGGAGAAGTACTCTGGCAATGATGGCTTTAGACGTGATTTGCAGGCGGGGAACCTTGACGTTCGGGCAAATTTAGTGGCCAATATCGCACGAGCTACAACCAATATGGCATCGAAGCTTTTGCCAGAGCAATTACGAGGAGACGCTAAGTACAATCGAAGCAATTTTTCGTTTGCAACTAAGCTTTGCCATCACGGCTGCCGTAATGTAAGCGATTTTTGCAAGGATAACTTCTGTATTTACGATACTGTTGTTGGGACAATGTTGCCCTACTATGCGGATGCGTATATCAAAGATGTTGAGTGGCTTAATAACGAATGGTCCAACAAATACAATAAAACAAAATCTGGCAGAAGCAATTCTGGGTCTTACGATAATCGATATGCATGGCTGAGGGGAACGATAGCCAATAAGCTTGTTGCTACGCCCGAGGGCATTGGGGAAGAATTTGATGCCCAAGTTGCGCGAGGCTATCGGGGCTATTACGAACTCTATAGCCGTATCGTTGACGGAATCAATGAATGGCGAAGGCAAAATGATAAAACGTGCGGAGCACAAGGCTCCTCCGCATCTGATATTGGCTTTCACGAAGTCGATTTGTTGATCTGGTATTACTTCAAGGGCCGTCGCCTTGACGATGCAAAAAATAGGATGGAAGATCTAGTTAAATAGTGCATAGATATCAAGCATTGGAAAGGAAAAGAACCGTTCGAATGGATGGCGTGATTGCTTAAATCCGAGCGGTTTTCATTGCTGACAGCTGTTTATCCATACAGCCTAGGGTACTTCTCCATGAGCTGTGCCTGATCAAGGCGCAGCTCATTTAGGTTGCGGCGTGCTTTGGACTCCATCCTTATCGTATCGATAAACGCTACGAGTGAGTCGGCGGCCAGATCGCCTCGCAGATAGGCTTGGGCTGCGATCAAAATGCGCTTCTCGGTAGTGTCGAGAAAGTTGG
>DJRP01000023.1:4929-64816 GCA_002437815.1 Collinsella sp. UBA6357 | reverse complement strand
TCGACTCCCACATCGACACCGTCGGCATCGGCAACATCGAGAACTGGGATGCCGATCCCTACGAGGGCTATGAGACCGAGGACATCATTTACGGCCGCGGCGGCTCCGACCAGGAGGGCGGCATGGCCTCCGCTACCTATGCGGCCAAGATGATGAAGGATATGGGTCTCATCCCCGAGGGCTATAAGATCATGGTCGTCGGCACCGTCCAGGAAGAGGACTGCGACGGCATGTGCTGGCAGTACATCTACAACAAGGACGGCATCAAGCCCGAGTTCGTCATCTCCACTGAGCCCACTGACGGTGGCATCTATCGCGGCCACCGCGGCCGCATGGAGATCCGTGTGGACGTTCACGGCACCTCTTGCCACGGTTCTGCCCCCGAGCGCGGCGACAACGCCATCTACAAGATGGCCGACATCATCGCCGACGTCCGTGCCCTCAACAACAACGGATGCGACGAGTCGACCGACATCAAGGGCCTCGTCAAGATGCTCGACCCCAAGTACAACCCCGAGCACTACGAGGACGCCCGCTTCTTGGGCCGCGGCACCTGCACCGTCAGCCAGATCTTCTACACGAGCCCCAGCCGTTGCGCCGTCGCCGACTCCTGCGCTATCTCTATCGATCGCCGCATGACCGCCGGCGAGACCTGGGAATCCTGTCTCGACGAGATCCGCAACCTTCCGGCCGCCAAGAAGTACGGCGACGACGTCAAGGTCTCCATGTACATGTACGACCGTCCCAGCTGGACCGGTGAGGTCTATGAGACCGAGGCTTACTTCCCCACGTGGATCAACAAGGAGACCGCTCCGCACGTCAAGGCCCTCGTCGATGCCCACAAAGCCATGTTCGGCGACGAGCGCATCGGTTGCGAGGCCTCTATGGACAAGCGCGCCGGCCGCCCGCTCTGCGACAAGTGGACCTTCTCCACAAACTGCGTCTCCATCCAGGGCCGCTACGGCANNTCCCCTGCGTCGGCTTCGGCCCGGGTGCCGAGTCCCAGGCCCACGCGCCCAACGAGGTCACCTATAAGGACGACCTCGTGACCGCTGCCGCCATGTACGTGGCCGCGCTCAACCTCTACGACCCGAGCCAGGCCGACGGCGACGCCACCGTCTTCCGCGCCGGCCTTACGGACAACAAGATCGACTAGTCCCATTCCGTCGATCTTGCGGGGCATGGCACGCGCCTAAGACACCGCCATGCCCGCCTCTGTTGACTTTTGGGCTCGACATCGCTGTCTCCCATGCTTCCTTGGCGTGCGGGCCCTTTGTCATACGCCCCGATCACTGGCCGCGTCGCACAGCGCGGGGCACCATTCGCAACCATTTCTCTGAGTCATAGATATATGAAAGGATCCGATTATGGATAACAAGTTCGTCGAACTCGTCAACGAGCTCAAGACCCTCGACTTCAAGGGCATGTACGGTAGCGACTTCCTGCATACCTGGGACAAGACCACCGACGAGCTCAAGGCCCTCTATATCGTGGCCGACGCCCTGCGCAACCTGCGTGAGCGCAACGTTTCGTCCAAGATCTTCGATTCCGGCCTGGCTGTGTCACTGTTCCGCGACAACTCCACCCGCACCCGCTTCTCCTTCTCCAAGGCTTCGAACCTCCTCGGTCTCGAGCTGCAGGACCTTGACGAGAAGAAGTCCCAGATCGCCCACGGCGAGACCGTCCGCGAGACCGCGACCATGATCTCGTTCATGGCCGACGTTATCGGCATCCGCGACGACATGTACATCGGCAAGGGCGACGCCTACATGGCCGAGGTTGCCGAGTCCGTCGAGCAGGCCTACAACGACGGCGTGCTCGATCATCGCCCCACGCTGATCTCGCTGCAGTCCGACTCCGATCACCCCACGCAGTCTTCGGCCGACATGCTCTACCTCATCAACGAATTCGGCGGTCTTGACAACCTCAAGGGCAAGAAGGTCGCTGTGACCTGGGCCTACTCGCCCTCTTACGGCAAGCCGCTTAGCTGCCCGCAGTCGCTGATCAGCCTGCTGCCGCGCTTTGGCATGGACGTCACCCTGGCCCATCCCGAGGGCTACGACCTGATGCCCGAGGTCGTCGACCGCGCCAAGAAGTACGCCGCCGAATCCGGCACCACCTTCAAGCAGGTCAATACCATGGCCGAGGCCTTCGAGGGCGCCGACATCGTCATCCCCAAGAGCTGGGCTCCGTTTGCCGCCATGGAGAAGCGCACCAACCTCTACGCCGAGGGCGATGACGCCGGCATCGCCGCGCTCGAGAAGGAGCTGCTCGCCCAGAACGCCACCCATAAGGATTGGTGCTCCACGACCGAGCTCATGGACAAGACCGCCAACGGCCAGCAGACCATCTTCATGCATCCGCTGCCTGCCGACATTTCCGGTGTCTCCTGCGAGCACGGCGAGGTTAACGCCGACGTCTTCGATATGCACCGTGACGGCATGTACAAGGAGGCCAGCTACAAGCCCTACGCTATCGCCGCTATGATGTTCCTGCAGAAGGTCGCCGATCCGGCCGCCACGCTCAAGGCCCTCGACGAGCGCAACACCGCCCGCTGGTTCCAGGCTTAAAGCTGGGCTGAGTAATGGCTAAGCGTATCGTCGTCGCCCTGGGCGGAAACGCCCTCGGTGCCAATCTTCCGGAGCAGATGGAGGCCGTCAAGACGACTTCCAAGGCCATCGTCGACCTGATCGAAGAAGGCAACGAGGTCGTCATTGTGCACGGCAACGGTCCCCAGGTGGGCATGATCGCCAATGCGATGGCCGAGCTCACCCGCTCCAACCCCGAGAAGTACATTCCCTGCCCGCTTTCTGTATGCGGTGCCATGAGCCAGGGCTATATCGGCTATGACCTGCAGAACGCTTTGCGCGAGGAGATGCTCGATCGCAACATCGACAAGGGTGTCGCCACCGTGCTCACCCAGGTCGAGGTCGCGGCCGACGACCCGGCGTTCAGCGATCCTGTCAAACCGATCGGTCCGTGGATGAGCGAGGCTGAGGCTCACGAGCTGGAGGAATCACGCGGCTATCAGTTCATCCATGATGAGAAGCAGGGTTTCCGTCGCGTGGTCGCCTCGCCCAAACCGGTGAGCATCGTCGAGCTCGACACCATCAAGTCGCTCGTCGAGACCAACCATGTGGTCATCTCTTGCGGCGGTGGCGGTATCCCCGTCACCCGTGCGGACGGCAACCACCTCAAGGGTGCCGCCGCCGTGATCGACAAGGACTTTGCGGCCGAGAAGCTCGCCGAGCAGCTCGATGCCGATGCCCTGATCATCCTCACGGCCGTCGAGAAGGTCGCGATCGGCTTTGGCACCGATCACGAGCAGTGGCTCGACACCCTGACCTCCGCAGATGTCAAGCGTCTGTCCGAGGCCAACGAGTTCGGCCGCGGCTCCATGCTGCCCAAGGTCCAGGCCGCTTCGACTTTTGCCGAGAGCAAGCCGGGCCGCACGGCACTCATCACGCTCCTCGAGAAGGCGCGTGATGGCCTTGCCGGCAAGACTGGCACCACGTTCACCGGCGCTGCCGTGTAAACGTCTGCACCAAGGGCGTCCCGTCAGCCGGCGGGGCGCCCTTTTGCCGTATGCGGCTCGCGTGGGACAATAGGCTCGGCTCCGTTGGCTCCCCTGTGGGCCGATGCCGGGCTCTGCTGTTCTTGGCGAGGGAGGGGATCGGGACATGAAGATCGGATGCGTGGTCATGGCCTCGGGAGAAGGAAGGCGCTTCGGCTCCAACAAGATGCTTGCCGATATTCACGGCGAGCCTCTGATCGCCCGAACGATCGATTCCGTTCCCCGACGTTTCGATACCGTCGTCACGACCCGATGGCGCGAGGTGGCGCAGATTTGCCAGGACAAGCGGTGTCCGTGCGTGCTGCACGATGGTGCCCTGCGTTCCGAGAGCGTTCGCGCCGGCCTTGCCTGGGGTCGCGGTCGCGGGTGGATGGGATGCCTTTTTTTACCGGGAGACCAGCCACTGGTAAGTGCCGGGTCCTTCGAGGCACTCGTCCGGTCCTTCGATGCGCTCGGCCGCGAGCGTCCGGTTCGTCTGGCGCTCAACGGAGAGCCGTCGAGTCCGGTGCTCTTTCCGGCCCATCTCTTTGCACCGCTCATGCGCTTGGAAGGCTCGGACGGCGGCGGTTCGGTTCTCAAAGGGCGCCGCGACATCGAGCTCGTCGAGGCGCGTGCCTATGAGCTGTGGGACGTCGATACGGTCAAGGGGCAACGTCGCGTGTCCGAGCACGTGGCGGCGTGCGCTTATTTTGACCGTCTGGCGGCCTATTCAAAATAAGGAGCAATCATGATCATTATCAAACATGGTGCCTTGGTGACCCCCGAGGGGCTTCGCGTGGCCGATCTGGCCATGGACGGCGGCAAGATCGCGAAGATCGCTGCTGCGATCGAGCCGACCGAGAACGATACCGTCGAGGATGCCGCCGGCTGTTGGGTGTTTCCCGGCTTTATCGACGGGCATACGCATATGCAGTGCTGGACGGGTATGGATTGGACGGCCGACAGCTTCGAGACCGGTACGCGTGCGGCGGCTTGCGGCGGCACCACCACGATCGTGGACTACGCCACGGCCGATCGCGGCGTTGCGCTACCCGACGCCCTTGCGGAGTGGCATCGTCGCGCCGACGGCACCTGCACGGCTAACTACGCTTTTCATATGGCGCTTGCCGAATGGAACGAGCGCAACCGCGCCGACCTTGCGCTCATGCGCGAGGCGGGCGTGTGCTCGTTCAAGACGTATTTTGCCTACGACCATCTGCGTCTCGACGATGCCGAGACGCTCGCAGTGCTCGAGGAGCTCAAAAAGATCGGCGGTGTGCTCTGCGTGCACTGCGAAAACGGCACGCTCGTTAACGCGCTTCAGAAGCGAATATATGGCCAGGGCATCCATGGTCCCGAGGGGCATGCGCTCAGCCGCCCTGACGTGTGCGAAGCGGAGGCTATCTCGCGCCTGCTCTATCTCGCCCATCTCGCTGGCGACGCTCCCGTCAACGTGGTGCATCTGTCGACCAAGCTTGGGCTCGAGGCCATCCGTGCCGCCCGTGCCCGCGGTCAGAAGAACATCTACGTGGAGACCTGCCCGCAATATCTTATGCTCGACGACACCTGTTATCTGGAGCAAGGCGAGGACGGCTTTGCTGCCGCCAAGTACGTCATGAGCCCGCCGCTTCGCCATGCAAGCGATCGCTCGGCCCTGCGCGAAGCGCTTGTGAACGGCGAGATCGATACGGTCGCCACCGACCACTGCAGCTTCAACCTGGTGGGGCAAAAAGACCGCGGCCGCGACGACTTCCGCAAGATACCCAACGGCGGGCCCGGCGTCGAGCACCGTCCCGCGGCGATCGCCACGAGCTTCGAGGGGCTGCTCGGCCCCGAGGACCTCTGCCGTCTGATGAGTGAGAATCCGGCGCGCGTGTTCGGCATGTACCCGCGCAAGGGCTGCCTTGCCGAGGGGTCGGATGCCGACGTGTGCGTGTGGGACCCCAACGTCCGCTGGACCATCACCGCCGCCACGCAGCACCAAGCCGTCGACTACACACCGCTCGAGGGCTTTGAGGCCCACGGGCGCGCCAAGGCCGTCTACGTCAACGGCGTGCTGGCTGCTCGCGATGGCGAGCCGACCGGCAAGAAGCCCGGCAGGTACGTGGCGCGTTCCGTGTAATTCGGACGGTTCTCTCGATCAACGGGGGTCGAGGCAGAGCGGCGTCACGGGTTGTTGGGCCATGCGCTCCAGGCGGGCTGCGGCGTCTCTATACGGATCGGCGAGCGTATCGATCTGATTGAGCAGTATGCGTGCCCCCTTGAGCTCCGACAGGCGCATCTCGCGGGCGAGAACGGTCCCCACGCGTTCCGGTGTCGCCGTATCGCCGGGCACGGCTCCACAACGTTGGCAGAAGAGGTCGGGCCGGTGGACGGCTTCCGCGATGGGGCGCCCCAGGCCGCTGGCACCCACGACCCACAGTACGTCCACGCTGGCATCGGGTACGACGGGCTCCCAGGCAGCATGTGCCTTGAGCGGAAGGCGCTTGCTGCCGTCGGCTTCGACCAACACGTAGTCGAAGCGTGCGGCAAGCGCCTCAAACGGCTCGCTGGGAGCTGAGAGTTTGCCGGTTGCGGCATCGAGCGTGCCGGTCTGGCAGATAGTGCCGCGCGTGATGCCCGCGCACGCCTCACAGGTGCAGCCGGGCAAGTGAGACAGCGCCGCCCGCCACGGGGGTACGCTCAGACGTCTCGAGCCGCCCTCCCAGGGTATGCCGGCGACGGGAAACATATGGGTCGACGTGGCTAGCAGCACATGAGCACCGCTCTGCATGAGCTCAAGCCCCAGCGCGCGCAAAAGTGTGGACTTGCCCCCGCTGCCTATGATCGCGGTGATGCCCGGCTGTATTCCGAGCGTCTGGATTAAGTTGCCGTTAACCGGATTCATCGCGCCACGCACCAATAGAAGCTGTGATAATTAATAATCGTGTAATGATAGGAAATTCTCTTACTGTTTTAAGATAAACCGTACCACAGGGAGGTGCTGGACGGATGCTTGTGTATGTGAGGGGAGCGGGCGATATCGCCACGGGCGTGGCGGCGCGGTTGGTGCGCGCCGGCGTCTCGGTCATCATGTCCGATATCGCGCAGCCTACTTGCATCAGGCGCACCATCAGCTTTTGCGAGGCTATTCGTTTGGGGGAGTGCGAGGTCGAGGGCATTCGCGCTCGCCTTGTCCGCTCGTCCGCCGAGGCGCTTGCCGTCGCAGGGGCCGGTGAGGTCGCGGTCGTTGTCGACCCGCAGTGCAAGATGCTCTGTGAGCTCAAGCCGGCGGCAGTTGTCGATGCGATCCTGGCAAAACGCAACCTCGGCACCACGCGTGGCATGGCGCCTGCGGTGATCGCGGTGGGACCGGGCTTCACGGCGCCGATCGATTGCGATGCCGTGGTCGAGACCAAGCGCGGACACTTTCTGGGCCGGGTCATATATCAGGGCTCGCCTGAACCCAACACCGGTGTTCCCGGTGTGATCGGCGGCTACGGCAAAGAGCGCGTCATCCACAGTCCCGCCGCCGGTGTCTTCCACTCCTCCCGCTCTATTGGCGATATCGTCCATGCCGGCGATGTGATCGGCTATGCGGGGGAGACTCCCATGTGTACACTCATCGATGGCTGCTTGCGCGGGCTGCTCGCGAACGGCATCGAGGTCACGGAGGGCTTCAAGTGCGCCGATGTCGACCCGCGCGGCGATGCGAGCTACATCGACTACATTTCGGATAAGGCGACGGCCGTGGGCGGTGGCGTGCTCGAGGCGCTCGCCATGCTCACCGGCGTCTTCAAAGGTGGTTGGTAGATATGGAAAAGCTCGACGTGGTCAACGCGGTGCTCGATTCCCTCGGCAAGGGGAGGGCATGCGAGCTCGTGGTCGTCGCCGGCACCGCCGGCTCGTCCCCGCGCGGCGTGGGCGCATGGATGGCCGTTTTCGCCGATGGCAGCCAAGCGGGCACCATCGGTGGCGGAAAGATCGAGCTCTACGCGACACGTGAGTCGCGTGAGCTGTTGGCCGACGAGCGGTCGCGCTTCGTCCGTTACACCATGGGAAGCGAGAGCTCCGACACCGGTATGATCTGCGGCGGTGCGATCTCGTTGCTGTACCTCTATCTTGACGGGGGCGAAAAGGAACTGTTCGCGCACATCGCCGACGTGCTGCGCTACCGCCGCATCGGTGACTTTACCGTGGACCTGCGTTCCTTTGTCGCATCTCCACTCGAGGGGGAGGTCTTGGCCTATCACGGGGAGGCGTCGCGCCGCACCGTCGAGGGGTGTCCCGCAATCGAGCTCGTGCCCGAGGACAAGAAGACCACCTACACCAACGCCGCTGCCGATATTCCGCCCGCGCATATCGAGACGCTCTGCCCCGAGGGCCTCACATATATCTTTGGCGCGGGGCATGTTGGGTCCGCTACGGCGCGCGTGCTCACGCGTGCCGGTTTTGCCGTGGTGGTCTGCGATGACCGGCCGGCGCTCCTTACCAAGGAGGCGCTGCCCGAGGTCTACGACCGCCGCTTGGTCGATTTTGGGGATTTCTCCGAGACCTGTCCTATCGGTCCACGCGACCTGGTGGTGATCACCACGGCGGGGCACAAGTCCGATATCGTCTGCACCATCCAGGGTCTGCGCGCCCATCCGGCCTATCTGGGCTGCATCGGCTCCAAGCGCAAGACGGCCTTCGTGCACGAGCGGCTGCACGAGGAGGGCTTTACCGACGAGCGGATTGGCGAGCTGCACCTGCCGATCGGCGTGCCGATCGAGGCCGAGGACCCCGAGGAAATCGCTATCTCCATCGCGGCCGAGATGATCCGCCTGCGCCGCACCAAGCTCGTTCCCCGCAAGCGCTGAGTCTCGCTAACGCGGGATGGACGGGCTGGGCTTGCCTTTCCGCCCTTATATTTGTCCTACGCGTGCTTGTGATCTCGTTAAAGAAAAAGCGTCTGGAGCCGGCTTCCCTTGAAGCGGCCCCAGACGCTATCGCTATCTTTGCCGGCACGATATCGCGCCGCTGCCACGCATCTCTTAGTCGTGGGCGAAAAGCGGAACGCCCAGGTTGCTTGCGGTGAGGGTGCGTCCCAGCGGATAGACGCCCGCATAATCGAGATATGAAGTGGTTCTATCGACTACCTGGGAGTTGTTATGGGCTTTGATGCCGGCGCTCTCGACGCCCTTGCTGGTTCCGCGATAGACGACGAGACTGTGGTCGTTATTGGGGTCGAACACGATGGCCATGAGGATATAGTTGCCCTGATCGTCTTTCGTGCCGACGTTGAATCCGCACAGGTCTTCGCTGAACCACGTGAGATTGGCCTCGTAGTTTTCGACTTCGAGCTCTCCTTCCGTGTCTTTGTAATCGTCGTGGAACGGCAGGTGAATGTCGACCGCGATCTTTCCTGCGCCACCGTCCATATAGTTGATGGTGATGGGGTCGTCGCTGACGTATTTGCTGTAGCTACCGTCCGTTTTGGTGCAGTGGTAGCTGCCCGTGATGGCGCTTTCGTTGTAGTAGCCATCGGTGTCGTTTTTCTTTGTGGACGATTTCTTAAACGACCATTTGCTGCCATCGAAGGCGTACTTGTAGACGTTGACCTTCTTGGCGTTGGCGTACCAAGGCGTGTCGTCGGCCGGTGTTTTCACCGTGCACGTACTGCCGTCCGAGCCAAGCTTGGAGTCGCAGCCTTCAAGCTGATGCTCTTCGTCGAAGTTGATGCCAGCGGTGGGCGTCGTCGTTTGTGAATCGACCTTGAACTTGATGTTGGAGAGGTTGTTGGAGTCGTCGGCGTCGGCCGTGAAGCTCAGCGTGGCATCCGACTCGAAGCTGTCATTTTCAAAGGTCGCTTCGATGGAGCCGCTCGCCTTGCCGTCGGATACGTTGACATCGGTAAGGTCGGTAAGGGAGCTCGTGTAATCGGACGGGTTCACATAATCGTTCTTAGCGAACAGCTCCTGCTCGCCATCGTACTTTTTGCCGAGCGCTTTCGAGAGCTGCGGCTGCACGGTGGAAACAAGCTGCTGGTGCTGCATGTTCAGCGTGTAGGCGACCCCGCCGCCGATGACGGCGACGATGGCCACTGCCGCTACGGCGATCTTCACCTTCTTGTCGAGCTTTTTCGTGGGTTTGGGCTCCTCGGTGCATGCGTTGGCGGCAGATTCGTCCTGCGCAGCCGACACGGTGTTGTCGACAGCGGGCTTGGTCTCGCTTGCGGGGACGTCGGCCTTCTTCGAGACCTCGGCGACATTCGCTCCGCACTTGGGGCAGAACTTTGCCCCCTCCTTCTGCTCCGTTCCACATTTGGGACACTTCATGTGTCATCTTCCCCTTTCTAAGTCTGGAATCTGTTATCCGATCTGTTCGCCAGCTTATAGGGGAGGATGGGAAAAGCGTTGCGCAACATCGTCGGCGTGTCGACTGCGGCGCCCCTCCCGTGGGGGCATTGCACTTCTAAAATGTTACCTGCAGTGTTTGCCCTATAATGCCCGCTTGACGTGGCGGCGTGGGCGCCGTCTATCTGACGAGGGAGGCATGTATGGGGGAGACCACGATCGGTTCGGGCGACGACGCCCTGTTCGCACGTACCGGAAAGGTATCGGTGGCGCGGGCGTTGCCCCATGCGTTGCAGCACGTCGTCGCAGCGTTTGCGGGCATCGTCACGCCGGCGATCATCATCGCTTCGGTCTGCGGCTTTACCGCGCAGGAGGAGGCGGCTGTCATCCAGGCATCGCTCGTGCTCTCCGCGCTCGACATCTTCCTGCAGCAGTTTCCCATCAAGGGGCATATCGGCTCGGGCCTTCCCATCGTCATGGGTGCGAGCTTCACGTTCGTGCCGGCGCTCAAGGTCGTGGGCCTCGAGCTCGGGTTCGAGGCGGTGCTCGGTGCCGAGATCGTCGGTGGCGTCCTCGTCGTGATGTTCGGCTTGCTGTTTCGTCGGTTGAGTTTTCTCTTTCCGGCACCCGTGCTCGGCACGGTTATCTTTGTGATCGGTCTGTCGCTCTGCCCGGTCGCCGTGACGTCTATGGCGGGCGGTGACGGCGCCGCGGACTTTGGCAGCATCGCCAACTGGGCGGTGGCGCTCGTTACGTTTATCGTCACCTTCATAGCGGGCAACTACGGTCGTGGACCCGTCAAGCTGGGGAGCATCCTGTGCGGCATGTGCGCCGGTTTTGCCGTGGCGGCTCTGCTCGGCATGGTCGACTTCTCCTCGGTGGGCACGGCCCAATGGTTCTCGGTGCCTTCCGTCAACGCGAGCGGTCTCGTATTCGATCCTGCGGCCTGCGCCGTCGTGGGTGTCGTCTCCATCGTCAACGCCGTTCAGGTCATGGGTGAGCTTGCGGCCGTGTCCTCGGCGGCGCTCGATAAGCCCGTGACCGATGCGCAGATCTCGGGCGGGCTTATCGCCAACGGTCTTGTGGGCATCCTCGCCGGCTTCTTGGGAGGCGTGCCCACGGCGACGTTCGGACAGAACGTGGGGATTATCGCCGAGAACAAGGTCGTCAATCGTCTTGTCTTCACGCTTGCCGCGGGCGTTCTGCTCGTAGCGGGCCTGTTGCCCAAATGTGCGGCCGTGCTCACGTCGATCCCGCAGCCGGTGATCGGCGGCGCCACGATCGGCGTCTTTGCCACGATCGGCATGAACGGCGTCGTCATGTTCGCACGCGAGGGCCTCTCGCAGCGCGACACCACGCTCATGGGCCTCTCGATCGCGTTCGGTACCGGAATCGAGCACACGGCGGGCGCGCTTGCCGGCGCGGGCTTTCCCGCGTGGGTGAACACCGTCTTCGGCGGCTCGGCCATCGCGGTCACCGCGCTTGTCGCCGTGATCTTGAATCTAGTCCTGCCCCGCAAGCGCTGATCGGTGCTCCGGCGTGTCCCAGTTGTGAAGATGCGCAGGTCGTAAAGGTTTTGCTGGCGTTTGGCCCTCGATGCGCGTATAGTACCGATTGTTTTGTCGGCTCCTGCTGTGTCGATACCGCGCCGCCACATGCCATGGCCGGTCAGGTTGCAGCCAGGAGGCACGAGGACAACCCCTGTGGCCAAGCCCCGTGCTTAAAACCCCATTAAGGAGTGAACAATGGCAGAAGAGAAGTACGTGCCGCGTCTTAAGACCAAGTACAACAACGAGGTCAAGCAGCAGCTTCAGGACAAGTTCCAGTACAAGAACGTCATGATGATCCCGAAGTTCGAGAAGATCGTCGTGAACATGGGTGTCGGCGAGGCCGCTACCGATTCCAAGGCCATCGACGGTGCCGTGCGCGACCTGCGCACCATCACCGGTCAGCAGCCGATGATCACCCGTGCCCGCAAGTCCATCGCTACCTTCCGTCTGCGCGCCGGTATGCCGATCGGCTGCAAGGTCACCCTGCGCGGCGACCGCATGTGGGAGTTCTTCGATCGCCTGACCTCCGTCGCGATCCCCCGTATCCGCGACTTCCGCGGCATCTCCGCTAAGAGCTTCGACGGCCGTGGTAACTTCTCCATGGGCGTGACCGAGCAGCTCATCTTCCCCGAGATCGACTTCGACTCCGTCGATCACCAGCGCGGCATGGACATCACGTTCGTCACCACCGCCAACACCGATGAGGAGGCCAAGGCTCTTCTCGACGCCTTCGGTTTCCCGTTCAAGAAATAGGTTCACCTGCCCTGTGTAGGCCGTCTTCACACCGAAGGCGGCCTTCGGGGCGAACAATACTCTATGTGAGGAGGATATAAGTGGCTAAGACATCGATGATCGTCAAGTGCAATCGCGAGCCGAAGTTCTCGACCCGCAAGTACACCCGCTGCCAGCGTTGCGGCCGTCCGCACTCTGTGTACCGCAAGTTCGGCCTGTGCCGTGTCTGCTTCCGCGAGCTTGCACTCAAGGGCGAGCTTCCCGGCGTTAAGAAGGCCAGCTGGTAAGTCACTACCAGCGCTCCTGGCATAAGCTCGGAGCAGGGAAAACGCGCTATTAAGGCTTTGCCGTTAAGGGCGGCGAAGAACCAAGAGCACGTGTTCATCAAGAACGAAGGAGAATCTGTATGAACCTTACAGACCCGATCGCAGATATGCTTACGCGCATCCGTAACGCTAACTCTGTGAACAAGGCCACGGTCTCTATGCCGAGCAGCAAGAAGCTCGTCGAGATCGCTCGTGTTCTGCACGAGGAGGGCTACATCGAGGGCTACGATGTCGAGGACACCGTGCCCCAGAAGACTCTGCACATCACGCTTAAGTATGGCGCCAAGAAGGCTAAGGTCATCAACGGCATCCGCCGTATCTCCAAGCCGGGCCTGCGTAAGTACACCGGCGTCGCCGACATGCCCCGCGTTCGCGGTGGTCTCGGTACCGCCATCATCTCCACCAGCAAGGGTGTTATGACCGACCGCGACGCTCGCAAGCAGAACGTCGGCGGCGAGATCATCGCCTTCGTGTGGTAATAACTCCGTAAGGTAGAAGGAAAGGAGATCACCGTGTCTCGTATCGGTAATAAGCCTGTCCAGATTCCGGCCGGAGTCGAAGTGGCAGTCAACGGCAACCATGTCGCCGTCAAGGGCCCCAAGGGTCAGCTCGAGCTCGATGTTTTCGAGAAGCTCACCGTCACCGTCGAGGAGAACGTCCTGCACGTTTCCCGTCCCGATGACGAGCGTGAGACCCGTGCCCGCCATGGTCTTACCCGCGCCCTCATCCACAACATGGTTGTCGGCGTTTCCGAGGGCTTCGAGAAGAAGCTTGAGCTTGCTGGCGTCGGTTACCGTGTCCAGCAGAAGGGCAAGAACCTTGAGTTCTCCCTCGGCTTCTCTCACCCCGTGATCGTCGAGGCTCCCGAGGGCATCACCTTCGAGGTTCCCGACAACACCCACGTGAACGTCAAGGGTATCGACAAGCAGCAGGTCGGCCAGGTCGCCGCTGAGATCCGCGGCCACCGTCCTCCCGAGCCTTACAAGGGCAAGGGTATCCACTACGTCGGCGAGCACATCCGCCGCAAGCTGGGTAAGGCCGCTAAGTAGTCTTAACTACTCACCTGTCTTAAGACCAGCACCCCGTTAGGTGCTGGCACAGATCAACCTTTTTAGGAGTTTACGTATGAACAAGCATAAGGCGAAGCTGGAAGGCCTCAAGCGTCGTCAGCGCCGTGTGCGCGGCAAGATCTCGGGTACCACCGAGCGTCCGCGTCTTCGCGTGACCCGCACCAACGCCAATATCTATGCCCAGATCATCGACGACAGCAAGGGCTCCAGCCTGACGCTCGTCTCCGCCTCGACGCTCGAGGCCGAGTTCAAGGGCACCCACACCTCGAACAAGGAGGCTGCGGAGAAGGTCGGTCAGCTCGTTGGCAAGCGTGCCATCGAGGCCGGCATCACCAAGGTCACCTTCGATCGCGGTGGCCGTATCTACCATGGCCGCGTCAAGGCCCTCGCCGACGGTGCTCGCGCCGCCGGTCTCGAGTTCTAGGAGGTATGTAGCACATGGCTCGTAATCAGAAGCAGCAGCGCGAGGCCTCCGAGTTCGAGGAGCGCGTCGTTTACATCAACCGCGTGTCGAAGACCGTCAAGGGCGGCCGTCGCATGAGCCTCGTCGCTCTGGTCGTCGTCGGTGACGGCAAGGGCAACGTCGGCGTCGGTATGGGCAAGTCCGCCGAGGTGCCTCTGGCCATCTCCAAGGCTTCCCTGGACGCCAAGAAGAACATGTTCCACGTGCCGGTGACCGACGAGGGCACCATTCCGCACGAGGTTCTCGGTCACTTCGGTGCCGGTCGTATCGTCATCAAGCCCGCTGTCGAGGGTACCGGCGTTATCGCCGGTGGCGCCGTGCGCCCCCTCTTCGAGCTTGCCGGCATCAAGAACGTCCTGTCCAAGTCCCTCGGTACCGACAATGGCCTCAACATCATCAAGGCCGCCGTCGAGGGCCTCAAGGAGCTCTCCAGCCCTGAGGACGTCGCGGCTCGCCGTGGCCTGACGGTCTCCGAGATGTTCGTCGGTAAGGAGAACTAAGCATGGCTGACACCATTAAGATCAAGCAGGTCCGCAGCACCAACGGCTGCAAGAAGGACCAGGTCCGTACTGTCCGTGCCCTCGGTCTCCACAGGATCCGCGAGGTTCGCGAGATTGCTGACAACGAGTCCGTCCGCGGCATGATCTTCAAGGTCAAGCACCTTGTCGAGATTGTAGAGGAGTAGCAAATGCAGCTTCACGATCTTACTCCCGCGCCCGGTTCTACCAAGAAGCGCAAGCGCATCGGCCGTGGCAACTCTTCGGGTCACGGCACCACCGCGGGTCGCGGCCAGAAGGGCCAGCTCTCCCGCTCCGGTGGCGGCAAGGGTGCCGGTTTCGAGGGTGGTCAGACGCCGCTTGCTATGCGTCTGCCCAAGCTCCCCGGCTTCCGCAATCCTCGCCGTATCGAGTACACGCCGGTCAACGTCGAGCGTCTCGATGCTAAGTTCGAGGATGGCGCCGTGATCGACGGTGCCGCCCTCAAGGCCGCTCGCATCATCAAGAGCGAGTTCGAGCCCGTCAAGGTGCTCGGCAACGGCGACCTCACCAAGAAGTTCACGGTCAAGGTCGATAAGGTCAGCGCCACGGCGCAGGCCAAGATCGAGGCCGCTGGCGGAAAGGTCGAGCTCCCTTGCTAAACGGTCTTAAGAATGCTTTCCGCATTAAAGAACTGCGCGAAAAGATTCTTTTTACCATAGCTATGCTCGTCGTGTACCGTGTCGGTGCGCACGTTCCTGTGCCTGGCATCCCCTTCCAGGGGATGCTGGGCCTTTTTTCGACCGATAACTCTTCGGTCGCTTCCGGCGCTATGGCCCTCCTGAATCTTTTCTCTGGTGGCGCGTTGAGCTACGTCTCGGTGTTCTCTCTGGGCATCATGCCTTACATCACGAGCTCGATCATCCTCCAGATGCTCCAGGCCGTTGTGCCTTCCCTGCATGAGCTTGCCCGTGAGGGCGAGGTCGGTCAGACCAAGATCACTCAGTACTCCCGTTATCTGACGCTTGCGCTGGCCATCCTCAACTCGATCGGCTACCTCTTCCTGTTCAAGAGCTTCGGTATCAACTTCAACGGTGCCGGCGCTCCCGAGCTCATCTTCGACATCATGATCGTGGGCACGCTCACCGCGGGCGCCATGCTCATCATGTGGATCGGTGAGCTTATCACCCAGCGCGGTATCGGCAACGGCATGTCGTTGATCATCTTCGCCAATATTATGGCGGGCCTGCCCCAGGCGATCTTCTCTTCGACCGAGGGCAATGCCGGTGGCATTCTCACCATGGTGATCATCTGCGTCATCATCTTGCTGGTCATTCCGCTGATTGTCTTTTTGGAGCGCGGCCAGCGCCGCATCCCGGTCAGCTACGCCAAACGCGTCGTTGGTCGTCGCATGATGGGTGGTCAGTCCACCTATCTGCCGATCAAGGTCAACACGGCCGGTGTCGTGCCGATCATCTTCGCCTCGGCTCTGCTCTACTTCCCGGCTCAGATCGCCGTGTTCTTCCCGGGTGTCGGCTGGATCCAGGCGGTTGCTTCGGCGCTTTCGACTGGTTGGCTCAACTGGGTTCTTAACGTTGTGCTCATCGTGTTCTTTGCGTATTTCTACACCTCCATGGTGTTCAATCCCGATGACACGGCCGACAACCTTAAGAAGCAGGGCGGCTTTATTCCGGGTGTTCGTCCGGGTAGGGCTACTGCTGCCTACATCAAGAACGCGCTCAACAAGATCACGCTTCCCAGCGCTGTCTTTTTGGCGCTTATCGCCATCGTGCCTTCGATCATCTTCTCCTTTACGGGCAATCAGCTGATCCAGGCGTTTGGTGGTACCTCCGTTCTGATCATGGTCGGCGTCGTGCTCGACACGGTCGATAAGCTCGAGGGCCAGATCAAGATGTATGATTACGACGGATTCTTTAAATAGGCTAGGGGAGGATTGCTCATGAACCTCGTTTTGCTCGGAGCTCCCGGTGCCGGCAAGGGCACGGTTGCTCAGGAACTCGTTGCCGAGTTCGGCGTCGCTCATATCTCCACCGGCGACCTGCTGCGTGCTGCCGTCAAGGGTGGTACGGAGCTCGGTGTTGCCGCCAAGAAATATATGGATGCCGGCGAGCTTGTTCCCGATCAGCTCGTTATCGATCTGGTCAAGGAGCGTCTTGCCGCCGATGATGCTCAGCAGGGTTTCATTTTGGACGGTTTTCCGCGCAACACCGCTCAGGCCGTAACGCTCGATTCCGAGCTTTCCGCCATGGGTCGCGAGATCGATTGCGCCCTTTTGGTCGATGTTGCCCCCGAGGTCATCATCGATCGTCTGAGCTCGCGTCGTACTTGCCGCGCCTGTGGCTATACCGGTACGGCAGCGGATACGACGTGCCCCACTTGCGGTGGCGAGATGTATCAGCGCGATGATGATAAGCCCGAGACGATCAAGAACCGTCTCGATGTCTACGAGAAGTCCACGAGCCCGCTCGTCGATTACTACCGTGGTCAGGGTCTGCTCAAGTCGGTCAACGGCGATCAGGCTCGCGAGGCCGTCTATGCGGACGTCAAGAAGGCCCTCGGTCTATGATCAAAATCAAGTCTGCAGAGCAAATCGAGCAGATGAAGAAGGCAGGAGCGCTATCTAAGATGGCGCTCCGCCACGTTGGAGCGATGGTTCGTCCCGGCGTTTCGACGTTTGAGCTCGATCAGCTCGCGGAGCAGATTATCCGTATGCATGGGGGAACCCCTGCCTTTAAGGGTTATGGCGGATTTCCCGGAACCGTGTGCGCCTCTATCAACGATGCCGTTGTGCACGGTATTCCCAATCCCGATATGATCCTGCGCGATGGTGACATTATCTCGATCGATACGGGAGCCGTCGTCGATGGTTGGGTAGGCGATAACGCCTGGACCTTTTTTGTCGGTACTCCCAGCTCTGAGACACAGGCTCTTTGCGAGGTCACTCGGGATTGCCTGAAGGCTGCCATTGAGCAGGCGGTTCCCGGAAATCATATCGGCGACGTGGGCTATGCGGTTCAATCGTTGGCCGAAGCCCATGGGTATGGTGTTTTGCGCGACTATGTCGGCCACGGTGTAGGCCGCGTTATGCATGAGGACCCCAATGTTCCCAACTATGGTAAGAAGGGTAGGGGGGTTCGCCTTCAGGCTGGTATGGTGATCGCCATCGAGCCTATGGTCACGATGGGCACCAATCATGTGAGCACGGGGGCCGACGGTTGGATCGTTACCACCAACGATCATTTGCCTGCAGCTCACTACGAGAACACGGTCGCCATCACCAATGACGGCCCTGTGATCTTGACGAGTGACGCACAAGGTCCTTGGTGCAGCCTGCAGGGCGGACAGATGTAGTCGGTTGATTTTGACCGTGCTATGAAATGATGAGTGGTTCCAACCCTAGTTATGGAGCCATTACGAAGATATTACGTCACGTGAACGCGTGTTGTAGAATACTCAATCGCTGTCGTTTTCTAGAGAAAGATGATTGCTTGTGAAGAAGGAAGACGCAATTGAGCTTGAGGGTACGGTTAAGGAACCGCTGCCCAATGCCATGTTTAAGGTCGAGCTCGAGAACGGTCATTCGGTTCTGTGCAACATTTCCGGCAAGATCCGAATGAACTACATCCGTATTCTCCCCGGAGACAGGGTTGTCGTGGAGCTTTCCCCGTACGACCTTACCCGTGGGCGCATCACCTATCGCTATAAATAGCGACGCGAGACACGCGCAATGCCCACCGATCGCAGGCTTAGCTCAACCTACGGTCGGATTGCGCATGTAGACCAGCCATAAGTTAATTAACGCCTGCGGCTGGGCGAGTAGATAGTAGGGAAGTAGTTTGAGCGCTACCGAAAGGAAGAACGATGAAGGTACGTCCTTCGGTCAAGAAGATGTGCGATAAGTGCAAAATCATCAGGCGCCACGGCAAGGTCCTCGTTATTTGCGAGAACCCCCGTCATAAGCAGCGTCAGGGTTAAGAGAGGAGACTACGTTGGCCCGTATTAATGGTGTCGACCTCCCGCGTGAGAAGCGCGTTGAGATCGGTTTGACCTACATTTACGGCATCGGCCGCACCACTGCGACGAAGATCTGCGTCGAGTGCAACATCAACGTGGATACGCGCGTTAAGGACCTCACCGAGGATGAGGTTAACGCCATCCGCGAGTATATCGATAAGAACCACATCATGGTTGAGGGCGACCTTCGTCGCGATCGCAACCAGAATGTCAAGCGCCTTATGGACATCGGCTGCAACCGCGGCCTTCGTCACCGCAAGGGCCTCCCGGTCCGCGGTCAGCGCACCCACACTAACGCTCGTACCCGCAAGGGCCCGAAGCGTCAGATCGGTGCTAAGAAGAAGAAATAAGGAGCGCTAGATAGATGGCTACTGCTAAGAAGAACGTTCGCGCTGCCCGTCTGAAGCGCGCGGACCGTAAGAACATTTCCGTGGGCCAGGCTCACATTCGTTCTACGTTCAACAATACGATCGTTTCGATCACCGATCCCCAGGGCAACGTCATTTCCTGGAAGTCGGCTGGCCAGGTGGGCTTCAAGGGCTCCCGTAAGTCCACGCCGTTCGCTGCCCAGATGGCTGCCGAGGCTGCTGCCAAGCAGGCCATGGAGCACGGCATGAAGAAGGTCGCTGTCTTCGTCAAGGGCCCCGGCTCTGGTCGCGAGACCGCCATCCGCTCCCTCCAGGCCGCTGGCCTCGAGGTCTCGAGCATCCAGGACAAGACCCCCATTCCGCACAACGGCTGCCGCCCCAAGAAGCGTCGCCGCGTGTAACTGAAAGGATCGTTTCAATATGGCAATCGACAGGACTCCTGTTCTTAAGCGCTGCCGTCAGCTCGGGATCGATCCCGCTGAGCTCGGTTACAGCAGCAAGAAAGAATCTATCCGTCAGCCCAAGCGCCGTCGCAAAGAGTCTGAGTACGGCATGCAGCTGCGCGAGAAGCAGAAGGTCAAGTTCATCTACGGCGTTCTCGAGAAGCAGTTCCACGGCTACTTCAACAAAGCTCGTAAGATGAACGGTGTTACCGGCGAGAACCTCATGATCATTCTTGAGTCTCGTCTCGACAACGTCGTCTTCCGTCTTGGCTTCGCTCGCACCCGCAAAGAGGCTCGTCAGTCTGTCCGTCACGGTCACTTCACCGTAAACGGTAAGCGCGTGGACATCCCGTCCTACCGCGTTAAGGCCGGCGACGTCGTCGCCGTGGGCGAGAAGTTCCGTGATCTTCTCCCCATCAAGGAGGCTCTGATTTCCTCCGAGCGCTTCGAGGTTCCTGGCTGGCTCGAGGTCGATATCGAGAAGCTGTCTGGTAACGTGCTCGCTCTGCCGACGCGTGAGCAGATCAGCGGTGATATCAACGAGCAGCTCATCGTCGAGCTCTACTCTAAGTAGTCCATCCGGGCTGCTGAGGCTGGAGGTAATACATGTCAGAATTCATTAGGCCTCAGGTTCAGGTCGAGGAGATCAACGAGACGTCCGCCCGCGTTTCCGTCGAGCCGCTTGAGCGCGGTTACGGCGATACGCTCGGTAACTCGCTGCGCCGTGTTCTGCTCTCTTCTTTGGAGGGCGCGGCCGTTGAGGCCATTCAGATCGATGGCGCTCAGCATGAGTTCATGACCATTCCCAATATGGTCGAGGATGTCACCGATATCGTCCTGAACGTCAAGGGTCTTGTCTTCAAGGCTCTCGGCACGACCGACGAGGCGACCGCCACGATTTCCGTTGACGGCCCCTGCGAGGTCACCGGTGCGGACTTCTTTATTCCGTCCGAGTTTGAGTTGGTGAACCCTGAGCAGCATATCGCTACGCTCACCGAGGGTGGCCATCTCACCATGAGCATGCGCATCGGATACGGTCGCGGTTATGTTGCCGGCGAGGCTAACAAGCGCGATAACGATCCCATCGGCGTGATTCACGTTGACTCGCTGTATTCGCCGGTGAGCCGCTGCGCCAAGCTCGTCGAGGCTTGCCGTGTCGGTCAGCACACCGATTACGACCGCCTTGTCCTCGAGATCGAGACCAACGGCGCTATCGCTCCTCGCGATGCCGTGGTTCAGGCTGCCAATATCATTAACCAGCATATGGCCGCCTTTATGAACCTTGCCGAGACCCCCGAGGTCGAGGAGGAGGCTTCGATCTTCGCTCCCGAGGTCACCAACGACAACGCCGAGCTGGACAAGCAGATCGAGGATTTGGATCTTTCCGTCCGTTCCTACAACTGCCTTAAGCGCGCCAGCATTCACTCGGTCCGTCAGCTCGTTGAGTTCTCGGAGAACGATCTGCTCAACATCCGTAACTTCGGTGTTAAGTCGATCGAGGAAGTGAAGGACAAGCTTGAGTCCATGGGCCTGAGCCTTAAGGCTTAATGCTTCGCATATTTGAGGAGAAACTAGACCATGCGTCATAACGTTAAGAAGGGCCTTAAGCTCGGCACCGATGCGAGCCACACCAAGGCCATGAAGAAGAGCCTGGCCAAGGCCCTCTTCGAGAACGATCGCATCAAGACCACCGAGACCCGCGCTAAGGCGCTGCGCTCCGTTGTCGAGCCGATCATCACTTGGGCCAAGAAGGGCGACCTGCACTCTCGTCGTCTTGCTATCGCCAAGCTGGGTGACAAGCAGCTCGTGGCCGAGATTTTCGACAAGGCCGCTCAGGGTATGTGGCAGGACCGCAACGGCGGTTACACCCGTATCTTGAAGCTGGGTAAGCGTAAGGGCGACAATGCTCCTATCGTTATCATGGAGCTCGTCACTGAGCCCTGCACGCCCAAGGCCAAGAAGGCCGAGAAGGCTGCTGAGTAGACTTATCGTCTGCAAAGGCTATATTTTGAGGGGTACGCTTTGCGTGCCCCTCTTTTTATGTCGAGGTTTTGCGCCGAGTGGCGCGTGAGCGGGGGAGACTCCCATGGTTCAAGTATCTGCTGTCAACACCCCTGATGAGCTTGAAGCTACGTTGGTTCTGCGGGTCGCCTATGACGGTTCTGCGTACAGTGGTTTTGCCGAGCAGCCTGGTCAGACTACGGTTGCCGGCGAGCTGCGCCGTGCGATCGAGACGCTTCTGAGGCGTTCCATCGATCTGACGTGTGCGGGCCGCACCGATGCCGGAGTGCACGCAGTGGCGCAGTATGTCAGTTTCCCCGTGATGGCGTCTGAGCTCGCGCTGACGAGGCGCAGATGGCTGAGGGCTATGGATGCCCTGCTTCCTAAGGATATTGCCGTTAATGAGGTCTACACGGCTCGAAAGGGCTTCTCGGCCCGCTTTGATGCATGCTCTCGAACGTATACCTATCGGATCGCTGCCCGTGATGCCCGTCCCGTCCTTTCGCGGGGTGCCGTATGGTGGACGCGGTATCCGCTTGATGTTCAGGCTATGGCTCAGGCGTGTCCTGCCCTTATGGGAGAACAGGATTTTAAGAGTTTTTGCAAGGTGGCCTCTGCTGTGGGCAAGCCTACGCATCGCTGTGTGATGCGCGCCGAGTTTGGTCACGAAGTCGTGTTTGGCGAAGAGGTTTTGACTTTTACCATCGAGGGCAACGCGTTCTTGCATTCGATGGTTCGCACGATCGTCGGCACGCTTGTTGAGATCGGCAGCCATCGTCGCGAACCGTCTTGGATGCGCGAAGTTATCGATGCCTGCGATCGACAGGCGGCAGGGCCGACAGCTCCGGCCTGCGGGCTGACGTTCATGGGGGTTGCCTATGAACCAGGGGAGCTAACCGTTCTTGCATGATATCTGCCCGCTTTAGCTTCATGTTTATGGGTGCCGTTCGGTGCCCCTTTTTTGTGCGCAACGTGTGCAACATCTGTTCTTGGGATGCATGGTCGGGGACGTCTCGGTGTGCTTTGCAGCCGGTGTTACCATGAGTTTTGTTTTGGTAGTGCCCGTGAAAGGTTGGGAACTTTGACTCGACGTGCAGCTGTTCCTCGTATCTCGGTCATCCTCGTGCTCGAGGGTGCTTCGCAGTACGTGGTACGTGCGATCGAGAGCGTTCAAGGTCAAAATATTCACGATTTGCAGTTGATCGTTTCGTATCATGATGTTGCTCCCGGCGTGGCGCATTCCCTACAACTGGTCGCCGATAGAGATATCCATATCGACCTTATGCCCGATGCGGGCGCTGATCTTGCTGAATGTGCTGCCGCTGCACTTGATCGTGCGCGCGGATCGCACGTCATGCTGATGCGAGATTTTGAGTGGTTTGCCCCCGATGCATTGGAAAACATGCTTTCCCGAGCCCAGGAGACGGGTGCCGATATCGTCTTCCCTTCCGTTTCGTATGACCGCTACGATATCCATCGCGAACGACACTCTCATGTTGCTTCGCTGGGGTCCGTGAGTCTCGTTGGTCGCGATGCCCTCAGGAACGAATTCTCACGCGTAGTGGAAAGCGGGCTCGTGGGTCAAGTTACGGGTGCGCTGGTACGTCGAGACCTATGGGAGCGCTTCCCTCGCGTTTGTGACGTATCTTCTTTGGGGGCTATGTGCCATTTTCTGGGTCTGTCTGGTTGCATCGCTGGAGAGGAGCAAGCTGTATTCCATACATCGGCTCCTTCGATTGCCGAGACATTTGACCCCATGATGTTTAGTCGTGCTTGCCTGGAGGCGGAGGAGCTTGATGGGCTGTTGCGCCAGCTGGGGCTCGATGATTCGCCGGAGGCGGTGCTCGCCTGCGGACGGGTTTATTATGATCAGCTGGTCTCGTGCATCGAGAATCTGTGCCTAAGCCCGCATTCCATCTCGTCTATCGAGCGCAATGCCCGGCTCCGTGATATGCTCGACAGCGATAGGACCCGGCGCGTGGTCGCATCGCTTAAAATGACCCGCAAAGGTCTGGGAATGATGTTCAAACCCATCGAATCGGGACGCGTCTTCTCGTGCGTCCTGCGGTCCCATCTCGCGGATTTTCTGAACCTTTCCATGAATAAAACTGCGTGATTTTTGCTACATAGCTTTGCCATTCCTTGCAGTTTGTTGTTTCAAAATGCATTTTTATTCACCAAAATGGTCAAAGAGCGTTAAACTATCCAACAGTTTTTCATGCTGCTTTGAATACCTCCGAGGTGAAGATCGATATGGCCAAGAAACGCAACGGACGCCAAGATGCCATTCGCGACATCGTCCGCAACAGGGACGTGAGGACCCAGCGTATGCTCGTCGATGAGCTGCGGGCATGCGGCTTCGATTGCACACAGGCGACGGTGTCGCGCGATATCGCCGATATGGGCCTGCGTAAGCTTCCTGAGGGTATCTATGTGCTTGCCGAGGATCAGCACCTGCAGCGTATGGTTTCCGAGCTGGTAACGGGCGTCCTGCGCACGGATAACCTAGTGCTCATCAAGGCGCAGCCCGGTACCGCGTCGGGTATTGCGGCGGCCGTCGATGCCGCCGAGCTGCCTGACGTCTTGGGCTCGCTGGCGGGCAACGACACTATTCTGGTCATCACGCAGACTTCTGAAGATGGCGAGCGCTTCGAGGCGCTGGTCAACAAGCTCAGCAATCCGCGATAGCGTCAGCTGACGCGTCATGTAAAAACGCGCCCGGAACCTTGGGGGTTCCGGGCGCGTTTGCGTTACTGCCCGCTGGGATTGGTGGACGGTGTGGCAGGATCGGTGGTTCCGCCGTCTCCGGTGCCGCCGTCGCCGCCCGTTCCGGTACCGGAGCTGTCGGCACCCGTATCGGTGCCGCCCTCGGTGGAGCCATTGCCGTTACCGTTGCCGGTTTCTGTCGTCGTTGTCGTGGTGGTCGTGGTCGTAGTCGTGGTGGTCGCCTCGGCGTCGCCCTCGTCGCTATCGGTTTTCTTTGTCGAAGAGCTGCTCGTGCCGTTGGTGTTGTAGAGCTTCCACTCCGAGTTCTTCTTGTACGTCGGGGCAGTGCCGGTGGCAAATTCCTCACGCTGGGTACCGGCGAGCGTGGTGTCCATAAACTTCTTGAATACGGGGAGGTTGGTCTGGTTGCCCAGAAGATCCTGGCCCCACTTTTGGATGGGAATCTCGCCCGACGAGTAGCCGGTCCACAGCGCGCAAGTGAGCTGGGGGGTATAGCCGCAGAACCACAGGTTGGTGGTGTTGTCGGTGGTACCGGTCTTGCCAGCATAGGGCTGGTCGACGGAAAGCGCGCCGGAGGCACCCGTTCCCTGGCCCTTCATGACGCCCGAAAGCACGTCGGTGACAGCGGCGGCCTCGCCTTCGGTGAGCACCTGCTGTGGGTTATCGGTGTGCTTGTAGAGGGTGGAGCCGCTGCGCGAATCGATCTCGGTGATGGCGATGGGCTGGCGATAGTAGCCGCCGTTTGCAAAGGTCGCATAGGCTGCCGCCATCTCGAGCGGCGAGATCGAGCCGGTACCGAGCGTCATGACGGGCACGTCCTCGATGTTGTCCTTGGCCGTGTCGATTCCAAGCTTCTTGACGAGCGAGATGATCTTCTGGTTGCCGATGGCGTCTGCGACCTGTACATAGGCCGTGTTGGAGGAGTAGGCCGTCGCCTGCTTGAGCGAGATATAGCCATAGCTGGTGTTGGCGTAGTTCTCGACCTTGGTGGTGCTGTTCTTGATGGTGAGGGGAGAATTGGAGTTGACGGTGATGTCGGGGTTCATACCCTCCTGGATGGCCGTGGCGAGGGTAAACGCCTTGAACGTGGAGCCTACGGGCCGCTTGGCGGTGGCATGGTTCACGTGGTTCTCGTCGGCGTTGTAGTCGTAGCCGCCGACCATGCACTTGATGTAGCCGGTCTTGGGGTCGATGACGACCATGCCCATATCGAGACCATCGAGCGACAGCACGTCGAGCTGGTTGCGCACGGCGTTCTCGGCGACCGCCTGCATCGTGGGATCGATGGTCGTCTTGACGGTAAGGCCGCCTTTGAACAGCACGTCGGTCGAGAACTCCTGCTCGAGCAGCTGCTTGACGTAGGCTACGAAGTAGGGCTGGGAGTACACGTCCACGCCCGAGCCCGAAATCTCGGTCACGTTGAGCGTGATGGGCTCGGCCTGGGCGGCGTCGTGGTCTTCTTGGGTGATGTGCCCCAGGCGCAGCATGTTGTCGAGCACCTTGTTGCGGCGCGAGAGTGCCAGATCGGGATTGACGGTGGGGTCGTACTGGGACGGCGAGTTGGGCAGGCCGATCAGCAGCGCGGCCTCGGAAAGGGTGAGGTCGGCGGCGCTCTTGGACAGGTAGGTCTCGGCCGCGGCCTCGATGCCGTAGGCGCCGTGTCCGTAATAGATGGTATTGAGATACATCATGAGGATCTCGTCTTTGGAGTAGATCTCCTCCATCTTGATGGCGATATAGGCCTCGCGGACCTTGCGCTCGATGGTGGAATCGAACTGCTCCTCCTGCAGGATCGTGTTGCGCACGAGCTGCTGGGTGATAGTCGAGGCACCCTCGTGGCCGCCGGTGAGGGTGGCGACCGAGGCGCGGGCGATACCCCACAGGTCGATGCCGCCGTGCTCATAGAAGCGCTCGTCCTCGACGTCTACCGTGCCCTGGAGCACGTAGGGGCTCACCTGGTCCTGGGTGATGGACTTGCGGTTTTGGGTGTAGAAGCTGGCGAGCTTGTTGCCGTTGGTGTCCAAGATCTCGGTGGGCTCGGACACCAGGTACGCGTTGGCGTCGGTGTAATCCGGCAGATCCGACAGCCAGCGCTGAACGTTTCCGACCATGCCGATACCGAAGGCGATGCCTGCGATGAGCAGGAAGCCGAACAGCGAGGCGAGGATAGCGGGAAGGGTATGCGTTTTAGCGCGGCGGCGACGAGAGCGCTCGCGAGGACCCATATTGACCTCCAAATATGTCGTAGCGGACCGCCACCGTGAAGGCTGCCGTCCGCAACGGATGGACATAAGTTATTACACGATAAACCATGCGTGTTCCAGAGCCGCTCATGTATGCTGAAGAGCGGTAATTTCCAGAGCGATTGCATACCTTTTGGGGTGGTTAGGGTGGACATGAGCACGGGGTCGGCACGTGCCGGGCGTGAGGGCGGCATGGGGTCGTTGCCGGAGCTGCTGGCGCCCGCCGGCGGGCTCGACGCGATGCTCGCGGCCGTTGCCGCCGGGGCCGATGCGGTGTACGCGGGCCTCAATTCCTTCAACGCCCGCGTGAGCGCGCATGGATTCACGGACGAGGAGTTCGCTCGTGGCTGTGCGGTGGCCCACGCACACGGCGCGCGCGTCTATGTGACGCTCAACGTCTTTGTTTTCGATGACGAGATGGCGGATGCCGTGGAGCTGGGTGCCCGCGCCCTCGATCTGGGGGCGGATGCCCTGATCGTCGCCGATGCCGGATTGGTGTGCGCCCTGCGTGATGCACTGCCGGGCGTCGAGATCCATCTCTCGACCCAGGCGGGTGTACACTCCCGCGGCGCGGTCGAGCTGGTCGCCGATACCCTTGGCGTCGATCGTGTGACCACGGCGCGCGAGCTTACCATCGCCGAGATCGCCGATCTCTGCGCATCGGGCGTGCCCATCGAGGTCTTTTGCCACGGGGCCATCTGCATAGGGTACTCGGGCGCGTGCTCGTTTTCTGCCCTGCGGCGCGGGCGCTCCGCCATGCGCGGTGACTGCACGCAGCCCTGCCGCCTTTCCTATGACTTGGTGGACGGACAAGGGTCGAGCGTCGTGGGCGCGGCGGGCGATAAGCTTCTGTGCCCCCGAGACTATCTGGGCATTGAGCATCTGCCTGAGCTTGTGGCGGCCGGCGTCGCGTCCCTCAAGATCGAGGGACGCATGAAGAATCCCGACTACGTGTTCAACGTGGTGCGCTGCTGGCGTCGGGCGCTCGACATGCTTGCTGCCGGCGCGTGGGATGCGGGGTCCGTTGCGCCTATCGTGCGCGATCTGGGACGATCGTTCAACCGCGGTTTTACCGATGCCTACCTGCGGGGACGATCCGGTATAGAGCTTATGAGCTTCGAGCGGTCGATCAACCAGGGCGTTCGTGTGGGGCGGCTGACCGCGGTTGCACGCGAGGAGGTCACCGTTGAACTCGAGGCCTCGGTTGCCGCGGGCGATATGCTCGAGATCAGGTTCTATCCCGGCGCGGATGCCCTGCCCGACGTTCCCAAGCGCTGGCCCCAGGTGCGCTGTCCGGTCGATGCGGCGTCGGGGGAGCAGATTCGTGTGCGGTGCAAACGGAAGGTGGACCGGGGCTGTGCAGTCTATTTGATTCGCAGCGCCGGCGTGCTCGCCGATACCGCCGCCGCCCTCGAGCACATGCATGTCGAAGCCGCTTCTGTGAGCTTGCCCGAGTTGTCGCTCGGTGGTGGGCGTGCCCTGGCGGACCCCGATCGGGACGGCGCCCCTTGTGGCCTGGATGGCGCCGGTGCATCGCACGTGTCGCGCGAGCCGTCGATGTCCGATGGCGACGGTGCCGAGGCGCCCTTGGTGTTAGACGAGGTGTGCCGGACTCAAGACGAGCCGCGCGTGCGCGAGCTCGTTCGAGACGGTGTCCCCGTGGTCTGTCGTAACCTGGGGCAGGTGGCGCTTGCTCGCGAGGCGGGCGTGCCATTTGACGTGGCGGCCCCGATATTTTGCGCCAATCGCATGACGGCATCTTGGCTGCGGGGGCTGGGCACGCGCCGCATCCATCTGCCTGCCGAACTTGTTTGCGATCCTGCGTCGCGCGAGCGCGTGGGCGCGTTGTTCGAGGAGCCTGACGTGTGCGGACCGATTGATGCGAAGCGCCCTGAGCTTATGATCAGCGAGCACTGCCTGTTGACGGCGGAGGGACCGTGCGACGGTACCTGCACGAGTTGCTCTCGTCGAGCACAGGAGCGCTATCTGGTGGAGCGGGACGGCACCATGCTGCCCGTGCATGTCGATGAGTGGGGAAGGACGAGGATTTTCTCGGCATAAGCCGCGAGGGCGTGCGCGATTTGGCTATCATAGGGGAGTTTATGGACTTCGAGCACCGCCCGGCTTGGGCGAGGGTGCTAAACAAAAAGGAGGATACATGCTGCCTGTTGACGAGCAGATGCGTATCATCACCTCGGGCGCGGCCCAGATCGTTCCCGAAGCCGACCTTCGCAAAAAGCTTGAGAAGGGTGAGCCCCTCAACATCAAGCTGGGCGTGGATCCCACGAGCCCCGACTTGCACCTCGGCCATGCCGTGCCGCTGCGCAAGATGCGCCAGTTCCAGGATCTGGGCCACAAGGTGACGCTCATTATCGGTAACGGCACGGCCTTTATCGGTGACCCGTCGGGCAAGAACTCCACGCGCCCGCAGCTCTCGCAGGAGCAGATCGAGGCCAACGCCGAGACCTACGTCTCCCAGGCCATGAAGATCCTCGACCCCGAGAAGACCACCGTCGTGCACAACGGCGACTGGATCCTCTCCATGGATCTTGCCAAGCTCCTTACCATCTGTTCCAAGTTCACCGTCGCCCGCATCCTCGAGCGCGACGACTTCACCAAGCGCTACCAGTCGCAGACGCCGATCGCCCTGCACGAGTTCCTGTATCCCGTGATGCAGGCCTATGACTCCGTCATGGTCAAGGCCGACGTCGAGATGGGCGGCACCGACCAGCTCTTCAACCTGCTCGCCGGCCGCGAGCTCATGGAGAAGATGGGCATGGAGCCGCAGATCGCGCTCACCATGCCGCTGCTTGAGGGCACCGACGGCGTGCGCAAGATGTCCAAGTCCTACGGCAACTACATCGGTCTCACCGACGAGCCCAAGGACATGTTCGGCAAGACGATGTCGATCCCCGACGAGATGATCGGCAAGTACTATCGTCTGGCGAGCTCGCTCACCCCGGCCGAGGTCGACAAGATCGACGCCGCGCTGGCCGACGGCTCCGCCGATCCTTACGAGCTCAAGCGCGCCCTGGGCCGCGACCTGTGCGACACCTATCACGGTGCGGGCGCGGGCGAGGAGGCCCAGGCCGAGTTCGACCGCGTCTACAAGAAGGGCGAGGTCGCGGAGTTCCCCGAGAAGCACGTCGAGCTCGCACTCAACGACGAGGGCAAGATCTACCTCGCGGGGCTGCTCAAGGACCTCGGCCTTTCCGCCAGCACCGGCCAGGCCCGCCGCGACATCGACGGTGGTGGCGTCAAGATCAACGGCCAGGCCGTGGCACCCAAGAGCTACAACATCGACGCCGACGCGCTCAAGCTGGGCGACACGCTCTCCGTCGGCAAGCGCAAAGGCTTCAAGCTGGTCTAATTGATCCCAAAGTGCCAGGGGGTTTTGGACCACTGCTGGCCTTGGGAGAGAGCATAATCAAATATGTTGTGCGCCGCGGTGAAGGTTTGTCCGCTCCGCGGCGTTTTCGTTTTCGCTTGCTTGAGAGGGAGTCTGTATGTCCGTTGAGGTCATGAGGTCCGTGGTCGATGCCGCCGAAGGGCGTGTTCCGGTCGATACGCTATTTGTCAATGCCAAGATCGTCGATGTGTACGGCCAGCGCGTGGCGCCGGGCAGCGTAGCGGTCAAGGACGGTCTGATCGTGGGCGTGCTGTTTGAGGGCCGCGATGATGCGGCTGGCACCTACGAGGTGGCTGAGACTGTCGATTGCGGTGGGCGCTACCTGGCACCCGGCTTTATCGACGGGCACCTGCACATCGAGTCCTCCAATATCCGTCCGGCCGAGTATGCCCGTATGGCCGCGACCCGCGGCACGACCACGGCGATCGCCGACAGCCATGAGATCGCGAACGTCGCCGGGCTCGACGGCCTGCGCTTTATGATCGAGGACGGCCGGCGTGCACCCATTTCCATCAAGTACATGATGCCGAGCTGCGTGCCGGCGTTGCCCGACGAGCAGGCGGGCGCCGTGATCTCGGCTGCTGATATGCAGGCGTTTTTTGCCGAGCATCCGGGTGATGTCTTTGGCATGGGCGAGATGATGAATCTCCCCGGTGTGTTCGCGGCTGACCCCGAGACCTGTGCGCGCATCGATGCGGCGGGACAGACCGCCTCGGGCCAATGCGACGGGCACGCGCCGCTCGTCGCGGGCCGCGACCTCAACGCCTATGCCGCTGCCGGCATTATCGCCGATCACGAGTCCACGATCCCCGAGGAGGCGCTCGACAAGCTGTCACGCGGCATGTACGTGATGCTGCGCGAGGGCACCTGCAGCCATGACCTCGCGAACCTCGCGCCGATGCTTCTTGAGAACCCGGCACGTGCTCGTCGCTGCTGCTTTGCCACCGATGACCGCGCGCCTTCCGACGCCCTCTCGCTCGGCATGATCGACAACGCTTGCCGCGTCGCCATCGAGGCCGGCATCGACCCCGTCGTCGCCATTTCCATGGCGTCGCTCTCCACGGCCGAGGCCTTCGGGCTCGATCACGGCTCGCGCGATCCGCACGAGCTGCGTGGCGGCATCGCACCGGGCAAGCGTGCCGACCTGCTTGTCCTCGATGATCTGAGCTTTACGGCCGCACCGCACCGTGTATACGCCGCCGGAGCGCTCGTCGCCCAGGATGGCGCCTTCGTGGGCGAGGTGGCGCCCGAGACCTCCGAGGTCGCGGCCCTTGCCGACAAGCTGCGCGCATCCGTGAAGCTGCCTGAGCTCTCGCTTGACGTCTTTAGCTACGATTTCAAGCCGGGCGAGGCCGTGATCGATGCCATCCCCGGCAAGGCGATCACCGGCATGGCCCGTCCTGAGACAGCTGAGGGCCTGCGCCGTATCATGCTGATCGAGCGCCACGGACGCGGCGTCGCGCTGCAGGCTGCGGGCGCGGACGGGGAAGGTCCCGCCGGCAGCGGTCTGGTGGGCAAGCATATCGGCCGCGGCTGGGTACGCGGCTACACCATCACGGGTGGCGCTATCGCCTCGACGATCGGTCATGATTCCCACAACGTGTGCGTGGTGGGCGATAATCCGGCGGATATGAAGACCGCCGTCGAGGCGGTCGGCCAGGGCGGTCACGTGCTTGTGCGAAACGGTGAGGTCGTGGCCCGCATTCCGCTTGCCCTTGGCGGCCTTATGAGTGATGGTACGGCCGAGGACGTGGCGGCGGAACACGATGCCTTTATGGCCGAGGCCCGCACGATGGGTATCGAGCCGCCCCTCGACCCGATCATGGGTATCATCTTCCTGCCGTTGCCGGTCATCCCGATGCTCCGCATCCGCCCCGAGGGCATGTTCGACGTCACCACGTTCAGCTACGCGGAGTAGAAGTAGAAGCCGGGTCGCCCTCTCGTTGAAGTTCGACTTTCCAACGCAAAAACTGCCACCGAGCGGGTGCTGACAATCAAATCTGCAGGTAAAACGCCTGTCGCGTATCGTGCGCGGCAGGCGTTTTGTTGGAAAGTCGAACTTCAACGGGGAAAGAATTTCGGGTTAGGCGATGTCGAGGGCTTCCATCACGGTGCGCGCGACGCCGTCGTGGTCGTTGTCGAATGCGGTTACGGCGTCAGCTGCGGCACGGTCCTCGGGTTCGGCGTTCAACATCGCCCAGCCGTGGCCCGCGGCTTCGAGCATGGGGATGTCGTTGATGTTGTCGCCGAAAGCCCAAGCGTCGGCGACATCCTCGCCCACGTGCTCGCAGAGCCAAGTGAGCGCCGTACCCTTGGTGGCGCCGGCGCCCATGACCTCGATGTTCATGGCATAGGAGCGCGTGACTTCGATGCCATCGAGCTCATGGAGTGCGGTGACGATTGCATCGCGGTCGGCGGGATCGTGCCAGTACATGGCGATGCGTTCAAGCGTGTCGACCGTATCGATCTCATCGTCGATATCGCGGTCGATAGGCGTGCGGGTACGACGGAGCGAATCGGCAATGTGGATGTTGCCGCCGCAGAACTCGTCCAGGCGAGCGTAGAGCGAGCGAGGCAGATAACACTTGCCGTCGGCGAAGATGTCAAACGTCACATCGTGGTTCTTTGCGATGGCGTGGATGCGATGGGCGCGGGCACGGTCGAGCGGGCGGCTGAGGATGCGTGTGGCTCGCGTGGCGTCGGTCGGGTCGGTCTCGTCGAGCTGCCAGACGCTCGCGCCGTTGGCACAGACGGCGAAGTGCACGGCCGGATGTTCCAGGATCGGCTCGAAGATGCCCGATAGCGGACGTCCCGTACAGGGGACGAACTCGATATCGCGCCGCGCGAGCTCATCGAGCATGGCCCATGTGCCATCGCTCATAAGCTTGTCGCTTGTAAGCAGCGTGCCATCCATATCGGAAAAAACGATCACGTGCATCCTTTCTGCCATCGATGAAAAAAATGATCCCAAAGCCCCTGGCACTTTGGGATCAGGTTGCTAGCGTTCCGAGAGCGGAACGTAGGTGTTGGTGGGCATGACGGGGTTGTAGGCCGGGCGGATGATACGGTGCGCGCAGAAGAGCTCTTCCATGCGGTGGGCCGACCAGCCGGCCATGCGCGCCACGGCGAACAGCGGCGTGAAGAGCGTCTCGGGCACGCCGAGCATCTTGTAGATAAAGCCGGTGTACAGGTCGATGTTCGCGCAGATTGGCTTGGTCATGCCGTGGTCGCGCATGACCTGCGGCGCCAGGTGCTCGATGCGCTCGATGAGGGCGAACTCGTCGCCGAGACCCTTTTGCTCGGCGAGCGTGCGCGCGTAGTGACGGCAGAGCTCGGCACGCGGGTCCGAGAGCGTGTAGACGGCATGTCCCATGCCGTAGATGAGCCCCGTGCGGTCGAAGGCCCGCTTGTCGAGGATAAGCGAGAGGTAGGCGGCGAGTTCGTCCTCGTTCTCCCAGTCCTCGACATGGGCGCGGATATCCTCGTGCATCTTGACGACCTTGGCGTTGGCCCCGCCGTGGCGCGGTCCCTTGAGCGAGCCGATGGCCGCGGCGTAGGCGGAATAGGGGTCCGTTGCCGACGAAGAGAGCACACGGCAGGCGAAGGTGGAGTTGTTGCCGCCGCCATGCTCGGCGTGGAGCATGAGCATGACGTCGAGCAGCATCGCCTCGTCATGGGTGAAGTCCATGCCGCCGCGCAGAACTTGCAGGATGGTCTCGGCCGTGGAAAGACCGGGCTCGGGATGCGGCACATGGGTCTCGGAGCCGTTGCGCTTGGCGGCCTGTGCCGTGTGGGCGAAGGCGGCGATGCGGGGCAGACGGGCGAGCATCGATATCGCGACGTCGATTTCGTGCTCGGGGGTGATGGAATCGGGATCGGCGTCGAAGGCATAGAGCAGCAGGACAGCGCGCTGCAGCACGTTCATGATGCTCGACGATACGGTGGTCATGGGGAACTCGAGCACGTATTCGCCCGACAGATGGCGGAAGGCGCCCAGGCGCTCGCAGAATCCATCGAGCTCATCTTTGTTGGGAAGATGCCCGGTGATGAGCAGGTAGGCGACCTCTTCGTAGCCAAAGCGGCCTTCGGCCTGGGCGCTGTTCACCAGGTCGGCGATGTCGTAGCCACGCAGGCTCAGGCGGCCTCGATCGGGCACGACCTTGCCGTCGACCTTGTTGTAGCCGTGCACGTTGGAGATGCGCGTGAGGCCGGCCACCACGCCCGAACCGTCGGCGTTGCGCAGGCCGCGCTTGACGTTATGCTCCTGGAACAGCGACTCGTCATAGGGCTCGGTCGGCATGCCGTGGTAGAGCTGCTCGGAGTCGCTGTCGAGCTGTCGGCTCGCATCGTAGTCGAGGACCAGGCGGCTCAGATGGTCGTCGAAGCGGTAATAGATCTTCTTGGCATCGTAGGTCATGATGCTCCTATCTGCGAAGGCGCGCGGGGTGCGCTGCACTCAGGCGATGACGCCCACGCATCCTAGAGACGATACATAAAGTTAAAGACGTCCTCGCGCTGGATGGAGACGTTGACGCCCGAGAGCTCGCCGGCCTCGGAGAGGGCCTTCTGCAGCTCGGAGAAATCGAGTTTGGACTCGGAGGTGTCGGCAAGCATGGTCATGGTAAAGATGTCCTCGATGATGGACTGGGTGATATCACGGATGTCGACGTTGGCCTCGCCGAGCACGCGGGTGACGCCGGCGACGATACCGGGGCGGTTCTTGCCAAGGACCGTGATGACGATGCGGGAGGACGAGACTTCAGCCATGGGAAACCCTTTCGTATGGGAGCGGGAGCGCAGGTGACGCTTCGCTCGGGTACAGTGTTCAACATTGTAGCCCGTAGGTGCCAAAAAGGGGGAACTGCCTGCGGCGTTACATGCCCGCAACATGTTGGGAGACTGCTTGCGTGTGACTTTTGTGGGAGAACCTATCGCGTGATAAACTAGCCAAGTTTGTTGTCTTGGTCGGAAACCAAGACGCCTTATGCGCTGATCGGTAACCAGCGCCTGACCAATAAGGAGTCCTACCATGAAGCAGGGTATCCATCCCCAGTATGTCGAGTGCACGGTGACGTGCTCCTGCGGCAACACCTTCAAGACGCGCGCCACCGTGTCCGAGATCAAGGTCGAGCTTTGCAACGAGTGCCACCCGTTCTACACCGGCCAGCAGAAGTTCGTCGACACCGGTGGACGCGTCCAGCGCTTCGCCGACAAGTTCGGTGGCGCCGCTGCCGCCCAGCTCAAGCGCGCCGAGGAGGCCAAGGCCGCCAAGGCCGCCAAGGCTGCCGAGGCCGAGGCTGCTCGCAAGGTCGCCGCTGAGGCCAAGGCCGCCGAGAAGGCCAAGCGTGCCGAGAAGTACGCCGCCGAGGCTGCCAAGAAGGCCGCCGAGGCTCCTGCAGAGGCTCCCGTCGAGGAGGCCGCTGCCGAGGCCGAGACCACCGAGGCTGCCGAGTAGGCTGTCGAGGGAACTCGCATCATGGCTTGAAGGGCCGCATCCCATACGGGGTGCGGCCCTTTTTCTATGCGCATTCGGATAGCGAATGGGGCGCCGGGCGCCGCCTGTCATAGTAATTACGTGGGGCAAGGGCAACGTGCGGTTTAATGACGGTCTGTTTGGCTAAAGTAACCAATAACTGTGTATTATTCGCTCGCGCTGCAATGCGGGCGATGGCCAAAAGGAAACCACATGGGATTCATGTCTAAGCTGCTGTCCTTTGGATCTGACAAGGACCTCAAGCGCTATTACAAGATCGTCGACAAGATCAACGGGCTTGAGCCTGAGTTCGAGAAGATGACCGAGGAAGAGCTGCGCGCACAGACCGATAAATTCCGCGAGCGCTATGCCAACGGCGAATCGCTCGACGACATGCTGCCCGAGGCATTTGCCACCGTTCGCGAGGCATCGAAACGCACTATGGGCATGCGTCACTTCGATGTGCAGCTCATCGGTGCCATGGCGCTTCACGAGGGCAATATCGCCGAGATGAAAACCGGCGAAGGCAAAACCTTGGTGTCCACGCTCGCCGGCTACCTTAACGCCATTCCAGGCAAGGGTGTGCACGTCGTCACCGTCAACGACTATCTGGCCAAGCGCGACTCGGAGTGGATGGGTCGCATCTACAAGTATCTGGGCATGTCGGTCGGTCTTTTGCAGAACAACATGCCGCTCGAGCTCAAGGGGCCGGCCTATGCCGCCGATGTCACCTATGGCACCAACTCCGAGTTCGGCTTCGACTATCTGCGCGACAACATGGTCACGCGTCCCGAGCAGCGCGTCCAGCGCGGTCACGCCTACGCCATCGTGGACGAGGTCGACTCCATCCTGATCGATGAGGCCAGGACCCCGCTCATCATCTCGGGTGCCGGCACCAAGTCGGCCAGCACGTATAAGGATTTCGCACGCGCCGTGCGTGGCTTGGAGCGCGGTGAAGAGGTAAGCCACGACATGCTGTCGGCCACCGAGGACGTGGAGCCCACGGGCGATTATGTGATGGACGAGGCAAAACACACCATCGCCGCCACCGAGCGCGGCCTCAAGAAGATCGAGAAGCGCCTGGGCATCGACGACATCTACGGCGATCTTTCCGGACAGCTTGTCAACCACCTGCAGCAGGCGCTCAAGGCACAGTACATGTTTCATCGCGACAAGCAGTATGTGGTCGCAAACGGCGAGGTCAAGATCGTCGACGAGAACACCGGCCGCATCATGGAGGGGCGTCGCTATTCCGATGGCTTGCACCAGGCGATCGAGGCCAAAGAGGGCGTGCTGGTGCGCGAGGAGAACCAGACGCTCGCTACCATCACCCTGCAGAATTACTTCCGCCTGTACGACAAGCTGTGCGGCATGACCGGTACGGCCCTTACCGAGGACGCCGAGTTCCGCGAGATCTATAAGCTTCCCGTCCAGGTGATCCCCTCCAACAAGCCGCTCGCCCGTATCGATAACGAGGATCTGGTCTATCGCACCATCGAGGCCAAATACAAGGCCGTTGCCGACGACGTCGAGCGCCGCCATGCCAAGGGGCAGCCGGTGCTGGTGGGTACCGTGTCTATCGAAAGCTCCGAGAAGCTTTCGGCCGTGCTTACCCGTCGTGGCATCAAGCACGAGGTCCTGAACGCCAAGCACCATGAGCGCGAGGCGCATATCGTGGCTCAGGCCGGACGCTTTGGCGCCGTGACCATTGCCACCAACATGGCCGGCCGCGGTACCGACATCCTCTTGGGTGGCAATCCCGACGAGCTCATGCGCGACCTGCTTTCGTACCAGGGCATCGATCCGGACGAGGCGACGCTCGAGCAGATCGAGGCCGCGCGCGCCGAGGCCAAGCAGACCTGTGCCGAGGAGCGCGAGCGCGTACTCGCCGCCGGCGGTCTGACCGTGATCGGCACCGAGCGCCACGAGTCGCGCCGTATCGACAACCAGCTGCGCGGTCGTGCCGGCCGTCAGGGCGATCCCGGCGAGACCCAGTTCTACCTGTCGCTTGAGGATGACCTCATGCGTCTCTTCGGCGGCGACAAGATGGACCGCGTTTCCAAGATGATGCTCACGGCCGACATGGGTGATGATATGCCCATCCAGCACAAGATCATCTCCAAGGCCGTTGAGAGCGCCCAGCACAAGGTGGAAAGCATCAACTTCTCCATGCGCAAGAACGTACTTGAGTACGACGACGTTATGAACAAGCAGCGTCAGGTTATCTATGCCGAGCGCAACAAGATCCTCGACGGTAAGGATCTTACCGACCATATCACCGAGGTCATGCACGACACGGTCGACCGCTGTGTGGCCGAGTTCGCGCCCAAAGACAGCCGCGAGGGCGAGCGCGATCTCGAGGGTCTGCGCAAGTGGGTCGTCGAGCTCACCGGCCATATCGATGCCCCGAATTTCCCCGACGAGGACTACGCCCAGCTTGCTGCCGACGTGCTGGCCTATGTCGAACAGTGCTACGACAAGAAGTCCGAGCGTCTGGGCGAGGATCTCATGCGTGAGCTCAACACGCAGGTCATGCTGCGCGTGATCGACACGCGTTGGATGGGCTATCTGCAGGAGATGGACTACCTCAAGACCGGCATCGGCCTGCGCGGCTTTGGCCAGCGCGACCCGCTCGTGGAGTACAAGACCGAGGCCTACGGTGCTTTCCAGGTGCTGGTCGACACCATGTACGAGGACTACCTGCGCACGGTGCTTCGCATCGAGCTCAAGGCGGCGCCGCGCGCCGTCGAGCATCACGAGGATCCCGCACTCAAGGACGCCCGTTTTTCGGGTCCGGCCGAGGTCGATGGCGATAACGGCAACTCTGTGCTGCGCCAGCAGGCAAAGACCCAGGCGCGCAATGCCGTGCAGGGCGGTCCGGGCGCCGTGGCCAACGGTGGCAAGGTGACCACCTATGTCAAGGCCGAAAGCGGAGACCCCTATGCCAACGTGGGGCGCAACGAGCTGTGCCCGTGCGGCAGCGGCAAGAAGTTCAAGTATTGCCACGGCAGGAATCGCTAATGGCCGATGTTTCCGAGGTGACCTCCGCCGAGCTCGACGCCTTTGCGGCACGTCTCGGCGAGGTCGAATCCTATCTTCATCTTGACGAGAAGCGTGCCCGCGTGGCCTCGCTTGAGGCCAAGAGCGTCGCGCCCGGTTTTTGGGATGACGCCGATGCCGCCCGCGCCACGATGGAGGAGATCGCCCGCATCAAGGAGGATATCTCTGCCGTCGAGCATGCTCGCGCTGAGCTCTCGGATGCTCGGGCGGCTCTCGAGCTCGCCGACGAGATGGGCGAGGATCCGGACGCCGCGGCGCTTCGCGAGGAGGCTACGTCTACGGCCGAGCGTCTTAAGCGTGCCGTCGACGAGCTTGAGCTTTCGAGCTGGTTTACCGGCGAGTTCGATCACGGCGACGCGATCGTTACCATCAAGCCCGGCCAAGGCGGTCTTGAGGCGCAGGACTGGACCTTCATGCTCTTCAAGATGTACATGAAGTACTGTCAGCGCCGCGGATGGAAGGTCACCATCAACGACTGCCCGGCGGCCGAGATTATCGGTATCGACCGCGCCACGTTTACCGTTGAGGGCAAGGATGCCTTCGGCATGCTACGGGCCGAGGCCGGCGTACATCGTCTGGTTCGCATCTCGCCGACCGATGACAAGAAACGCCGACAGACCACGTTTGCCGGCGTGGAGGTCATTCCCGTGCTGCCGGACGATATCGACATCGAGATCAATCCCGATGACATTCGCGTGGACGTGTACCATGCGAGCGGCCCGGGAGGCCAGGGCGTCAACACGACCGACTCGGCCGTGCGCGTGACGCATTTTCCCAGCGGGATCGTGGTTACCTGCCAAAACGAGCGCAGTCAGATCCAAAACAAGGCGGCCTGCATGCAGATCCTCAAGGCCCGTCTCTACGAGATCGAGCTCGAGAAGCGTGCCGAAGCCCTCGACGAGATTCGCGGGCCCAAGACTACGATCGGTTTTGGCAACCAGATCCGAAGCTACGTGCTTTATCCGTATCAGATGGTCAAGGATCTTCGCAGCGGCGTGGAGACGAGCAATGTCGATGCGGTGCTCGAGGACGGCGACCTGGATCCGTTTGTGATCGGTTACCATCGCTGGGCGACCGGAAACGCCGATACGATCGACGTGGTCGCCGACGGGGTGGACGCGTAGCGCATATTCGATACAATCGAGCAGAGCTGATCAAGCGCACCGTATCCGGTGCGCTTTTTCGTACGAGATGAGGTTGGACATGGCGTATCGGCTGGATATCAAGCGTATTCTTCAAACGAACTTTTTTCATGATCTGCCTTTTGTGGTTGTCGGATGCGCTGTCGCGGCACTTGCCACCGACCTCTTTATGATTCCCAACGGGCTCGCGGCCGGCGGCGTGACGGGATTGGCGACGATCGTCCAGGCCGTGGGTGCCGAGCACGGGCTGACGATTCCCGTCGGTATTCAAACGATCATTATGAACGCCTTGCTGTTGCTGGTGGTAGGCAAGGTGGGAGGCGCGCTCTACGTGGTGCAGACGGTGACGGGTTTTGTGCTGCTCGGCTTTTTCACCGACCTGTTCGCGCCGTTCGTGGCGCCGCTTGCCCACGGCGACCTGGTGCTTCCCGCGTTGTGGGGCGGTATCATCTCGGGAATCGGGTATGGCATGGTGCTGCGCGTCGGCGTCAACACAGGCGGGTCCGACACGATCGGACAGATCATCAGCCGCAAGACCTCGCTTCCCGTGGGCTCCACGGTCATGGCGATCGACGTTGCCGTCTGTGCGGCCTCGATCCCGGTCTTCTCGATCGAGAATGCCCTTTATGCGGCCCTGTCGATGGTACTCTCGGGCTATGTGATCGATGCCGTGGTGGACGGCGGCAACAGACGCCGCATGGCGCTCATCATCTCGGATAATTTTCCCGACATCGCAGCCGATATCATGTACGGCCTTGGCCGCGGCTGCACCAAGCTCAAGGCAACGGGCATGTGGAGCGGCTCCGACAAACCGGTGATCATGGTGATTATCGAACGCCGCGAGCTGTCGACGCTCAAGGCGATCGTGGGGGAGCGCGATCCGCGCGCCATCACGATCATCGCCGATGTGACCGAGGCCTTCGGTGAGGGCTTCAAGGAGCTCGACGCGTAGCGCTCATTATAATGGTCAAACGGTTTATCAGCGTATCTGCCTGCAGAAGTTTGTCGATATTGATAAAGTTCCTGGTAAAACTGCCGTCTTCCCGCATAATGAAGAACGTACGTGCATCGCGACCGTGTCTTGTCGGACTTTGGGCGATGCGGTTTTGCGTTCGTTTGTGAAAGGAAGGCACTATGAGCGACGAAGAGCTCAAGAAGGTTGCCAACGAGGTGAGGAAAGGGATCATCGTCGGCACGCATGCTGCCAAGGCGGGCCATCCCGGTGGCTCCCTCTCCATCGCCGAGATCCTGGCCTATCTTTATTTTGAGGAGATGAACGTCGATCCGGCCGATCCCCGCAAGGCCGACCGCGACCGTCTCGTGCTCTCCAAGGGCCATGCCGCCCCTGCGCTCTACGCCGTCCTCGCCGAGCGCGGCTTCTTCCCCAAGGAGGAGCTCGAGACGCTGCGCCATATCGGCAGCCGCCTGCAGGGCCATCCCAACATGAACGACACGCCGGGCGTCGACATGTCGACCGGTTCGCTCGGCCAGGGCATCTCGGCCGCTGTCGGCATGGCGCTTGCCGCGCAGCATTGGAACGAGGGCTGGCGCACTTATGCGATTCTTGGCGACGGCGAGATCGAGGAGGGCCAGGTGTGGGAGGCAGCGATGTTTGCCGGCAACCATGCGCTCGACAACCTCTGCATCGTCGTCGACCATAACGGCCTTCAGATCGATGGCAGCAATGAAGAGGTCAACGATCCCATGCCTATCGCCGACAAGTTCCGCGCGTTCAAGTGGAACGTGATCGAGCTCGCCGACGGCAACGATCTCGACCAGATCCGCGACGCCTTCGCCGCCGCGCGCGCCTGCAAGGGCAAGCCCAGCTGCATCGTGGCCGAGACGGTCAAGGGCAAGGGCGTCTCCTATATGGAGAACCAGGTGGGCTGGCACGGCAAGGCTCCCAACGACGAGCAGTTCGAGCAGGCCATGGCGGAGCTTGAGACCGCCGGAAAGGAGCTCTAATCATGGCAGATGTTCAAAAGATCGCGACGCGTGCCAGCTATGGCGCAGCGCTGGTCGAGCTGGGCGCCGAGCACGATGACTTTGTGGTGCTCGACGCCGACTTGGCGGCCGCGACGCAGACGGGCAAGTTCAAGGCCGCCTATCCCGACCGCTTCTACGACGCCGGCATCGCCGAGGGCAACATGGTCGGCCTCGCCGCCGGCATCGCCGCCGCGGGCAAGAAGGTCTTCTGCTCGACGTTTGCCATGTTTGCCGCCGGCCGTGCCTTCGAGCAGGTACGCAACTCTATCGGGTATCCCCATCTCAACGTCAACATCTGCGCCACGCACGCCGGCATCTCGGTGGGCGAGGACGGTGCCACGCACCAGTGCTGCGAGGACATAGCCCTGATGCGTACGATTCCGGGCCTGACCGTGATCGTTCCGTCCGATGACGTCGAGGCCAAGGCCGCCGTTCGTGCCGCCTACGAGTATGAGGGCCCCGTCTACATGCGCCTGGCTCGCCTGGCGTCTCCGGTCATCAACGATCCTGAGACCTACAAGTTCGAGATGGGCCGCGGCATCGTTATGCGTGAGGGCACCGATGTGTCCATCATCGCCTGCGGTCTTATGGTGGGCGAGGCCATGGCCGCCGCCGAGGAGCTAGCGGCCCAGGGCGTTTCGGCCGAGGTCATCAACATCCACACCATCAAGCCGCTCGATGAGGAGCTCGTGCGCGCAAGCGCTCACAAGACCGGTCACGTGGTGACGGTCGAGGAGCACTCTGTGATCGGTGGTCTGGGCGATGCAGTGCTCGCCGCCGTGGCCTCCGACCCCGTTCCCACCAAGAAGATCGGTGTGAATGACACCTTCGGCGAGTCCGGCCCGGGCGCCGAGCTTCTGCACAAATACGGCCTGGACGCCGCGAACATCGTCGCGACCGTCAAGGACTTCCTGGCATAAGCGAGCTTTCACGCACAACAACAAAAAGTCACGGGCCCTTGTCCCGCCAGGGACAAGGGCCCGTTTCAACAAAACGCTATCCACTCCGCCCAGCTTTCATTTCAGCAGGATTGCTGCCTGCAAGATGCTGCTTCGTGTTCGTAGGCCCGCTCTCGGGGCTTCCTTCCAAATCATTCCGCAGCGCAGGCCCCGATTATCCGCGGCTCCGAAGGAGCAGGATAATCGGGGCCATGCGCGAGGACGATTTGGGAGGAAGCCCCGAGAGCATGGCCGGCCAACCCCAGCCGGCCATGCTTCTTATGTGCAGCAAAGGCAACCCTGCTAAAATACAAAGCGCTCATGTAGTTTAAACGCACGACGAAAAGGAGCACCAGTGGGTAACCACTTCCGTACCTCCGGTGCGGGCGAGGCCAATACCCCGGCGTCACAGGGCGCCCCGGGCACACGATTCGCCACTCCGGATTCAGAGGACCAGCTGTTCAGCAAGGTCCCCGCACAGCCGGCTGAACAGGCACGGCCGGCAGCAGATTCTCAAGCCTATACTTCTTCGGCAGATATGCCACTTAGCTCCACCGCGGGTTTCGAGCCCGTTCAGGTGGTGACGGCGCGTCCGCAGCAGCCGGCCACGCAGTCTCAGCAGCCGATCAATCCGGCTGTAACGGCGCCGCAGCCCGCTGCCATTCCCGATCCGCTTGCCGCTCCGGCACAACAGGCGCGGCCTGCCGGCACGGGTATGTTCGCGAGCATCCCCGATCCCACGAAACCTGCCGCGCCCGTGGTCGAGCGCGATCAGGCGGCCGAGGTCGCAAGTCTCGACAACGCGCTCAACAACCCCGACTTCACGTCGGTGTTCGCGCCGATCGATCCCAAGGCCAGCCGTAAGAAGATGGCCAAGCAGGCGGGCGTTGAGCCGGTCGTGCTCATGGAGCATGTCACCAAGGTGTATCCCGCCCAGCCCAACAAGCCCGCGCTCGATGACATCAACATCGAGATCTATCCGGGCGAGTTTGTCTTTTTGGTCGGACATTCCGGTTCGGGTAAAACCACGTTGCTGTCGACCATCAACCGTGACGTCAAGCCTTCAAGCGGCCGCATCCTGGTCGCCGGCCAGGATCTTATGAAGATCAAGAACCGCAAGGTCCCGTTCCTGCGCCGCCAGATCGGTGCCGTGTTCCAGGACTTCAAGCTCCTGCCACAAAAGACGGCCTATGAGAACGTCGCCTTCGCGCTACAGTGCATCGGCAAGCCGCGTGGCGTTATTCGCAGCCAGGTGCCCGAGGTCCTGCGCCTGGTGGGCCTTGCCGATCAGATGGATTCTCTGCCCGATCAGCTCTCCGGCGGCGAGCAGCAGCGTGTCGCCGTCGCCCGCGCTATGGTCAACCGCCCACCGCTGCTCATCTGCGACGAGCCCACGGGCAACCTCGACCCGGCGATTTCGCTGGGCATCATGAAACTGCTCGAGCGCATCAACCGCACCGGCACCACCGTGATCGTCGCTACGCACGATCGCGAGATGGTCGATAGCATGCACCGTCGCGTGATCGCCCTCGAGGGCGGCCACGTCATCCGCGACCAGGAGAGGGGAGGTTACGGCAACTATGGCACCATCTAACGTGGGCTATTCGCTCAAAGAGGCCCTGAGCCACTTTTTCCGTAACTGGACCACCTCGCTCGGCGCCGTCATCACGATCTTCCTTTCGCTGTTCATCATCGGCCTGTTTATCATGGGCTCCGCAATGATCAACTCGGTGATCGGTACCGTCGAGGACCAGGTGGTCATCAACGCCTTTATCAGCGACGACGCCAACGAGGCCGATGTCCAGGCGTTTAAGACCGAGCTCGAGGGCTGGAGCAATGTCAAGTCCGTGACCTATAAGGACAAGGACGCGGCGCTCGCCGAGTACACGAGCAAGATGTCGAGCAATGCCGATGCCACCATGAGCGCCCTTGACGGCCAGAATCCGCTTCCGGCATCGTTTGCCATCGAGATGGACGATCCGTCCAAGGTCGCCTCGACGGCTGAGAAGCTCAAGAAGAGCTCCGACTTTCAGAAGATCGTCGATGACGGCGATGTCAACGCGAGCGTGCTGTATGGTCAGGAGGAAGTGAGCCGCCTGTTCCAGGTGACCAACTACATCCGCATCGCCGCCGTGGTGCTGGTGGGACTGCTCACGTTTATCGCGTTTATCTTCATCAACAACACGATTCGTCTGTCCATCACCGCCCGCCGTCGCGAGATCGCCATCATGCGCTTGGTGGGTGCGAGCAACGGCTTTATCCGTGGCCCGTTTATCACCGAGGGCGTGCTGCAGGCCGTTTTGGGCTCTGCGTTTGCCATCGGTGTGCTCGAGCTCATGCGCAACCTGCTGGTTCCGCGCCTCGAGGCGAGCATCGGTTGGATGTCGTTCGCGCTGCCGCTCCAGTACTATCTGGTCACGTACGCTGCCCTGGTGTTGGTCGGCGTGCTGATCGGCCTGTTTGGCTCCGCTATCGCCATGCGTCGCTATCTGCGCGTGTAGTTTCGGTGTCAAATCGACAAGGCTCGGTTTTACGGGGTCGTCCTTGCGGGCGGCCCCTTTCTTTATCTGTGGGACAATTGATCCCAAAGTGCCAGGGGAAAACGGATCACCCAAGGGATCATCGATAAGCAGGGAGGCGCCATGGGGCGCAACAATAAACGCAAGCGCAAGCCCGGCGGCCATCACGGCCCCGTGAGAAACGTGCGCCGTCCGTCCTTGACGGGGCGCGTGCAGCTGCATGAACACAGCGTCTATGTCGTCACCGACGAAGGGGATTTCAAGGTGATGGGACGCGGTAAACGTGAGCTCATGGATGGCGACATCGTGGCCATCAGCGTCAAGCCGGGTCCGCGCGGCGACCGGCGCGCGCTGGTGGAAAGCGTCATCGAGCGTGCCTCGACGACGATCGTGGGAACGTATGGAATCGCCGGCCCGTTGGGGGTGGTGGAGCCGCTCGACACGCGCCTTCACGCCGACTTCTTTATCAGCCCCGAAGACAGCTCCGCTGCGCGTTTGCATGTCGAGCCGGGCGATGTGGTGGTTGCGCGCATCTTGACGTATCCGAGCCGTCTTGAATCGGGTATGGTGACGATCGAACGCCGGATCGGTGACGACGGGGCCCCTGATCTGGGCGTGCAATATGTGATGGCACGCTACGGCTATACCGACTCGTATCCCGAAGCCGCGCTTTCCGAGGCCGACGGACTGGCTCTCGATGTCGACCGTGCGCTTGCCGATCCGCTACGTCGGGATCTGCGCGATCGCTTTGTCATCACGATTGATCCGGTCGATGCGCGCGACTTCGACGATGCAATCTCGCTGGAGCGCACGCCCGATGGGGGCTTTAAGCTCGGCGTGCATATCGCCGACGTTTCGCATTATGTTGCTTGGGACGGCCATATCGATCTTGAGGCACGGCGACGTACGACGTCGGTGTATTTGGCCGATCGCGTGCTCCCCATGCTGCCCGAACGGCTGTCCAACGATTTATGCTCGCTCCGTCCCGATGAGGACCGCCTGGCGTTTACCGTCGATATCGAACTGGATGCACGAGGCCGGGTTCGTCACTACGACCCCTATCCCAGTGTTATCCGGTCGCGCGTGCGTATGGACTACGATGGGGCCGAAGCACTGCTGGTGCGATCGGGGGCGGTCGAGTATGCCGTCCTCGAAGGGGCGCCGGAGGATGTTGCCGCTGCCGAGACTGCTCGTGAGGAGGCTCTCGATCGCGGCCTGGCATGCGAGGCGACGGCACGATATCTGGGTGTGGATCTTTCGGCCTTTCTGGTTGGGGCCCATGAGCTTGCCGAGTTGCGACGTCAGATTCGCAGGGCCCGCGGTTCGGTCGATTTCGATACCGCCGAGGTGCGCGCACTGCTTGGCGCCGATGGATTGCCGGTGCAGATCGTGGCGCGCGAGCGCAACGTCGCGACGTCGTTGATCGAAGAGGCCATGCTGCTTGCTAACGAATGCGTTGCCGAGTGGCTCGCCGACCGCGATATCGACGCCTGCTATCGTGTCCACGATGCGCCGAGCCCTGACAGTCTCCACGGAGCGGCCGTCGCGCTTTCCGAGCTCGGTATCATTGGCGCGCGGCGTGCCGTTGGCATCGAGCTGGGTGACCCCGATGAGCTGCAGGCGGCGGTCGATGAGACCCATGGCACGGCGATGGCCCCGCTTGTCAACACGATGCTGCTGCGCAGTATGCAACGGGCTCTGTATAAGCCCAAGAACGAGGGGCATTTTGCGCTTGGGGCTTCGGCGTATTGCCATTTTACGAGCCCGATTCGCCGCTATCCCGATCTGGTGGTGCACCGCGTGCTCAAGCTTCAGTTGGCGCATGAGCGGCTGGGTGCTCGGGACGCCCTGGGCCGTACGGAACCTTTGATCGGCAAAGGACGCGAATCGTTGCCGCGCATTTTGCCGCAGATCTGCAAGGCCTGTTCCGATGCGGAGCGTGCGGCGGATGCCGCGAGCCATGCGACCCAAAAGATCAAGATCGCCCAATACTATGAGGAGCGACTGGGGGAGCGCTATACAGGCACCGTCTCGTGGATCAGTTCCATGGGCGTGTTCGTGCGTCTGGACCTGACGCAGGTCGAGGGTTTGGTTTCGATCAAATCACTGGGAAACGAGTGGTTTGAATTCGATGAAGAGACGCTTGCACTCACCGGTGCCGACACGGGCACGCGCATCGAGCTGGGCATGCGCGCCATCGTCGAGGTGTCGCGCGTCAACACCATGCGCGGCCATCTCGACTTTAGGCTCGTGCACCTGGGGCTCCAACCCGAGATGTCTTAGCGCGAGCGCGATTTTGAGCAAAAAGCGGCGCGGGAAAAAGGACTCCCGCGCCGCTTTCGTGTCGATGGGCATGGTGCCCATCATGCCATCTGCCAGAAACCCTTAGACGAGCTCGGCACCCAGATTCTGGCAGGCGGTCTCGGCCTCGTCGTCGGGTGCGTCATAGCAGATCTGCGTATCGATCACGTTGACACCGGCCTCATCGGCGTCGGCCTTCCAGTTCTCCATCCACTCGCCCTCGGCCCACGAGTAGGACCCGAACAAGACGACCTTCTTGTCGCCCAGAGTCTCCTTGACCTCGTCCCACATGGGCTGGAACTCGTCGTATTCGAGCTCCTCGGAACCCATAGCCGGGCAACCGAAGGCGATGGCATCGTAGTCGGCGGCCTTGTCGGCTGAGAAGTCGGCGCAGGGAATCGTCTCGACCTCGGCGCCTGCGTCGGCGGCACCTTCGGCGACGGCGTTTGCCATGGCCTCGGTATTGCCGGTGCCGCTCCAGAACACGACAGCGATCTTGCTCATCTTTCGTTCCTTTCGTTTGGGGTGTTGATTTTCCGAACGGTTGTTGTCGCCCGGGGTTCTATCGGGTCTGCCGGGCAAGTTGACCCAGACTGTGACCCTGTTGATAGATGGTTATGAAGGATTCGGTGCATCGCCGATACCGCTCAAACGTATCGAGTGCCTTCTCGACGTCGCCGTAGACCTTCCATGCGCCCAGTGCTTTATAGTTCTGGCCCTGCTGGACGATAAACTCATGTACGTCTTCGGGCGGATAACCCAAGAAGTAGCCGATCTCGTGGGGGAACTCGAAGGTGCATGTTCCGGTGCACTCTTCGTTGCCGTTTAGGGCGCAGCGCTTGCCGGTGCAGGCATTCTCTGCCACCTGCTTGCTTGCCGCCGTGATGCGCGAGGCAAGGTGAACGATGCAGCCGAGAAGGTCGTCGGTCGCGTAGCCCTCGGCGTTTAAGGCCGCTCGAACCGTTGGCGCCGAGAGGTAGCGTTTGAGCTCGAGCGGACGGTATGCGTAGACCAGGGCGCCGCAGGGGCGCCACACAAGTACCGACAGGCGGACGCCCGAGGGTTCGAGTTCGCGTCGGCATTGTTCGAGCACGTCGAGAAGCATGCCGCGGCGTTGGACGATGGCGGCATCAGGTGCGGAGCCGTCGCGGTTGGCATATGTGCCGGGATAGGTGAACAGCGCCGCTGGCTTGATGCCGGCGAGTGTGGGGGAGCAGTAACGGACGATTGAGGTCTGAAACGTTGGGATGTCGATGGTCCGGGTCATGCTGCTCCTTTGCCGAAAGCGGTTAGCCACGGATAACTTAAACAATAAGTTTACTAAGGTCAACTCTAAAGTAAACAAAAGTAAACTAATTTCTTGATTGCGGAAGCGACTGCTGTATGATGACAATACCCCTAGGGGGTATCTAAACAGTGTGAAAGGATTGAATCATGGGCGTTATGCTCAACCCTGCAAATATCATTGTGGTCGGGATCATAGTGATCGGTCTCTTTTTCGGTTTTAGGCGTATCGCCGCGATGGGGCGCGGCAAGAGCTGTTGCAGCGACGGTGCCACCGGAAAAAAAGCCAAGAAGGTTGTGGTGTCCGATACCGATGCCTCGCACTATCCGTACACGGACGAGTTGCTGATCGGCGGCATGAGCTGCAACGGTTGTGCCGAGAACGTTCAGAACGCCCTTAACGCCCTCGACGGCATCTGGGCTACCGTGACCTATGACAACCACACGGCCAAGATTCGCGCCAAGACCCCGATCGACCGAAATCAGCTTGAGGAAGTCGTCAAAGACGCCGGCTACTACGTAATGAAACTGTAAGTGGGCTCATTTCGGCTAAGTGCCATTCAGCCTTGCCCGACTGCGAGCGAGCTATCCGCCAGCCCGTTATCGAAGCGATTCCGGATGCCCCGCCGGGCAGGGGAAAGGTTTGTCGCGAGTTCCGCACGAACAGGAGGCCACTTAATGTGGCCTCCGTCGTGAGCAGGACTGTCCGAGCAGCAAACCTTTCCCCTGCCCGGCGGGGCATCCGGAATCGTGGGCTATAGCGTCATGCCCGGCCGCGCAACTCGATCTTGTAGATGTCCGAGAAATCGATCGTGATATCGCGCATCTTGAGTTTCTGAAAGCTGGGCAGAACTTCGTCGACGATGCCCGTGCGCGTGCGGTAGCCGTACGTGTCGTAGTACGTTACGCGTAGCAGGTCGCCGCGACGGACGCCATCGAGCATCTGCGAGAGCTCCAGCGCCGCTTCCTCGGTAAGGTCGTGCTTGGGTTCAACGGATATCTCCTGCTTGCGTACGAGCTCGTAGTAGCCCGTAAGGGCCGAGAACGGCATAAACTGCGCAGCGCGGTTGGCACGGGCAGATCCGTTGGCAGTGAGGTTGGGGTCTGCCGCGCGCCGGCGCCCCTCGGGGTCGGCGAGACGCTCGAATGCGGTCGGCGGGCGCATTGGCCGGTTTTTAGGCACGATGACCTCCCACTTGGTCGTTGCGCTCGCGCGCGGTGGCTCCCTTGGTAAAGCTCAGCCCCTTCAAAAGCGCGTTCTTGCCAAACTTGTCCTTCACAGCCAGCACGGCGCGGGCGAGCTCGCGCTCCTGTTCGTCGGCTTTGGGATCGCTGAAAAGATCGATGGTGGCAAACTCCTCGGGCAGCAGGTTGCCAAAGCCCAGGTTGATGCGCTTGACGGGGCGTTTGGGGTCCACCGTCTGCGCCCAGAGCTCATCAAAATAGCCTATGATCTTTTTGAACGAGTTGGTACGCTCGGGCAGCTTACGCGAGGCGTTGGAGTGCGCGAACAACGCCGTATAGCCCCCGCGCGGCTTGCCGCCGTGCTCTCCCACGAAGATGCCATCGATAGCTTGGGCCTCGCGCACCAGACGTCTCTTGGTGTCGTCGCGGGATGCCGGGGCGGGTGCGCGCGGTGCCAGTTCGGGGCCATCCAGGCGCTCTGGCGTGATGCCCGAGGTGCTTGAGCGCAGATGCCCACACCCATCGACGTATTGTGCCGTGCCGCTTGCATCGAGTCGCTTGATGTCGGCCCGCTCGCTTGCATATCCCACGAACAGCGAGATGCTGTCGCAGACGACGTGCTTGTCCACCAGGTCGAGCACGGCGGAGTCCACCATCTCGCGCAAGACGGTATAGGCCTGTTCGTAGGCGTATCCCTTGGAGAGGACCTGACCGGTCGTGGTCGAGGTAGCTTGGGGCCGGTAGGCCTGGATATCGGCTATGGTGCACGGCTCGCGCCCAAAGGCGTGGTCGATCAGATACTCCGCATTGACGCCGAGTTCGTCATACAGCAGGTTCTCGTCGAGCGCCGCCACGCCCATAAGGTCGTAGACGCCGTACTTTTCGAGACGGGCCGCCACGCCGGGGCCGATGCCCCAGATATCGGTGATGGGGCGGTGCGGCCAGATCTGTGTGCGGAACGTCTCGTCATCGAGGATCCCGATGCGGTCGGGCACGTGCTTGGCCGTGATGTCGAGTGCCACCTTGGCTTGGAACAGATTGGGTCCCACGCCCACCGTCGCCGTGATGCCGGTGCGCCCGAGTACCTCGTCGCGCAGCATCTCGGCAAACTCCTTGGCATCCATGTGATAGAGCGTGAGGTAGGGGGTCACATCGATAAAGCACTCGTCGATGGAGTAGACATGCACGTCTTGAGGACTCACGTACTCGAGATAGATGCCATAGATTTTTGCCGAGACCTCCATGTAATGGGTCATGCGCGGCACGGCCTTGATGAAATCGATGGAATCGGGGATCTCGAACAGACGGCAGCGGTTGCGTATGCCCAGGTCTTTCATGGCCTGGGTGATCGCAAGGCATATGGTGGTGCGGCCGCGTGTCTCGTCGGCCACCACCAGGCGCGTGGTGAGGGGATCGAGCCCGCGGTCGACGCACTCGACGCTTGCATAGAACGTCTTGAGGTCGATGCAGATATAGGTGCGCTTCCGCTCGTCCATCGGGCTCCGTCCTACAAACAACTGTTCTATAGAATGCTTGTTCGATAGTACCCCGCTGCGAGGACATCGTCAAACCCATCGCGGCGACCATCTTGGGCGTTGAATGGTAACGGGGCGGTAACGTGCCGGAAAACAGCGCTCCGTAGCATGGGGGTATCAACAAAACCATGCGACGGAAAGGCCGTGATGGATATGGTCAACTATGGATTTGGAATGCCGACGCGCTTGGTGGTCGACGGCGATGTGGCGCGCTGGAGCGGCCGCCTGGTCGCACACTATGGCGGCACGCGGGCGCTGGTGCTTTTGGGTAACGGCGTGGGGTCGCATGCCGATATCGTCCTTGCGGCGCTGGGTTCCCTCGACCGGGCGCTTCTCGAGCACGCTGAGTTTCCCTGCGCACAGGGTGTGGGGCCCGAGGAGGCCATGGTGGACGAGGTCGTCTCGCTCGGCATTGACGAGCGGGCAGACTTTGTGCTCGCGATCGGGGACGATGAGACGGCGGCCTTCGCCCAGCGGGTCGCCGAGCGGCTGGCGACGGAGAATGATTCCGATGACGGGTTCTTTCCGTATGGGTGCGTGCTTGTGCAGAATCCCGCCCGCGACGTCATACGCCCGCGCGAGCGGAACGGGGAGCGGGTTCCGGTTTTTGCTATCGTGGACCCCGTCCTAATTGACTGCATCGGGTCGCCGTTGAAGGAACTGGTCGGTAACGTGTGCGGCGATGCCGTATGACATATCTCGAGCTCGCCGTGGCCATCGCATGCGAGATCGGTGCGTCATCGGCACTCAAGGCGACGCATGGTTTTACCGTTCTGGCGCCGAGCGTCATCACGATCGTGCTCTATGCGTTGAGTTTCTATTTGTTCTCGCTCGTGCTCGATGTGCTCGATCTGGCGACCGCCTACGCCACGTGGTGCGCCGCGGGGATCGTCGCCACGTCGATCATATCGGTCGTGGCGTTTGGCGATCGTCTGGCGCCGCCGACCGTCGTCGGGCTTATCCTGTGCGTTGCGGGCGTGGTGATCGTCAACCTGTCGAGTGCGGGGTGAGATCTGGGGCGGCCGGTCCAGCGGGTTTCCATCGACATCTTTCTTGCTCAAACCTGTCCTTCGGGGCAGGTTTTCTGTTTTGTTTCGAGGGTATTGCGAGTCGAAGACCTATGTTGCCCAGGCGTAAACGCTCGGCGTCCCCCGTGTTTCAAAACAATCCCGTAACAGAATCGACCGCATGGGCTGTCCATAATCCCCAGGCAACGAGCGCGATCGTGCGCGCTCGACCGCTTCTGAGGGGAGACATCATGAAAGAGCTCGTACTGATCATCCGTCCGGAGATGCTCGAGAGTCTCAAAAGCATTCTCGACGAGGTCCACTGCGGTGGCATGACCGTCTCGTCCGTCATGGGCTGCGGCACCCAGAAGGGCGCCACGGGCGGCGTGAACGAGATCCGCGGTTTCAAGCTCACCATCAACCTGCTGCCCAAGATTCAGGCGAGCGTCGTGGTGCGCGATGAGGATGTCGAGACCATCATCTCGGCGGTTCGCGAGCGTATGGCTGACGGCCGCGCGGGTGACGGCAAGATCTTCATTCGCGACATCGCCGACGCCGTTCGCATCCGTACCGGCGAGCGCGGCAATTCCGCGCTGTAGCGGGCTCGACCGTATGGGAGGTGATTGCCATGCCTGATTCCAAACCGCTCGTCCAGATCAAGAACATCAACAAGTTCTATGGCGAGAACCATGTGGTCAAGGATTTGTCGCTCGACGTGCAAGAGGGTGAGTTTCTCACCATCCTGGGCTCGTCGGGTTCGGGCAAGTCGACGACGCTGCGCATGGTCGCCGGTTTTGAGCAGCCCACCACGGGCGAGATCCTGCTCGCCGGTACCAACGTGGCCGATAAGGAGCCCTTCGAGCGCGACGTCAACACCGTGTTTCAGAGCTACGCGCTGTTTCCGCATATGACGATCTTCGATAACGTGGCCTATGGTCTCAAGATGAAGAAGGTGCCCAAGGACGAGATTCGCGAGCGCGTGATGGAGATGCTCAACCTGGTGCAGCTCGGCGGCTTCGAGGGGCGAAAGCCCGACCAGCTCTCCGGCGGCCAGAAGCAGCGCGTCGCCATCGCCCGCGCGCTCGTCAACCGGCCCAAGATCCTGCTGCTCGATGAGCCGCTGGGTGCGCTCGATCTCAAGCTGCGCAAGCAGATGCAGCTCGAGCTCAAGCGCCTCCAGCGCAAGCTCAACATCACGTTCCTCTATGTCACGCACGATCAGGAAGAGGCGCTCACCATGAGCGACCGCATCGCCATCATGCATGATGGCGTGCTCGAGCAGGTGGGTACGCCCAAGGAAATCTACGAGGCGCCGGCGAGCAAGTTCGTGGCGACCTTTATCGGCGAGACCAACCTGTTCGAGGGCATGGTCGCCGCCGATACACCCGAGGGACTCGAGATCACGCTCGAGTCGGGCACGATCCGCTCCGATGCCCACGGGTTTCACATGGGCGAGCTCGTGGCCGTGTCGGTGCGTCCGGAGCGTATGCAGTTCTCGCTCGAGCCGCATGGGGGCTTTTCGCTCATGGGCACCGTGCGCGAACAGGTCTACGTGGGCTCGATGATCAAAGCGATCGTGGTTTTGGCCGATGGCCAAGAGGTGCGCCTCGAGCGCCTTGCCGGCGACGAGCTGCCGCAAGACGGCCCGGTCTATCTATGGTGGGATCCGGCGGACGCCCGCACCATCAAGACGCTCGACCAGGTCTTCTACTCGGCGCTCGAGAACGCCGAGATGGTTTAGGGGGTGGGGATGATGTCCGATACCGCAACCGTGGCGGCGGCCGTCGCCGCCACCGCCCACGAGGCCGAAGCGGCGCGCATCGAGCGCCATCGCCGTTTTCGGTCGAACACGCTGCCCGCGCTGGTCACGGTGGGTCCGGTGACGCTGTGGCTGCTCGCCTTTATCGCCGTCCCGCTGCTCTACATCCTGATCATGGGGTTTTGCTCCACTGACCAGTACTACAATGTGGTCTACAGCTTTACGCTCGACAACTTTGCCGCGATGCTCGACGTCGAGTACCTCAAGATCTATGGGCAGTCGATTCTGATCGCCGCCGTCTCGACGGCCGTGTGCCTGGTTTTGGCCTATCCGTTCAGTTATCTGATCAGTCGCACGTTCAAGAGCAAGAAGACCCTGCTCTATATGATGATCATCATCCCGTTTTGGACCAATTCGCTCGTGCGCATCTACGGCTGGCGCACCTTTCTTTCTGCCACGGGCCAGCTCAACAGCTTTTTGATGGCGATCGGCCTGACCGGTGAGCCCATTCAGTTCCTGTACAACCAGGCGTGCACTATCTTTGGCATGGCCTATGACATGTTTCCGTTCATGGTGCTGCCGCTCTACGCCGCTATCGAGAAACTCGACGAAGCACAGATCGAGGCGAGCTTCGACTTGGGCGCCAACATGATCACCACGCTCTTCAAGGTCGTGATTCCGCAGACCATGAGCGGCATCTTCTCGGGTTGCATCATGGTGTTCATCCCCAGCCTGGGCGCGTTCTATATCTCGGACATCCTGGGCGGCGGCAACGCCGATGTCATCGGCAACCTCATCCAGCGTCAGTTCCAGTCCGCCAACGACTGGCCCCTGGGCGCGGCGCTCTCGATCCTGCTTATCGTCATCACGCTGGCACTGGTCAAGATCTACCAGAAGGCCGGCGGCGACATGGAAAGCCTGGGGGTGTAGACCATGGCTGTCAAACGTGAGACCAAACGCAAGCTGAGCCGCGGGGCCGGCATCGTCTTCTGCACGCTTATCTATGCCGTTCTGTTTCTGCCCATCGTGATCGTGGTCGCCAACTCGTTCAACGGCAACACGCAAAAGCCCTATCTGTCCTGGGGTGGCTTTAGCCTGCGCTGGTATGTGCATCTGTTCCAGAACGGTCCGCTGCTGGCGAGCTTCGGCAACACCATGATCCTGGCGATCACCACCACCGTGCTTGCGACTGCTCTGGGCACGCTCGGAGCCGTTGGGCTTTACCGTTACAAGTTTCCGGGACGCAACCTCATCGATAGCCTGCTCTATATCCCGGTCGTCATCCCCGAGATCGTCATGGGCATCTCCCTTTTGCTCGTCTACGTCAAGGTGGGCGTTCCTCGCGGCATGGTGGGCCTGATCATCGCGCACGTGACCTTCTGCGTGAGCTTTGTGATCTTCAACGTGCGCGCCCGCTTGGACGGTTACGACCCCTCGCTCGAGGAGGCGTCCATGGACCTGGGCGCCAACCGCCTGGTGACGTTTTTCAAGGTGACGCTGCCCATGCTGGCGCCGGGCATCGCCGGCGGCGCGCTGCTGTCCTTCACGCTTTCGATCGACGACGTGGTCGTGTCCTACTTTGTCTACGGTCAGGATCTGACCTTTCCGCTCAAGGTCATGCAGTCCATCAAGGGCGGTGTGGTGCCCGACGTCAACGCACTCTCGACGCTCATCTTGCTGGGTACCGTTGCCGTTGTGGTCATCACCCAGAGCGGTATCGTGTCGCGCCTGCGCGAGAAGCGCGCCGCGGCAAAGCTCAGTCAGGAAAGGGGGCGTTAGACGATGGCCGATTTCGACGTGATGGAGGCATTCCATTGTCAGCGGATCTCGCGCCGGCAGTTCCTGCGCGCGGCGTTGGGTTTGGCGGGCGCGGGCCTTATGACGGGTGCCGCCGGAGGCCTTACGGGTTGTGGCAAGTCCGATAGCCCCGATGAGCTCAACATCTTCATCTGGACCGAATACGTGCCTGATTCGGTGCTCGAGGGCTTCGAGAAGGAGACGGGCATCCATATCAACCAGTACCTGTACAGCTCCAACGAGGACATGCTCGCCAAGGTGCGCACCGAGAACGAGGGCACCTACGATATCCTGCAGCCGACCGACTACATGGTCAAAAGTCTGATAGCGCAGGATCTGCTCGAGCCGCTCGACCTCAAGAAGCTCACCAACAAGGGCAATATCGGTACGCAGTACATGGATCAGAGCTTCGATCCCCAGAACAAGTACTCGATTCCGTTCATGGGCAGTTGCACGGCCATCGCCTACAACCAAGACGAGGTCGAGGCACCGACGAGCTTTGCCGATATGCTCGACGAGAAGTTTCGCGGCAAGATCGTGACGCTCAACGACTTTCGCGAGGTGCTCGCCGTCGCCGGCATGACGGTGGGGCTCACCGGCAACGAGGAAGATGACGAGAGCATCGCCAAGATCGCCGAGCAGGCCGCAAAATTCAAGCCGAACTTCAAGCTCTACGACTCGGACAGCCCGCGCAACGCGCTTGTCTCGGGCGACTGCATCGCCGGTATCATCTGGACGGCCGAGATCGCGCTCGCGCAGCGCGACAACCCTGCGATCCAGGTGGCGTTTCCCTCGGAGGGTTGCGGCATCGGCACGGATAACTGGTGCATTCCCAAGGGCGCCAAGCACTACGACAACGCCCTCGCCTTCATCAATTACATGCTGCGGCCCGAGGTGGCCAAGGTGGTATCGGAGGACTATCCGTACGTGCAGCCCAACACCGCGGCCATCAAGCTGCTCGACGAGGATTTTCAGAACAACCCGGTCGAGAACGTACCGTCCGACGTGTTCGAGCATGGTCGGCGCACCGAGGCGTTGCCGCCCAAGGTGCTGCGCAAATACGACAAGATCTGGACCAACCTTAAGGGGTAGAGAATAATGAGTGAAGCAACCGAAGTCGATTTTAGGTTTTTGTCCGAGCCGGATATCATCAAGGCCGGTGCCCTCGACATGCCGCACTGCATCGACGTCATGGAGGACCAGTTCAAGCTGCTGAGCGCCGGCGACTACCGCATGAGCGGCAAGAACAAGAACAGCCACGGTGCCTACCTGGACTTTCCCGAGACGTCGCCGTTTCCCAACATGCCCGTGGCCGGACCTGATCGCCGTTTCATGGCCATGTGCTCCTACCTGGGCGGCAGCTACAACATGTGCGGCCTCAAGTGGTACGGATCCAATATCGATAACCGCAAGCGCGGGCTTCCCCGCTCGATCCTCACGCTTATGCTCAACGATCCGGATACGGGCGCGCCGCTCGCGTTGATGTCGGCGAACCTCATCAGCAGCTACCGTACCGCCGCGGTGCCCGCCGTGGGCGTGCGCTACCTGGCCCGAAAGGACGTGCGTACCGTCGGCATCATCGGGCCGGGCGTGATGAACAAGACCACGCTGCGCTCGTTTTTGATGGAGCGACCCGGCATCGAGGCCGTCAAGGTCAAGGGCCGTGGCCGTCGCTCGCTCGAGAGCTACGTGGACTACGTGCACGAGAACTTTCCTCAGATCAAGAGCGTCGAGATCGTCGAGACCGAGGAGGAGGCCATTCGCGGCTGCGATCTGGTGAGTATCGCCACCAACGAGAACGGCGGCATCGAGACCTATCCGCGTGTCAAGCGCGAATGGGTCAAGCCCGGAGCCCTCATCTGTGCGCCGAGCGACCTGTATGCCGACCGCGAGCCGTTTATCGAGGGTGAGTGGAAGTGCGTGACCGACCTCTATCCGATGTACGAGGATTGGCGCGACGAGATCGGCCGCTTCGACGTATGCGGTACGCTCGGCAACGAGTGGGTCGACATGGTGGACTACGGGATGCTTCCGCGCGAACGCGTCGTCGACCTGGGCGATATCGTGCGCGGAATCGACCCCGGCCGCCAGAGCGAGGACGATATCTACTTCTTCAGCATCGGTGGTATCAATACCGAGGATGTGAGCTGGGGTACCGTGCTCTACCGCAAGGCCCGCGAGATGGGGCTGGGCCAGGTGCTCACGTTGTGGGACGAGCCCGCGCTGGCATAGCATCGCCGCCACCGTTACCGCCACCGGCTAGATAAAAACTGCCGCCGAGCGCCATCTCGGCATGTCTGAGACCTGCACAGATTGGGCGAGAAATCCCTTGCTATCTGTGCGGATCTCAGACTTTTTGAGGGGATTGCGAGTCTTTTGTCTGAGATTTGCACCGTTTTGCCGAGCCTGCTCTCGAAATCTGTGCAGATCTCAGATATTTAGCCAGAAGGGTTTTGTTACCACCCCGTGTCCAATGTTTCCCTTTGAATGGAAACGGGGTGGAAACCACGCGTTAACAGGGCAAACCGTAGGATAGGCGCTGTTGGTACACAGTCTTTGAGAGGGGTTTGGTGGTGCCATGTCCAGGATTGTCGAACATCCCATCCTCGGTGCGCCCGAGAAGGGCCGCCGGGTCGTCTTTACCTACGACGGTGTGGAGATGGAGGGGTACGAGGGAGAGCCGATCGCCATGGCTCTCAAGGCCGCCGGCGTCGAGGTGCATCGTTTTACTGCCAAGCGCCATGAACCGCGCGGGATCTTCTGCGCCATCGGCCGCTGCACGGACTGCGTCATGGTCGTAGACGGCAAGCCCAACGTGCGCACTTGCATGACGCCGCTGGCCGCCGGCATGGACGTGCGCACGCAAGACGGCGTCGAGCCGCTCGCGCTCGACGACCCACGTGCCGACCGTCTGGTGGTCGAAGCACTCGAGAGCCCCGCTCGTGTGAAGGGGGATGAGTAGGATGGAACGTCATGATCTGGTGGTCGTCGGTGCCGGCCCGAGCGGACTTTCCGCCGCGATCGAGGCCGCCCGCCGCGGGCTTGACGTGGTGGTCTTCGACGAGAACGCGCGACCTGGCGGTCAGCTCTTCAAGCAGATCCACAAGTTCTTCGGGTCCAAGGAGCACCGGGCGAAGGTGCGCGGCTTCAGGATCGGCCAGGAGCTTTTGGCCGAGGCCGATGCCGCAGGCGTCAACGTGGTGCTCGACGCCACGGTCATCGGCCTGTACGAGGGCCGCGAGGTCGTCGTGCGCGTGGGTGATACCGTGCGTCATGTGAAGGGAGATGCGGTGCTCGTGGCCACGGGCGCGGCCGAGAACGCCCTCAACTTCAAGGGCTGGACACTGCCCGGCGTGATCGGGGCCGGTGCCGCACAGACCATGATGAATCTCCATGGCGTCAAGCCGGGCGAGCGCGTGCTCATGGTGGGCTCGGGCAATGTGGGGCTCGTCGTGTCGTTCCAGCTGCTGCAAGCGGGCTGCGATGTGGTCGCCCTGGTGGATGCCGCACCGCGCGTGGGCGGTTACGGCGTGCATGCGGCCAAGGTCGCGCGCTGCGGTGTGCCGTTCTACCTGTCCCACACCGTGGTCGAAGCCGAGGGCGCCGACCGCGTGACCGGCGTGACCATCGGCGAGGTCGACAGCCATTGGCAGGTGATTCCCGGTACCGAGAAGCACTTCGACGTTGATACCATCTGCGTGGCCGTGGGCCTGTCGCCCATGAGCCAGCTGCTGTCGATGGCGGGCTGCGAGATGGTCGACGATCCCAAGCGCGGCGGCTACGTGCCGGTCTGCGACGAGCGCGGCGCCACGAGCGTGCCGGGCGTGTATGTCTCGGGCGATGTCGCCGGCATCGAGGAGGCATCCTCGGCCATGATCGAAGGGCGCATCTCGGGTGTCGCGATCGCCGAGTACCTGGGCTATGCCGAGCCTGCGGAGTCGTCGGCCGCCGAGGAAGAGCTCGAGGCATCGCTCGACACCCTGCGCCAGGGCATGTTCGCGCCCAAGAACCGCGGTAAGAAGATCGAGCTCACCGAGGAAGGGTGCCCGGTCTCGCAGCATCTGCTGCGTCACGGCTACCTGGCAGACGATGAGCTCGACAGCTATCCGGGCGTCACGCATGCGTCGGGCGTGCATCCCGTGATCGAGTGCACGCAGAACATCCCGTGCAACCCCTGTCAAGATGCCTGCA
>DJRP01000023.1:0-4808 GCA_002437815.1 Collinsella sp. UBA6357 | reverse complement strand
TGCGTGAACTGCGGCATGTGCGTGGCGAGCTGTCCGGGGCAGTCGATCTTTTTGGTCGACGAGGATTGCGGCGACGGCACGGCTACGATCACGTTGCCCTACGAGTTCTACCCGCTGCCCGAGACCGGCGACACGGGCATGGCCCTGAGCCGTTCGGGCGAGCCGGTGTGCACGGCCGAGGTCGTGAGCGTCAAGAGCATCAAGGCTTTCGATAAGACCGCGCTGCTCACCATGCGCGTGCCCAAGGAGTTCGCCATGATTGCCCGCATGTTCAAACCCGCCTGCGATGTCGAGGAGGTGGCCTGCCATGAGTGAGGCCGTGAGCTTTTACAAGGAGCCGGGCGAGCCGCTTGACCGCTCCGCGATCGATTTGGGACCTTATGTGCCCGCGCCCGATGACGACATGCTCGTCTGCCGCTGCGAGGAGGTGACCAAGGGCGAGATCCGTCGTGCCATCCACGAAGGGATGTACACGATGACCGAGGTGCGTCGCTTCCTGCGCCAGGGCATGGGCCTTTGCCAGGGCCAGACCTGCACCAAGCTCGTCCGACGCATCATGGCCGCCGAGCTGGCGGGAACGCCCGCTGTCGCGCTGCTCGAGCCCGAGACCTCGCGTGCGCCCATGCGGCCCATCGAGATGAGCGTGCTCGGAGACGGCGAAGAGGGGAGAGACTAGCCATGGCTGCCACCTATGCAGATATCACCGACGCCGCCTGCGACGTCGTCATCATCGGCGCGGGCGTGATCGGATGCGCCGCCGCCTACAACCTGGCCAAGAAGGGCCGCAACGTCACGGTGCTCGACCGTGAGCCCAACGTGGGCGAGGGCGCGAGTTCGCGCAACGGCGGCGGTGTGCGCCAGAGCGGTCGCGATGCCCGCGAGCTGCCGCTTGCCATGTATGCGGTCGAGAATATCTGGCCCGGTCTTTCCGACGAGCTCGGCGCCGATGTCGAGTACGTCAAGCGCGGCAACCTGCGTCTGGGCAAGACCGAGGATCATCTCAAGACCCTGCGCAAGCTTGCGAGCATGTCGCAGGGGCTGGGCCTCGACATGAAGATGATCGGCCCCGAGGAGGTGCGCGAGATCAACCCGTACCTGTCCGATCAGGTGATCGGCGCCTCGTGGTGCCCCACGGACGGTCATGCCAACCCCATGCGCACCACGCTCGCATATTACCGCGCGGCCAAGGCCCTCGGCGTGCGCTTCGTGACGGGTGTCGAGGTCAAGCGCCTGCGCAAGGTGCGCGGGCGCGTGGCAGCCGTGGAGTGCAACATCGGTACCTTCGCTGCCAACGATGTGCTGCTGGCGGCGGGCCTGGGCAGCCGCGGTATCGCCGAGAGCGTCGGCATCGACATCCCCATGACCGGATCACTTATCGAGTGCCTGGTGACCGAGGCCGAGCCGCATATGTTCGACCAGATGCTTGGTGTGGCGACCGGCGACTTCTATGGACATCAGACGGCGCACGGTTCGTTCGTCTTCGGCGGCAGCTCGGGGCTCGAGGAGTCCAACGGCGCCTTTGGCGGGCGTCCCACGGCGAGCATCACGGCGCCCGCGGAGTGCCGCGCCATCATGGGCTATATCCCGCGGCTGGCCGACGCCAAGATCGTGCGCACCTGGGCCGGCTGGGAGGACGAGAGCGCCGACGGCGTGCCCGTCATCTCCAAGATCGACGAGGTTCCGGGCCTGACCATCGCCTGTGCCTTCACCGGGCACGGTTTTGGCATCTCGCCCATCGTCGGCGTGCTGCTGGCCGAGCTCGTGTGTGACGAGCCCACGACGCTCGACGTCTCGGCCTTCAGATACGACCGCTTCAAGGCCTGGCTGTAGCGAAGATCGGCCCTCGTCCAGGCTCCTGGAGCGCGGACGCGGGCCTGCCTGTGTCCCGCGGCGGGCGCGTGATGCCCGCCGCGGGATCTGTTTTCGAGAAGACGGGGGAGGGGTCCCATGGATGACTTCGAGTATTCGCTGCCGACGCATCTCGTGTTCGGTCATGATGCCGAGGGACGGGTCGGGGAGTTGGTCGCGGCCCACGGAGGCTCGCGTGTGTTGGTGCTTTACGGCGGCGGCTCATGCGTGCGCTCCGGTCTTTTGGACCGTGTATGCGCTGCGCTCGAAGATGCGGGCGTGGTCCATGCCGAGCTCGGCGGTGTTGCGCCCAACCCGCTCTCCGACCTGGTCTACCGGGGAATCGAGGCGGTGCGTGCCGATAAGCTCGACTTCGTGCTGGCGATCGGCGGCGGCAGCGTCATCGATACCGCCAAGGCCGTGGCGCTCGGCGCACCTTACGAGGGCGATTTCTGGGATTTCTACGGCGGGGATGCCGAGCCCGAGCGGGCGCTGCCCGTGGGCGTCGTGCTCACCATGGCCGCCTCCGGCTCCGAGGCCTCGCCCGACTCGGTGATCACGCAGGCGGGCACCATGCTCAAACGCGAGACGTCCTCGCGGGTTCTGCTGCCGGCCTTCAGCGTGCTCGATCCCGCGCTTACCGAGACGCTTCCGGCCTACCAGACCGCCTGCGGTATCGTCGACATGTATTCGCACGTGCTCGAGCGCTATTTCACGCGCACGGAGGCCACGGGTGTCACGGACCGTATGATCGAGGGGCTTATGCTCGCGATTATCGACGAGGCGCCGCGTGTGATGGCCGACCCCAAGAGCTACGATGCCCGTGCGAACCTCATGTGGGCCGCCACGATGGCGCACTGCGACGTGGCGGGTGTGGGCCGCACGCAGGATTGGGCGAGCCACGATATCGAGTACGCGCTCTCGTCGCGCTACGGTGTGGCGCACGGAGCGGGCCTCGCCATCGTGATGCCGGCGGTGGAGCGCTACTATCTCGACCGTGTTCCGGCTTCTGTCCCGCGTCTGGCCCAGCTTGCGCGGCGCGTGTGGGGTGTCGAGGTACTCGATGGCTACACGGCGGCGGCGCTCGGCATCGAGCGCCAGTGCGACTTCTTCGCCTCGTTGGGGATGCCGGCGACGCTCGCCGATATCGGCGGCGGCGCGGGGGACATCGCGGCGCTGGCCCACGAGACCTGCTGGGCCGGCGGGCGCCGCGGGCGCGTGGGCGGTTACGCCCCCTTCGACGAGCGGCCTGTGACCGAGGTCTTCCGTCTCATGCTGCCCCAGACGCACCCACTCCCAGACGTCGTGTGCCGCTCGCGGAATACGTCCTTGACATGAGCTAGAATAAGCACCGTCTGATTGTTCGGGCGCGCAGGGAGGTGCGCGCCCGCATGCTGAGGAGGACTTTATGGCAACTGTTGCCGCACCCATCGACGCCACGTCGACCGCCGCCTGGAAGGCGCTCGAGGCCCATCAGGAGAAGCTCGAGGCCGAGGGCATCGACCTCAAGGCCTGGTTCGCCGCCGATCCGGAGCGCGTCAAGAAGCTCAGCTTCGACGCCGGCGATCTGCATTTCGACCTGTCCAAGAACCTGGTGACCGACGAGACCGTCAAGCTGCTTTGCGACCTGGCCCGCGAGGTCAAGCTCGAGGAGCGCCGCGATGCCATGTTCTCCGGCGAGCACATCAACACCACCGAGGACCGCGCTGTGCTCCACACCGCGCTGCGCCGCCCGGCCGAGCAGAAGGGCCAGCTCATCGTCGACGGCCAGGATGTCGTCGCCGACGTGCACGAGGTCCTCGACCGCATGTACGCCTTTGCGAACAAGGTCCGCTCCGGCGAGTGGAAGGGCGTCACCGGAAAGCGCATCGAGCACGTCATGAGCATCGGCATCGGCGGCTCCGACCTGGGCCCCGTTATGGTTTACGAGGCCCTGAAGCCCCTGGCCGACGCCGGCATCGACTGCCGCTACGTCTCGAACATCGACCCCAACGACATGGCCGAGAAGACCCGCGGCCTCGACCCCGAGACCACGCTGTGCATCGTCGTCTCTAAGACCTTCACGACGCTCGAGACGTTGACGAACGCCCGCGAGGCCAAGGCGTGGCTGCTCGAGACCCTCAAGGCCCAGGGCGCCATCGACGGCTCCGACGCCGCGGCGGCCGACGCCATCCGCAAGCACTTCGTCGCCGTCTCCACGAACCTCGAGCTCGTTGAGAAGTTCGGCATCGACCCCGAGAACGCCTTCGGCTTCTGGAGCTGGGTCGGCGGCCGCTACTCCGTGGACTCCGCCGTGGGCCTCTCGCTCATCGTCGCCTTTGGCCCCGAGCGCTTCGAGCAGTTCCTCGCCGGCTTCCACGACCTCGACCGTTACTTCAAGAACACCCCGCTCGAGCAGAACGTCGTCGCCCTCATGGGCCTCATGAACGTCTGGTACGTGAACTTCTGGGGCATGGGCAGCCACGCCGTCCTGCCGTACAACCAGTACCTGCACCGCTTCCCGGCCTACCTGCAGCAGCTCACCATGGAGTCCAACGGCAAGCATGTCCGCTGGGACGGCACGCCGGTCACCTGCGACACCGGCGAGATCTTCTGGGGCGAGCCGGGCACCAACGGCCAGCACGCCTTCTATCAGCTACTTCACCAGGGCACCGTCGTCGTGCCGGCCGATTTCATCGCCTTCGCCAACACCGCCAACCCGGCCAAGGACGGTGACCAGGACGTGCACGAGCTCTTCCTGGGCAACTTCCTCGCCCAGACCAAGGCGCTCGCCTTCGGCAAGACGGCCGACGAGGTGCGCGCCGAGGGCACGCCCGAGCAGATCGTCCCGGCCCGTTGCTTCGAGGGCAACCGTCCGACGACCTCGATCTTCGGCGACACGCTGACCCCGTTCGCGCTCGGTGAGCTCATCGCGCTCTACGAGCACATCGTCTTCACGGAGGGCACGGTCTGGGGCATCG
>DJRP01000032.1:183772-202753 GCA_002437815.1 Collinsella sp. UBA6357 | reverse complement strand
TTCCTTAGAGGAGGCATCGGACATGGCTTTGACTGACGAGTCCACAAGGAGAGGCGGGTACGGCACCGATAGGAGGCGCCGCATGTGCGCGTTTCTGTTTGCGGTGCTCGTTGCGGCGGTGGCGGCGCTTTCCGCCTTGCCTCGTACAGCCGTGGCAGCCGATAGCGCCGAGCTCAAGACGGTACGCATCGGATTTCCCTCGAGCGGCAACAACTTCTCTAACGGTCTTTTGGGCGTGGCCGATGTCAAAGGCTATCTGGACGAGTATCTTGAACCGCTTGGCTATAAGGCCGAGGTGACGGGCTTTGTGGGCGCCGCGCCGGCACTTCACGAGGCTCTGAGCTCGGGTGATCTCGACTACGTTGACTATGCGGGCTTTGCCGGCATCCTGGGCAAGTCCAAAGGGATCGACACCACGCTGCTCGCGGTGACGGACTTTGGCTCGGGCTGGCGTCTGGTTGTCTCCAAGAGCTCGGGCATCAAGAGCCTCAAGGATCTCAAGGGCAAGAAGATCGCCTACATGCGCGGCGCCACCCCGCAAATGTATTTGGTGCGTGTGCTGGGGGAGGCCGGACTCACCTTCGATGACGTGGAGCCGGTCAACGCCTCGCTCCCCGACGGCCTGTCGACACTTGCCTCGGGCGGTGTCGATGCCGCGGTGGTGAGCGGCGGACAGGAGCAGCAGCTCGTTGACGAGGGTCTGGTCCAGGTGCTCCATGACGGTGCCAAAGCCGATCCGGCCGAGTACTTCGAGCCCACGGTGGTCATTGGACGCACGGCTTATCTCAAGGACCACCGCGATGTGACGGTGGCCCTCCTCAAGGCCCTCCTCAAGGCTCGCACCGACGTCATCGCCGATCCGGACGGCTTTATCAAGCTCAACTCCGAAAGATCCGGTAATCCGATCGAGGTCATCAAGGCTCAAAATGCGGCCGATCAGGAGACCTTGCGCCCGGCCTCGCTTTCGGACGATATGCTCAAATCCCTGAAGAGCGTGCAGAAGTTCGAGCTCGACAACAAGATCATCCAGAGTGAGGTCGACATCGACGCCTGGACCGATTCGAGCTACCTCAAGCAGGCGATCGATGAGTATGGTTCCGATGGCAAGGGTACCGATGGTGCCAAGCTCGCCACGGCCGCCATCGCCGCGAGCGTCGCGAGCCCCGAGGATCGCGCCGCCCGCAAGCAGGAGCAAGTGATTCAGGGACTGATCGGCACGCTGCCCGTGATCGCACTCGCGCTTGCCGCGAGCGTCGTCATCGTTGCCGCTCGGCGTCGTGTGCAGATGGCGCTTGTCGCCCAGGGTGCCGTGGCGCAGACCCCGACGGCAAAGCTCCTCGACACCCTTTTTGCGCTCATCCTTCCCGTATGGGTGCTCGTCGCCTGGCATGTGGCCACCTCGACGGGACTGCTTTCCACGGTCGTGCTGCCCACGATCTCGTCGGTGGTTACCACGCTCGTGCAGCAGCTCGCCACGGGCACCTTTAAGGGTGATCTTGCGATCAGCATCTTGCGCATCCTCGAGGGCTACGCCATCGCCGTCGTTGCCGGTATCTTCTTTGGCGTGGTCATGGGCATGAGCGTATCGGCCCATAAGTTCTTCTCGCTCGCCTTTAAGGCCGTGCGTCAGATTCCCATGATGGCCTGGGTGCCGCTCCTGGTGATCTGGTTCGGTATCGGCGAGGAGTCCAAGGTCGCCGTCATCTTCTTGGCGAGCTTCTTCCCGGTGCTCGTCAACACCATCGACGGCATCGAACGCACCGACCCCAAGCTCGTCGAGGTGGGACGGATGTATCGCCTCTCGGGTTGGCAGATGTTCCGTCAGATCTATCTGCCGAGTGCGCTGCCCTCGATCTTTGTAGGTCTCAAGCTTGCCCTCGGCATCGCCTGGATGGCCGTTGTGGGCTCCGAGATGATCGCTGCGAGTTCGGGTATCGGCTTTAGGATCAACGACGCCCGCACACTCATGGACTATTCCATCGTGTTCGCCGGCATCATCGCCATCGCCGTTGCCGGCGTGCTTATGGATATGGTGCTCAGCATCATCGCACGCGCCGCGACCCCGTGGCAGCAGAAGAAGAACTAGGAGGGCATCATGTCGAACGAACTTACGATCAGGGACCTCAATAAGGACTTTTCGATCAAGGGCGAGACGCGTCACGTGCTCGACCATATCGATCTGGATATCCGTGCCGGCGAGTTTCTGGTCATCGTGGGCCATTCCGGATGCGGCAAGTCCACATTGCTCAAGATTATCGCCGGGCTTGAGCGTCCCACCACGGGTGCGGTGGAGCTCGACGGCAAGCCCGTCACGGGTCCCGGCCCCGATCGGACCATGATCTTCCAGGAGCACCGCCTGTTTCCCTGGATGAGTATCCGCGACAACGTGGAGTTCGGCTTGCGCGATCGCCCGGCCCAGGAGCGGTCTCAGATCTCGAATCGTCTGCTCAAGACGGTTGACCTTGAGGAGTTCGCCGACGCCTACCCCGCACAGCTCTCGGGCGGTATGTCGCAGCGCGCCGCCATCGCCCGCGCACTTGCCACGAACCCCGAGATCCTGCTGCTCGATGAGCCCTTCGGCGCCCTTGACGCCTTTACCAAGATGGAGCTGCAGGAGGAGCTGCTGCGCATTCACGCCGAGCAGGGCGGCACCATGGCGATGGTGACCCACGATATCGAGGAGGCCGTGTACCTGGCCGACCGCATCGTGGTCATGTCGAGTCGTCCGGGCAAGATCGAGGAGATCGTCGATGTTCAGCTCGGCCGCCCGCGTGATCGCGGCAGCGCTGATTTCGCCTGGTATAAAAAGCGTGTCTACGATCACTTTATCAAGTCGAAACAAAAGGGACCTGAATACGTGATTTAACCTATACGGTTAGTAGGATTTGTTGCAAAATGGTGCGCCAAGATGAGCGATTGCGCCCGCGGGCGCGGTAGGGGGACGAAAAGGATGAGCGAAGCGAACGGGGGCTGTATCGACGGGATGCGGTTCGAGACGGCGCTTTTGCATGCGCGCCGTCACGAGCCCTTTGCGGTGGAATCGACGACGCCACCGATCTATCAGACGAGCGCCTATGCCTATGATGACGAGGAGCATCACGCCGCCGTCGCCGGCGGGCGTGCCCCGGGGTATGTCTATACGCGCCTGGGAAACCCCACGGTCGCGGCGTTCGAGCGCCGTATGGCCGCGCTCGAGGGCGGCTTTGCGGCCGTCGCCACCGCATCGGGCATGGCGGCGATCTTCAATGCCGTCTCCAACGTGGTGCGAGCCGGCGACAAGATCGTCGCGGGGGCGTGTCTCTATGGCGGTACCCTCGAGCTCTTTGAGAGCCTGCGCGAGTTTGGCATCGAGACGGTCTATGTGCCACGGGTTACCCCTGAGGAGCTCGCCCGTGTGGTCGACGACCGCACCCGTGTGATCTTTGCCGAGACGATCTCGAACCCCAAGCTCGAGGTGCTCGACGTTGCGGCCGTTGCGACGTTTGCACACGAGCATGGGATCGGTTTTATCGTCGACAACACGGTTGCCACGCCCTACCTGTGTCGTCCGCTCGCGTTGGGTGCCGACGTGGTAGTCGAGTCGTCGAGCAAGTACATCAACGGCCACAGCAACGCCATCAGCGGCGTGATCATCGATTCCGGCCGCGGCCCATGGGACCCGGAGCGCTATCCCGGCATGGCTAAGTGGGCCAAGTTTCGCAATATGGCCTATATCGTCAAACTGCGCCAAGGGCTCTTTCGCGATACCGGCGCGTGCCTGTCGCCGCAAAATGCGTTTCTCAACTGCACGGGCATCGAGACGCTTGCGTTGCGCATGGAGCGCGCCTGCTCAAACGCGCAGGGGCTGGCCGAGTGGTTCGCCTCGAGTGGTCATGGTGTCGAGGTCGATTATCCGGGCCTTGCGGCCCATCCCGGCCACGCCCTTGCCGATCGGCAGTTTGCCGGCCGCGGTTTCGGTGCGCTCATGTCGATCCGCGTGGGCTCCAAGGAGCGGGCCTTCAAGGTAATCGACGGTGTGAAGCTGCCACTGCGCGTGAGCAACATCGGCGACACCAAGACGCTCATCACACATCCGGCGACGACCGTTTTCGCCGATAATTCCGCACAGGAGCAGGAAGCGGCGGGTGTGTGGCCCGACACGATTCGCCTGTCCGTCGGGATCGAGAACCTTGATGATCTGACCGAGGATTTCGATCGCGCACTGACCGCTTCCGAAGAGATTTAAAAGGGGAGAGGATTACATGGCAAAGATCGATAACGCCGCACTCAAGAAGGGCGGCTTCATGGCACAGAAGCAAAAAGGCTACTACAGTTTGCGCTTGCGCGTAATCGGTGGGCATCTGACGGCAGAGCAGCTGCGTGCGGTTGCCGACGTGGCCGAGAAGTACGGCCACGGTTACATCCACAACACGAGCCGTCAGTCCATCGAGATTCCCTGGATCAACGTGGAGGATGCCGACGAGGTCAAGGCAACGCTCGCAAAAGGCGGCGTCGAACCCGGCTGCTGCGGCGCGCGCGTGCGCACCGTTACCGGTTGCCAGGGCTGCGTTTCGTGTCCCTCGGGCAACATCGACAGCTACGCCGTGGCAAAGGAACTCGACGAGCGCTACTTTGGCCGCGACCTGCCCGGTAAGTTCAAGTTCGGCGTGACGGGCTGCCAGAACAACTGCCTCAAGGCCGAGGAGAACGACATGGGCATCAAGGGCGGCCGCAAGGTCACCTGGGTGCCGGACGCCTGCATCCACTGCGGCATCTGCTCGAAGGTCTGCTCCTTTGGTGCGATTACCGATGACGGCGAGACCATCACCGTCGATAAGGACAAGTGCGCGAGCTGCGGCAAGTGCTCGCAGAAGTGCCCCGTGGACGCCTGGGAGACCCAGCCGGTCTACAACGTGTGCTTCGGAGGCTTGTTTGGCAACCATATCACCAAGGCCAAATCGTTCCTGCCGCCCATCGAAAGCGACGAGCAGCTCATCGCTGTGGCCGATGCCGCCATCCAGTGGTTCGACGATCACGCCAAGGCGGGTGACCGTTTTAAGTTCACGCTCGAGCGTGAGGGCTGGGACGGCATGGTCGAGGCCGTGACCGCCGCCTACAACGAGCATGCGCCCAAGTCGGGCGAGCCCGTCAAGCCGCTGGTGGGAACCGATAAGTAGAATCGTTCGGCCGGGCATCTCCCGCGCCGTCTGTGAAAGGAGGGCCCCATGGCCCAGGAAGAGATCGCTTTCGACGACGAGGTCGACATCACCGACGCCGTCTGCCCCATGACCTTTGTGCGCGCCAAGGCCGCCATCGAGGAGCTCGAGGTGGGCCAGGTGCTCAAGGTGCATCTCAACGAGGGCGAGCCTATGCAGAACGTGCCGCGCTCGCTCAAGGACGACGGCCAGCAGGTGCTGCGCCTGACGCCCGCCGGCGAGGGCACGTTCGACCTGTACGTCAAGAAGCTCGTGGACGAGTAAGTAGGAACAAGGAGGAACCGATATGGCAGATCGCATCGATGCGGACGGGTTCGAGGAGCGCGTGCTCAAGGCCGAGGGTCCGGTGCTCGTCGACTTCTACTCCGACACCTGCATCCCCTGCAAGCGTCTGAACCCGCAGCTCGCGAAGCTCGAGGAGGCGCGCGCCGGCAAGCTCGACATCGTCAAGCTCAACATCAACTTCGACACCCAGGTGGCGGTCGACAACGGCGTCATGGCCGCCCCGACGCTCGTCCTGTTCAACGGGGGCAAGGAGGCCGCCCGTACGGTGGGCTTCAAGAAGCTCGAGGAGCTCGAGGAATTCATCGACGGCGCGCTCGCCTAAGGACGCCCGCGCGACAGATACGTATATCAACCGCGGCGCGCCGCGGTGCGCCCGATCGAAAGGAACCGATATGAAGATCACCGTCACCGGCAAGCAGAAAGAGTACGACGAGGGCCTGACCGTGACCCAGCTCGTGGCCGCCGAGAACGTCGAGACTCCCGAGTACGTGACCGTCTCGGTCAACGACGAGTTCGTCGACCACAAGGACTTCGACAGCCATGTGCTGCACGATGGCGACACGGTGGAGTTTCTGTACTTCATGGGCGGCGGCTGCTGCTAAAAACGCCCCAGGCACCGCATCTTGCCGCTCAAGCCGTCGCTTGCGTACCTTAAGTACGCGGCGCTCCTCTTTCGCGGCAACCTGCGGCACCTGGAACGTTTTTAGCTGATCCCCGTTTCAATCTGTGCGAAGGGAGCTATCACATGGCTTTTTCGAACGAGCAGCTTGAGCGCTATTCGCGCCACATCATCTTGAAAGAGGTGGGTGTCAAGGGGCAAAAGAAGCTTCTTAACGCCAAGGTTCTGATCATCGGTGCCGGTGGTCTGGGCGCGCCTGCGGCGCTTTATCTGGCTGCGGCCGGCGTGGGTACGATCGGCATCGTCGATGCCGATGAGGTCGATCTCTCCAACCTGCAGCGTCAGGTGATCCACGCCACCTCCAACATCGGTGAGCCCAAGGTCGAGAGCGCCAAGGAGACCATGAACGACATCAACCCCGATGTCACGGTTAATACGTATCAGGAGTTCGTCGACTCCTCCAACATCGCCGACCTGATCGCCGACTACGACTTTGTGATCGACGGCGTGGACAACTTTCCCACGAAGTTCCTTATCAACGACGCCTGCGTCATGGCCAAGAAGCCCTTCGTACATGCGGGCATCATCCGCTTCAAGGGCCAGCTTATGACCTATGTGCCGGGCGAGGGTCCGTGCTACCGCTGCGTTTTCAAGACGATGCCGCCCAAGGACGCCGTGCCTACCTGCAAGCAGGCCGGCGTGATCGGTGCTATGGCCGGCGTCATCGGCTGCCTGGAGGCACTCGAGGCTATCAAGTACATCCTGGGCATCGGCAACCTGCTTACCGGCAAGCTGCTCACCTACGATGCGCTCGCGGGTGAGTTCCATACCATCAAGCTGCCGCCGGCTGACCCCAACTGCGCCATCTGCGGCGAGCATCCCACCATCACCGAGCTCATCGACTATGAGCAGCCCGAGTGTGCCGATGCCGTGCATGGTGCCAACCTCAAGGAGGGGGAGTAGCCATGCCGCGCGTCGAGAGCCTGAAGCTTTCCGCTGAGGATTACGCGCGCATCGTGGCGCATGCCGAGGCTGGGCTTCCCAACGAGGCCTGCGGTCTTATCGCCGGCACCGTGACCGGTGAGGGCGAGGACGCCGTGGGCACGATCGAGCACGTGTACCTGCTCACGAACATCGACGAGAGCAACGAGCACTTCTCGATGGACCCGCGTGAGCAGCTCGCTGCCGTCAAGGACGCGCGCGCGAACGGCTGGGAGATGCTGGGCAACTGGCACTCGCATCCCGAGAGCCCGTCGCGTCCGTCGGAGGAGGACAAGCGCCTGGCCTTCGATTCGACGGCCGCGTATCTGATCCTCTCGCTCGAGCATCGCGACGACCTGGTGCTCAAGGCCTTTCATGTCGAGCACGACAAGCAGGTCTTTCGCGTGCCGCTCGAGATCGAGGGCTAGGACCGTTCGTTGGGGACGTATATCGATGGACGGTCGTTGGAGGCACGTGCGGATGGGCAGCCGTCGGTGCGTGCTGCCGGCGGGTGCGGCGAACGCGGCCCCATGGACGCCGTGGTGTTCGCGGCGTACGGAACGGCGCAGGAAGGCGCTGCGGCCCGTACGATTGAGCCGATCGCGGCCTGCGTGGGCGGGGCCGTGGCGCCCGCGCGATGTGTCTCTGCGTTCACAAGCACGGCGGTCATGGAGGTCCTCGCCAAGCAGAGGCGTGCCTGCGTCTCGCTCGAGGACACGTTGGCCCGGCTCGCGCGTGAGGGCTGTAGGCACATCGCCGTGCAGCCCGGGTTTTTCGCCGAAGGCTGGGCCATGCACGATCTGCGTGCGCGGGTGCAGGCCGCCTGCGGGGATACCGCGCGGGTGGGGCAACCGCTTGTCGCCTGTCACGCGGATGCCGTGAGGCTCGCGGAGATCCTGGGTGCGGAGCATCCGCGTCGCACGAATGCCCGCGTGGTGCTCGTCGCGCACGGGGAGTCTTGGCCGGCGGATTGTCCGCGTCCGGCGGGGGAGAGCGCCTTCGATGCGCTCGATGCCCTGCGCCGTGCCCTTGATGCGCGGGGACGCGATGACGCGATCCTGACCACGATGACCACCTCGGATGCGACCGTTCGCGAGATTGCGGATTCCGGTGTCCGGGCGGTCACGCTCGCCCCGTTGATGATCGCCGCCGGCCACCATGCCATGCGGCAGGTCTTTGGAAAGCGGCCCGACAGCCTGGCCGCGCGTTTTGCCGCGGCGGGAATTGCGGTCGACCCCGTCGTCGCGGGCCTCGGCGAATATCCCGCGGTCCGTGATCTCTTCGCCGATCATGCCCGGGAATTCTGCCGGGTTTAGTTTGCTTTTATATCGGGGGAAGGGCGGCTGCATCTGGCCGCCCCCTTATCGCCCGGCGCTTTCGCTCCGGGCTGTCCCTCGGCTTGATTCCCCGCTGCAAGTTGAACATCTGCAAGATGAAAGGAAAATCTGACCGATGAACCATCCGATCAAGACGGGGCTGCATCGCGCCGCCGCCGTGGCCGCTGCCGCCGCCCTCACGCTGAGCCTTGCCGCCTGCGGCGGCACCGAAACCACCGGCGCTGCCACGGGAAGCGCGCAGGCCGCGGGCTCCGCCTCGTCCTCTTCGGCGACCAAGGCCTCCAAGAAGACCAAGGTCGACACCAGCTCCAAGCTCGCCAAATCCGTCGACCTCAAGGTCAAGAAGGACGGCACCGTCAGCTTCAAGGACGACCTGGGCAACGTCGTGACCGTCAAGGATCCCCAGCGTGTGGTCGCCTGCATGGGCAGCTTCGCCAACGTGTGGGAGCTTGCCGGCGGCAAGCTCACCGCCGCGACGGACGACGCCTATGAGAATTACGGCGTCGACAGCTCCAAGGTCGCGAGCGTCGGCCGCTCGACGTCGCTCTCGCTCGAGTCCATCATGGGCCAGAACCCCGACTTCGTTATCGCGACGGGCCTTTCGGACGGCAAGCACTCGACGGGCGTCTCGCAGTCCGACCTCAAGAGCGCGCTCGACGCGTCCAGCATCCCCTCCGCGTTCTTCAAGGTCACGTCGTTCGACGACTACCTGCGGATGCTGCGCATCTGCACGGCCATCACCGGGCGCGAGGACCTGTTCCAGAGCAACGGCCTCGACATCCAGACGCAGATCAAGCAGGTCGTCAAGAAGTACGACGTTTCCAAGAAGGCGCCGCGCGTGCTCGTGATGAGTTCGTATTCCAAGGGCGTCACCGCGCAGGATTCGACCGGCATGACCGGAGCGATGCTCAAGGAGCTGGGTGCCACCAACGTGTGCGACGAGAACCCGAGCGCGCTCAGCGATTTCTCGCTCGAGTCCATCGCCGACCTCGACCCCGACTACATCTTCGTGATCTCCGTTGGCACCGGTGCCGACGCTCAGAATCGCAATTTCGAGCAATCCGTGTCCTCGAACCCGGCGTGGAGCGAGCTCAAGGCGGTCAAGAAGGGTAACTACAAGGTGCTCGACAGCGCGCACTTCATGAGCAAGCCCAACGCCAAATGGGCCGAATCCTATAAGATTCTGGGCAAGGCCCTGGCAAAGATGAAATAGCGGAGGAGCTTCCATGAGCAGATCGATGCGTGACCGTGCGGCGCACGCCGCAGGGCGCCTGTCCCGTCCCGTGCGCCTGGCCGCCGTCGCCTTCGCGCTCCTCTGCCTCATCTCGCTCGCGGCGTTCTGCACGGGACCGAGCTCCGTCTCGGTGCGTGATATCCTCGCCTATGTGGCGGGCTCGCCGGTCGATGCCTCGGCCGCCAACATCATCGTGAATATCCGGTTGCCTCGCGTCGTCGCCGGCCTTGTGGCCGGGGCGGCGCTCGCCGTATCGGGCGCCCTGATCCAGGCGGTGCTCGACAACCCGCTCGCGAGCCCCAGCGTGATCGGCATCAACTCCGGGGCCGGTCTGGCGGTGCTCGCCGTCTCGGCCGTCCCGATGTTCTACAACAACCCGCCGCGAGAGCTTCTGCCGCTTGTCGCGTTCGCGGGCGCGCTCATCGCCGCCGGGCTCGTGTTCGCCGTGTCGGCGCGCTCGGGCGTGTCGCGGCTCACCGTGGTGCTTTCCGGCGTGGCGCTCAACGCCGTGGCGGGTGCGGGCATGAATGTCGTGCTGCTTGTGGCGCCGAACGTCTATGTGGGCTCGTCCGCCTACCTGGTGGGCGGTTTCTCGGGCGTGCTCATGCGCAACCTGGTGGCACCGGCGGCGCTTACCGTCGTGGGTATCGCTGCCGCCTGTTGCCTTGCGAACCGCCTGAACGTGCTCTCGCTGGGGCGCGAGACCGCGCACGGGCTCGGCATGCGGACGGTCGCGGTGCGCGTGGTCGCGCTCGCCGTAGCGGCGCTTCTCGCGGGCTGCGCGGTGAGCTTTGGTGGTCTCATCGGCTTTGTGGGACTCATGGTGCCCCACGCGGTACGCCACCTGGCGGGGCATGACAACCGTGCCGTCATCCCGCTGAGCGCGCTTTGCGGTGCGGCGTTTACGGTCTTTTGTGACACGGTGGCGCGCACGGCCTTTGCGCCTTATGAGCTGCCGGTCGGCATCTTGCTGTCGCTCGTGGGCGGGCCGTTCTTCATCTATCTGATCTTGCGGGGAAAGGGCTATCGCGATGAATAGGGCAGGCGATCCCGCCATGCGTACCAACCCCAAAATGGGGACAGTCCCCAAATTGGGGTCGGACGCGGCGGTCGAGGTTCAAGGCGTGCGTTTCGGCTATGGTGAGCGGGCGGTGCTGGATGGGCTTTCGCTCGTGTTGCCCCGACATGCCTTGATGGGGATCGTCGGCCCCAACGGGTGCGGCAAATCGACGCTTCTCCGCGTGATCGACGGCGTGCTCGAGCCCGCAGCGGGGGAGGTACTCACGGAAGGAGAACCGGTCGCCGCGCTTTCCGCCCGAGAGCGCGCCGAGCGCATCGCCCTACTGCCCCAGATCCACCGCACGCCCTCCATGGACGTCGAGGCGCTCGTCTCCTGCGGCCGATACGTGCATATGGGGCCGTTCGGCGGGCTCGACGCGAAGGGTCGGCAGGTCGTTGCCGAGGCGATGCGCGCGGCGGGGATCGAGTCCCTCGCCCATAAACCGGCCCGAACGCTCTCGGGCGGTGAGCGCCAGCGGGCGTTTATCGCCATGGTGCTCGCCCAACAGGCCCGGACGGTGCTTCTCGATGAGCCCACGACCTATCTCGATCCGCGTGCGGCGCTCGACGTGATGCGGCTTGCCCGGGGGCTTGTGCACGAGCAGGGCATGACGGCGGCCGTCGTCATCCACGATCTACCGCTTGCCCTGCGTTTTTGCGATCGCATCGCCGTCATGGACGGCGGACGTATCGTTGCCGCGGGCACCTCGGAGGAGATGCTTGCCCTAGGCGTGCTCGAGCGTGTCTTCGGGGTCTCGATTGTCGCGGCGGAACAGAACGGCGAGACGGTCTACGCCTGTTGCTAAGAGTGCCGCGTGCTCCGTAGGGTCTGTTGGAGACGGCGAACGATCTCAAGCGACAAGGGTGTACACCTGCGTCCAAACGTGGTGAAACGCGACGTTTTTGGACGGTGGTGTACACCCTTGTTTTGCGCCGGCTCGGGTGGGGCGCCCCGGATCCGTTACATTGGCTCGTCATTATGTGCCTCGAGGTCGCGAGGGGCCCTACACTCCCGCCAGCAGCATGATGTCGAGCGCTGTCACGACCACGCCGATTGCCATGAGCAATACCGTGAGCGGTCGCGAGTTGGCGTAGCGGCCCATGACGCGGGGCGAACTCGTGAGCCTGATGAGCACGAACACCGTGATGGGCAGCTGAAGCGAAAGCAGCGCCTGGCTCCAGATGAGCCCTTGGAAGGGCTCTCGTATGACCAGGCAGACGGCCACCGCGCCAAGAAGGCAGGCCGCCACGCCGATGGAAGAATGACGGTCGTGGATGTCGTACTCCTCGTCCCACATTCCCGCACTGATCGTGCCCGCCGCCATCGCGGCCGTGATGCTGCTCGAGAGTCCCGCGAACAGCAGCGCCACGGCGAAGATCGTCGAGCTCGCGGCTCCCAAGATGGGGGAGAGCGTCGCGGCGGCTACGGCAAGATCGCTCACGACGGTGCCCTGAGCGAAGAACGTGGTCGCGGCCAAGATGACCATCGCCGAGTTGATCGCCCAGCCGAGGCCCATCGAGAGCAGTGTGTCGAAAAGCTCGTAGCGCAGGCGCTCCTCGATGACATGCTCGCCCTGCTCCTCAAAATGCATGGATTGGATGACCTCGGAGTGCAAAAAGAGGTTGTGGGGCATGACCACCGCCCCTAACACGCTTACGATAATCGCGGCCGAACCATGCGGCATGCTGGGGGCGACCCAACCGATGGCTGCCTGTGGCCAGTTGACGTCGACGAGGGCAAGCTCAGCCAAGAACGAAAAGCCCACGATACCCACGAAGGCGATGATCCAGCGCTCCACGCGCTTGTAGGAGCTCGTTGCAAGCATCGCGGCCGATGCCGTGGCCACGACGATGCAGCCGAGTTTGATGGGCAGGCCCAGGAGCATCTGCAGTGCGATGGCGCCTCCCAGGACCTCGGCCATGGCGGTGGCGATCGTCGCAAGGTAGGCGCTGCCGAGGGTGAGGCGTGCGGGCACGCGGGGGAGATGGTGCATCGTGGCCTCGGCAAGGCAGGTGCCCGTCACGATGCCCAGGTGCGCCGCATTGTGTTGCAGCACGATGAGCATGACGGTGGAGAGCGTGACCACCCATAGCAGCGCGTAGCCGAACTGCGAGCCCGCAGCCATGTTGGAGGCCCAGTTGCCCGGATCGATGAACCCAACGGTCACCAGGAGTCCCGGTCCGATGTGACGCGCGATCTCGAGGCCGCCGTGGCCACCGGTGCGCTTGGCGCCAAAATGTCTGTGGAGTGCTTTTAACATGGTCGGCTTCCTGTGTGTGCTGCGCGATGCCGCCGGGACGTTGTGTGGCGGCATCGCGCGGGTTCGTTTGCTACTTTCGTGCTTTTCCCTGGTTGGCGACGGCATCGATCTTGGCGGCGATGGTCTGGGGGTCGCCGATGTATCGCTTGTCGAGGACGTTGAAATCGGTGTCGAGGGTATAGACGAGCGGAACGCCGGTGGGGATGTTGACCTTGAGGATCTCGTCGGGCGTGAGGCCCTCGAGCTTCATGACAAGGGCGCGCAGCGAGTTGCCGTGCGCGGCGATCAGCACGCGCTTGCCGGCGAGCATCTGCGGTCTGATCTCGTCCTCGAAATAAGGCCAGGCGCGCTCAATCGTATCCGCGAGGCACTCCGCATAGGGCAGACGGTCGGGCGCGACGTCACGGTACTGCTCCTGGGCATGCGAGTCGCGCTTATCGCCTGGCTCGAGCGCCGGCGGGCGCACATCGAAGGAGCGGCGCCAGATGAGCACCTGCTCGTCGCCGTGCTCGGCGGCGGCATCGGCCTTGTTGAGGCCCTGCAGCGCGCCGTAGTGGCGCTCGTTGAGCTTCCACGACTTGATGACGGGAAGCCACTCGCGGTCCATCTGCGCCAAGACGACATCGAGCGTGTGGATGGCGCGCTTGAGCCGTGAGGTGTAGCAGATGTCAAAATCGAAACCCGCGTCTTTGAGCGCCTTTCCGCCTGCGGCAGCCTCCTGCCTGCCCGTCTCGGTCAGGTCGACGTCGGTCCATCCGGTGAACAGGTTGAGCTTGTTCCACTCCGACTCACCGTGGCGGATGAGGACGAGTTGCATCGTCTGCCGACTATCCTGCTGTGTCATGCGGGTTCCTCCTTGGGTTTGTGCGGCGCGATGTCCGCTGCTTTGATATCGCCGCAAGGATACCCGTTTGATACAGAAAAGTTAACCATAACTAACCAAATAGTTTGAATAATCTAACTTCCGAGTCCGAGGAAGTGCCGACGGATGAAAAAGCCGGCGATCGAACCCGTCTGCGGTGGCAGGTTCGATCGCCGGTGGATCTATGGGGTATTGTGAGGCCCGTTGGATGGCGGTGGGGTGTTAGAGGTCGAATTTGGGGCCCTTGTTCTGGGCTCCCTTGAGTTCACTCGTATCGAGGCGCATCATGCAGAAATCCGCATGTCCCTCATCCGATTCCTCGTCCTCGGAGTTCATACCGGTGAGCGCGGACTGGTACGGGTCGACGCCATCGACGACCGTCACGTTGAGCTTCTCGCTCGAGGCGCCCGGCACGCGGAACGTCGCGTTGTCGACGGGTTCGATCGAGACCTCGGGCGCGTGCTCGACCTCTGGTACCCACTCGTAGGGCGCGCGGTAGGCACGGTAGACCATGTTGCTTGCAAAGCCGGGCGCCGGTGCCTTGAAGTAGGGGCTCAGATACTCCCAGACGATTTCGTGGTCGGGCGTGACCTCGATCAGATGACCGTCGGAACCCTCGGTGATGAGGGTGTTGCCGTTGGGCAGGCGCTGTGCCGAGCTGATGAACGGCGAGTAGAAGCGGCTGCCGTCGGCAAACGGGAGCCAGCCGGCCTCAAGCGGGGTGTACTGCCAGGTGATCTCGAGTGTGATGGGGTTGAACTGCAGGATGCGCGAATAGTCGCGATGGACGGCGTTGGTGCCGTCGGGCGACATGGCGTTGGGGGCGTCATAGCCCGCCGCGCCGCCGTTGTCGAAGACGAGCAAATCGCCCGCGCCGGGAAGGCCCTTGGGAATCATGTGGAAGTGATGCTGGCCGATGATCCAGCCGATCTTCTTCTCGGCCTCGTTGCCGTCGAAACGTGGGCCGAGCTTCCAGACGATCTTGCCGGTCTTTTTGGAGATGATGGCGAGGATGTTGGCGTTGCGGCAGTCGAAGATGAGGTTCTCGGGCGCGAAACGCTCGTCGCCGCGGTCGTACCACTTGTTGGGACCAAGCTCCGAGACGCAGTTGATGTGGAGCCAGTCGCCGCCGGCCTCGCCGCGCATGGAGGGGTTGTCGTGGAGGGCCTTTTTGGCCGCCTCGTCGAAGCCGAACTCCTCGAAGTGCTCGCTCGCGCGCCACTCCCAGACGATCTCGCCGTTCCAGGTGACCTCGATTACTTTGTCGTCGATCAAAAGCTTGTCGCTGATCTCGGGGTGGTAGCTGTTCTCGTGCGTGAGGATGATGGTGTTGCCGCTATCGGTCTTCGGCTCGAGACCGGGAGCGTAATAGCCAACCGGGTTGCCCTCGCGCTGGTAGTCGTGGTGCTGACGGGCCTGCCACTGCGGTTCTTTGTCCTCGTCGGCCACCAGCTCGGTGTGGTCCCACTTCCAGACGATGTTGCCGTCCCAGTCGACCTGCAGCAGATCGAGCTGGTCCTGGTAGGCCGCCGCTCCTCCGCGGGCGCCCGAGGTTCCAAAGACCTGGCCGCCCGGCAGCAGCTTGTTGGGAAAGCCGCCCAGGCCCGCCCAACGGTTGATCTCGCGGCCGTTCATATCGATGAGCAGTGCTCCACCGGGGGTGGGAAAGATGGTGTAGCCGTTGTAGGCGCGGTCCTTGTCGTAGACGATGACGCCGGTGGGGTGGACGCTCGGATAGCCCATGGTGTGCTCCTTTGAGTCGAATGGTTGTTAGGTAGTGTATAACCTACCAACCGACTATGAATATATGGAATTACACAACCCGGCTATCGCTTTTTTTGAACACGCCCCCAAAAAATGGTCCCAAAGTGCCAGGGGAAAATGGACCACTGTTCCGTTGCGGCCGCAGAGTGGTCCATTTTCCCCTGGCACTTTGGGACCATTTGAGGCTCGCGTTTCGCTTGTGTTTCGAAACAGGGGCGAAACATTACGCGATGGGCGTCCTCCTAATATGTTGCGGCAATACTGATTGCTTACTAGGGGAGGACCGCGATGCAGGCTTCATCCATGCACCGACAGCAGGGCCTTTACCGCCCGGAGTTCGACCACGACGCGTGCGGTATCGGCGCCCTGGCCGATATTAACGGCGAGCGTCACCATCAGATTCTGGATGACGCGCTTTCCATCTTGGTGAACCTCGAGCATCGAGGCGGCACCGGCCTTGAGCGCAACACCGGCGACGGCGCCGGCATCCTGTTCCAGGTTCCGCACCACTTCTTTCGCAAGGAGGCGCAGAAGTGCGGGCAGATTCTGCCGGAGGAGGGCGACTACGGCGTCGCCATGCTGTTCTTTCCGCAAGACGACAAGGGCGTAGAGGACGCTCGCCGCGTCTTTGAGGAAGGCTGCGCCGAGGCCGGTGTGCCGCTGCTCTTTTGGCGCGAGGTGCCGGTCGACCCGCATGACCTGGGTGAGACGGCCCGCGCCTGTATGCCTACCATTCTGCAGGCATTTTTGGGCCGCCCGGACGACACGCCGGCAGGCGATGCCTTCGAGCGTCGCCTGTACGTGTGCCGCCGCACCATCGAGAAGAAGGCCGACGCCGAGTTTGCGCTCAACGACAAGATCTTCTACGTGTGCTCCATGAGCTCGCGCACCATCGTGTACAAGGGCATGCTCGTGGCCACGCAGATGCGCCGCTTCTTCATCGACCTCAACGACGCCGCCGTCAAGACGGCCGTGGCGCTCGTACACTCCCGTTACTCGACCAACACCACGCCCAGCTGGGAGCGTGCTCACCCCAACCGCTACATCATCCACAACGGCGAGATCAACACCCTCAAGGGCAACGTCAACTGGATTCGCGCCCGCGAGCCCAACCTGTACAGCCCCGTGCTGCAGCACGACCTTGAGCGTGTGATGCCCATCATCAACCGCGAGGGCTCCGACTCCGCGATTCTCGACAACGTGCTCGAGTTCCTTGTCATGAACGGCCGTCCCCTCACGCGCGCCGCCTCTATGCTGCTGCCCGAGCCATGGGACCATAACGACAGCCTCTCCGAGGACCGCCGCGCCTACGATGCCTACCAGTCCATGCTCATGGAGCCCTGGGACGGTCCGGCGGCGATCGCCTTTACCGATGGCCGCACGCTCGGCGCCGCGCTCGACCGCAACGGCCTGCGTCCGGCCCGCTACTACGTGACGCGCGACGGCCGCTTCATGCTTGCCTCGGAGGTCGGCACGATCGAGGTCAAACCCGAGAACATCCTGACCTCGGGATGCTTGGGGCCCGGCCAGATGCTCGAGGTCGATTTCGCCCGCGGCCGTGTGATCTACAACGACGAGCTTCGTGCCCGCTACGCCAAGGAGAAGCCCTATCGCGACTGGATCGCCGAGGAGACGCTCACGGTCGACGACCTCGATCGTTCCGACGAGCCGGCGCCCGCCGAGGACGCCGAGGTTCCGGCCACCGTGCGCATGGCCAAGCTCGGCTACCACTGGGACGATATCGACGAGGTCGTGCGACCCATGGCCCAGGCTGGCAAGGCCCCGCTCGCCTCGATGGGCATCGACGCGCCCCTGGCGTGCCTGTCCAAGAAGACCCGCTCGTTCTTCGACTACTTCTACCAGCTGTTCGCCCAGGTCACCAACCCGCCGATCGACGCCTTGCGCGAGCATATGGTGACCTCGACTGTGTTGTATCTGGGCAACCATGGCAACCTGCTCGAGGATTCGCGCCAGGCCTGCCAGCTGGTGCGCCTGGAGCGCCCGCTGCTCAACGAGGACGAGTTCAACCGCATCTGCTCCATCGACCGCACCGGCTTCAAGACCCACCGCTTTCGCGCGGTGTATCGCCGCGATGCCGGCAAGGGCGCGCTCGCACGGGCGCTCGCCAAGCTTGCGGCAGAGGTCGAGGACGCCGTGCGCAACGGCGTGAACATCGTGGTGCTCTCGGATCGTGCCGGGGAGGGCGAGGTGCCCGTGCCGTCGCTGCTCGCCGTGGGCTGCGTGCACAACCATCTGATTCGCGCCGGCGTGCGCACCTTTGCCGATATTGTGGTGGAATGCGGCGACGCCGTGTCCCCGCACGACTTCGCGGCGCTTGTGGGCTACTCTGCCAGCGGCATCTATCCCTATAACGCACACGCTGTGATTGCCGATCTGGCGGCCCGCGGCGATCTCGATGTCACGGCCGAGCAGGGTGTCGCCAACTACAACAAGGCCGCAACCGACGGTATCGTCTCCATCATGTCCAAGATGGGTATCTCCACGGTGCAGAGCTACCACTCGGCTCAGATCTTCGAGGCCGTGGGCTTTACCGAGGACTTCGTGGACGAGTACTTCGCCGGCACCGTGAGCCGCGTGGGCGGCATGGGTGTTGCCGATGTCGAGCTCGAGCAGGATGAACGCTACGATGCCGCGCTCGCCATTCTCAAGTCGCCGGCTCCTACGCAGCTGCCGACCCTCGGCCTTACCAAGTGGCGCCCGCTCGGCGGCGAGGACCATCTGATCGATCCGCAGACCGTCTATCTGCTGCAGACCGCGTGCCGCGAGGACGACTACGACACCTTCAAGCAATACAGCGCGCGCCTGCACCGCGAGGGCCGCGCCGTGCGCCTGCGCGACCTGCTCGACTTCGACGCCTCGGGTCGCACCGCCGTGCCGCTCGACGAGGTCGAGCCCGCGCTCAATATCGTCCGGCGCTTCAACACCGGCGCCATGTCCTATGGCTCCATCAGCCAAGAGGCGCACGAGTGCATGGCCATCGCCATGAACCGCCTGCACGGACGCTCCAACTCCGGCGAGGGCGGCGAGGACCCGCGCCGCGAGACGCCGCTTGCCAACGGCGACTCCAAGAACTCGGCCATCAAACAGGTGGCAAGCGCCCGCTTTGGCGTGACGAGCCGCTATCTGGCGAGTGCCTTCGAGATCCAGATCAAGATGGCTCAGGGCGCCAAGCCCGGCGAAGGTGGCCATCTGCCCGGCAAGAAGGTCTATCCCTGGATCGCCGAGGTGCGCCAGTCCACGCCCGGCATCGGTCTGATCAGCCCTCCGCCCCATCACGATATCTATTCGATCGAGGACCTGGCCGAGCTTATCTTCGACCTTAAGAACGCCAACCCCGGCGCGCGCGTGTCGGTCAAGCTCGTG
>DJRP01000032.1:40948-183718 GCA_002437815.1 Collinsella sp. UBA6357 | reverse complement strand
AAGATCCTGATCAGCGGCCACAACGGCGGCTCGGGTGCCGCCAAGCGCGATTCCATCTGGCATGCGGGCCTTCCGCTCGAGCTGGGGCTTGCCGAGGCCCAGCAGACGCTGCTGCAAAACGGCCTGCGCTCGCGCGTGGTGCTCGAGGCCGACGGCAAGCTCATGGACGGCACCGACGTCGCCGTGGCCTGCCTGCTCGGCGCCGAGGAGTTTGGCTTTGCCACCATGCCGCTCATCTCGATGGGCTGCCTCATGCAGCGCGACTGCCAGCAGGACACCTGCCCGGCGGGCATCGCCACCCAAAACTGCCGCCTGCGCCACGGTTTCCGCGGCAAGCCCGAGCACGTGGAGCACTTCATGCTCTTTGTGGCCGAGCAGATGCGCGAGGTCATGGCACGCCTGGGCTTCCGTGCCGTCGATGAGATGGTGGGCCATCCCGAGTGCCTGCGCCAGATCGAGGTGCCGGGCAACCGCAAGGCCAACCTGCTCGATTTGTCGCCCGTCCTGGCGAGCGGTACCTGCGAGTTCGGTGCCCATATCCCCGGTGCCGACGGCCGTCACTTCCTGCCCCAGATGGCGGCGGATTCCGAGCTCGAGAAGACGCTCGACTCCACGCTGTTCGTGCCCTACACGGCAGACGCCCGCGCACACCTGCGCCCGATCCGCTTCCATGCCGATATCGCCAACGTCAATCGCTGCGTGGGCACCATCCTGGGCAACGCCGTGACCACGGCGCATCCCGAGGGACTGCCCGACGGCTCGATCACGATCGACTGCAACGGTTCTGCCGGTCAGAGCTTTGGCGCCTTTTTGCCGCGCGGTATCGCGCTCAACGTGTGTGGCGACGCCAACGACTACTTTGGCAAGGGGCTTTCGGGCGGCAAGGTGTCGGTGCGACCCAACCCGCGCGCCACGTATAAGTTCGATGAGAACATCATCGTGGGCAACGTGGCCTTCTTTGGCGCCACGAGCGGGCGCGGCTTCATCAACGGCCTTGCCGGCCAGCGCTTCGCCGTGCGCAATTCCGGCGCCACCGTGGTGGTCGAGGGTTGCGGCAACCACGGCTGCGAATACATGACCGGCGGTCTGGCGCTCATCTTGGGCGAGGTCGGCCAGAACTTCGCCGCCGGCATGACGGGCGGCGTGGCCTATGTCTTCGACCAGTACGGCACGCTCGATGCGCGCACCAACCACGAGAGCGTCGAGCTCAAGGCACCGACGGCAGAGGAGCTCGAGCAGATCCGCTCGCTCATCCAGGAGCACGTCGACAACACCCAGAGCCCGCGCGGCATCAAGCTGCTCTATAGCTTTGAGAAGATGTCCAAGTTCTTTGTGAAGGTCATCCCCACCGAGTACGAGCGCGTGCTGAACATCGTGGCGGCAGCCGAGGCGGCGGGAAAGACCCACGCGCAGGCCGAGGAGCTGGCGTTTGAGATCGTGACCGGCCGCGCGGACGCGGCAACCGTCGAGCGCTTTGACGTGACGGTTCCCGCCGTCGCTTCGACCAAGAAGGAGGCGTAAGTACCATGGGCAAGCCCGGTGCTTTTCTTGATATCGATCGTGTGGCCCATGAGCTACGCCCCGTGGACGAGCGCAGCCGTGACTTCGATCCACTCTACGTGGAGCTCGATGACGACGCGCGCCGCGCCCAGGCCAGCCGTTGCATGATGTGCGGCGTGGCGTTTTGCCAGATGGGTGCGAGCTTTGGCAAGGCCCGTCCGAGCGGCTGTCCGCTGCACAACCTGATTCCCGAGTGGAACGAGCTGGTGTATCGCGGCCGCTGGAAAGAGGCTGCCGAGCGCTTGTCGCTCACCTCTCCTATGCCCGAGTTCACGAGCCGCGTGTGCCCGGCACTGTGCGAGGCCGCCTGCAACCTTGGATCGGTCGACGGGCAGCCCACGACGATCCACGACAACGAGCGTGCGATCAGCGACCACGAGTGGGCAAATGGCGGTCCGCGCCGCTTTGAACCGGCGGCGCCGGACGCGCCAACGGTTGCCGTGGTGGGCTCGGGCCCGGCCGGTCTGGTCGCGGCTTGGGAGCTTGCTCGCCGCGGTGCCCGCGTCACCGTCTTTGAGCGCGACGACCGTCCCGGCGGCCTGCTCATGTACGGCATCCCCAACATGAAGCTCGAGAAGTCGGTGGTTGAGCGCCGCGTGGCGCTCATGCGCGAGCTCGGTATAGCATTTGAGCTGGGCGCCGATGCGGCAGATCCCGCCGTGGCGGCCAAGCTCGACGACTTCGATGCCGTGGTCGTGGCTGCCGGCGCCCGTGCGGCGCGTGGTCTGGCGGCTCAGAATGTCGATGCGCCCGGCGTGGTCTATGCGGTCGACTACCTTACGAGCTCGACTCGCTCTGTGCTCGGCGGCGGTGCGCCTGCGATCTCGGCCCAGGGCCTCGATGTCGTGGTCATCGGCGGTGGCGACACCGGCAACGACTGCGTGGGCACAGCGGTCCGCCAGGGCGCCAAGAGCGTGCGCCAGTTTGAGTTCATGCCCGCCGCGCCCGACAAGCGCGCCGCGTCGAACCCGTGGCCGCAGTGGCCCAACGTCAAAAAGACCGACTACGGCCAGGCCGAGGCAATCGCCGCCATGGGTGGCGAGATGCGCGAGTGGGGTATCGACACGCTCGAGGTCGTGCTCGACAAATCGGGCGCCGCAGCGGGGCTGCGCGTGGTCGATCTGGACTGGTCGGCCGGCAAGCCCGAGCGCCGCATGGATACCGAGCGCGAGGTGCCCGCACAGCTGGTGCTCATCGCCTGCGGCTTTACGGGCCCCGAGCACGGTGTGTTCGATGCGCTTAAGGTGCCGGTCGCCACGCAGGGCCGCCCGCTGCCCGTGATGGCGGCCGACGGTTCGCATTTGGCGGCACACGGCGAGGGCGTTGCTACGGATGCCGCGCCGGTCTATGTGGCCGGAGACGCCCGCAACGGCAGCTCGCTCGTGGTCAATGCCATGGCCGACGCCCTTGCGTGTGTGGCCGAGGTTGCCGCCGCGCTCGATCTGTAGAATCGATTCTCTACGGCCAAGCGCCCGTCTGGCGGCTTGGTGGCATAACTTGAAAAGCCGAGGCTTGCAGTGTGCTGGCCTCGGCCTTTTCGTTCGCCGGCGTCTGACGCCTTTCCGCTGCGTTATTTGTGTGTAGCGAGGGCACCGCTTGGGCATTCGACCTGCATGTTCGAACGTCTGAGCTGCGAGTTTGTAGCGGCTGGTGGCAACTTTTCGGTATTTGGTCAGCGTGTGGTCGGCGCTTTGTTTGCATGCCCTTGTCTTCTTTGCCGGTTGCGCCCCAGCCCGCCCGTCTCAACCGTAGCCTTGTGTTGAGTATCGACGCAAGGAGGCTGTCATGAGATCTGCTCGCAACAAGGACCTTGAGCTTGTTATCGACGATATCGCCGATATGGCGCGGTATTGGTCGCTACGGAAGTTTCAGTATATCGACGCGGCGGCCGAGCAATACGAGGTAATCGTCCGGCCGGCGATCTTTGAGGCCGAAGCCCCTTCAATCGAGCAAATTACTACGAACAATATGGCGTTTACCGAGTGGCTGCTCTTTGAGCGGCCGTATCGTCGGGGCCTAAGTCTGCTGGCACTGTATGTGGACGAACCGCCCGCGTCGCTGTCGAGCGCCGCCCATGAGCGCCTCTCGCAGGTGCGTGACTCGATCTATTTCTCCCGATTCTCCATTTTGGATAAGGATCCTGATACCGGCGTATGCGTTCTGAGTGACACGCGGACCGGAAAGCGCTACGACGTCTACGACCCGCATGTGGTCGAGGTCGACCGCTGGCGTGACGGCGTGGTCGCATTGCACATCGCTTGCGTGGACGGTGCGTGGCTCACTGTAGGGCAGTTGCGGCTCTATGATGTGGCACCTGCGGCGGCGACGATGCTCGATGGCCCCGGTGATGTTCATGACGATGATCCGGATAACGGTATCGATTATGCCCGTGTGAGCTATTTCCTGCGCTTGCTGCATGACGTGATGGGCGTCGATGGCCGCTATACGTCCACGCTTAAAGTTCGGAGTCTCGAGCCCGATGCGTGAACGTGGATAGTCGCATGCGGCGGGGCCTGGGGTCTTAGATCTGCACAGATTTAAAGGATCAAGGGCCGCAATCTGTGCAGAACTAAGACGTTGCTCGAAAAATGGGGAGTGGTCGAGTTGTCCGCTTCGAATCGCACAAGAGTCAAAGCCAAAAACTACGACACCGTGGCACGTCGCAGAGTGTTGGTTCAACTTGGACGGGCACGTGCGGCGGGGGCCATGCTGGTGCCGCCGACGCACAGGGATGCCATGTGGCTGAGGCGTCACGCGCAGCTTGAGGGTATTATCGAGCCCGAGCACAACCTGTTCGTTGCGGCTGAGGATTGGAAAGCGTTCAATGTCGCGGAGCGAGCCAAGTTGATGATCGAGGGCCTTTCTGTGCTGCATCCCGCCTGGTCGTTCTGGGGTTATGACGCCGCGCTGGTTTGGGGCCTGGAGGTTCCCTATCCGCTGGTGGGTCCTCGGTATCTGGTACTGCGCAACAAGCCCTCTCTGCTCAAGGCTCCTGTTCGTCTGCTGCGTCCCGATGCCTGCCCGCCTTGTGAGGTACACGAGGGGGTTTACGTGACGGGACTGTGGCGCACCGTCGAGGATTGCCTGCTGCGTGCGCCGTTTTCGTTTGGTCTGGCGATCGCGGATTCTGCGTTGCGACGGACGGATGCGACCCGTGAAGACCTGATGCAGGGGTTGCGAGAGCACGCGTCTAAGCGAAGAGGGATCCGGCGGGCGCTGTGCATCGCGCGTTATGCCGACGGGCTTTCCGAGAACGGAGGCGAATCACGGTTCCGGGCGTTCTTTATCGTATACGGGTTTGCGGTGCCGCGCCTTCAGGTCGAGTTTGTAGACCCCTTGGATCCCGAGAAGACCTTTAGGGTCGACTACCTTTGGGTTCTTGAGGATGGAACCCAACTGATCGGCGAGCTTGACGGGCTGGATAAATATTATGTCGAGCATGACGGCGCCCGCGAGGTTTCGATCGATGCCTTTGCGGCCGAGCGCTTGCGCGAATCACATTTGACGATGTTGGGACATAAGGTGTTGAGATTCTCGTTCTCTGAGCTTAAGGAGCCAGAGAAGTTGATCGAGAAGCTCGAGCGTGCCGGGGTGCCCAGGAGCAAGGAACGGGCGAACGAGTGGTGCGAATCCTGGTACGGGGTCTAGTACGGGGTCTAGATGTGGCGCAGCTCCATAGAGGTCCGCGGCAGGGTGTCTGAGTTTTGAACAGATTGACGAATCGGCGGCTGTTAATCTGTGCAGAACTCAGACGTATGGGTGGAGCTCACGAGTGTTTGTCTGAGATCTGCACAGGTTGGAGGCTCAAACAGAGGATAACGGTGCAAATCTCAGATGATTGTAAGGTGCGGATGGTCGTCGGACAGGTCATAATTGGACAGGTGTTGACAATCCTTGCCGAAGGGAGCTCCGATGGTGTCGGCATCTCGTCCCGTTATGTTTATCAACGCGACTGTCTTGGATGGCAGCGAGCATATGGAACCGCAGCGCAACCGTGCCGTGGTGGTCGAGCAAGGTGTGATCACCTGGGTGGGTCCGAGCGCGGTGGCCCAGGCGCCGGCGGGAGCCAAAGTTATCGATCTTGCAGGCGCCTATCTGCTCCCGGGCCTTATCAACATGCATGTACACTTCTGCGGGTCGGGCAAGCCGGTCTCGGCCGGCGACGCGGGCGCTCTTATGAAGAAGCTCGACAACCCTGTAGGGCGTGTCATCGTGCGGCATATCCTCAAGGGGAGCGCGCAACAGCAGCTGGCAAGCGGCGTGACGACGGTGCGCGGCGCCGGCGACCCGCTCTTTGCCGACATCGCCGTGCGCAACGCGATCGATGCGGGCAAGTATGCGGGGCCGCGCATCGTGGCTCCGGGTACGGGTATCACGGTGCCAGACGGGCATGGTGCGGGGCTTTTTGCCCAGATCGCCACTACACCGGACGAAGCTGCCGAGCAGGTGCGCGACCTGTTTGCGCGTGGGGCCGACGTTATCAAGCTCTTTGTGACGGGCGGCGTGTTCGATGCGACCAAGGTGGGGGAGCCCGGCGTGCTGCGCATGCCGCTTGAGCTCGCTGCGGCGGCGTGTGCTGAGGCGCATCGGCTGGGACTGCCAGTCATGGCCCATGTCGAGAGCACCGAGGGTGTGGCCACGGCGCTCAAGGCCGGTGTCGACACGATCGAACACGGTGCGCCCATGACCCCTGAGATCTTGGAGCTCTATCGCGGTGCGGCGGGCACGCAGCTTGCGGGGCGCCGGCCCAGCGTGACGTGCACCATCAGCCCGGCGCTGCCGTTTGTGCTGCTGGATCCGGCCAAGACGCACTCGACTGACACCCAGAAAAAGAACGGCGACATCGTATGCGCGGGCATTATCGAGAGCGCCCGCGCGGCACTCGACGCGGGCATCAAAGTGGGTCTGGGTACTGATTCGAGCTGTCCGTTTGTGACTCAATACGACATGTGGCGCGAGGTGGCCTATTTTGCCAAATACGTGGGCGTGAGCAATGCGTTTGCCTTGCACACGGCAACGCAGGTCAATGCCGAGCTGTTGGGGCTGGCAAGCGAGACCGGCAGCGTGGAGTGCGGTAAATCGGCCGACATCATGGTGGTTCGCGACAACCCGCTCGATGATCTAAGCGCCCTGCGCGACCCGCTCCACGTGATGTGTCGCGGTGTGCTGGCCGAAAGGCTCAAGGTCAAGCACCTGCCCGAGGTGGACTCCGAGCTTGACGCCATCATGTCGATGCCGGCATAAAAAGGCGCCCCGCCTGCGATTGGGGACGTAGCAAAACGGCAGGTTCTTCGGAACCTGCCGTTTTGCTACGTCCCCAATCGCAGGCGGGGCAGCTGGTTAGGAGCGGGTTTCCATCTTGGCGTGGCATTTGGGGCAGGTGACGCGGATCTTGCCCTTGCCCTTGGGAACCGAGAGCATCTGACCGCAGTTGGGGCACTTGAGAAAAGCGGTCGTCTTGCGCTGCTTCCACATCTTCTTGGCGGTGCGCTTGGCGCGTTCGAGGTCCTCTTTGGTGGCCTTGGCACCGGCGGCGCCGCCCATGCCGCTGGCAGCGCTGTAGCCGTTGCCGCCCAGGCTGGCGACGAACTTGCCCAGGCCGGGCACCTTGGCGGTGGCGCTTACAAACTTGCCGTTCTCGGCCTGACGCGCGGCGGTGTTCTTGGACAGACCGCGCAAGACGCCCACCACGATCACAAAGATAGCGACCCAGGTGAGCCACTGCTGGTGGGTGAGCGAGCCGATAAGGGCGAGGATGAGGCCCGCAAGCCCCATGACGATGGTGAGTTCGTCGGCGCCGTAGCGGCCTTTCATGAAGTTATCCATGCTGCAATACCTTTCGATGCGTTCAATGGTCGCTACTATACCCAAAATGGCGCAGGGAACATGTCCGCTGCGCCATTTTGCTGTGTTTTGGTAATACCGCGGTCCGTTGCGCCGTCGCGATTCTACTTGGCGAGCTTGTCCACCACGCGCTCTATCTCGGCGATCTTTTTTGCCTTGAGCTCCTCATCGCCCGATTCGATCGCCGAGGTCACGCAACCCTCGATATGGGCCTTGAGAACGTCGGCGTTGATGCGGGCGATGAGCGCCTGCGTGGCCATGAGCTGCGTGGAGATATCGATGCAGTAGCGGTCCTCGTCCACCATCTTGAGGATGCCATCGAGCTGTCCGCGCGCGGTCTTGAGCATGCGGGTCACGGATTTGTGGTCTGCCATCATGATGGGGTCCTCGTTTCTGTTGGGGTGGACAACGTTGCTTGTCGGCAAAGACAGGCGGTGCTGCCGCTAAGCGGCGTCGACGGACAGGGCGTGGAACTTCTCGCCGGCGTTCTCGACGGCTTCGGAGAGCTGCTCGGGGGTCACGGAGTCCTCACACTCTACCTGTACGGTCTGGGTTTCGTGATCGGCGTCGGCATCGGTTACACCGGCGACGTTGAGCAGGGCGGTCTCGACGGTGGCGTCGCAATGGCCGCACATAAGGCCCTGGGTCTTAATAACGTAGTTCATGTTGATCTCCCTTAGATTCGGAGTTGTAGAAACCTATTTTGCCACGGCGGCCTGCGCCGCCACTTTGGGACGAAATGTTCGCAGCCGCAGCGCGTTGCTCACCACGCACACACTCGACAGGCTCATGGCGGCGGCACCGAACATGGGCGAGAGCTGCCAGCCGGTGAGCGGAAAGAACACGCCGGCGGCCAGCGGAATGCCGATGCCGTTATAGAAGAGCGCCCAGAACAGATCCTGCTTGATGTTGCGGATCGTCGCGCGGCTGAGCTCGATGGCGCGGGCGACATCCATGAGGTCGCTCTTCATGAGCACCACATCGGCGCCCTCCTTGGCGATGTCGGCGCCGGTCCCGATGGCAAGGCCCACGTTGGCGCGCGCCAAGGCGGGGGAGTCGTTGATGCCGTCGCCCACCATGGCGACCTTGCCGCCGCCTTGCTGCAGCTCGCGTACGTGGCGCTCCTTGTCGGCGGGCATGACGTCGGCGATGACCTGGTTCGGCTCAAGACCCACCTGGCGGGCGATGGCCTGGGCCGTCACGCGGTTGTCACCGGTGAGCATGCGGATCTCGACGCCGAGCTTGCGCAAGGCGGCGATGGCAGCGGCGCTTGTCTGCTTGACCTCATCGGCCACGGCGATCGTACCCATGAGCTCACCGTTCTTGGCAAAGAACATTGGCGTCTTGCCATCGGTGGCAAAGCGATCGGCAAGGCCGGCAGGCACCTGGACCCCGAGTTCGGCCATGAGCATGGCGTTGCCAGCTGCCACGGAGTTCTGGCCCTCGCGAGCCGTGACGCCGCGACCGGGAACGGCTTTAAAGTCCTCGACGGTGCGTGCGACGATGCCGCGCTCGCTGCATTCCGCCATGATGGCCTCGGCCAGCGGGTGCTCGCTTTGGCGCTCGAGGGCGGCGGCCAGCTTGAGCAGTGCCTTCTCGCTCATGGCAGCGCTGCCGTCAGCGCGCTTGGCCACCACGATATCGGTCACCGCGGGCGTGCCCTTGGTGACGGTACCCGTCTTGTCGAGCACCACGGTGCTCACGCCGCGCAGGTTCTCCAGCGCCTCGGCACTCTTGAACAGAATGCCCATCTCGGCACCCTTGCCGGTGCCCACCATGATGGCGACGGGCGTGGCCAGGCCCAGCGCGCACGGGCAGCTGATCACCAGCACGGCCACGGCGGAGGTGAGCGCCTCGTTGATGCTGCCGATGAGCACCAGCCATGCAACAAAGGTCACAGCCGAGATCGCGAACACCACGGGCACGAACACGCCGGCGACCTTGTCGGCCAAGCGGGCGATGGGCGCCTTGGTGGCGTTGGCATCCTCCACCAGCTGAATGATCTTGGCGAGCGATGTGTCGGCACCCACGCGGGTGGCGCGGAAGGTGAACGAACCCGTGCGGTTGACGGTCGCCGCGCTGACGGTGGCACCGGGGCCCTTTTCCACGGGGATGGATTCGCCCGTGAGCGCGCTCTCGTCCACGGCCGAGGCGCCCTCGAGCACCACGCCGTCCACGGGGATCGACTCGCCAGGGCGCACGCGCAGCACCTGCCCGGGCAGGATGGCGTCGACGTCGACGGTGGACTCGGAGCCATCATCGGCAACGACGGTGGCCGTCTTGGGCGCCAGATCGATCAGGGCTTCGATGGCGCCGCCGGTCTTGGACTTGCTGCGCGTCTCGAGGTACTTGCCCACGGTGACGAGCGCGAGGATGGTGCCGGCGCTCTCGAAGTAGAGGTTGTCCATGCCCGTCATCATGGCCTCGTGCACCTGCCCGGCGGCCAGTTGGTCGGCCATGACGAACATGGCGTAGAGCGACCAGGCTACCGACGCGGAAGCGCCCACGGCGATGAGCGCGTCCATGGTGGGGGCGCCATGCGCAAGTGACTTGAAGCCGTTGATAAAGTAGGCATCGTTGACATAGACGATGGGGATGAGCAGGCAGAGCTCGGTCAACGCGAGCGTCATGCTGTGCGTGTGATCGGTAAAGACCGCGGGCAGCGGCCAGCCCAGCATGTGCCCCATGCCTATATAGAAGAGGGGGATAAGAAAGACGATCGAGATGATAAGACGGGTGCGCATGGCGGCCGCTGCGGCCTCGAGTTTTTTGGTGGGCGACTCCATATGGGCGGCGCCGGACCTGGCCTGCGACGCGCTGCCGGTGTTGCCGGAGGCCGCATCGACGGGCGACGCCGAGTAGCCGGCACGGTCGACGGCGGTGCAGATGTCCTGCGGCGTGACGGCCGCGGGGTCGTAGTCGACCAGCATGGAGCCGGCGAGCAGGTTGACGGCGACAGACTGCACGCCATCGAGTTTGCTCACGGCGCGGTCGACATGCGCCTGGCACGCCGCGCAGGTCATGCCGCCCACGTCGAACTTATCTTGAGCCATGGCTTCTCCTTTCTGTTCGGTTTGAAGTTTGCCGATAGTTACTATACACCCATACCCCCTGGGGGTATCTAGTGAAATCAAAACGATTAAGGGGCGCTCCATAGAATGAAGCGCCCAAGCGTCTATATGCATGACAAATGAGATTGGATAGCCGCTCCGAATATCGGCCGCGTATCTGGGCCGCCGCGCCCCTAGATGCAGAATCCCGGGATCACGCAGGTGCGCTTGTCGGGGTCGTGGGCGGGCGTCGAGAACATGAAGACGTCGCCGTTGGCGCCTACGCGGTTGAGACAGAGCGTTCCCTCTTCGGCTGTCTTGTCCGGGCTCACCGTGCGCTGCCACCAGCACGTGTCCTTGCCCTTCCATTGACGGACGAGCTTGTCGTTCGATGAATACGGCGTGATCTCCAGTTCGCGGAACAGCTGGTACTCCTTGCCCTCATCGCTATAGATGGGCGAGAGCCACTGGAATTCCTCAGAGAAGGTCTTGGGCGGTTGCTTGCCCGCAAGCTCGGCCATCGAGGGTAACCAAAGCGAGGCTGCGAGTGCGGTCAGACAGGACGCATCGGTCGCGGCGCCTACGTTGTTGGACAGCTTGTCAACCTGGGCGATGCGTATGCGCAGGTCTTCCGGCAGCAGATCGAGCCCGGTTTGATCGAGCCATGTGCGCAGGTCGCATGCGCGCCAGCCGCGCGTGGTGGGTGAGGCGTTGGCGTCGCGTTCGGCGATACCGGCATCGAACATAAACGAAAGCCCGGCCTTGCCCGTGCCGTCGGTAAGGTCATCGTGACGGATGCCCACGAGCTGCACACCCACCGTGATGCCATTACCGAGCGTCACCTGTTTGACGCACGGATAGGGGATATGGCCCTTCTCGTCGAGCAGATGGTACTTCATGGCGATCCCGCGCGCCTCGGTATCATCCGAGGCGTCTCTGATCTTGAGTGAGATGTCCTGCAGCTGTTCCCATGTATAGTCACCGAGTTTGCCACGGATGCCGTCCAGGTACTCGGGGATACCAAAACCATGGGTTGCGACGCCTGCGACAGCAACGCCTGCCACCAGAGCGGTGACGCCCCCGATAACGAACCTTCGGCGGGAGAGCGATTTTGCCCGTGCGGCATCGAGGACCGCCTGAGCGCGTTCGGCCGCGACGTCGATCTTGAGGTGCGTGCCGGCATCGATATCGACGGGCACCTCGCTGCCGGCGTCGACGGTGTCTTGAAGCCCGGAGGCGGGTGTGTACCCTGCAAGCAGGTCGAACATTTCCTGCTCAGATGGGCGGTCGGCTTGCTCGACCGAAAGGCCCTGCATGATTATCTGGATAAGCGGCTCATCCGTGTCGCAGCGCGGCTTGAGCGGCGCGGGCTTGGTCTGGGTTTTGATGAGGTAGAACGAGCCCATGGCTGCGGCGCCCGTCGATTCGACATCGAACGGTTTGCGCCCGCTGTAGAGCTCGTACAGGATACTCGAGAACGCGTAGACGTCGATGGCGGGCGAGTGGCGAAGCGCGGCGATGCCGTCGATGTCCTGCGTGAGCATCTCGGGCGCGGCGTATGCGGGCGTGGCGAAGCGCCAGATGTCGGCGCGTCTGGTGAGGGCGGCGTTGTCGAGAACGGATGTCGCGGAGCCCATATCGACAAGGCAGGGGTCGAAGGAGTGCTCGACGATCTGCTGCGAGAGGTCTCGGCTGTCCGTGCGAAACATGATGTTGGCGGGCGAGAGATCGCGATGCACGATGGGGTTGACGAGTTCTTTTGTCCTTAGCAGCGTTCCGAGTACCGCCAGACCAATCGAAGCGATGGTCTTGGTGGTGAGCCCGCCTGCGTGGTCGTGCGGGAGCAGGGGAAGCGCCTGTTTGAGCGAGACGCCTTCGACCCATTCCATGAGGATGAGCGGGTTGTCCTCGCAGGAGCCATAGCCGTAAACGCGAGGGAAGCCCCGCAGGTGCGAGACAGTGCACAGCGTGCGGTATTCCTCAAAGAGCGCTGCGGTGTTTGCCAAGTGCAGCGCCGATTGCTCGGCGGAGCGCTCGGGCGTGACGTCGGTTAGCAGGGTATTGTCTGCAAGCAGCTTGATGGCAAAAATCTCGCCGCTCGTGTTGGTTGCCCGTAGCACGTGGCCGTTGTTGCCGGCGCCGCGATGGTCCGCTTGCACTATGAGCGTCATGAACCGGCGCTTGGCTTCGTCCTCGGCGTTGGGGTCGATCGCGGCGGCCGTATCAAACGAATCGAGTCGAATGAACTTGCCGTTATGGGCGGTGCCATCGGTATCCATGATGTTCCTTAATCTGATTGAGCGATATTAGTCCACGATAACCAGGAATGTGGTGTAAAGGCCCAGGTGGAGACGGTCGCTGTTGGCGATCTCGACCGGAGGATAGATTTTGCCGGGTATACGCTGGTCGCGGGGCGGTTCGATTACGGTGTCGCCCTCGCCCGCGCCCGACTCGAGCACGGTGCCGTTGGTCGATCCCAGGCCCTGGGCGTACCAATGTCCATTCTCGAGCCAGATGCGCAGGTGCTCGCGCGATGCATCCGCGCCGACATCGGTGATGCGGGGCGACGTCTTGGGAAGCGAGCCGATGACCGTGCCGCGCGGGTCGCGCGTGAGCGGGTGGATCTGCATATCGACGCTGTTGCCGGCATGTGTTCTGAGCAGGCCGAGATTGGGGGCGGTAGTGCGCTGGTCTTCGAGGTTACTCATAAAGCTGCGCCCCACCGTGGTCTCGGTGGTGCCAAAGTGCCCGCCCATCTTGCTGTCGCAGTACCTCTCGACGGTCGCGACGCCCTGTGCGGGGTCGGCGAGAGCGCCCGTCGCAACAAAGAGCATGAGGTAAAGCGTGCTCTTCTCTCGGATGCCGTGATCGTCTGAACTGTCGATGCGTCCCAGGGCGTTGGCATAGAGACGGTCGTCGAGACCGTACTCGGCTAGGATGCCCATCATTTCTTGCGCCGCCGGTCCGCGATAATGTTCGGCGATCGCTTTATAGGCGTTGTCGCCCCCGCCGAGCTTGGTTCCTATCGCCGCGGCAAGGTTGAGCGAGGTGACGGTGAAGTCGTTGTAGATGCCAGGGGCGCACTGGTCGGGCTCCCGGTGCACGATGTAGCGGGTGAGGTATGACCGGTTGGTCGAGCATTTTTCGAGCAACGCGCTGCCGGCATACGAATTGCCGTTGATGAGCATACGGGCGATCTCGAGATGCTTGAGACCCCCGAACGAGCGGATGTCGTTATAGAGAACCGAGCACGGTGTTTCCGTAGCCATCGTAGCTTTTCCTTCAGCCCTTCCCAGCAATACCAAATTCGAGATTTCATTGTATATATCTTGGGCTCGCCGGAATCGAGGTATCAAAAAAGTTGCGCAACGCTTTACGTGGATCGTGGGACATCATGGACGTTGAAAAGAGCGACCGCATAGCGGTTACGACCGAAACACGAGAAGGGTTTTGAACCATGGAATGTCCCGTTTGCGGAGCATCGTTGCCCGATGACGCAGCCTTTTGCCCTGAGTGCGGATCTCCGGTGACGGCGGACGCGTCGTCATTCCGGCCTGATTATCACTCCGATTCTCCCATGGAGTCTGAGGCGGCATCTGCGACCGATGGCGCGGATCCGTACACTACGCCCCAAACAGTAACGCAGAGTCCTTCCTACTCGTATCGGGAAGATGAGGCGGCTACGGAGGAGACGATGGAGCTTCCAGATAGCAATGCGTACCAGCCGGAATCCTCGTCAGATTCCTCCTTGGACGAAGCGGCGGCCGATACCACTCGCGTGCAGAGCGATCCTCTGTCCGGCTTTGGCACCACGATCGAAGACGCGGTGACCGAGCCCGCGTTCCACGCCGACACGACGCCCCTGACCGAAGAGGAGCAGCTTGCGCAAGATCGCGAAAGCCTCAAAACGGCAAAGGCTGAGTACAAGTTGGCCCGTAAGCGCTTGGGCAAATCGTATGCTCCCGCCATCGCCCTTGGCATCATCGCCGTTGGCGCCCTGTGCTGCGGAACCGGATGGGCTGCCTACTCCTATGCGCAGGACCATCCGCAGAATGCGTCTATGGTCCAAAAGCTGCAGAAGCAGATCAAGTCCTCCGACGCTAAGCTCAAAAAGACGCAGGACGAGCTCGAACAGGCCAAGTCTGACCTCAAAGACGCCAAGGCGGAGCTTAAAGCCGCCAACAAGAGCAACAAAAGCGATGATTCCGCGGACGGTAGCGGCTCCATGGATTCGTCGACATCAGGCTCGACCTCGACGAACACTGCAAGCGCCGGTGACACGTCTAAGCTTGACATCGATAAGCCGACGACCTTTACCGGCACATGGCGCGGCGCGCTCAAATCCACCGATAACTCTTGGGGTCACACCTGCTACGGTGCGAGCAAGAACGACTTGGTGATTAACTTCAAGAGCATTGACGATTCGGGCCAGGCGACAGCGGATATATCGGCCACGTTGCACGCGCATGATACCTACGATGCCGAGAAGACGGTCGACCAGTCTGATGGCGACAGCTATCAGACGTATACGGACGTGACGGGAACCTTTACCAGGGGAAAGGGCTTTGAGTTTTCGCTGCCGGTCGAGGACGGGTGCGCCCTCACGATCACGGGCGTTCCTAAAAAGAAAAATGGAAAGTACTATCTGATCACGACGGTTGATTCCCAGGATTCAAATGCAAAGATGGGAACGAGAATCAAGGACTCTTTTGAACTTCAGCTCTCGTAGCGCCTGATTATTGCCACAGCATCTCAAAGCAAGAAGAGGGGGCGGATGCACTTGCGTCCCCCCCTCTTTGCGTTGGGTTTGCGACCGATGGGCTTGGCTTAGAGAATTCCCGACGACGCGAGGACGACGAAGAGCACTATCGACACGATGGCGATGATGACCATGGCAAACGCCAGCGAGCGTTTGCGCTTGACGGCGAGGCGTGCGCGGCGCATCGACTCTGCGCTACGGGCGGTTTCGGTGGAGGGCGTTGGACGTGTTGCTGGGTTCGTTTGGGTCGGTCGGTGTGCCTGGGTCGGTCTTTGCCCGTCTGCGTGCGGCTGCTTGTGAGGTGTGTCGATGGGCCGATTGTGCGGCATTCCCGTGCGCGCGAACGGTTCGAGTCGCGCTGCGAGCTCGTTGGCCGTGGGGCGAGCGTCTTGCGATACTGCGAGACATGCCATGATCGCTGCGGTCAAGTTCTGTTCACGGGATGATTTGGCCGCGAGTGCGCGTGGTTTTATCGAGCGCTTGAGTCGTGCATAGTCACCGGAACGCCTGAACTGCTCCTCGAAGGGGGCATGTCCGCCGTAAAGCTCGTAGAGGATGCTGCCGAGTGCATAAATGTCGACTGCCGGGCTGTCACGTGCGCCCGGAGTAGGGTTGAAACGTTCGAGCATCTCAGGCGCCGCATATGCCGGCGTCGCCCCGCGAAAGGCGTTGGCGTTAACGGTGAACGAGGCATCGGGCTTGACGAGTTTTGCGCTGCCCATATCGATGAGACATACGTCGAAGTAGCCGCTTGCCACCTGTTCTTCGAGCGATATGCGATCCCGGCGCAGCATGATGTTGCGCATGGAGAGGTCGCGATGTGCAAAGGGCGTGTCGAGCGACTGCGTGGACATGATGATCTTGAGCACGCTGATTCCCAGCGCTGCGACGATATCGCCGGGACAGGTAGTGCCGCCCTCGCAGAGCACGGACCGTGCGTCGACGAGCGAGGTGCCATCGACCCACTCCATGAGCAGGGCCGGCGTGCCGTCTGCCGTGGAGCCAAAGCCATAGACATCGGGAAATCCCCTGAGGTTCGATACGACGGAGAGCGTACGGTACTCCTCTTTCAGGGTTTCGCGGTTGAGAAGCTCCTGCTCGGGGAGGGCGTCGGGCCGGGGTATCTTGAGCGCGAGATCGAGCGTGCGATCTCCGCTCAAGACGTGTCGGACATAGGCGTTGCCGCCAAAACCGCCCTTCTGCGGCGGGACCAAGAGCGTGCAGAAGCGCCGGCGGGCTTCGGCCGTCTCGTGTTCGTTGAGCATAAGGGGTGTGTGGAACTTGACGAGGCGAACTTCTTCGTAGGAACCGGTCATGGCGCGTTTGAATCCTTTCATCCACAGCTAGGATATCCGTCGCTTTGCGCCATCTGTTGCGCAACATCGACAAATTGCCCGCCCGCCAATGTTGCGCAACAGAATCACGCGAGCCGGCGGTAGAAATGAAGTCGTTAGTTAGATGAGCTTGGGCGGTCTCGGCTGCACAGAGGTGAAGGACGGCAAAATGAGCGCTGTAATCGGTTTCTTTTCGTCTGTGGGGTCTGCTGCCAGCAGTGGCGCTTCGGCGGGTGCAAGTTTTGGCCCCGCCGGCATGGTCGGCATGGCCCTTTTGGCTCCAACGGCTATCGTCACAGGTGCGTTGGCAGCACGGGAAAGCGCCGAGAAAGAAGAGGCATCCGAGGCGATGGAGGAGTTCGATAAGGCTCTCAATCAAACGAAGGCCCAAGTCTTTGCCGCCTTTCCGGAACTGGATGAAGACACACGCGCCATGCTGGAAGAGATGTTCTCGGAGTGCTTTCGTCATGTTCATTCGAAACATTCGGGTAGCGATTTGAGCCTTGGACGGGATACGAGGTTGAGAGCTGAAAAGGCGTTGACCGAGTTGCTCACAACGCTTCACACGTTATTTCCAAAGATGAGCTTTGATGCCCATATGGCACGAAGGTCAGAAATGACTAAAAGCCAGATCGAGGCAGCCCAGACCGTTGAAAAACTTAGAATCCAGGGTCTTGCCAAGGCGATCGACTATGATGTGACCGCCGAAAAGCCCATCGACATGAAAAGGGCGCTCATCCAGATTTCAACGATGACGACGGCGGCTGCGAGTGCCGAGACCTTTGAGGGAGCGGTAAAGGCTTTCGACGAATGGGCGGAAACTGCCGTTTCTTTAATGCAAGACGAAGCGTTGGACATGGCGCTGCGCAATCGCATCAGCCTGAAGTTCGAATCGGTGCGTGCAGCATTTGGTGCGCTTACTCCCGATTCAACGGTTGAAGAACTGCTATCCGCCAATAAAGGTATCAAGGATTTCGAACATGTCATTCGACGTGCGAAACATGAGTCTGATGAAAAACACGAGCAGTATGCACAGTATCAGATTCGAGTTGAGTTGCTCAATGGCCGATATCATCGCCCGACGGTTCTTAAACACCTCTACGAGATTGAGGATATTTACGCGGAAATCGAGCGTATCGATTCGGAGCTTGAGATGGCTGCTAAAGACGACTATATCGAGCAATCGATTAATGACGTCATGGCTGAGCGGGGCGTCAACGTTGTTCGCTACGCGGTCATGGACGGATCGGGAAAGCCCTGGCGCCTTATGTTCGATACGAAGGAGCGAAAGGCTGTCGCCGTGCTCAAGGGCAGCAAGGAACAGCAAATCATTATGCGCGTTGTGGAGGCCGACCCCTCTGAGTTCTCCGAGGACCCAGAGAACCCGACAATCATTATGGACATGAAGATCCAAGATCAGAACGGTATCGACAAAGCAGTTCAAGATCAGGCGGAATTCTGCGCTTTCTATAAGCAGTTCAGCGAAGACCTTAAGAAACGCGGTGTGTTCACCGACACGTCGGCTGGTTTTGTTCGTTCCCCGAGCCCCGATGCTGCCGTTGAGATTCATCCGCACGACTACGTGTCGCCTGTGCCTTCTGCCGATGCAGAGCGTCGTCTGCGCAATCGTCGCCAAGCCAGCCAACTCAAACAGAGAGAGATGAGGTAGGTTCATGACGTGGGAATGCCCGATTTGTGGCCATGAAAATGATGATGAACGTGATATGTGCGAGGATTGCGGCACGCCGCGTCCTGCTGGGGTCGCGCCCGCGGCTGCGGCGCCCAAGCAGGCATCTGCCCGCGTCCCGGTGCCTGAGTCCCAATCTGTTCCGGTGGTGGAGCCGTCTTGCCCTGTGCCCGCTCAACCAGTTGCCATGCCAGCGCCCAGCCCGGTTCCGCAGCCTGTTCCATCCGCATCGGCGGAGATGACGGTTCCCACGCTTACCTTGGTCGACCCCGTCATGGGCGAACAGTTGAGGCTGACGGGTGCCGCCGTGCTCGGCCGCAATGCGTTTCCCAACATGGCCTCGAACTTTGCCATGTCGCGCAAGCATGCGAGCGTGCATTTTGAGCAGGGTACATGGATGCTTGCCGATGAGGGGTCGAATAACGGAACGGCCCTTATGCGCTCGGGTCAGATTCTTAACTTGGTTCCTGGTGTTGCGCAGCCGATCCACACGGGGGATGTGCTTTTGATTCCGGCCGTCGCGGGCGGTTATGCCCAGCTGCGCCTGGCGGTTACCGTCGAGGAATCGCCTGCGACTCAGTATGCTCAGTCCCAGGCTGCGGTAGCGCCCCCGCAGACGGTGGGGTCCCAGCCTGCAGAGCAGACCGTGTCCGCCCCGGCACCTGCTGCGCCGACGGCCGATCCCGCGGCCGCGGTCGAGGGCTGGTTCGTCGAGTGTCCCGAGTGCGGACGCCTGCACCTCGTTGCCGATGAGCGTGCCAAGGTCACGGACGGCTGTGATGAATGCGGCTGTTCGTTGGCGCGCACCTCGGCTGTGTATCGCACGCTCGGACCGGGTGAGGACTACACCGATGTTCGTTAGCCAAGTGCTCGCACCCGTCGTTTCCCTCGGTCCGGGGGAGCGGATCGCGCTCTGGTCCACCGGCTGTTCCAAGCGCTGTCCCGGTTGTATCTCGCCCGAGTTTCGTGTGCAGCTGCCCGAGCAGGACGTGGACGTGGACGAACTCGCCCAGATGTTGCTTGCGGCAGCGAGGGATCACGGTGTTCATCGGTTGACTGTTTCGGGCGGTGATCCGCTCGAACAGGCACCTGCGCTTATCGAGCTGCTCTCCAAGGTGCGCGAATCCTATGACGACGTCCTCGTGTACACGGGCTTCACGTTCGAACAGTTGCCGCAGCAGATCGGCGCGGACACGTGGAGGGAACTTGAGCCCCTCATCGATGTATTGATCGATGGGCCCTATGTGGACGAGCTCAACGTGCCGGAGTGTTCGCTGCGGGGGTCGACCAACCAACGCGTTATCTACTTGGGCGATCGTCCGCACGATGACTATGAGCTTTATCTCAAGCAGCCCCGTCGGCTCCAGAACTTTGTCCAGGACGGCACCGTCATGTCCGTGGGCATCGCCGACCGTTACCGTCGCGATTCAATTACCAAGGAGGTATAACCCATGGCAACAGATTTCGAACGCCAGTCATGGCAGCGCGAGATGCTTAACTTCAAGGGGGTCAAGAGCCTCTTTATCCTCGAGGGTAACGTCAACGATAAGTATCCCGACATCGTCGGCGATAGCCTTCAGTTCTCGGAGCTCTCCGAGGTCGTGCGCGGCCTCTTTGAAGACGCCAACGGGTCGGTCGAGTACAACGTGACGTACTTCGATCCCATCCAGCTGTTCTCGAGCAGCATGGGCAACGTCGACTGCAAGCGTCTGGTGTCGATGGCGCACGATGAGGCCTCTAAGAGCGATGAACGCATGATGGAGGCCAACTCCTGCATCGCCGACGGCCGCCAAGCCTATGCTACCGAGCAGTCGAGTCTGCCCTCCTACGGCGAGGTTATCCGCTCCATGTTGCGTCTTAAATACAACGATAACCCCGACGGCGGAACCGAGGCCAAACCGCTCTGTGTGATCGTCAACATGGCGTCGCGCCTGCTGGCTTCCTCTACCGGCCTCATGCCTGACGAGACGCAGTTTTTTCTTAACCTGTACCTGGGTGCCAGCAAGGCGCGACTTATCAACCGCACGGCCGTTAACACGCTTATCTTGGTGACGGACAACGTGCGCAACCTGCCCGTATGGTTTATCGAGGAGAATCCTTTCCTTCGCACCATCACGCTGCCGCATCCTGACCGTGATATGCGTGAGGCGTATATCCAGAACAAATTCGGCTTTGGCGAGACGCTTTCCGAATCCGACGAGCGTGCCGTTCGCCGCTTTATCGATACGACCGACGGCATGAGCGTCAAAGAGCTCGAGGGGCTGCAGCGTATGTACCAGCGCGATATGCAGAACCCCGGCGCATCCATCGAGGCGATCCTGCCCAAACTCGTCGATGTCTACAAGTACGGTTTTCGCGAGAACAAGTGGCAGCAGATGTTCGAGAAGCTCGAGGAGGACCCCGAGGAGAAAATCAAACGCCGCGTGAAGGGTCAGGACGAGGCTGTCGAGAAGGCTGTGACCGTGCTCAAGCGCTCGGTTATGGGCCTTTCGGGCGCCACGCATTCTTCCGGTTCCAAGCCCAAAGGCGTCCTGTTCCTGAGCGGCCCCACCGGTACCGGTAAGACCGAAATCGTCAAGGCCATCACCGAGCTCCTCTTTGGTGACGAGCGCAGCATGCTTCGCTTTGATATGTCCGAATACGGCGCCGAGAACTCCGATCAAAAGCTCTTTGGTGCACCCCCGGGATACGTGGGATATGCCGAGGGCGGCCAGCTTACCAACGCCGTCAAGGCCAATCCGTTCTCCGTGGTGCTCTTCGATGAGATCGAGAAGGCCGCACCCAGCATCATGGACAAGTTCTTGCAGATCTTGGAGGACGGACGTCTGACCGACGGTCAGGGCAACACAGTGTACTTCTCGGAGACGGTGATCTTCTTTACGAGTAACATCGGTTTCTCCAAGCTCGAGATCGACGCGCAGGGCAACGAGGTACGCAACACTATCGCACCCAATACACCCTACAACGAGATCTGTGAACGCGTGCGTACCGAGATGGATCGTGAGTTCAAACCTGAGTTTTTGGGTCGTATCGGCGACAACGTCGTGATCTTCAACTTTATCGACGACAACGTGGCACTTCAGATCCTTAATTCCAAGATTGACTCGGTCAATAGGAACGTGCACAAGGCACAGCCCGACATCACCGTTGAGGCGACCGATGCTGCCCGCGAGCTGCTGCATTCCATCGCCATGACGGATGCCGTCAAGGCCAAGGGCGGCCGCGGTATCGGCAACTTGGTGGAAAGTGGCTACCTCAACGGGCTTTCCGATTTTCTGTTCGAGCGCCGTGCCGAGTGGCGTGGCCACCCCGGTATGGTGGCGCGAGCTGTGCCCGAGGGCGATGGCAAGGATGCACATATCGCATTCGAGCTCGTTCCCGGATCCATGGGAGGCGAATAGCAATGGCTAAGTTTATTGCGGCAGCCAAGACCCAGGCGGGAACCAACCATCCCGTTAACGAAGATCGGCTGTTGTTCAACGACAATGTGCTTTGCTACGGGCTGGTGGGCGACCGTTCGCTAGAGGCGGGTTGCCTGGCGATTTTCGATGGTGTGAGCGAGGGCGGGCAGGGCGCCGCCACCGCGACACTCGCCGCCCAGGCATTTGCCCAGACCGTTCAGGTCTTTGAATTTGATACCGTCAGCACACTTCAAGACCGTTTGCTCGTGGCGGGCGAGCGGGCCGAAGGGGATGTCGAGTCTTTCGCGGCGCGCTACGGCCTGCCCGTCGCCGCATCGACGGTTGCGGGCCTGGTGGTGGCCAGTGACGGACGCGCTGCTGTTTTCAATGCGGGCGATTCGCGCGTGTATCGCCTGCGCGGCGGGGTGCTTGCCGTTCTCACCTGCGACCATACGCCCGAACGCCGTGTGGGCGGCGTGGGTGCCGAGTATTCCGATACCGAAGTCTCGCATTGCATCGAGTTGGCAATCGGTCTTAACCAGGGTGGTCGGAACCTTGAGGTCAACACGATCATGATGCTGCCGGGCGACCGGTACCTGATTTGCTCCGACGGCATTGACGGACAGATTGCCCAGACGCGCCTGCAGCAGATGCTCGCGGGCGATGCGACGTGTGCCCAGCTTTGCGAGGAGCTGTATGCCGAGGCGCGCGTAAATGGATCGACGGACGACGCGACGCTAGTCGTGATCGAGGTAGGGGAGTAGCTATGGCAGATGAGACGATTACGGTGCGCCGCGACGGTGCCGCCGGTAACAATAACGGGGAGACGGTTACCGTACAGCGTGCGGGCGCTGCCCCGGCAACGGGCGAGACGGTCGCGGTGCGTCGCGAAGCGGTGCCCACGGGCGGTCAGACCGTGACGGTGCGCCGCGACGAGGCGCCCGCAAGCGGCGAGACGGTAATGGTTCGGCGTGACAATGCTCCCGCTGTGGGGGATACGGTGACGGTTTCCCGGTCGGCAGCCGTCCCGGCAACGGGAGAGACCGTGACGGTTTCCCGCAATGCCGCTCCTGCAAGTGGGCAAACCGTGACGGACCCGCGCGGTGCCGATAGTGAGAGCCAAACGGTTACGGTATCGCGTGTTCCGGAAGCCAGCCCTAACGGTGAGACCGTGACGGTCGTCCGCGGGGGCGGCGATACTGCCGCCTCGTCCGCGTCTCCCTTTGTGCCGGAAGACGTGACCATCTTCGCTGGTAACAGACGGGAGTTTATCGTCCACCTGGGCCAGGTTATCGGACACGGCGGTCAGTCGACTATCGTCGCCGCGGAGCGCGTCGACGACGGCTTGGCGTGTGTCGCTAAGATTTTCAAACCCCTCGTTGGTTCGGAACGTGTTGCATACCAGAAAGTCGTGAGCGCCGTCATGGGGCTCAATAATCGCCCCGTGGCGCAGACTCATTTGCTGCCCATCTTTGCCTATCTGCACCAGGGCCTGAGCGCGACCGAGTTGGGGGCTGCTGCGCCCCAACTCTGGGATGTCTCCATCACACCGTTGGCAACGTGTCTTTCCGATCGCCCCCGCAGTACGCACATGGTCAAGAGCCGTGTGATCCCAGAGCTCAGTCAGGCGATCGAGCTGCTTCACACCGAGCTCGGCATCGTCCATCGTGACATCAAGCCGCAAAACGTCTATCTCTATGACAAACAAATCGTGCTCGGAGATTACGGTTCGGCTCGTTCGCTTGCCGGTTTCGATAACCGCCAGACCAACACCATGACCCGCTCTGACGGCTATACGCCCGGACGCGGCGGTATGGTCGACCCCCGCAACGATTGGTACTCGTTTGGCTACACCATCTGGACGCTTTACGAGGGCAACGTGCACCCGCTGCAGGAATTTATGGACGATGGCACGCTTTTCGATCGCCTGGAGACTGGCGAGCCCGCTGACTTTAACCATCCCGATGATGCGACGCTCGGCAACCTGCTCCAGGGTTTGACGTTCGAACTCTCGGGCGAGCGCTTTGGCTATGAAGAGGTCAAGGATTGGATCGCCGATTCCGACCACTTCTATCGCAAGCTTCCCACCATGGATGCCGGCAGCGCTCGCAAACCCTACGAGTTCGCTGGTAAGTCCTATAGCGACCCCGTGCTGCTTGCCCGTGCGCTCGCTTCCAACTGGGACGAGGCAAAGCTTCGCATGAGCCAGAAGCAGCTTGAGAACCTCATGGGCGATTGGGGTGAAAACGACCTGCAGACCAAGATCCACCAGTTGGTGGAAGAGGACATCCAGACGGCTACGAACCCCGACTTGGCCATTGCCTGTGTGATCTATGAGATGTCGGACGGCAAGATTATGTCTTGGCGCGGTGAGGACGTCTCATTGACCAGTGCGGCTGAATCTTTGCCGGCTCGTATCACGGACATGGGCGTCGACAAGATCGACCGTTATGCGCTGCTGTCCGGTCTTGATGGAACAAGTTCCTCTGGTGTGTTGCCTTCAGGCTTCATTTCTAGGATTTTGTCATGTGAAAAGAACCCCGACAGCGAGAGGGCGCGCCTAGCGTCAGACATCCACGATCTTGAACTTCTCGCACGCCAATCAAGCGACCCTCATTTTGCGGCATGCCTATTTAAGGGGCTGTTGACTCCGAACGACCGTAAGCATGCCGTAGCGCAGAATGCGCTCAAATCGCTTTTGCAGCAGCCGTCTTCTTTCTTCGACATGTGCGCTTCGCCCCGTCTGTTCGATGAGTTTTTGCTTTGTTTTGCCGGAGACGTTGAGATGTCTTCAATTATCTCTGCTCGCAGTGGTGCAACTCGCGATGGCTCTGTCGATTCCGATACAGTCTTGGATTTTATTGATAAGGTTGCCGACAATCATGATGTGGTGCGCTCGTTCTATCGCAGGTTTGGCGGCTATGCTGCCTGGATTTGGCTTGCTGGCAATACGGATCTATACGAAGCGTTGCAGGGATCGACGGGTGAGGCGGCCATTATCGCGCTTCGTGGGTTAAAGCCGGCGAGCGGCGCGTCGGTGTCAACGCTCATCGAGTTGGGCAGCAATGCGCGCCTTGAGGGAATTAAGCTGCGTGGAGATATGGAAGCGACACCGGTTCCCTATGTATACGGATGGCAGAATGACAGTCGTTTTGGAACGCGTCCCGCTACGCTCGACTCGCTGTTCTGTGCTCAAGTCGGCAATGACGTTGTGCCGCGAGGGTACGTTAACTGGCTTTCGAGTGCTGGCACAACTGATGAGTTCCTGGCTTCTCGAGGAATTAAATTTCTAGCCGACAGTGAGCATCTGCCCTCGGCTGCATATTCTCAGTTTTTGGAGGATGCCAGAGGAGTTGCTGACGGTGAATTAAAGGCCGCCATTGAGCGAGATACGCGCGATTATGGCGTTGTAGAGGGTATTGTCGATAGCGATGCTCGAATGGCTGCTGTGAAAAAAGAGCAGCATGGCGTTCTGATGTACACTGTGCTCATTGTGCTCCTCTATCTGGTTGTCCTCATGTGCGCTCAAAATGCTTTCGGACAGCTGATTGTCTCGCTCGGGGCTTTTGGTCCTTTGGCGATCATTTTCTTGGCCATAGCCTTTATCGGTTGCTTTGGCTTCCTCGCGCTTAACCTCCTTCGGTCCTTTTCGGCTGTCGATCGTGTCACGGCGCTCAAGAGCGATTTGGACTCGAATGCCTCTACATTGGAGAAGTATCTGGTTAGGTTGGTGGAGTTCGATGAACGCACCGACAGCATCACTAAGACGTTGAGTGCAAAATCGGAGAATGTGCCTTTGACCGATGGGTGTAAGCTGCTCTTCTCTACCGGAAGTCAGCCGCTGACTTTTTATGCCGATCCTGAGGTCATGGACCGCTTTGGTCGTCTTGCTGGACGATTGGTTCTTATTGCCGCGCTTGTCACCAGTGCGTTTGGTTTCATGGGACCGACATTTATTGACGGAGACATCTTCGTGAAGCTCGACGTGTTCTTTGCGGTGTGCTTCGGCGCGATGCTCGTGTTGACGATATTTGGCGAAGATGCACATCCTGGCAGCGCAAAGGCTTTGCGTTCATGGCTTTATATGTGGATAGTTCCCATTGCCATTGAATTCATTCTTTCCGGCGTCGTTTCGCTGGCTAATTTCCTAAGCATCGTTGGCTTCATCTTCCTCCTGCTTGCCTTCGTAATCAGCGTGGTCGCCTTTGGGTTTTTCCGCGATATGGAAAGAGGAAGCGACTCGAGGCTGTTGTCGGCGATTGCTGGGCAGCAAGGTGGGTCGTCACAAAATGTTGGCTATGCCTCGAATAGTCAGAGCGTTTCCGGCGATAATAGCGCGACTGTTAATTCGTCGACGGCGTGGAATACCCAAACCGGCGCTTCTTCGGTAGCCCAGAATAGCCAGGCGCGTCCAGGTTCCTCACGTACAAGTTCCTCGTCGTCTAGTTCCAAGCAGAAAAAGAAGAAGGGCCCCGATACATCTGGGTATTGCTCTTACGATGGACGCATGTGTCGTGTCGATATCTATGCGAATTACATCAAGATCGTTCCCACCTCGATGTATGTCGGCTCGCGCGATTTCGATCGATTTGTCAATGATGTAAAGATGCGAAACTCTCGCAACCTTGACAAGGCCTTTGAAAAGCCGTTTGCGCAAAATGCGATCAATATTCCCGCTAATGCGCTTACTAACTTTGCGCGAAAGTCTGAATACAGCCGCTATCCCGAATTTACGTTCGATCGAAAAAATCGAGAACTCGGTGGGCGTATCTACCATACGATCACGGTCATTTCTCCTGATTTCGATAAAGATTTGGAAGAGTTTGGAGATACCCATTACCACTACACCGATGAGGAAAACCGATTCTTCTAGCTGCGAGCAAAACGATTCATTGTTAAGTCGAGTGTTTGGATGAGCAGTATGCCTAAGATGAACTTGGGAAACTTATTTGGAGCCACAGGTAGTGGTCGTCGCGATGATGGAGGCCGACAAGCGCGTCTTTCGCAGCAAGGTGGTGGTCAAATTCATGAATTCGAGCGCACGGTGATGGGGGACCGTCAGTCGGTCGCTCAAAGTCTTGAGGCTCAACGTGCCCAACGTCGCCTTGCGGAAAGCATGGCGCGTCGAGACGCAACGTATGGAACGGTGATAGATCAAGGGCTCGGAACCTACGATGGTCGTCCGTGCTCGATCAGACTGTATGAAAACCGCATCGAGATCGTGGCAAAGCGCGAGGGGTCGACGCTGGACGACCATCCGGTGATCAAAGCGCTTGTTCCTGGTTTGGGCAATAGCAAGGCCGTTGCCGGAAGATTATTAGCTCCGGGCAATTCAAACCCTCCGATTGTTATTCCCGCCAATGCTATGTCCGGGTTCCAGCAGACGGCATGGGGAGCATTTCCCACGTTTGTCTTTTCGCGCCGTGATCCTCTGACGCATAGGCGTGAAACTCATACGATTAAAGCTCTTACCAGGGAATTTGGTCATTCACTCGAGCGTTTTGGCGCCATGCACTACCATTTCTAAATACACAGAGGATAAAGGCTATGAATAACGAGAAAGAGACTTCAAGCGGCCTTTCGGCGAGCGATCGCCTTGAGCGCCTTCGAGGTGGTCAATCTGAAAAAACATGGGATGCCGAATCGGCGCAAGATTGGAAAAACGGCGGGGCGGGCAGGCGCCGTTTCAACATCGATGCCTCGCGAGTTGTCGACGCTATCCCGACGATCGTCCGTTTCTTCCCACTGCGTATTTTTATCTTGTGGGGGATGTTCTCCATCTGGTACCGGCTGTTTCTCGGTACCGGCGGCGACGATTTTCTTAACACCGGCTTGCCTACGGTGGGATTTGCCGGATTTAACCCGCTCTATCACTTTCTTGTCTGTGTCATCGGGTTCCTCGTTATGTTCACGGAGCTCATCGCCGGTCTGTTGACCCTTATCATCAAACAGCTGATCATCGGGGCTGCTTATTTTCTGCGCGGTTCAGCTGCCACGAGGCGTGCGATGTCGGACGCCCGCGTCGGATTTAACTTCCGTCAGTTTGTTGCTGATACACGTGAGGGCTATCATAACGGCTACTCCCTATTGGGTTCGACGTTGCGTGCAAGGCGCGGTGCCCGCAACGGCTCGTCCTCGCTCGACTATGGTGAGGGGGCATTGACGGGCGAAGACCCCTATGCGGTCCAATATGATGACGGCCTGGGCGACCGACCGTCGCAGATGGAGCTGACCGAGGACGAGGCGGCGCGTCTGTGGAACCTCTATTTTCCCGCTTACGGCGCCGAGGGGCCCATGGCAAACCTGCACGAGATGATGGCTCAGGGTTCCGACGACTACGCGGCTCAGATGACTCTGGCACTCAATACTGCCGAATGGTGCGAGCAAAACGGCACCCCCGACACCCATGGTTGGTTCGATGACCCCGCTTATCCGGGGGACTACGTGGACGCCGGTACGTTCTACCTCATGGCCTACTCGTTTTGGGAGCAGGCGGCCGAGGCACGTCGTGTGGGGCCGATCCAGCCGCTTGCCGATGACACGAGCCGCTTTATCCTGCGGCATCTGAGTATGTGGTCACGTGATCACAGCCATGCCTACCGCTGGCGCGGCGAATGGCGCGATGCGGAGTATTTCAATAAGGATCGTCTGTAAACGGGACAAGAGGGGAGAGAAGGATGGCAATCAATCAAAACGCACCTCAGCGTGGTGGTGTCGGGTCCAATGGCCATGATGCGAACGACATCATGGCCCGTCTGGGCGGTCCTCGCGTAGTGATCGTGCTTGCCGTTGTGGTGGTGATCGCTATCGTGGCGGTTACGTCCATCATGAGCGGCATTTCCAACACGAACCAGCAGACCGAGCAACGCGCCGAGGAACGTGAGCAAAAGGCTGATGACGAGGCCCGTGCCGCGCGTAAACAGGAAAAGGAAAGGCGTCACCAAGAGGAGGCGCAAGAAGCGACCGCCGTCAACATCAATGACATCACGGATGAAGACCTGCATACGCAAATTGCAACGTATGCCGATGAGGATGGAAACATTTCGCAAAAGAAGGTGGACAAGATCACCTATGGGAGCATCGAATCGTTCGATTCACTTCCTCAGTTGGCTTCGTTCAATAATATTGGGATACTTTCTCTTGACGATTACAACAGTGAGAATTTCAGCTTGGACCGCATCGGCAATATCCAGGAGCTCCAAATCGGCACCTGTTCCGTTTCGACTCTTGATGCAACTCGGTTCCCCAAGCTGCAGAAGCTCCGCATTGATTCGCTGAGCGATCACGTCGATACGGTTAATGCGAAGAACATATCGACGTTCACCAATTTCCATGTTGAGGGCTACGAAGGATCAATTGGGACGCTGGATCTTTCGGGCGATAGGAGCCTTGAGCATCTGACCGTCAGGAGCCATGTTGATGTGCTCAATCTATGCGGGGCCGGAAAAGAAACGAGCTTCACTATCAACTTCATCGACGGCGGGATTGACAAGATCTTGTACGACAGCAAAACAAGCAGCGGGATGGTCGAGTTCCTGCAGAAATACAGCAGCGATTACGGTTACACGCTGGAGCAGCAGTAACGTCGTGCCCGGTTGGAGGATGTGATATGGCTGAATTTAAACCCGATATGTCCTGGCGCAATGGGGCAGACCGGCAAGGCGGTGACGATCAGATGACGCAGCAGCCGGCAGGGCGGCCGACGGGACTGTCTGAGGATGGTTCGGGGGAACACGCCGGCGAGTCAGCGGCCGAACGCTTAAAGAGGTTGAGGTCTGAGCGGCCTTCTACCCAGGCAGCTCAGCCGGCTGGGGAACAGCCGCGCGGCTATACCCCGAGCCAGACGAGCGGCCAGGTTGCCCAACAGCCTTCTGGATCAGCTACGAGCTTCAAGCCCGATTGGACGGTTGGGAATGCGGCGCCGCAAGAAACGGTGCAAGCGGGGTCGCAGCCTGATCGACAGGTTGTCCAGGAGAATCCTGAGCAAACGGCTCAGCAACAGAAGTCGGCTGTCGTTTCTCGTCTGGGCGGTCCGCGCGTTTTGATCGTAGGCGCTGTGGTCGTGGTGATCGCCCTGGTTGCGGCATTCACCGTTATGGGTGGCGTCGGTGATGTTTCGAGCGGTGGGGACGCAGCCCAAAGCTCGTCTTCTGCGAGCAAGCCTGCCAAGAAAAAGGCTAAAGGTCTCGTTGATGTCGATGCCATCGAAGATGATGAGCTGCATGATCTGCTTGCGGACTATGACAACGATGATGACGGCCAGCTCACGGCCAAGGAGACTCAGCGTATTACGCAACTTGCTGTGAAAGGCGAGGTTACGGATTTTGATCCCATAACCCCGCTCGATAAGCTCGATACGATGCAGATCGATACCCTGAGCGCCAAGAAGGTTGACCTAAGCAAGCTCGAAGCACTCGAGGTGTTGAGGCTTGAGGATATGACCACGCAAGATCTCGACTTAAGCGTCGCCCCCAAACTCAATGCGTTTAGAATCGCAGGGCTCAAAGGCGCCGTTAATTCGATTGATGCTTCGGGTCTTAAGAACCTGATGTTCTTTACCGTTGATAATGGCTTACAGGGCGATATCGAGAAAATCGACCTCTCAAACGACGATGTGCTCGGCGCGCTTGAGATCACTTGCAACGTTGGTGAGCTCAACCTTTCAGGATGCAGCCATTCGTTTCCTAAGCTCAATATCGCGGCAGATCACATAGACAAGATCGTGGTTGATGGAAACACCAACGCCGACCTTGTGGCGACTCTTCGCGACCTGTGCTCCCAGAAAAGCTGGACGCTGGAAGAGAAGTAAGGGAATTCTGAAACCAGACAGTGCCGTCACGGGAAGGAAGGCGCGGGCCCGGCGTTTGCCTGACCCGCGCCTTGAGTTTCCTATTGTTGTATGGCTGTGACTTCTGTCTGTTCGTTTAACAACTCGCCGAGCTTCTTGCCGTCTTCGGTCTTCCAGTCATTTTTGCCGTTGCTGCTTCTTCCAAGCACAAACGACGAGGCGCCCGACGGGCTTTTGAACGGGATATCCTTTTTCAGAACAAACGATTCATCGATGGCATCTTTATACTGCTCGCGTCGTTTGGGGACTGAGGCGGGACAGGTGGCAGTGAGGTTCTTTACCAGCCCGCTACCAGCTTTAACGATGTAGCCTCTGTCTTTTGCGTAAACACAGGTAGCTTTAATGTCTTTGGTTTGAACTCTGAAGGTGATGCCGGCAATTGCATCGATGTTGGCCTTTTCTGCGTCATTTTCCTCGTCATTTTCCTTATTGATCTTGCCTGTGAGGATGGGTTCAGACACTTTGAATATCTTATCTGCTAGCCATGTCGCTATACAGCTTTCGACGTAGTCGTAGTCTGCATCATTGGCCTTTGCCAGTACATCGACCAGTTTGGGAAGTATGCCTTCGAATCCATTGAACTCGACAATTTGATTCCAGACCTCCTTTGCTTCCTCGCGGGGGTTCTGTTCATCGAACGCCTTGTTGTCGGGACGCTTCAATTCCTCTTCGGCCTTTTTCTGGCTGCTCCAAAATACCGGAATGCAAAGTTGTTTCTTGGTGTCTCTCATCGCGTTGAAATAGGTGTATTCGTGTCGACATGCCTTGCTCGTGATGTAGCTTGATGTGACGAACGCGAGCAGCATGTCAGACTTTTCGATGGAAGATTCGACTTTGGTCTCCCATTTTTCGCCGTAGCCAATGGAATTGCAGTCCAAGAAGGGTACCGCTTTGAAGTTGGTATCGACATAGTATTTTTTATCGCTGTTGAGCAAGTCGAACGTTCTGTTTACGACTCGAATCAAGTGGTTATAGAGGTTGTCGTCGCGCTTGTAGCTGATAAAGACGTTGATTGGTTTCTTGCCGTCCTGATTTTCTTGCTGACGTGAATCTTGGTCTGACATGGCTATTCCTTTTGATTGCTGGGTGTCGATTACTTAGCGATATCGCTCTTGGCGATGCGGGCTGAGAGGGCGACGATGGCGCGGTCGTAGGCAAAGACGTCTTTGCCCAGAAGGAACCCGCGGTCGTCAAGGATCTCGTTGTCGGGCGTCATATAGGCGTGACGAAGAAGGGCGTCCGATTTTCGAGCTTCTTCTGGTTTGCTGGACGCTGGCTTGCCGCTCAAGAGGGCATCGACGTTAGCCACACGCATGCGTTGCTCATGCTCTAGTCCCGCATTTCCATGTCCAAGCTCGGTCATTCCTGTTGCCTGACAATAGGCAAGCCAACGTGCGTGCTCCATGTCGCCCAGACGGCAGATGATGTCAAACTGCTCGCGATTCTTTTTCTCGTTGGCATCGAACTCGCGTTTCGATGCCTCGTCAGGCACGACCGAGCTGAGTACCTCGCTCACGATGTTGGCATTCTGGACGGTTGTTGCTCCATGGTCGTCTTGGAGCTTAGCAATCCAGTCTTGCCCGAACGAAGACCCTGCAACGGCGTCAGCACTAAACCCGAGCGTCCAGAAACGATAGGGGATATGTGCCGCCGAGGCACGGCTGCTGCTCTTGTTCGTCTCCTTGTGGTTGTAGCTCTCACGGGCCTCGCTGATGGGCAGTGTGGCATTGAAGTCGTTTTTAATTGCTCCGTTGAAGCAGAGTTCGTATGCCGCGTTGAGCTGAATTGCCTCGCGCTCGCGCTTGTCGTCGATGATGTTCCGATACGTGTAAAACGTCTTGTGCGAGCCGAACGGATGCATGATGCTCACGGTCGCCTTGTCGAGTCTCTGGAGTGCGTTGAGGATCTCCTCGCTTTCGATGTGGGGGCAAATGACGGGCTGATGCTTGATGTAGTCGGGTCTGCCATGCTCAACATAGCGGTTGAAGATCTGACGCTGAAGCATGAGCGAGCACGAGAGGTTTTGGCTGCTGTCACCCGTGGTCACAAAGGCATAGATGCGCGCGTCGTCGGGAAGCAGAATCGTCTCGCCATCTGCTGCCACGCATTTGTTCTGGTTGTCGTAATGCAGCGCGGAGAGGCATTCACCGGCCATAAGGCGGTCGAAAGCGAGCGAGGGCGCGGATGCCTCGACAAAACGAACGGTTGGCACACCGTCTTTGACCTCACCGAGCATCTCGGGATAGCGGGACGCCTCACGCTCAAGGATGGTATGCGCATCGGGGTCCGCTACTACGATATTGAGCTTGATGCTCGGCATGCGGCCCATCCAGTATGCAGTGCGCGCGGCCTGCATGCCGTACGCACCAGCGCCGACAACAAGCACGGTGAGGTTTTGGGGGCGCGGCTCGCAGTCAACAGAGAGATCGATACGGTCGAGTGCGCCGAAGAGCGGGGCTTTCTCGAGAACGTCGTACACCTCATCCTGCGTTCGGGAGACGAGGTGGAGACAAGTGGGCTCGTTCTCGATCTTGATCGCATCGAAAATCTGGGCATCATCGGGGTTGTCATGGATGCAGTGGAGCGTGATCTTGAGCGATTTGCTGTCGTAGCTGGGCGCATCATGCAGCGCCTCGAGCATCTCGATCGTCGCACTCACATTGTGCTCGGTCTGCTCGCATGCTGCGATGACGTCGATGTTGGCGAGGCGGTTTATGCGGCTGGCCTGCGTTGTAACGTCAACAAGGACATCTGCCACATCGTCGCCCGAGAAGACGTAGCGCGCGTATCCCTGGCAGAGGTTGCGAAGGGTTTGCTTGCGGTCGCCGTCTTCGTCTTCGCCCATGCAGAAGATGAGCGACACATCGTCATTGCCGCTACTTTTATCAAGGCTGTCGTTTTTGATGTTCAAGACGATATCGCGAACAAGAAGCTCGGTATTGGCGTTGATACCATCAAAGATGATCGCGCGGTCGGCGTGCTTGAGGTGACGCTTGATCGTGTAGCCCGCAAGGCGCGTTGTCACAGCGTTGAAGGCAAAGAGGCCGATTTCAGCGGGAAGTGCGATGATGTAGGCGAGCGTCAACAGCGCATAGGCAAGGTCGAGTATCTGATCGACAAGTCCGCTACCGGTCTGGATAGCGCTGAAGACGGTCGATGTCACATCGGTGAGGCCGGTCTGAATGGTGGTGGTCCAGCCGACCGTGAACATGTTGGTGATAATCCAACTTAAGATGTTGAGGCCTGTCGGGGTCCAACCTTCGCCGGCGTCGGTCGAGAAGCACTGAACCCAGGTGATCGGTGCAAACAGACAAAACGCGCCCAAGGCAAGAATTCCAAATGCTACGATGCGGCGGTTGGAATCGACTTTGATACCAAAGATGCGGTGCCGATAGTTGTGGAACTCCAGGTGGACTGAATAGTAGAGGGCGACAAGAGCGGCAATAAACGTCACGAGCCAGCATAGTGGATTGACCAACACGATAACCTCCTAGTTGCTTACTTCAACGCATGCTAGGGCGAGTGTGCCGGATTTCGTTGCGCAACATCGTGAACGGTTGCCATGGAGACTCAATAAAAATCGCCCAAGGCGTTCTCAGACGCCGCGGGCGATTTATCGAGAAAAGATATGCCTTTCTAGAATCTAGGACTCCTTTTTGGCGCCGCCGGCCGTGACAACCGTGGCGATGGAGGCGATGCAGCACAGGGCGGGGTAGATGGGGCCTGACACCCGCATGGAAACAATGGCGGCAAAGGCGGCCGCGATGGCAAGGAGGGTAAAGCCGATGCGTGCGACAGCGACCTTCTTTTGAACGACCGTCATGATGAGCCCGATCACAGAGAGGATGACGGGCACGGCCCAGACATAGGTCAGCATGCCAAAGACCTCTCCGTCACTCTGCCCGTAGGCCGTGAGCGCCTTGCCGTAGTCGCCGATTTCCAGCATGGTGTAGGTGGACTTGAGGCGGTAGGCCTCGCCGACGGTGCTGTCGCCGCCAAAGAAGCTGGAGATGTTGTTGGCGCCGTCGGAGATGTACTGAGATGCCTGCAAATCACTGGCTGAAGGCGAGAACCACGGCATAAAGGCCAAGATGATGGCGATAACGCCTACGACCAACGGGACGATGGCGCCAGCATCGAACGACATGCCGGTGGCGCCGCCGCTTGGAGCCGTGTGGCTCTTTGCGGCGGAAGGGTTTGCTGACTTAGCGGAGGGGTCAGCTGTGCGGGCGGCCGGCGCGGGCTTGGATGGTTTTACGGTTTTGGCGGCCGGCGCGGCTGCCGGGGCGGTTTTGGCGGCAAACTTGGCTCCGCACTTGGGGCAAAACGCGGCGCCGTCGGGAATTTTATTTCCGCATTTGGGACAAAACATGATTGCATCCTTTCTGTGGGTTTGTGACTGAGCACAGTATGGGTTCCGAATCGTCGGCTATGTTGCGCAACATTGGATGCAATGGCGGGGCTATCTTTGAGACGTACGAATTGCCAATCGAGGAGGAACCAATGAGCTTCTTTGACAGTTTTCAAAACTCCATCAACCGCGGCGTCGCCGGTGCCAATCGTGCGGGCAACACCATAAAGCTCAAGGCTCAGATGAGTGAAGCCATGAAGCGCCGCCAGACGCTCGCTGCCCAGCTCGGCGCTAGCTTGTACGAGGCCACGAAAGACGATCCGACGCTGCGTGCCGGTCGCGAGGCTCTGTACGACGGTATCGCGGCTATCGATGAGGAGCGTGCTGGCTACCAGGCCGAGATCGAGCGCATCGAGGCCGAGGCCCAGGCTGCCCAGGCGGCCGCCACGCACCTCACGTGCCCCTTCTGCGGTACTTCTGTCGCGGCGTCCGATCTGTTTTGTTCGGGTTGCGGAAAGTCCATGGCCGAGATCGAGGCCGGTATCTCCGTACAGCGCACGGCGGGTGTCGCTGCCTCGACGGCCAAGCCGGCGGACGGTCCGACATGTCCCAACTGCGGAGCTCCCATCAGCGAGGGCGATGCGTTCTGCATGAGCTGCGGGGCTAAGATCGAGCCTGCTCCTGAGCCTGAGCCTGAGCCTGAGCCTGAGCCCGAGCCCGAGCCCGAGCCGGTTGAGGTTTTGACCCATGCAAATGCGCCACAGCCTGTTGAGGAGTTCGAGCCTGCACCCGAGACCGAACCCGCACCTGCTCCCATCGTCGAGCCTGTTCCCGAGTCGGTCCCCGCTTCTTCACCTGAGTCCGTCCCTACTGCCTGTCTCTGCCCGGAGTGTGGTGAACAAAACAAGCCCGGCGACAAGTTCTGCATGCACTGCGGTGCCAAGTTGCAGTAGTGGTTGGATAATACATCGCTTCAACTTTTAAAAGCCAGGGATCCGGGTGTTGTGACCGGAACCCTGGCTTTTTGTTCCTGCCCCGTCTGCTTGTCACAAACGGGGCGGCTGACTTCAGTCTTGCTTAATAGCGTGCCGTGCGCTGAGCGTTACCGGAGCGGTAGCCAACCCAGGCTGCGATGACGTCCTCTTCGACAAGGCTCGTGGCGATGTTGATCATGCTGCCGGGTGTAGGCAGGTCGGTGTGGAAGTTATCTATCAGCTGAGGCTGGAAGGCATAAATCTGATACTCGTCGGTGTTCGGGTTGTAGAGCTTGCAAGCTCCGTCTGCCGCGGAAACGCGAACCACAAGGTAGATCGCACGATGCTCCACAACTTCCGTGTCGGTGACATCGATTGTTGCGCCGCGCGCGTGTGCATCGGCGGCGCGCTTTGCAAGGTCAAGCAGACGATCGGCCTCGGGGCGGCTGAGCACGCAGCGCGAGAAGAGCACCGTAAGGGCGTAACTTGTCTTGCGATCAAGCTGCTCACGCAGCTCGGTGAACCTCTGTGCCTGTTCCGTTGTCATGCGAACCTTGGATGGTGAGGATTGCTTGAGGCCGCATGCCTTGAGGAACATGGCATTGGCTTTGCGCAGTGTCGTCATGGCCGAGGAGTCGCTCTTAGCGCCGGACACATCCACGCGTCCGCCCTCGGGAATCCGTTTGTAGCGTGTGAATCCCTTCTTACCCTCGACTGGCTCCCAGAACGTTACTACGTCCTGTTCCACCACGCTCATGCGGCATGAGAACGGCTCGCCGATTGCCGGCGGTTCGCCAAAGAACCTGACGCGCACGGCGTGGTCGGTGTCGGCCATCCACATCATAAAACGACGGCTGTCGTCGGCACCGCGGTTCCTGAGTTCGGTGATGAGATAGCAGACCGAGTCGCATCGATGTTCAAGTGCCGTGCCCCTTCCTGTGGCGATGGAGCTCACGCCTTGGGCCTTGAGCTCGATGTCGCGGTGCAGCGCATTGAGCTCCTCGGGAACCAGAAGGTCGCCGTCGAGCAGGGCCGCGATGAGGGGAATCTTGTCTGCTTGTGCGTTTTGGGCCGATTCCCAGACCTGCTTATGCGCTTCGTGGCTTGCGAACGGTGGCAACGGCACGCCCTCACCCATATGACCAAACGGATCGCGGATTTGAGTGTTGTCGCGATATATCGGTTCGAGCAGGAACATGACCCCGTCCTCGCGCCTTCCGTCCTTTATGCCATAGGCGTCAAAGGAGTGCCAAGCGTGCTTCTCGGCGATCGGGTTCATCCACAGCTTGATGGCGGATTTGCCGTTGCCCGAGGTGCTCGATGCGGGCTTTGCTTTCGAATCGTGCTCGGTGCTGTCCGTTGGCATCTTGGACGTGCCCGTCGTCGGCGCGGGCTGCTGTTCGGGTTCGGGGAACCAATCTCCGTCATAGCCTTCCGGCACGATCTTCTCGATGCCCAATTGTTGGAGGATGCCATAGAATCCTCCAACCGATGCAGCGCTGGCCATCTGGGCCATCTCCGGACGTGACAGGTCATCGACAAAGGAGATGCGCGAGTTGCCGTCATCCGAGACCGCCTGGCAGTACCCGCAACGGAGGGCGACATAGCCTTCCGACTCGCTGCCGGCGTCGAAGTACATATCGTCTTTGCTTCCGATCCTCTGGGGGACGAGGAGCGTCGGGTGGTTGGAGCCAGGAATCGCGATCATCGCACCGGTCGCTCGCTTGAGCTCGTCGAAGTATTCGATATACAGCGGAATTTCGTAAAAATCGGCGAGCTTCTCGATAACCACGGCGTTGGGCGCGGAGGGCTCCACGCGATAGCGCACGGAGTTGTCGCCCCACTCGATATCGGTTGCATCGCTGGGAATCCCATAACCCGTAAGCGTGCTTAGGGCCTCGTCGGGCGAGTCGAACGTGTTGTCGGGCGAGCCGCAGATCTCCTGAAGCGAGAACCCACCGTACATGCCGTCGAGATCTCGCATGATAAAGTCGCAGCACTCGGGGTTGGGAAAGACGATGCGGTATGTGACCGCCCCCATGGCTTGGGCAATGTTGAAGGTCTGCCCAGGCTGGGGCTCGGAATCTTGGGGTTCCCAGTCCGCCTCGTCTTGCATGCTGTCGTCCTCTGCGAGCTGCTCATCATCCTTGAATGAGGCGTATTCATCATCGATCAGATTGAGATATGCGGTGACGGCGCCCTGCGTTGCGAGCATCTGCATGACGGGGTTGTCGGTGTCTTCGAACGCCACCTCTTCTTGAGTGACGTTGCCGTTGTCGGTCACCGATAACGTGGCGGTGGCCAGGCCGCAGCGTATGGCTGTCTCGTCCTGGCTGGAGCAGCCCTCGGGGTAATAGACCCAACGACTATCGTCGTATGCATGGGGAACCGAGGAGTCGTTGTCGTCGGGGGCGGCGAACCAGGCTCCCGCCTTGAAGCCATCGGGCTCAATGTACTCGTAGTAGACAGGCACTCCGAGTACGCCGGCGAGCTCCTTGGCCACGCGAAGGATGGGCACGCCGGCATATTCGTATATGAGGGAGTTGTAGCCCCAGGTCACATTGGAGAGCTGTGCGCCCATAGCTCCGCAGATGGCGATGCACGATACGGCGTTTTGGATATCGGTAAGATCCCCTAGGTCGGCGATTTCGGGGATCAATGTGTCGAGTGAGAAACCGCCGAATCGGGTTTCGAGGGTTGATTTTGCCTGCAGGCAGATGCGGTGTCCAGGGAACACGATACGGTTGATAACCTTTTTCGGCCTGATTTGGCCGCCTGTCTCCTCGAGGAGATGGCTGAAGAGTTTATCCATCGGTCCTTCTTTCGTAAACAACGATGGTCTCCGGCCCATAAGCGGGGTACGGGGGTCTTATCGACCTGAACGCTACCGCGCTGTTGCGTGATTCTGTTGCGCAACATGGGTTATCGGCGCAGATGGGCGGCGGTGCGGTCAGAACTAGCGGGCGGATGTCGCGGTTCCGACGAAGCGCCGCCGTTCAATGTTGCGCAACAGAATTTATTAAATCCCGATTAAGGTGAAAGCTGCCCGGAGGATTAGAGAAAGGATTCTGCCATGAATGATTTTAGGCAACGTTTCAGGGGGGGGGTTGCTGGTCGGTGCTGTAGCGCTCTCCATTAGCAGCCTCGTCGTGGGCAACGTGGCAATGATCGCTGCGCCCACTCCGGCGTATGCCGCCTCCAAGAAGTCGTCCAAGAAGGATGAGGATGATCCGCTTAAAGGCATCAAGGTCAAGAGGTCGGTCAACAAGTATAGCTGGAGCGAGCTTGCGAAGATCTCCGATGCCATGACCCAGGCCGGCAGCCGCAAGGCCGCTATCAAGATCGCCAAGAAGTACAAGCTCTGCGACAAGAAGGGCAAGCTCGACGGCAGCCAGACCAAGCAGGTATCGCTCCAGAACGGCGAAGGCACTGCTATGATCGTGGGCTTCTATCATGACGATCTTTCTGATGGATCGGGAAAGGCCGGCATTACCTGGCAGTTTGCCGATGGTCTGTATAGCGGCAACCCACTCTATGCCTCACATGTCACCGATTTCGATATCCTTCCCAGTTCACTTAAAGACTGCCTGGCCACCGTCACCAAGAAGACCGTATACCTCGACGGCGCCAAGACCAGCGAGGCGACCTCTGAGGATGTCAAGCTGTGGGCACCTTCTGCGACCGAGTGCCTGGGCGATGCCTCGGAGATGGGCAGCATCAACCGCGATTCGGAGTGGATGGCAAACTCGCTCAACGCCGAGGGCGCTCAGTATGATTACTACAAGGATGCCGGCTTGAGCTGGACCGCATCAACCGGTCATGCTTCCAATAGCGAAGTTGCCTGCCAGTACAAGATGTACTTCTCTACGGGCGAGAGCGCTTCTTATAGCGATGCTGTTCAGCAGGGACAGATTTCCCTTTCCGAGGCTCCTACGCCGTCTAAACAGAACGAAACGGGTTTCCGAAGCTTGTATTACAACCCCTCCAAGCCCGATGCCGAGTTGGATTGTTTGGCCGGTTTTTCGGGCACGGCTTATTCGGAGACGAGGGCATACGCCGCGAGCAACAATTCCTCCTGGCCTGTGCAAGAGGGTCACGAGTGCGCCGTGATGCCGATGTTCTGCCTCACCTCTTCTGCCGAGAGCGATTCCGGTTCGCCTGAATCCAACGGCGTTACCATCCAGGACAGCGTTGACAACTATAGCTGGAAGGACCTCAAGGCGATTGCTGACGAGATTGCGGCGGTGCCGGAAGACGCCGATCCCTACGAAGTTGCCGCCAAATACCATCTTGGTGACGAGTACGGCGTGCCGACAAGCTCAAGCTATAAGACGGTCAAGCTCAAGAACGGTGCTACCGTCAAGGCATATATTCTCGACTACGACGTTGACGATCGCGCTGACGGTAAGGGCAAGGCGGGTATCACGCTTATGTTCGAGGACACCCCTCTGCTCGAGGCTTCGATGAACAAGGACGGTGCCAACTCCGGTGGCTGGAAGGACTCCGATCTGCGCAAGACGTTGAACAAGAAGGTTCTCAATAACCTGCCCAGTGATCTCAAGAAGAGTATCGTGAAAGTCAATAAGCTCACGAACAACACGGGCGTGACCACCGATGTCGCTTCGGTGACGACGACGGAAGATGCACTCTGGCTCCCGTCCTTGAATGAGCTCGATAGTTACGGTCGCATCAAAGATGACCAGACGGGACTTGGAAAGTGGCAGCCCGATCAGGTCGCTGTTTATGAGGCGGAGGGCTCGACGTATTTCGGTCACCAGCTCGGCAGGATGATGGATGCCAACAACAGTAATGCTCCGCTTGCCTGGACACGCACTAGCGATGCGTCTTCATCGGGAAAATTCTTCACGTATCACGGTTACGGTCTCGGTTCCGAAGAGGTTGTCGACGCCGGCGTAGACGCCAGCAAGGCCTATGCCGTCCTTCCGGGTTTCTGCTTGTAGAGATCTCGCTATCACGAAAAGAGGGGAGAACCCACCATGGATTCCGATGTGAACAGCGACGAGACTGCTGCGGAGCAGTCAGAAAAGAAGCTTGGCAAGAAGGCCAAGGTTGCGATTGCTGCGGTCGTTGTTGTTGTGGTTGCCGCTCTCGGCGTCTACCTGGTTCAGCAACAGCAGCAGAACGACTTTGAGAACGCAGTCCACGACCAGGTACTCAAGGCAGTCGAGAAGGAATATAACGGCCAGACTGAACTGTTTGCCCAGAACGACTATGTCAAGCCTTCGAAGTATTCCGTTGATTCGCTCGAGGTCTCAAAGATCAATGAAACTGACGGTAAGGTGACGGGTAAAGCGACCGCTGACGTTTCCAACGATAGCTTCTCCACAGAGGTAAAACTAAAGTTTTCAGCCGATGTCGATGGCAGCAGGAACGTATTGAACGCTTCATTCGAGCCCACCAAGACCAAGACGACACCGAATGACGGTATCTCCATGGACGAGGAGCATGGGATCGAAGAAGTTGATTCCGATAACTCTTATCTCTCAGACGATGGGGGCGCCTGGACGTGCTCGGTCAGCTATGTAGACAACTCTAATGCGAGCTGGGTCGTGAAGTCCGGTCTCGAGCACACGCTGACATATACGTTTGACGGTACCAAGTGGAACTTTAAGGAGGACAAGACCGGCGGCGGCGACACCGAATGGGGTGATTTCGTAGGAACGTATTATGCCAACGACGGGTCCGATAGCTGGCTTCGAATGTATTCGAATACGCCGGGGGAAGTGGTCTGCGAATGGCATGGCGACTACACCATTCCCGGTTCGGCTGGAGATGTCGTGCAAGACCTCGGTGGTACCGTCAGCGCAACCTGCGGCGATCTTGAGATGCAGGACTATGGTAATGGTTTCTATGGTTTTGATTTTAGCGATGAGGGTGGCTATGGCGCGAACGGCTTAGGCGCAAAGGTCCACTTCAAACTGGTGTTTAACCCCGAGCAAGAAGGCAGCTTGAGACTGTTTAAGAGCGACTACCAGGAGCAGGCGACGGAAAAGTACCGGCAGTACATTGCTATAGTCGAGTACCGACATGGTAGTAGCGTCAAAAACCTGCACAAACTCCAAGCGGGCGTCATCGGAGTTCCCGATAGTTTTACCGGTGGGCAGAGCTCGTTTAACGACACGGGCTTTAGCTATACCAGGAAATCCGAATAGCAAGACGTTGCACATGGTGACCATGGGCCCCGAGTTTGTTCTCGGGGCCCAATGTTGCGCAACAGAATCTTCTAAACCCCGATTAAGGTGAAAGCCGTCCGGTGGATTAGAGAAAGGATTCTGCCATGCATGATTTGAGAAAACGTTTCAGGGGGGGTTGCTGGTTGGAGCCGTAGCGCTCTCGGTGAGCTCGCTCGTCGTGGGCAACGTTGCCATGATTGCGGCGCCCACGCCGGCATACGCCGCCTCCAAGAAATCGAGTAAATCGACCAAGAAGGACCCGCTCAAGGGCATCAAGGTTCAGAAAAAGGTCGATAAGTATTCGTGGGCCGATCTTGCGAATATCTCCGACGCCATGACCCAGGCCGGCAGCCGCAAGGTCGCTATCAAGATCGCCAAGAAGTACAAGCTCTGTGACAAGAAGGGCAAGCTCGACGGCAGCCAGACCAAGCGCGTGGCGCTCCGTGATTGCGAGAGCACGGTTACGATCGTCGGCCTGTATCACGATGATTTGGCCGACGGATCTGGCAAAGCAGGACTTACATGGCAATTTACCGACGGTCTGTACGCGGGTAGTCCGCTTTATGCCTCTTCTCTCGACACCTTTGATGTTTTCCCCAGTTCAATTAAAGACCGTTTGGCTACCGTCACTAAGAAGACGGTCTATCTCGATGGGGCCAAGACCAGCGAGGCGACCTCTGAGGATGTCAAGGTGTGGGCTCCTTCGGCTACCGAATGCTTGGGCGATGCCGAGGACATGACCGGTATCAACCGCGATTCGGATTGGATGGCAAAGTCTCTCAACGCCGAGGGTACGCAGTACGACTATTACAAGTATCTCGGTTTAAGTTGGGCCAATTCGACAGGGCATGCCAGCGATACTGACGTTGAATGCCCGTATGGCCTTGGTTCCGTCGAGAACGGTCAGGGGGGCTTAACGCTTCAGGGCAGTTACGGTCCATACACATCGAAGGGGTCTGGATTTAGAAGCATTTACTATGATCCGTCAAGCCCTGATGACGAGTTGAATTACTTGGCTGGAATGGGTGGCTCTGCATATTCGCGCGCTAGCGCATACGCATGTGATAACAGCACTACTTGGGCAAACGATGATGGCTCTTTTAATAATATTGCCGTCATGCCTATGTTTTGTCTGACGGGTGCATCGGTTGAGGATTCGGCTGCAGAGTCCAACGGCGTTACGATTCAGGACAATGTCGATAGCTACAGCTGGAAGGATCTTAAGACCATCGCCGATGAGATCGCTGCGGCAAAGGATGATGATTCGGCGACAGGTATCGCCAAGAAGTATCACCTGGTGGCTGAGGACGGCAGGTTGGGCGATGCGTGCTACAAGACCGTGAAGCTTTCTACCGGTACCGAGGTCAAGGCATATATCGTTGGCTTCAACCATGATGACCGTGCTGACGGCAAGGGCAAGGCTGGCATCACATTTATGGTATGTGGCGCGCCGGTTCTTACCGAATCTGTCAACGAGGACGGATCCAACACCGGTGGCTGGAAGGACAGCGACATCCGCAAGACCTTGAATAAAAAGGTGCTTGCCAGCATGCCCAAAGATCTCAAGAAGAGCATTGTCAAGGTTGCAAAGCTTACGAATAATGTCGGCGTTACCACCGACCCTGCTTCGGTGACGTCGACGGACGACTCTCTCTGGCTGCCGTCCTTGGAAGAACTTTTTGGCAATGATGGCATTGAGAAGTCGCTTGGTTCGAGCCATTCCGATGAGCTTGGCGTTTACGAGGCGGAGGGTAGCAAATACCAAATCTGGTACAAGGTCGCTAGTAAGGCTTGGACGCGCAGCTGTGATGTAACTCAGTCTGGCCGATTCTCGATCTTTACGGGTATTGAGTACGCGGGGACAAGCACTTCGAGTAACGTCTACGATATTTATCCGGGCTTCTGCCTATAGTCATCGACCTATTTCCATATAGTTGGGTCGAGGTGTCCCCGGGGAGTTTTGCTCCCTGGGGATTTTTATTGTCTTTGCGCGTCAATGTTGCGCAACAGAACGCGCCGATGCTGTTCGAACATAGATGCCGTAAAGGGGATAGCCGAAAGGAGACGACATGTCTTTTGATATGACAAGGCGCGAGGCGCTGAGCCTGTTGGGGGCGGCTGCCGGCACACTGCTGATGGGACCTGTGCCGGCTTTGGCCGACGATGCGGATGACGCTGCGCATGACGACTCTGCCGAGGTAGCCGGAGAGGATTCTGGTTCCAAGACCGTTCTGTACGCCGCAAAGTCTGGCTCAGATTCCAACTGGGGCTTTGTCGATGTCGATGGCGCCTGGGTGATCAAACCGGCGTTCGGCAATCTTGCAGGAACTCCCGGAAACGCTAACCATGCCGTTCCGAACGTCAACGGGCAGTCCAGCCTGCGCGATAACCAGATCAACGACAATCTGGACTGGCGCGGGGGCGTCTTCGAAGGCGACCTGTTCCCTGCGGCAAAAGTGCGTGCCAACTCGACCGACGATGATATCTGGGGCTATATCGACCGCAAGGGCAAGTGGGCGATCGAGCCGCAGTATCTGTATGCCACGTGCTTCATCAACGGGTATGCTATCGTTCAAGATCAGAACAAGGACTACCACTTCATCACGCCTGACGGCAAAGATGCCTTCGGCAAGCTCGATTGCAAGACGGTCACGCCGTTCTTTGAAGGCTATGCAAGTCTTTATAGCGGTGATGGCTGGGGAATCATCGACACCAAGGGTGCATGGACCCTTAACTCGGCTAAAGACACCACTGCACCGTATCAGTACGAGGCGCCGCTCGTCTTCAATGAGGGCAAATGTATCGATGACAACAAGTATATCGACACCTCGGGCAACACGATCTTCGAATTCAGCGAGCAGACGCAAAAAGAAGCCGACGGACTTTACGACGGATATCAGGACACACGGGCGATTTTCAAGTCGTTCCATCAGGATCGCTTGTTCTATGGGCATCGCATGTATGATGCACAGGGCAATGTGCTGACAGACCTTAGCTTTAATGCGCAGAACGTTGAGATCGGCACGTATCAGGACGAGCGGATCTTCAACGAGGACCTGTGCGCAGCCCAAGATCCCGTCACGCACTCGTGGGGCTATATCGACAACACCGGTGCCTGGGCGATCGCGCCGCAGTTTAGTGATGCATACAGCTTTGGACAAGGGCTGGCGATGGTTGAGGACCCGGCAAGTAGCTGCTACGGCTTTATCGATAAAAGCGGTGAGTGGAAGATCGCTCCGCGCTTTAGGCAGCCTGACGGTTCTGCGGGCGGTCTTTCCAACACGTTTGATGCGAACGGGCGCGTGTTTGTGTGGGCAGATTTGCCCACGAGCGCCGGCAACCCGAACGCGATGCGCATGGGATGGATCGACACCGACGGCAACTGGGTCTTTTCTTGGGAGAGCTAATCATGAAATGCAAACAGTGTGGAAAAGAACTCAACCCGGGTGCAAAATTCTGCACCGCATGCGGCGCACGCGTCGAGGATGTTGACGAGCAGCTCCAGGCGGAGGCTGAAGAAGTCGAACTCGATGTGGTCGAGGACAACGCGGTTGCTGAGGTCTCGAAGGATGCTGGCGAGACTGAGACGCACAATGGAGATGACGACACGGCTACCGATGATGTGGAAACCATCGAGACCGAAGTGCTTGATAAGGGGGTCGACGCCGAAGAGACGACGGTTCTGCCAGAGGATCCCTTCGAGATCATGCCCACGGAGCCGGTCGCCGCACCCGCGGACCAGACCGTCGCCATGCCCAAGGCCTCCGGTCCGGTCGATACATCGGATGGCGCTGCCGATTCTGCCGGTGGGGCATCTGGCGGTAAGGTCAAGTCTCGCCGCGGTGCCCTTATCGCCGGTGCCGCCGCTGCGGTCGTGGCCGTGGGCGCTATCGGGACGTTCGTGCTTTCGCGTGGCGGGTCTGGCGATTCTTCCGAGCCGGACGAGTCGGTTGAGAAGAGCTCTGCGAAAGCTTCGTCCCAAAAGGGTATGATCATCAAGGAAAAACAGGTCAAGACCGACCTTACCGCGGTCAACCAGCTTTCGAGCGGCTTTGTCCCCGAGAGCAAGTTTGTCGACGGCGGCAGCTACTCCGTCAAATCTGTTGATGTGACCTCGCAAAAGAAGGACGCCGAGGGCAACGTCACCGTCAAGGCCACGGCCGTCACGCGCAACAATGCCTTTGAGACGAAGGCCAAGCTGACCGGCACCTATACCAAGAAAGGTAAAAAGTATACGCCGAGTTGGAAGGTTGACTCCTCGACCACCAAAGCGATTGCACCCATCGAAAAGGATCCGAGCGGCCTGTGGACCAAGGGCGATGTTACGTTTGATAAGAAGAATCAGACTTCGACCGTCAAGGCCGACTATGAGCCGCTGTGGTTTGAGACGGTCGACGGCGACGTTGAGTATACCTATAAGTTTGACGGTACCAAGTGGGCTCTTGACGGCGATAAGGCTCCCACGGTGAGCTACGAGAACCTGGTGAGTGACAAGTACACGGATACGTCGGATAGGGGCCGTAAGGCACTGGTCGAGAACTTTGCGATCACTTCGGCCGATGACGGCAAGCTGGCGTTTAACTTCAAGTGGACGCAGCTGATTGAGTCGCACATTTCGAACCTTACCGCACAAGTGAGCACCGATGTCTCGGGCCAGGCTCCAATCGTTCCCCTGGTTATGGATGACGGCAGCCGACGTATCGTCGCCAAGACCTACATTGAGAAGGATTCCGAGGCCGATGGCAAGAAAGACACTTTTGCCGTGAGCATTATGGCTAAGGGGCCCGATGAGTACGAAGACGCATCCAAGCACGATATCGTCGTGGGTGTGACGGGCAAGATGACCAACAAGGATGGCGACGGCGCTATCACCGGTACGTGGGCTCAGACCTTCCGTAGCACGTTCGAGATTCCTCAGGAGCAGACTCCGACTAAATCCGAGTAGGGGACGGTTCGTGCGAGGTTGTCGTGCGAGCCGGTTTCGACCGGTCCACGGGAGATCCTTACACTTGCCAGTTTGACCGGCCTATGGAAGATTCCCGTACTTGCCAGACTCGACCGGCCCGAGGGGCGCTGCCCCCTCATGCCATCCAGAGGGTAACGCCCCTCGGGCCGGTCGATGTGCTTTGGGGCAATGTTGCGCAACGGGCGTCACTTCGTCCCGACTATGCTGGGAATCGGCTCCCCGGTAGGGGGTCGAGAGAAAGAGGCAGATTATGAAGATGGAATTCTACGCTCAGATCAACGAGACCGAGAATTCAAAGGGTTGGCAGGTCGGGCATATCGAGCTCGCGTTGCCGAACGGCGAAGATGTTTGGGTGGACGCGGACGAGATCGTCTATTCTCTTGACGAAGATGGCGACTACGACGTTGTGTACCGCGGCGTTTACATCATGACCGATGATGGCGAGGACTACGATGTCGATCCGGCCGATTTCGAAGGCGCGGAGATCACGGACGTTTATTGCGACGAGGACACCGAGGCGGGTTACGAGGCCTTTTCGATTACGGAGCCTACGTTCTGGTAAATGGGGAGATCTGTAACGCCGTGGTCTGATGTGCACCGCCGTGCTGCTGTCTTCGGCCAGGCTCATTTGGATGACGGCTTACAGATACTGTAGCTTGAGCGTATGTTCCTGTTGTTCCTTCTGCATCTGTGGTTTGCGTGGGGGCGTCCAAGGTGCGGGTATACTAGCTCGCGGCGAATCTGCTCCATCGCGGGGCCGCTGCGTCTGGACGGCGCGTGATCGGCTGCCACCGCGATCCGCCAGCGTGTAGAGCAACGTCCTCTCTGTGCGCATCAATTCTGTATGTACCAGCGCACGATTTTTAGCATGTCGGTGCGGGCCATGCCCGTTGAGCGGCATGCAGATAAGGAACAACAACATATGCATAACTCTGTTTCCGGCGTCACCGACGACGAGATTCGTGATGAGGTTCAAGAGACCATGACCCAGGCTGCCTTTGATGCTGCCGACGAGGCGAGTGCGGCCGAGGCCGTCGAGGCTGCGACTGAGCAGCTGCCCGCCTTCGACGAACTGGGCCTTTCTGACGAGATGCTCAAGGCCGTCAAGAGCCTGGGCTACACCGCGCCCACGCCCGTGCAGGCCGGCTCCATTCCCGTGGTGCTCGAGGGCCGCGACCTGCTTGCCGCCGCCCAGACCGGCACCGGCAAGACGGCCGCCTTCTTGCTGCCGACCATGAACAACCTGGAGCATGTCGCTCCGCCCAAGCCCGTCAAGGAGAAGAAGAGCCGCGGCCGCAAGCGCGGCGGCAAGAAGCCGCAGGGCAACGGGCGCGGTCCTGTCATGCTCGTGATCACCCCCACGCGCGAGCTTGCGCAGCAGATCGATCAGTGCGCCAGTGCGATCGCCGAGGTCACGGGTCATGTGGCCGTGACCGTGGTGGGTGGCGTGAGCTATCGTCCGCAGACCGCGGCGCTTGCCTACGGATGCGACATCCTGGTTGCCACCCCGGGCCGTCTGGTCGACCTGATCGAGCAGGGTGCCTGCCATCTCGATGAGGTCAAGGTGCTCGTGCTCGACGAGGCCGACCGCATGCTCGATATGGGCTTTTTGCCTGCTGTCCGCCGTATCGTGCGCGAGACCCCCGATACGCGCCAGACGCTGCTGTTCTCGGCCACGCTCGACGAGCAGGCCGTGGGCGAGATCACCGATCTGGTGCACGATCCGGCTCGCGTGGAGATCGCGCCGGCCACCTCGACCGCCGATACCATCGACCAGTTTGTGTTCCCCGTCTCGATCGAGGCCAAGAACAACCTGCTGCCCGAGTTCCTCAAGAAGGAGGGGCCGGAGCGCACCATCGTCTTTATGCGCACCAAGCATCGTGCCGATAGCTGCTGCCGCCGTCTGGAGCGCAAGGGCATCGCTGCTGCCGCCATTCACGGCAACCGCAGCCAGGCTCAGCGCGAGCACGCGCTCGCCGATTTCCGTGACGGCAAGGTCGACGTGCTGGTCGCTACCGACGTGCTGGCCCGTGGTATCGACATCAGCGACGTGCGCTACGTGGTCAACTTTGACGTGCCGGCCGAGCCTACCGACTACATCCATCGTATCGGCCGCACGGGCCGTGCCGGCGAGCTGGGCTGGGCCATCACGTTTGTGACGGAGCAGGACGTGGACGAGTTCTATGAGATCGAGAAGCTCATGGACAAGACGGCCGAGATCTACGACGCTGGCGATCTGCATGTGGGACCGAACCCGCCCGCAATCGACCCCGAGCGCGTGCCGGCCGATTACCGACCCAAGAAAAAGAGCAAGCGTGGTGGCAAGAGCAAGGCCAAGAAAAAGCTCGAGCAGGCGCGCCGCGACGGCAAGCGCAACGGCGACGACTACGGCGACGTGGCGGGCCGTTCCAATCGCGGACGTGATGACCGTCGCGAGGGCGAGCGTCCGGCCCGTCCCAAGCGCGGCGGCAAGACCCGTGTGCGCGAGGGCGTGCAGCACCGTGTGGACGAGGCCGTGGAGAGCGTAGCTCGCGAGGTTGCGGCCGAGAACGCTTCCGGCAAACGCTCCGGTGATGATGCGGCCCAGGCCCCGCGCGGCAATCGAGCCGAGCGTCGCGCCAAGCAGTTCCAGGGCGAGGCGCATCGCCGTCGTCGCGACGATGAGGACCGCGATGGGCGTCGTCGTGTTGAGGGCGAGGGCGAGGAGCGCGGTGGCAAGCGCGGATCGGGCGACCGTCGCCGTTCTGGTCGCGATGAGCGCGACGGCCGTGACGAGCGTCGTGGCGGCGAGCGTCGCGAGGGCGCTCGCGGCAACGGTGGCCGTAGCGGTGCCGGTCGCTCCGGCGAGTCGCGCGATCGTCGCGACCCGCGTGCCAGCCGCGATCGTCGCGACGACTGGCGCAACTACGACGACACCCGCGAGGAGCGCCGTGGCGGTTACCGCGGCGGACGTGGCGGCAACCAGGCCGGCTCCCGTGGCGGTCGTGCCGGCGGTCGCGATAACCGCGGCAGCTACGGCAACAGCCGCGGCGGCCAGCGCGGGCGCGGCGGCAGCTCCCGTCGTCCCGGCGACGGCGGCGGCATGCGTTCGTAAGCAGCTCGTTTGCGAGCGAGCGGCTCGACACTCTCATAGTCATGCCCTCGGGGCGGATCCACAACACGTGGGTCCGTCCTTTTTGGTGCGATCCCCGTTCGCTCGCCGCAGCCCCCTCTATCGTTGAAGTGCGACTTTCCAATGACCGCCACGCCGCTCCTCACGTTCGAGTTCGACTTTCCACGGATGTTGCTACACGCGACCTGCGGTTTTGTTGAGATAATTCTTGGAAACTCGCACTTCAACGATGATGGGGGGACTGACGGGCGTTGGAAAGTCGCACTTCAACGGGAGAGTGACGTGGCATGCGTGCTAAGTTGGTGCCAACTCCAATGCGGCGCGTTGATTCTGGGAGGTGACCGTGGGCAGTTTGAGGGATACGGTGGCGAATGCCATCAAGTGGACGTTGGCCGCTTTTGGCGTGATCTTTGTCTACGAGCTCACAAGTGTAGCGGCCGGCGCGCTTATCGGCGTGTACACCGCTTTCGCGGGCATTTCGGTCTCCGATATCGACATTCAGTTGCTTCAGGCCGCCATGCAGGTCGCTGTCTTTGCGGTGGCGGCGTGCTGGTGGGGCTATCTCTTTCCGCGGTCGTTTGCCGCCCGTTGGCAGGGTTCTTGCCCACTTCGCGGCGGGACCCGTGATGTCATGAAACGCATCCTGCTCGTTATCGTGATCGGGATTGCGCTGCAGATCGTGATCGGTTATCTCTGCGACGTTGCGCTTCAATTCTTTCCCGCCGCCGCGCACGAATACGACCAGCTGGTTGAGGAATCGGGCATGGACGAGGTCGGCCTGCTGCCGGTGCTCACCACGATCATCGGAGCGCCGCTCTCGGAGGAGCTCGTGGTGCGCGGCGTGATCTTCGAGTTCTCGCTTCGCGCATTCAACCCGCAGTGTCGGTCGCTTTGGAAGCGCCGTCGCGGCATACGCGCTGAGGACGGCGCCATCGTCCCCGCTGCCTCGCCGAGCAAGGCTGGCATCGCGGCGGCGATCGTGCTGCAGGCCCTGCTCTTTGGCGTTTTGCACATGAATATCGTGCAAGGCTGTTACGCTTTCGCGGCCGCGCTTGTCATCGGCTGGGTGTTCTATATCACCGGCAGGATCCGCTGCACGATGCTTCTGCATTTCGCCTTCAACGGCGGGTCATATTTCATGGGCCTCCTTTGGTTCGTGGACACGGGCCTCGCCATGGCTATCACCGTTGCTATGGCGTTTGCAGTCCTCGCATGGGCGCTTCGGGAGCTCGATCGCGCCTGTCGCACCCCGGAAGAAGCGGGCTAGTGACGGTTGGCGCCTTGGCGTCCCTGTGCGGCACGGTTGCGGCCGGCCGTGTTCTGGGCCCGGTTCATGCCGCCGTAGCCCTTTGAGCCCTTGGGACTTTTGGCGCCCTTTCTGCCGCGTCCGCCGGTGTTTGACGTGTCGCCCGGACGGGGCGGCACCGGTCGAATCAAACAGTGCCGGTCATAGCCGATCAGGTCGCGTCGCCCGGCTTTTTCGAGCGCCTCGCGCACCAGCTTGTAGTTTTCGGGCTTGCGGTATTGGATCAAGGCGCGCTGCATGGCCTTCTCGTGCGGATCGTGCGCCACGTAGATGGGCTCCATCGTGCGCGGATCGACACCGGTGTAGTACATGCAGGTCGACATCGTGGACGGTGTGGGGTAGAAGTCCTGCACCTGCTCGGGCATATAGCCCATGTCGCGCACGGCCTCGGCCAGCTCCACGGCCTCCTTCATGGTCGACCCGGGATGGCTCGAGATAAGGTAGGGGACCACGTACTGCTTGAGGCCGTATTCGCGGTTGAGGCGCTCGAATTTGCGGCAGAAGGCATCGTATACGGCGCGGCTCGGCTTGCCCATCACGCTCAGCACGGCATCGCTCACATGTTCGGGCGCCACGCGCAGCTGGCCCGATACGTGGTGCTCCAGCAGCTCGCGCAAAAACTCGTCCGAGGCGTCCGCCATGGTGTAGTCGAAGCGGATGCCGCTGCGCACAAAGACCTTTTTGACGCCCGGCAGCTGGCGCAGATCGCGCAGCAGCTTGGTGTAGCCGCTCTCGTCCACCACCATGTTCTTGCACACGCTCGGCCACAGGCAGCGCTTGTTCTTGCACACGCCGTGCTTGAGCTGTTTGTCGCAGGCCGGGCGACTGAAGTTTGCCGTGGGGCCGCCCACATCGTTGATATAGCCCTTGAACTCGGGATCCTGCGTCAGCAGCTCGGCCTCGCGCATGATCGAGTCGTGGCTGCGCATCTGAAGCACGCGTCCCTGGTGAAAGGTGAGGGCACAAAAAGAGCATTCGCCAAAGCAGCCGCGGTTGGAGCTGATGGAAAACTTGATCTCCGAGAAGGCGGGCACGCCGCCCATTTTGTCGTAGTCGGGGTGCCAATCGCGCGCATAGGGCAGCTCGGCAACCTCGTCCATCTCGTCGGTGGTGAGCGTTGCACTCGGCGGGTTTTGTACCACGTACACGCTGTTGGGGTAGGGCTCTACCAGACGATGCCCCGTGATGGGGTCCATGTTCTGCTGCTGCACGTTAAAGCTGCGCGCGTAGTTGAGCTTGTCGGTCATAAGTTCGTTCCAGCCGGGCAGCAGATCGTAATCGTAGACCTCGTCGAGCGAACCGGTGCGATAGACGGTGCCGTTGACATAGGTGATCTGCTCGACGGGAAGGCCCGCGTCCAAGGCATCGGCGATCTCGACGATCGCATGCTCGCCCATGCCGTAGATGAGCAGGTCGGCGCCCGAATCGAGCAGCACCGATCGCTTGAGTTTGTCCTGCCAGTAGTCGTAGTGCGCAAGACGGCGCAGGCTCGCCTCGATGCCGCCGATGATGACGGGCGTGTTCTTGAAGGTCTGACGGACCAGGTTGCCGTAGACGGTGACGGCGCGATTGGGGCGGTGGCCCTCCGCGCCGCCGGGCGTGTAGGCGTCGGTGTGGCGGCGGTGCTTGGTAACCGAGTAGTGGTTGACCATGGAGTCCATGTTGCCGGCAGAGATCAAAAAGCCCAGGCGCGGCTCGCCGAGCACGGCGATGCTTGTCGGGTCCGTCCAGTCGGGCTGGCAGATGATGCCCACCTTATAGCCGTGGGCGTCGAGCACGCGGCTGATGATGGCCATGCCAAAACTGGGATGATCCACGTAGGCATCTCCGCAGATGTAGACAAAGTCGCACTGTTCCCAGCCGCGGGCATCCATATCGGCACGGCTCACGGGCAGGAACATTTCGCGGCCCGGTCGCCAGGGGCGCGCACGGACCGTGTTTTGCGCATAGGTACGGGCCTCGCCGCCGCCCTTGCCGCCATGCGACTTGGCGCGTTGTTGCTTGCCCGTTTTGTTCTGCTGCCCGTGCTGCTGTGCCAATGTGTCCTCCGGCCTTCGTATTCTGCCCCAGCATTGTCCCACAACGCGCCTCGCCGTCCGAGTGTTAAGCGGCGATGGCTCGAATCATCGTTTAACGTCCCCTTTAGGCCGTCCGTTGTACAATGCGCACGTGCGATTGCGCGAGAGAGGGCGTTGACGAGAGGGAGCACGGCCATGCAGCGTGCCAAGCAGATATCCGAGTCGATCGAGCTGGGTGCTATCCTGGCGCTCGCCGGCGGGTTTATGGACGTGTATTCCTATGTGGGTCGCGACGGCGTGTTCGCCAACGCGCAGACCGGCAATATCCTGCTGGTGGGCGTCAACCTGTCCGAGGGCAATTGGGCCATGGCCGGGCGGTACTTCTTTCCCGTGGTGTCGTTTGCCTTGGGCATCATGCTTGCCGACCTTGTCCATGAGCGCTTCGGCAGCCTGATACATTGGCGGCAGGTGACGGTGTTTTTCGAGGCGCTGATCCTGCTGTTCGTGAGCTTTCTGGGCGCCGATGTCAACCTCTTGGCAAACTGCCTTACGTCGTTTGCCTGCGGTATGCAGGTCGAGAGCTTCCGCAAGATCCACGGCCACGGCATCGCCACCACCATGTGTATCGGCAATTTGCGAAACGCCCTGCAGAACGTCGACGACTACATCATCACCCACAAGCGCGGCTTTCTTGAGAACGGTCTGCTCTACTTTGGCGTGATTTTTACGTTTGTCTTCGGTGCGGTGCTGGGCAACTGGTGCATCGACCGGCTGGGACTTCACGCTATCGCCGTGGCGAGTCTTTTGCTGTTCTGCGCCTTCGCCGTGATGTTTGTCGACCGCGAGCGCGCACTGCGTAGGAAGTGGGCCCGCGTTACTGCCGACTGGCAGGATGCGAGCTTCAAAAACTAGGGCGTTTGTCAGGGTGGTTCTTCGATCCGCGTCCTGAGAGGGGCGCGGTTTTTTGTTGCGTTTATGGCTGAAGCGTTTCAAAAAAATTAGCGTTCTGAAGTTCCATACGCTCCAAAAGGGGTACGATGGGTGTCAGAAAAGCGGGGCGTAATGGGTGCCCCGTGCACGACAGGAGGCTATCAATGGCTAATCGTTTTGTCCTCAACACCATCAGCTACCATGGTCAGGGCGCCATCAAGGAGATCCCGGGCGAGCTTCAGCGCCGCGGCTACAAGAAGATCTTCGTCTGCTCCGACCCCGACCTGGTCAAGTTCGGTGTGACCGCCAAGGTGACCGATGAGCTCGACGCTGCCGGCATCGCCTGGAGCCTCTACTCCGAGATCAAGCCCAACCCCACCATCCAGAACGTCAAGGACGGCGTCGAGGCCTTCAAGGCCGCCGAGGCTGACGCTATCGTGACCATCGGCGGTGGCTCCTCCATGGATACCGCCAAGGCTATCGGCATCATCATCAACAACCCCGAGTTCGCCGATGTGCGTTCGCTCGAGGGCGTCGCTCCCACCAAGAACCACGCCGTGTTTACCATCGCCGTGCCGACGACCGCCGGTACCGCCGCCGAGGTGACCATCAACTACGTCATCACCGACCCCGAGAAGGTCCGCAAGTTCGTGTGCGTTGACACCAACGACGCTCCCGAGGTCGCTGTCGTCGACCCCGACATGATGGCCTCCATGCCCGCCGGCCTGACCGCCGCCACCGGCATGGACGCGCTGACCCACGCCATCGAGGGCTACACCACCAAGGGTGCTTGGGAGCTCTCCGACATGTTCCACTATGAGGCCATCAAGCTGATCAGCGAGAACCTGCGCGATTCCGTCGCCGAGGCCAAGTCCGGCAAGCCGGGTAGCGGCCGCGAGGGCATGGCGCTCGGCCAGTACGTCGCCGGCATGGGCTTCTCCAACGTCGGCCTGGGCATCGACCATGCCATGGCTCACACCCTGTCCGCTCACTACGACACGCCGCACGGCGTTGCTTGCGCCATGCTGCTGCCGATCGCCATGGAGTTCAACAAGCCGGTCTGCGCCGAGCGCCTGGCCAAGGTCGCCGAGGCCATGGGTGTCGACACCACGGGCATGAGCACCGACGAGGCCGCCGATGCCGCCATCGCCGCCGTCAAGCAGCTCTCCGCCGACGTGCAGATCCCGCATGTCTGCGAGGCCATGAAGGCTGACGAGATCGAGGTCCTGGCTAAGGACGCCATGGCTGACGCCTGCTTCCCGGGCAACCCGCGCGACGCTTCGCTCGAGGATGTCATCGAGCTCTTCAAGAAGATCTGCCCGGCTGCCTAATCGATCGGGTCGGCGGGCCCTCGCCCGTGAGCCCCGGAATCGTCCTTGGACATGTAGAAGGCCCCGCTGCGCGCTTTGCGCGGCGGGGCCTTCTCCGTCCTGCGGAAGGATTCCGGGGCTCACGGGCGAGGGCCCGTCGGCACGTTGTCGAGCGGGGTGGGTGGACTGCTTGATCGCTCTTGGCATCCGTCTCGCTCGATAAAAGGTTGGGTGAGGTGGTATGGTTGCTGGGGCTTTTTTCGATTTTGAAAGGATATCTATGGCTTCTGATGTGGATGCTTCGTTGGAGGGGACACTCTCCTTTATCACCGATCAGCTTAAGGCGCTGACATCGATTGCCTCGCCTACGGGTTATACCCGTGCGGCGACCGATTATGTGATGGAGGCGCTCTCTGGGCTCGGCTTTGCGCCGGAGCGTTCCAACAAGGGCAATGTGCTCGTTGAGCTTGGCGGCGAGGGCGAGGCATTGGTGCTTGCCAGCCACGTGGATACGCTCGGTGCCATGGTTCGCGCCATCAATGATAACGGTCGCCTGCGCCCCACCACGCTCGGTGGGCATCAGTGGTCCACGGCGGACGGCGAGAACTGCACCGTGCATACGCGCGACGGGCGCGTCTACACCGGCGTCGTGCTCAATACCGAGCCGTCATCTCATGTGGCCGACGAGCCGGTCGAGACGGTCGAGAAGAACATGGAGATTCTGCTCGACGAGAACGTCGACAGCCGCGAGGACGTGCTTGCGCTCGGCGTGCAGACGGGCGACATCATCGCTATGGATCCGCGCACCACGGTGACCGAGAGCGGGTACATCAAGAGCCGTTTTCTGGACGACAAGCTCTCCGCTGCGATTCTGCTGAGTCTCGCGCGAGCTGTTGCTGCCGGTGAGATCCAACTCGCCCGCAAAGTGTCGCTGCTCTTTACCGTGTACGAGGAGGTCGGCCACGGCGGCGCCTTCGTGCCGGCGGATACGCGCGAGATGATCAGCGTTGACATGGGTTGTGTGGGCGACGATCTGGGCTGCACCGAGCGTATGGTGTCGATCTGCGCCAAGGATTCGGGCGGTCCGTACAACTACGAATTGGTGACCGAGCTGTCGAATATCGCCCGCGAGCTCGAGCTCGGCTATGCGATCGATGTGTATCCGCACTACGGCTCTGACGTCGAGGCGACGCTCCGCGCGGGCTACGACATTCGCCACGGCCTGATCGGCCCCGGTGTCTATGCCAGCCACAACTACGAGCGCAGCCACATCGATGGTGTGCGCAATACCTATGAGCTGCTGCGCGCCTACGTCCAGCGCTAATGCCTCTATTTAGGACGGGGTCAGTTTTCGCATCCGTTCGGCCGGTTCGGGTGAGATGCGATTCTCGACCCCGTCCTAATAAGCTCATGCAAGGGCGGCGGTGACGGTGCCGCCGCCCAGGACGATGTCGCCGCGGTAGATGACAACGGCTTGCCCGGGTGCGATGGCGCGCTGCGGCTCATCGAAGGTCAAAAGCATCTGGCCGTCAGCTTGACGCTCAAGGGTCGCTGCCTGGTCTTTTTGGTGATAGCGGTACTTTGCCGCGATATGCATGGGGCCGGCGGCAAGTTCGTCTTCCATGCGGTCTGCCGGAGCACTCCAAGTCCATTCGTCTGCTGTGAGGGCGCGTGCGGTCAGGTCCTCTGCTTCACCCAGGTGGACGGTATTAGACGCGGTGTCGATGCCTGTCACATAGACGGGGTGCGCCATGGCGACGCCCAGCCCTTTGCGCTGGCCTATGGTGTAGCGCAGGGCTCCGTTGTGGTGACCGACCACCGATCCGTCACGCCACACGATATCGCCGCCCGCGAGCGGACAGCCGCGATGGCGCTCGATAAAGCCGGCATAGTCGCCGTCGGGGACAAAGCAGATGTCCTCGCTCTCGGCCTTCTTGGCGTTGACAAAACCTTGCTCCGCGGCGATGCGGCGCACGTCGCGCTCTTTGTCCATGCCCGAGAGGGGAAAGATCGTGTGCGCCAGGCGCTCCTGGGTTAGCGAGTACAGAAAATAGCTCTGATCTTTTTTGGGGTCCTCGCCGCGATGAAGCTGCCAAGTGCCGTCCGCTGCCTGGTCGGTTTTGGCGTAGTGGCCCGTTGCGATGTAATCGCAGCCCAGTTCGCGGGCCGCATCGAGCAGTGCTCCAAACTTGATATGTCGGTTGCAGATGATACAGGGATTGGGGGTAACGCCGGCCTCGTAGGCGCTCACGAATCGCTCGACGACCTCGCGGTCAAAGCGTGTCTGGAAATCGAGCACTTCGTGCGGGATGCCGATTTTGGCTGCCACAGCCTTTGCGTCTGCGATATCGCGATCCACTTTGTTGGGCTCGCCGGGGTGGGCCGGGGCGGGGTTGGTAAGGCGCATGGTGGCACCGATACAATCGTAGCCCTGCGCTTTGAGCAGATAGGCGGTAACGCTTGAGTCGACGCCGCCGCTCATGGCGACGAGCACGCGCTTCTTGGACATTGTTGCCTCCGGTTCCAATAAAACTCAGCGAGATGCCTCGAGTATCCGACGGATTGATATGCAATAAATGAGGCGCGGTCCCGCGGGATCGCGCCTCGGATCACGATTGTAGCGTTTCGGTCGCGCGAAAATCGCCTGTGCGCGACCTGCAAGGGGCTTCGAGAGGGGAAGCGAGGCCCAGCCTGCAATTTTGCTACGTCCCCAATTGCAGGGGCGATGCTAGTCGGCGAAGAGGGCGGTCGAGAGGTAACGCTCGCCGGTGTCGGCCAGCAACGCCACGATAGTCTTGCCCTCGTTCTCGGGGCGCTTGGCGAGCTCGATAGCGGCCCACACGGCGGCGCCGGACGAGATACCCACGAGCACGCCCTCCTTGTGGCCCACGGCGCGGCCGGTGGCAAAGGCATCCTCGTTCTCGACGGGGATGATCTCGTCGTAGACCTTGGTATCGAGCACGTCGGGCACAAAGCCGGCGCCGATGCCCTGGATCTTATGCGGGCCGGCCTGTCCCTTTGAAAGCACGGGGGAGGTGGCGGGCTCGACGGCGACGACGCGCACGTCCGGGTTCTGGGACTTGAGGTACTTGCCCACACCGGTCACGGTGCCGCCGGTGCCCACGCCCGCGACAAAGATGTCGACCTGGCCGTCGGTGTCCTCCCAGATCTCGGGACCGGTCGTCGCTTCGTGGATGGCGGGGTTGGCGGGATTGACAAACTGCCCGGCGATGATGCTGTTGGGGATCTCCTTCTGCAGCTCCTCGGCCTTGGCGATGGCGCCCTTCATGCCCTTGGAACCGTCGGTCAGCACCAGCTCGGCGCCATAGGCCTGCATCAGCTTGCGGCGCTCGATGGACATGGTCTCGGGCATGGTGATGACCACCTTGTAGCCGCGAGCCGCCGCAACCGATGCGATGCCGACGCCGGTGTTGCCGCTCGTGGGCTCGATGATGGTGTAGTCGCCGCCACGCACGAGCTTGCCGGCCTTCTCGGCCTCGTCGATCATGTTCTTGGCGACGCGGTCCTTGACCGACCCGGCGGGGTTGAAGTACTCAAGCTTGACGAGCACGCGAGCTTTGAGATCCTCGTCGGCCTCAAAGTGGGTAAGCTCCAGCAGCGGGGTGTGTCCGATCAGCTGGTCGATAGATGTGTAAACCTTGCTCATGGTGTCCTCCAGGGTTCAGATGACTTGGCAGCGGTTGCAGATACTTATCTAGTAACCCATAAAACGTATAGGTTTATATGAATTACTGTTGGAAAGCATAGTACGCAGATAACCCTAGTTTGTCTATAGGATTTTAGAAATTGTTTCGACTCTATGAAAAAGTGCAGGTAGATGCTCTAGCTGTGTTTACCCATATCTCTGGTATGATTATTGGGTTTAAACGCAGGAAAGGTTTACGTACATGTTGATATCCACCAAGGGACGCTATGCCCTGAGGGTCATGATCGATCTGGCCGAGCATCAGGCTCAGGGCCGCATCCCGCTCAAAGAGATCGCCGCGCGCCAGGGCATCTCGGAAAAATACCTCGAGAATATCCTGTCCATCCTGGTGCGTGCGGGCCTTCTGTCCGGCATGCGCGGCAAGGGCGGTGGGTATATCCTCACACGGCCACCCGAACAGTACACGGCAGGCGAGATCTTGCGCCTGACCGAGGGCAGCCTCGCGCCCGTTGCATGCCTTGACGGCGACTGCAAGGGTTGCTCGCGTGCCGACGAGTGCCCCACGCTCGATGTATGGAAGGGGCTCGATAAGCTCATCAACGATTATCTGGACGGCGTGACGCTCGACAGCCTGGTGGCGCCGAGCGACGGATACGATTACGTCATCTAAGCGAGAACCAAGGCCTACGAGAACAGTGAGAACGGCCGTCACGTTGAGCGGCGGCCTTGATTGGGCTCCTGTGCGAGCTAGTCGCGCAGCACGCTATCGAGAACCGTGCGAGCGATCGAGACGATGATGCCGCCAAAGAACGCCGACCAAAAACCCGCGATGGAGATACCGGCACCCAAGATGTTAAGCGACAGATAGCTGGCGAGCTCGAGCAGGAAGCTGTTGAGGACAAGCTGGAACATGCCGAGCGTGATCACGGTGAGCGGCAGCGAGATGGCGCTCAGAAACGGCTTGATAAGCGAGTCCACGATCGATAGGAACAGCCCTACGAAGGCAAAGCACGCCCAAGCCTCGACGGAGCCGAAGGGTGCCATTCCCGGCACGATAAAGGTGGCGATGGCAATGGCGAGCGACGTGGTGAGCCAGTTGACGATAAAGCGCATGGAACCTCCGGGGGCGCGAGCGAGTTGATCTGTGCGGACGGAGCGCTCGGTTGGCGTTCCGGCTGAGCGCCATTGTTGCACACACTTGTGAATAATTGCCGTTGGCGGAGGAGCGTTACGCTTTAGCGTGGTGGTGTGCTACACTTCTCTCGTTATCGCCTGCCATGCATCGGTGTGCATAGAACGGGCGCATACATCCCGCTTGAAAGTATCAAACCCGAGGCCTACGGGCGATTTTGGTGGTATTGGATGAATATCGAGAACATGTTCGATCGCGCTGATGTCAAGCAGCTCGTGCATGCTTTTAGCCTTTTGGGCGATGAGTCCGAGATCCAGGCGTTTCTGACCGACATCTGCACGCCGCGCGAGATCTGCGATCTTTCCCAGCGCTTGCAGGTTGCCCGCTACTTGGATGAGGGCGAGCCCTATGTGGAAGTGCAGGCGCGTACCGGTGCCTCGTCGACCACGGTGAGTCGCGTGTCCAAGGCACTCAACGGCGAATATGGTGGATACCGCAAGATTCTTATCAAGCTCGAGGACGGCGAATAGACCGGCCGTGAAAATTAACTGTGCAAAACCGCTCCTTTGAGGGCGGTTTTTTGATCCCTAAGTGCCAGGGGAAAACGGATCATCGGGAGCGCGTTCTGGATCAATGATCCGATTCCCCCTGGCACTTAGGGATCAAATCTGTTGGCGCGGTGCGCATCTGTCCGCGCGGGCGGTTAGCATAGTCAACATCGATGCTAGAGCACGTACGGTTGAGTGGAGGACCATGCCTGTTCGAATCTATACGACGGGGGCTGGCTGCAATTTGTCGCCCGCCGAGATCGCTATTCTGCGCGAGCTGTGCGACCGCAACGGACGTGCGGTGCTTCTGGTGCCCACGTTCGATGAGCGTGCCGTGTGCCGTCGCGACCTGGCAAAGGCGGGGCTCGGACTGGGTGTCGACGTGGAGACGGTTGCATCGTGGACGGCGTCGCTGTGGGGCCTTCTGGGCGACGGTCGCGCCATCGCGTCCTCGACCGAACGCAAGCTGCTGATGTCGGGTGTGCTGGGCGAGGCTGCTCAGGACCCGGGCGGTGTGGCCCCCTTTGCCGACAACCCCGGCACGGCGGACATGCTTGTCAAGATGGCCGCTGCGATGCTGCCGCGCTGTTTGGATGCAGCCGGGGGAGCGTACCCGGATGTTGCGTTTTCTGCTGCCGAGCGGCGTACCCTGGGGCTGCTGGTTCGCTATGCCGATCGCCTGCGTGCGCAGGGGCTCATCGAGGCGTGCGCGGCGCGCGGACAGCTGGTTCGCGCCCTTGATGACAACGTGCCCGTCTGCGCTTCGGCCGTCGCGGTGCGGGGCTTTTCCTCGATGGAGGTCGATGTGCTCGACCTTTTCGCATGTATCGCACGTGTCGGCGAGGTTGTTGTTCTGGAAGGACGCGACCAGGAATCGCTGGCCGATCTGCTAACGATGCCTCTGGGCGCATCTGTCGATGATTTTCCCACAGCCGCCCCGGAGCTCCCTGCCACCGCCGCGGTCGAGCTCGCGGGTCCGGGGGCTCGTGAGGCGGCCTGCACCCAGATTTTGTCTCAGATGGCTGCTTCTGGCGCCATGCTTGCCTGCGCTACGCCCGATCCATACCGGGATTTTCTGCGCATGGCCCCTCGCCTTGCCGCGAAGGGCATGTCTTGCCGCTTTGCCGGCAGCGTGCCGTTTGCCCGGACGCGCTCGGGCCAGATGCTGTTCATGCTGGTCGATCTTCTCGATCGCATGAATCGCGAGCAGGCCAGCTCTTGGTGGCCGGCGCCCGAGCTGGTGGAGTGGATTCGCTCGCCGCTGTCGGGTGTCGGCCCGGCGCGTCGCCAGACGGTCATGGCTTTCGATACGATGCTGCGCCGTAATCGCCGCCTGACGGTTGCGGACGTGCTGTCGCAGCTCAACAGTATCCAAAGTCGCGAGCTCAATGCCGAGACGGCGTGTGCCGAAGCCCAGAGACGCGCGGCACGGCCCGTCGTGGCCATGGACGTGGTTGAGGCGTTGCAGCAGGAGCGCTATTCGCGAGCGCTTCGCCTGATGCACGCGGCGGCCCAGGCGGCTCCCGCTGCCGCATTCGGTGCCTGCGGCCTGAGTGCGCAGATGGCCGAGCTCGCCGCTCTGGAGCGGGCGGACGAGCTGCTTGGAGTGGCTCGTAGCCTGGGCGTCGACGAGTCACGCGTGCTTGAGCCCTTGCGTGGGCTTTCGGTTCACATTTCGATTGCTTGCACGCCGGTGCGCCAGGATGTTGCCGATGCTGCCGAAACCGGGGCCCCAGCGGTGATCTTCGCTACGGTCGACGAGCTTTCGCGCCGCTCGCATGCTAGCTACGACGGCGTCCTCTTGGCCGACATGGGTGTTGCCGAATACCAGGCCAAGGAGCGCGATACGGTGGCGAGCATTTTGGCGCAAAAGCTGGGCTGCGCGACCCTTGCCATACCTGCGGGGGAGCGTCAGCTCGCCCAGTTCTCTCGTGCGCTCGAGTCGGCTGGCTCACGTGCCGTCTTGTGCCGCATTGCACGCGATCGCCAGGGGGAGGAGCTCTTTGCCATCCCCGCCTTCGGCGAGCTCTCGATGCGTGCAAAGCGTGTCGGCAAGGCGATGGATGCCCTGTCGGTTCCGGGCGAGGGCGCGCTCTTTGCGAATATGGATGCGACGAGTGGCGAGGGCTTGTGCGAACAGGCGGTGGCGGCGCTCGGCCGTGCGGAGCTTTTGCCCGAGGTGCGATCGCTTGTCATGCTGCCGCAGCGCAGCGTGGGCGGCAACGCGGTCCCGCGCACGCTTTCGGCCTCGTCGATCGAAAACTATCTTGCCTGTCCTTTCAGGTGGTTCACGAGCAACCGCGTTCCCACGCGCAAGTTCGATTGCGCGTTCAGCCCGGTCGAGATGGGCAATTTCGTCCATGATGTGATGCAGCGATTCCACGAGCGCCTGATCGATTGCAGTCTCAAGCGCGTGACGCCCGACAACCTCGATGCCTGCATGGATGAGATGGACGCCGCCTTTGCCGAGACCCGCGAGGAGCACGCCCGCGGACGCTATCTGTACGGACGACGTGCTGAGAACAAAGATGCACGCAAGATCTCGGCCCCGCTGGTGGCGCTCGATCAGCTGGAGAGCTATGCGATCGATGCTATTCTCACGCAGCTGCGCAAGGTGGTTCGCTACGAGAGTACCCTGCTTGCCATCTACGAGCCGGCGCTGTTCGAATATGCCTTCGATCGCGAGAACGTGAGCTATGCGGGCTACCCTTTGGGCGGGCGCATCGACCGCGTGGACGTGGCGCCCGATGCGGGCTCGGGCGAGCGCTTTGTGGTGATCGACTACAAGAACCGCAGTGTGGCCTCGTATTTCAAGGGCGAGGATCCTACGCGCGATCTGGAAGGTGGCGAGGAGCTCGAACCGGGATGGCTTCCCGGCCTTGATGAAGACCGCTCGCCGCACGTCCAGACGCTCATTTATGCCACGGCGCTCGAACGTTTGGGACAGCGCGAGGGCCGTCCGCACCAAGCACAGGGCGCTGTGTACTTTGGCACGCGCAGGGCAGGGATCTCGGGCGCCGTCTCCGCGTCGCTTTGGGAGTCCGAGGGCATTCCCAACGATCGCCCGTGCGTGTTTCCCGGTCCTCCCAAGGGACGTGGCAAGAACAAAAAGGAAGGGTCGCTTGAGTTCGAGGAACTGCTCGACCTTGTCGAGCAATCCATCGCGGCCGAGCTGTCGCGATGCGCCGAAGGCGGGATCGCACCGGCGCCCCATAGGGATTCGTGCTCGTTTTGTCCGGTAACCATGTGTGAGAAGAGGCGCTCGTGAGCGATATCAACCTTTCGGCAAACCAGGCCACGATCGTCCATACGCTGGAGGGCCCGCTGTTTGTGGCAGCGGGTGCCGGTTCGGGCAAGACCTTTACCCTTACCCAGCGCATTCGCTATGCCATGCTGCCCGGTTCAAAGCCGCGCGAGCAGTGGGCCGACCCGGACGTTCCCGAGCCGTTTTTGGACAGCATCGACCAGGTGCTCGCCATCACGTTTACCGATAAGGCGGCAACCGAGCTCAAAGAGCGCATCCGCAAGATGCTGATCGAGGAGGGGCTTTCCGAGGAGGCGGCCAAGGTCGACGGAGCCTGGATTTCGACAATCCACGGCATGTGCTCGCGCATCATCCGCGCCCATGCCCTCGATCTTGGTATCGACCCCGCCTTTGAGCTGGAAGGCTATGCCGACGACCTTAAGCGCCTGGCGGTCGAGCACGTGTTGCGTCGGGTGGCCGCCGACGACGCGACAGGAACGGGTGCCTACGACGCCCTGCTCGAGGCCTTTGAGATCGAGGGCGCGGGTGCAACGCATGATCTTGCGAGCTTGCTCGATATTCTTACGGCCATGTTGAGCAAGACGGCCGCCATGGTGGGCGGGCTCGATGCGTTTGAGCAGGTGCCCCCCAAGGCATCTCCGCAAGATCTGTACGAGGCGTATCGTGCCATCGCCGATACGCCGTCGTGGAAGAATTGCGATGCCGCCTGCGATTGCATCGCGGCGCTCGAGGCGTTTTTCGCCTCGGATCGCGGTCTTGATGCCGTGCGCGCCTGCTTTGCGGCCACGAGCGACCTTACGCTGCCCCGCGCCACCAAAAACGATGACCATGCATCCGAGCGCGAGTACGTTGCCGCCGTTCGTGCCGCACGGCCCTTCTTCTTCGCCAATGCCTATCTTGCCGCACGCAAGGACGCGCTCGACGAGCTTATGGAGCTCGCGCGCGAGGTGCAGGCCGAGTACGATCGCCTCAAGGGCGAGCGGTCTTCGCTCGACAACGACGACCTGCTCATCCGCGCCTACGATGCGCTCAAGGGCGATCCGCTCGTGCGCCGTGAGTTTGCCGGTCGTTTCAAGATGGTCATGGTCGATGAGTTCCAGGATACCGCCCAGCAGCAGGTGGAGCTTGTGAGTCTGCTGTGCAGTCCCGATGCGCGCGAGCTGTGCACGGTGGGCGATGCCCAGCAGTCGATCTATCGTTTCCGCGGCGCGGACGTGTCGGTGTTTCGCACCAAGCGCGCGGAGGTCGCGCATGCAAAAGCAGGCGTCTTGGCGAGCCTGGACACTAATTTTCGCAGCCACGCGGACATTCTTGAGTTCGCCGACCGCATTTTTTGGGGTGCCGACAACCGCCTGGGCCGTGACTTTCTGCATCTTGAGACCTGCGGTGAGAAAGACCGTAAGAACGCCGTCGCGCTTAAGCGTCCCGATCTGACCTCGCGTCGCCAGGCGATTCTGGTGGCGGGCGGTGACGCCGATGCCCGGGCACGCGAGAAGGCGGCCCGCATCGCCGAGAGATTCGATGCCCTGAGGCTCACGGAGGGCTTCAGGCCGGGACAGATGGTCATCCTCATGAAGGCGCTCTCTAAGGCCAACGTTTACGCCGATGCCCTGCGCAGCCGCGGGATTCCCTGTGTGATCGCGGGCGGCACATCGGTGTTCCGTGGCGCTCCGGAGGTCGATATCGTCCGCTCGCTGCTGGCGTTCTTGGCAAACCCCAACGATGGCGAGAAGGGTACGCTCCCGCTCTTGCTGTCGCCGATGTTCGAACTGGGCGCCCAGGAACTCTTGGCGCTTACAACGCATGTCGAGCCGGTTGCCGGCATCGTCGACTCCCGTTCGCTGACGGCCGATACGCTGCTTGACGGCGAGATCATGGAAAAGTTCGGTGCCCTGCCGCTGCTTGCGCGGGCGCGCGAGATTCTCTCGAAGGCCCTGGGGCGCGTGGGTCGCGATCCGGTCTACCAGATCGTTTGCGATGTGATCGACGAGTCCGGTTGGATGCTGAGGTTGCAACGCGGCGGCGCCCGCGAGCACGCCATGGCCGCTAACGTCTTGAAGGCTCTCGATATCGTGGATGCCGAGAGCGCGGGCCATGCCTATGCTCCGCGTCTGGTTGCCGATGCGTTTGCGCACCATATCGATGCCATCAAGGAGTCACCGGCGGCGCTCAACGGCGCCGGCGAGGATGCCGTGCGCATCATGACGATCCATGCCTCGAAGGGCCTGGAGTTTCCCGTGGTGGCGATTGCCGAGTGCGATCGCATCAACGCCGCGAAGGACCGGTTCCAGACGTTTGAGCGGGATGGCCGTGCGTATTGGACGGCTTATCCCAACCGCTGCGAACAAGACGTGGACAACGATATCTATCTGGCTTTCGGCAAGGCTTCGCTTGATGAAGAGATGCTCGAGGGGTCGTTGCCGCAGCGTGCCGCCGAGGCCTACGCCTATATGAAGGAGGTGGGTCGCGGCCTTGAGTTTGATGAGCTCGCCCGTCTGCTCTATGTGGCGATCACCCGCGCGCGAGAGGTCGTGATCTTGGCTATGGGTGCCCAGTTTGCGACCGAGCTCGAGCCGGGGCACGCCTCGTCGCTTATGGGCGATGTTCTGATGCGCATCCTGCCCGAGAGTGACGAGGTGCCCGGGTTTCCCGACCTGGGTGTCGACATGCTCGATTTTGACGATGCCCACGAGGGCGACTACAGCATCACGTTTCTGTCGGACTTCGAGTATCCCTCGAAAAGCGTCAAAGGGCCGCACATCAAGTTTTTGGCCGAGGACTACCCGGCGCTTGATGCTGCGGCCGCTCGGGACGATTCGTTTACGGAGGAGCGCGAGGTGACGCTCGTTTACCCGCAAGAGGTGGCATGCAGCTATGCGCCGGCGCCGACGCCCGAGCGAGACTCGTACAGTTACTCTTCCATCGCTGCCACGCTACACGCGGAAGGAGAGGACCGCGGCGCAACTGCGGCTTCGGGCGAAGATGATCTTGCCGGCACGGCGAAGCTTGCCGCAGGGGATCCCCTTGCTTTGGGCTCGGCGTTTCATGCGGCGGCGCAATGGATGATCGAGACCGGGTCCGACACCGTTGCGCCCGAGCGTCTGCAGGCGCTTGCACGCACGTGGGGACTCGAGGCTTCGCAGCGTGATCGCCTTGAGGCTGCGCTGCAACGCTGGGGCGGATCGGCTGTTCGCGCCGAGCTGCTGCGCTGGCCGCGCGTGCTTGCCGAGGTGCCGTTCTTCTCGTTCGGCTGCCCCGACGAAGACATCGCGCGCTTCGGATCCTATGCCGAGGGTGCGATCGATGCGCTCGGCGTCGACCCCGACGACCCCTCCCGCGCACTGGTCATCGACTACAAGACGGGCGGTACACCGGACGAGACGCTCGAGGAGCTTGCGGTCAAGCACGGTCTGCAGGCACGCGTCTATGCTGACGTTTTGCACCGTGCTGGCTATGATTCGGTTGCGCTCAGGTTCGTGCGCGTGGAACAAGACGATCCGTTACGTCCCGGCGAGCCACAGGTCGTATCCTACGAGCTCTAACGTAACGTTGACGTCTCATCGAGACGGGTACCGACATGCTCATGGTGGCTTGGTGCCCGTCTTCGACGCGGGGACGCGCTGTCCTTGCGGTGCGCTAGAATCATGCGGTTGAAACTTTCGAGCGTAGCGGAGCACATCATATGGCGTTTGTTCACCTGCACAACCATACCGTCTTCTCGATGCTCGACGGCGCGACCCGTATCAAAGATATGGTCGATCGCGCTGTCGAGCTGGGTCAGCCGGCCGTGGCCATCACCGATCACGGCTACATGTACGGCGTGCCCGATCTGGCGCTTGCCTGCGATGCGGTGAACCACAACACGCCCGAGTACAAGACCTGGAGTCACGACAAGGCCTTCTTGGAGAAGGACCGCCGCGACGAGCTCGTGGAGCCCGATCCCGAGAAGAACCCGCGCGAGCATGAGCAGTATGTCAAGGACATGGCCATGTGGGACGAGAAGGGCAATGTCGACGAGCTCAAGCCGCCGCTGGTGATCAAGCCCATCTTTGGCTGCGAGGTCTACTTCACCCCCGACGAGACGCTTGCCCGCGACCACAAGCCCGAGCTCTACCACATGATCCTTTTGGCCAAGGACCAGGAGGGCTACGTCAACCTGATGCAGACGGTTTCCGAGGCCGCCGTGCAGGGCTTCTACTACAAGCCGCGCGTGACCCTCGACAATTTGCGCCGCCATGCCAAGGGCATGATCTGCACGAGCGCTTGCATCGCCGGCATCATCCCCAAGTACATCGACCGTGGGGATATGGAGGGTGCCGTCAAATGGGCCGAAACCTTCCGCGACACCTTTGCCCCGGGTGACTTTTATATCGAGATCCAGGATCACGGCATCACGACCGACAACGGCATGACCGATGAGCAGATGGATCGCGCACTCATCGATATCGCCCATCAGGTGGGCGTCAAGGTTATCGCGACCAACGACTTCCACTACTTGCGCCGCGAGGACGCGCCGGTGCAGGACGTCATCATGTGCATCGGCATGAACGCCAAGGTCGACGACCCCAACCGCATGCGCATGACGGGCTCGGAGTTCTATATGAAATCCGAGGAAGAGATGCGCGCGCTGTTTCCGTACTGCCAAGAGGCGTGCGACAACACCCTCGAGATCGCCGAGAAGTGCTACGTGGAGCTCGACTGGGATTCCATCATCCTGCCGCGCTTCCCGTTGCTCGATCCCGGCGAGACGCACGAGAGCCAGTTTAGGCGCGAGTGCGAGAAGGGTCTGCGCCAGCACTACGGCGAGGATTGGGAAACCCGCGAGATCAACGGCGTGTCCATCAAGGAGCGCTTCGAATACGAATACAAGGTCATCTGCGACAAGGGCTTCGCCGCGTACTTTCTGATCGTGGCCGAGTACGTGCAGTGGGCCAAGGACAACGGCATCGGCGTCGGTCCCGGCCGTGGCTCGGCCGCCGGCGCCATCGTCGCCTACGCCATGAACATCACCGCGTTCGACCCGCTCGAGAACGGCCTGATGTTCGAGAGGTTCCTGTCCCCACAGCGTACCGAGATGCCCGATATCGATATGGACTTCGACGATGAGCGGCGCCTCGAGGTCGTGGAGCACGTGCGTCAGCTCTACGGCCCCGAGAAGGTCACCCACGTCATCACCTACTCGACCATCAAGGCCAAGCAGGCCATCAACGACGCCGCGCGCGTTCTCGACTACCCGGTCTACATGGGTCAGCGCCTGTCCAAGATGGTGTCGAGCGACCCCAAGGTCAAGCTGCGCCAGGTGCTCGAGCAGCAGCCCGGCAAAGAGGATCTCTACAACCCCGATTTCGCCGACGCCTACAAGTCTGACGACGACGCCCGCCGCATCATCGATACGGCCCTTTCCATCGAGGGTCTCACCCGCGGCGAGGGCGTGCACGCGTGCGCCGTCCTCATCTGCCGCGACCCGGTCAACGAGCATGTTCCCACCAAGCTCGACACCAAGGGCGGCGTCGAGATCACCCAGTACGAGGGACATACCGTTGCCGACATGGGCCTGCTCAAGATGGACTTCCTGGGTCTGCGCACGCTCACCGTCATCTCCAAGGCCAAGGCCAACATCAAGGCTAACTACGGCATCGATATCCACGAGGAGGATATCCCCTTCGACGACCCCGAGATCTTCAAGCTCATGGGCTCGGGCCATACGGCGGGCGTCTTCCAGGTCGAGTCCGCGGGCATGACGGCCACGATCAAGAACATGAAGCCCACCGAGTACAAGCACGTCGTGGCATTGATCGCCCTCTACCGTCCAGGCCCGCTCGGCGCCGGCATGGTCTCTTCTTACATCAACCGCATGAACGGCAAGGAGCCGGCTGTCTCTTACGACGACCGTCTGGACGACATCCTGGGCGAGACCTACGGCACCATGGTCTACCAGGAACAGGTTATGCTCATCTCCGTCGAGATGTGCGGCTTCTCCAAGGGCGAGTCGGACTCGCGTATCCGTAAGCCCGTGGCAAAGAAGAAGATCAAACTGCTCACCTCGACGGTGCTCCACTGGGAGGACGGCTCGGACGAGACCACGTACGACCACTGGATGAACGGCGCCATCAAGAACAACTACACGCGCGAAGTTGCCCAGAAGATCTGGGACGATGTTCTGGAGTTCGCGTCCTACGCCTTCAACAAGTCGCACTCCGCCGGCTACGCCATCCTCGTTATGCAGACGGCGTGGCTCAAGGCCCATTACCCGCACGAGTACATGGCGGCCGTGCTCACGTCCTATACGGGCAAGACCGACAAGATCGTGCACTACGTCTCGGCGTGCCGCCACGACGGCATTCCGGTGCTGTCGCCTGATATCAACGAGTCGGGTACCGAGTTCACGGCCACCAAGGAGGGCGTGCGCTTCGGCCTGGCCGGCATCCGCGGCGTGGGCACGGGCGTGGCCCAAGCGATCATCGATGAGCGCGAGAAGGGTGGCCCGTTCAAGACCGTGCACGATTTCGTCGACCGCGTCGACTCGAGCCAGGCCAACCGCCGCGTGATCGAATCGCTCATCAAGGCAGGCGCCTTCGACTCGACGGGCTACCCGCGTCGCCAGATGATGCACTTCGTGGACAAGAACAATCCCGAGAACATCATCGATGCCGCCGTCAAGCGCCAAAAGGACCGTGCCAACGGGCAGACGTCGTTCTTCGATATGTTCGGCGATGTCGAAGGCTCGGGCTTCGAGGTCACCGTGCCCGAGCCCGATGGCCAGGAGTGGGACCGCCACCTCAAGCTCAGTCAGGAAAAAGAGGTCTTGGGCATCTATGTCTCCGACCACCCGCTGCGACCTTTCGAATATGCGCTCGGCAAGGCGCGCGATTACACGTTCGCGCAGATCGACACCGGCTACGAGGTACAGAACCCCACGGGCGGCACCATCAACCAGGAGATCCCCGAGGGCAAGGCGTTCTGGTGGGCCGGCATGGTCTCGAGCGTCTCCAAGCGCGTTACCAAGAACGGTGACCCCATGGGTATCGTGCAGCTCGAGGATATGGAAGGCGAGGCTACGGTCGTGGTGTTTCCCAAGACCTACAAAGAGGCCGAGGGGTATCTGTACGGCGAGGTCGATCCCGAGACGGGCGCGCAGCTGTCGGACGCTTTCGTGCGCGTCAAGGGCAAGCTCGAGCGCTCGGACCGCGGCGACCAGATCATCGCACAGGAGATCGTGCCGCTCGAACTCAACGAGGAGAACAACAAGCCCAAGGTATTCGAGGTCATGGTGCCCAACAGTCGCTTCAGCCAGGGCAACATGGCACGTCTGGCCACCGTGTTCACCACTAACCCGGGCGGCGACCGTGTTGAGATCTTCATCGAGCAGTGTGACGGGCGGGTGCTGCGTGCCGAGGTTCCGGCCAGGGTCAACGCGCGCTCGATCCCGCTGCTCGCCGAGGCAAAGGCGATCGTGGGCAGCAAGGGCCGCGTCACCGTCATCTAGCTGCAAAATGTGTTTTTTAGGACGGGGTTCTCAGAATCATTTCCAGTGTTAATGAATCTGTGGACCCCGTCCTAAAAATGGCAAGGAGGGGAGTGCGATATGGCGGACGGTGCATTTGTCAGAGCTCTGAGGCACGAGGCCGCACTCAGCAACACGTTTATGAAGGGTCGCACCCTCATGCTCAACGGCAGCGTCGTGGGGCTGGAAGACGAGGGTTCGCGTTTCTCGCGCATCGTCGTGCTCGACGGTACCGTGCGCGGATCCAAGGGCGATACCTATTCCACGCACGTTGAGCTCGACACGGATACCTGCGAGGTCGTCGACTACGACTGCGATTGTCCCGCCGCGATCCGCTATCCCGGCATGTGCAAGCACGCGATCGCCACGGCGTTGGCGTATCTCGATCGCTCGGGAATCGAGCGTATCGAGGGCCTGCGCACTCCGCTTCGAACCGGCAACCTCGCTGAAAAACCGGCCGATTCGCACGGCTGGGGGTCGACCGCCTCGCGTCCCAAGACCACGCCCAACCCTAACTTTCCCTTCCCGGCGCCGGTACCCACGAGCTCCAATCTGCGTGCTGCGCTCGATGCCCTGCAGCGCGAGCGCGTGGCGGCTGCGAGCGCGATCGAGCGAGCCGCGACCGTCGATGTCGATCCGGATATGCCGCCGGCAATGCTTGAGCCCAAGCTTGCCGCGTACTACAACCCGTTGTTCTCGTCGCGGTTCTCCTGGGCGCTCGAGTTTAAGATCCGTCGCGGCTCGGTCAGCTATGTTGTGCGCGATATCGAGGGCATGGTCGACGCGTGGGAGCGCGGTGGCACGTTCTCGTATGGAAAGCGCATGACGTTTGCGCACGTGCCGGTGGCTTTTGACGAGCGATCGGCTCAGATGCTCGATAAGATGGTCAAAATCGTCGCCTATCTGCGCGATCTTACGACCTCGAAGGCTGCCGCGCGTGACTTCTCGTGCGGTACCTCCGTGGCGGAGCGTGCGCTGCCGCTCGGCGGGGACGATCTGGTCGCCCTGCTCGATCTGTGCCTGGGCACGTCGATCGCCTTCGATCCCGGCTCGTTGCGCGGCATGTCGGCTCGTCGCGAGTTTGTGATTGCGGTCGAAGACGAGGGGGCGCTGCCGCCTGCCAAGATCGTCGAGTCGACGGGAGGCAGCTACGATCTGCGATTTCCGGCCGATATGCACTGTATCGCGGCTAAGACCGGCGCCTATTTGGTGGACAGCCGACGCGCCCGGCGCATGGACCAGTCCTTTGCGCGCGAGGCGGCTCCTTTGCTTGCGGCCCTCATGCCCTGTCGCACGCCGCTGCATATCGCGGCGAGCGACGTTGTCGATTTCTGTCGCACGGCCCTGCCCGTACTCAAGTCCCATACCGATCTGAGCGCGCCGGCGGCGCTGTCCTACGTGGCGCCCGAGCCCTCGTTTGTCGTTACCGTGGGCGATGCACAAGGGCTCATCACCTGCAAGGTTGAGGTCTCCTATGACGAGTGGACCGGAGATCTGTTTGAGTTGGGTGTGGCAAGCGTGGGTTTCGAGGACGCTCAGCCGGGCGTGCCGCCTCGCGATGCGGTCGCCGAGACGCGAGCCATGAGTGTGGCCGAACGGTACTTCGAGCGTTTCCACGACGGTCTTGCGTTTGACGAGCGCGATGACGAGGCGCTTTATACGCTGCTCACCCAGGGCTTGCGTGACCTTTCGAGCGTGGGCGAGGTGCTTCTGTCCGACCGGTTGCGGCAGGTCGCCGTTAGGCCGGCACCTCGCCTCTCGGTGCGGGCCGCGGTCAAGCATCATCTGCTCGATGTCGAGCTCGGAGCAAGCGGCATGAGCCGCGACGACCTGCTGGCCTATCTTGAGGGGTATCGGCGGCACCAGAAATTCGCCCGTTTGACCACGGGCGACATCATTCGCCTCGACGAGAGCGCCCGCGCGGCGAGCGATCTTGCCGACAGCCTGGGGGTCGATGCGATCGATTTGCTCGACGGCGTGACCCTTCCGGCTAGCAACGCCTATTACGTCGACGCGATGCTCGAGGGGGCGCACGGCTTTGACGTCGCGCGCGACGAGGCCTTCGAGCGCACAGTCCACAATCTCGACACGCTCGGCCAGGCCGATTTCACGGTGCCCGCATCGCTCAAGGCGACCCTGCGCGGCTATCAGGTCGACGGTTTCCAGTGGCTGGGTTCGCTCGAACACCTGGGGCTGGGCGGCATCTTGGCCGACGACATGGGCCTGGGCAAGACCCTGCAGGTTATCGCCCACGTGCTGGCGCGTGTGGAGGCGGGCGACTGCAAGACGACGCTGGTTGTGTGTCCAGCATCGCTCGTCTACAACTGGATGGTCGAGATCGGCCGTTTTGCGCCCACGCTTGACGCCGTGGCCATCGTGGGCGCCAAGCAGCAGCGCAACGTGCAGATCGCCGGGGCGGCCGACCATGACGTGGTCGTGACGAGCTACGACCTCATGCGTCGCGATATCGACGAATACGCCGCGTGCGATTTCTCGCGTGTGGTGCTCGATGAGGCCCAGTACATCAAGAATCCACTCACGAAGGTTGCGCGCGCGGCCAAGAGGCTGCCCGCACGCGTACGCTTCGCCCTGACCGGCACGCCGATCGAGAATCGTCTGACAGAGCTGTGGAGCATCTTCGACTTTCTGATGCCGGGCATGCTCGGCAGTCAGGATTCGTTTGCCAAGCGGTTCGAGAATCCGGTCGAGCATGCCGAGGGCGATACGGCCGCCCGCCTGCAGGCGCTCATCGCCCCGTTTGTGCTTCGCCGCGTCAAGGAGGATGTGGTGGCCGACCTGCCCGAGAAGATCGAGAATACGGTCTTCGCAAAGCTCGATGGCGAGCAGCGAAAGCTGTATCTGGCAAACCAGGACCGCATCGCCGAGCAGGTGCAGCATCGTCAGCCCCGGGAGTTCAAACAGGAGAAGCTCAAAGTGCTCGCCGAGCTTACCAAGCTGCGCCAGATCTGCTGCGATCCACGCCTGCACTATGACGGGTACACGGGCGGCTCGGCCAAGCTCGACACCTGCATGGAGCTCGTGCGCAATGCCATCGACGGCGGGCATCGCATCCTGCTGTTCAGCCAGTTCACCGGCATGCTCGACATCATCGGCAGTCGCTTGTCCAAAGAAAAGGTCTCCTACTTCAAGCTGGTGGGAGCCACCTCCAAGGAGCGTCGGGCGCAGATGGTCGAGCAGTTTCAACAGGGTGCCGCCCCGGTGTTCCTGATCTCGCTCAAGGCGGGCGGCGTGGGCCTCAACCTCACGGCGGCCGACGTGGTCATCCACTACGATCCATGGTGGAACGTGGCTGCGCAGGATCAGGCAACCGATCGCGCGCACCGTATCGGCCAGAAAAACACCGTCACGGTGTTCAAGCTGATCTGCCGCGACACCATCGAGGAGCGCATTCAGGCCATGCAGGAATCAAAGCGCGATCTGGTCAAGAGTGTGCTTGATGGCCAGAGTATGAGCTCGGCGCTGTTCACACGCGAGGACGTGCTGATGCTCTTGGGAGGCGATGGCCGTGACTGATGGACTCAGAAGAGTTTGGGTGGAACGCATGCTGTCTGCGCTCGTGGTGCTTGCGGTGGGCGGCGCGATCTTCGCCCTGACGATCCAGTCACCAGAGGACACCATGGGGCTTTCCGTCGGCTTCTCGCGCGCTCTCGCCCGTCTATTCAGGTTTGAGGGGGTGCCCGACCAATACCTGATGCGAAAGATCGGCCACACCATCGAGTTCTTTTTTATGGGGCTCGCCGTGTGTTGGGCGGTTGAGATGTGGTCGGGTGGCGCGGTTCCACACGGGCGGCGCCTGGCGATCACCTTGTCTATCTGCGCCGCGAGCTCACTGTTCGACCAGACTCACAAGCTCTTTGTGACGGGTCGTGAGTTCGATGTGCTCGATTTGCCGTTTGACGTTTTGGGCTATAGCCTGGCTATCGGTTTGGGTGCGCTATTCCGCCGATTCTAGGGCTGCTTGGGAAACGCCCGCTTTTGTGTTCACCCTGTATCGACCTTATCGAATCCTTTCGAATGGGGCATAACGAGGATGAGACGTATCGGCACATCGGTTAGGAGTTATCCATGGCACAGTTTTTCAAAGATTCAAACGGCAAGGTGATCACCGCATTGAGCGAAGGCGTCGAGGCGCCGGCGGGCTTTAGCGAGCTTACCGCCAACACCGAGGACGCCGCGCACGAAAAGCATGTTCCCGCGGTCGATGTGGAGCGTGACGGACATGTGATCCGCGTGCGCATCGGCGAGACCGAGCATCCTATGCTGCCCGAGCACTATATCGAGTGGGTGGCGCTCGAGGCCGACGGACGCCTTGAGGTCCACCATCTGAAGCCCGGCGAGAAGCCCGCGACCTTCTTTGCCGGCGGGGCCAAGAAGGGTACGGTCTATGCCTATTGCAACCTGCATGGACTGTGGGCCAAGGAGTTCTAGGGTCTGCATCCGAACAACGATAGCAAGCCGAGCGGGGAGCGGCGCCTATGCCGTTCCCCGCATTTTGTTGGCGTGCCGCCTGCATGCGATATCGGGGTATAGTTAGTCTTCAATGCCGCTTGTCGACGAGGCGTGCATGCTGTTGAAAAGAGGGCGGGAAGGACACCATGAAGATAGCGATTGCACAGATCGATATGCGCCTGGGCGATATCGAGGGCATCTGCGGGCGCATCGAGGATCAGGCCCGTCTTGCTCATGAGCGCGGCTCCCGTATGCTCTGCGTTCCCGCCCCGCTGTTTAGCGGCCCGCTTCCCGGTTCGCTCGTCAGCGCGGGCGACTATGAGTACGATGTACTGCAAGGGCTATCGGATCTGGCGCAACGCATCCAGGAGCTTGGTGTGGTCTGCCTGGTTCCCGCCGCGGTGTGCTTTAGGGAGCAGCCACTATTCGAGTTCTTTATGCTCAAGGATGGGCGTGCTGTGCCGGCGCGCACGACGATCGCCTTGCAGCGCGGGGAGCATAACGATCTGCGCTGGGCACCGCCGGTTTTCGATGTCGACGGCGTGCGCGTTGCCGTTCTGTTCGATCTGGAGCGCGATCTGGACGTACTGCCGTCGGGCGTCGATCTGATCGTCTATTTCCAGGTCGACGCCTTTGATATGACGCGGCGCGATTCATGCGCCGTTGCCGCCATCAAAAGCGGTGCGTATCGCAACGTGGCGATCAAGCGAAGCGTTTGGTTTGCCTGCGTGTCTCCGGTCGGGGCTTATGACGAATCGATCTACACGGGCGGTTCGTTTGTGCTCGACGACTGCGGCCACGTGGTCGCCATGGCGCCCTGCTTTGAGGAATCGCTGCTCGTGCAGGATGTTCAACGCGGTATGACGCTCGAGCATATCGAGGATCATGAGCTTCCGGAGTTTCATGCCGAGCGATGGCTGTGGCATGCGCTGGTGCTCGATGTGCACGATGCGGCTCGTGCCCAAGGCACCACACGCGCCGTCGTCGCCCTCGAGGGAGATTTGCCGTCATCGTTGTTGGCGGCACTGGCCGTCGATGCCCTGGGCCCGCGTAACGTGATCGGTTTGGTGGTGGGACGCGAGGGCGTCTTCACGCCGAGACAGGAGGCCGCCGAGCTTAGGCGCAGCGAGGCCGTCAGGGCGTTAGCCGAGCACCTGCACATGAGAACGGTCGAGCGCGATGCGCCGAGCGCGTCGTGTCTGGTGGACCGTGTGGTCTCGGGACGAGATTCCGAGCGCCTGCGCGATCGTGCCTTGGGCCTGCTGCTCGAGGACACGGCAAGTGAGATGCAGGCGCTGGCCCTGAGCCCTCTGTGTAAAACCGATTACGCGCTGTGCGCTCCTGCGCTTTCGGGTGGATATCAGGGGGAGTTGGCACCGTTTGGCGATGTGTACCTCACCTCGCTTGAGTTTGTGGCACGCGTTCGCAATCGAGCTTCTGCCGTGGTGCCCCAAGAGCTCGTGACGCTCAATGCTGTCGAGGATTCCATGGGCCGCATCGTGGCGCGGGCCCTGTGGGGGCTCAAGGGTCCGACCGATATCGTCGACCGTGCAGCCCAGCTGCTGGGAGCTTTGGAGCCCGGGGAGATCGACGGGGTGCTCGAGGCTCATGTCGACCGCAACGTCGACTTTGACGACATCCCCCTCGCAAGCGGAAAGCCCGAGGCCTGCTCGCTGCTGCTTATGCTCGTTCGTACCGGCGAGACTGCCCGCCGCGTGCTGCCGAGTGCCCCGATCGTCTCGGCACGCTCGTTCATGGAGCGCGCATGGCCGCAGATGCTTGCTTGGTCGGATATGGGCCATGCCGGCAAGGATGCCCTAACGGTCGAAGCGCTGGCCAAGGCCGAGCTTGCGCGTTTCGATGACGAGGGCTCGCTTGAGCGCATGCGCGGCGAACTTGCAGGCATGCTCGGCGATCTGTTGGGCATCACGCCCGAGCAGATGGAGGAGCTGCGCTCCGATGAGGGCCAGCGTCGCATGCGCGAGAATATGCAGAAATTCGAGGGTCAGGTGCGTGACGCTATCGAGCATATGATGGGTGGCGCTGCCGCCGCGGATACATCTGGAGGGGATGCGCCTCGTGGGCCTCAGATGCCCCAGGGTTTTCAGGGTCCGCAGAGTTTCTTTTCGGATAACTGACGAGCGGGTTGGCGGCTATCTGCCCATCGTTGCCCGCCCTTCATGAGGCTCTTTTCGAACATGTGTGCTATAGTAGAACAGATGTTTGTAAGGAGGTGCCGATGGTCATAGTGGGGATCGACCCGGGTCTGGCCCATACGGGATGGGGAATTATCGAGGAGCGCCGTGGAGAGGTGCGTTGCCGTGCATACGGTTGCATCGAGACGAGCGCGGGGAGTCCGCTTGCCGTGCGTCTGTCGCACATCGCCCGCGACCTCAAGGGCGTCGTCGAGCGATACCGTCCCGATACCGCAGCGATCGAGAGCATCTACTTTGGTGTCAACGTGCGCTCGGCCATTCCAACCGCCCATGCGCGCGGCGCTGCGCTCGTCGCTTTGTCTGAGTGCGCGCTCGAGATCGGCGAGTACACCCCCATGCAGATCAAGCAGGCCGTTGTGGGCACGGGTGCGGCGGATAAGCGCCAGGTTGCCTATATGGTCAGAACGCTTACCCAGCTCGACCACGACCCGCATCCCGACCATGCGGCCGATGCCCTTGCCTGCGCTATCTGCCATGTCAACCTCAGCCGCACTCGCGCACTCACCGGCGGCGAGTTCTACCAAAAGAGAGGAACGGGGTACTGATGATCGCCCAGCTCACAGGAACGCTTGTCGAGGCCACGATGAGTATGGCCGTTCTCGATGTCTCGGGCGTGGGATTTGAGCTTGGAATCTCGGGCACCACGGCGGCGCAGCTTCCGGCGCCCGGCGGACAAACCCGTCTGTTCACGCGCATGCAGGTTCGCGAGGATGCCATGACGCTGTTCGGGTTCGTCTCTAAAGACGAGCGCACGATGTTCGACCGACTGGTAGCCGTTTCGGGGGTGGGCCCGCGTCTGGCGCTCGCTGTCCTCTCGACCTATACGGTGGGACAGCTTTACTCGGTCGTTATGGCCGAGGACGATAAGGCTATGGCAAAGGTGCCGGGTGTGGGCAAAAAGACCGCACAGCGCCTGATTCTAGAACTTAAGAGCACGTTTTCGAAAGACAAGGGGTTTATGCCTGTCGATGCGATTCCCGGACAGGTGGCCATCCCCGTGCCCGCATCGGCGCCATCGGCGCTCGACGACGCCCGTGCCGCCTTGCTTTCGATGGGCTTCAGCCCGCAAGAGACCGACGTCGCCCTCAGCGGTTATGATGGGTCGAGTATGCGCGTCGAGGATCTGCTCGGCGCGGCGCTCAAGCGACTCGGAATGGATGCATGATGTGGGAAGCCGATGATTCTCAAGACCTGTGGGCGGCCAACTCGTCCGCTCCCGCGGCCTCGATGGCGCACGGAGAGCGCATGGTGGGTTCGGAGCTCACGGCCGAGGACCTTGACGTCGATCGTACCCTGCGTCCACAGCGATTGGACGATTATTGCGGGCAGGAGCATATCAAGCAGAGCTTGCGGGTGCTTATAGAGGCTGCGCAAAGTCGTGGTGAGACGCTCGACCATGTGATCTTCTCGGGCCCTCCGGGTCTGGGCAAGACGACGCTTGCCACGGTGATCGCTAACGAGTTGGGAGCCCAGATCAAGACCACAAGCGGGCCCGCTATCGCCCGCACGGGCGACCTGGCCGCCATCCTCACTAATCTGCAGCCGGGCGATGTTCTTTTTATCGACGAGATCCATCGTCTCAATCGTTCGGTCGAGGAAGTGCTCTATCCGGCGATGGAGGACTTTGCGCTTGATATTGTTATCGGCAAGGGTCCCGCGGCGCGCTCCATCAGGCTCGATATTCCCAAGTTCACGCTCGTGGCGGCCACGACGCGTTCGGGAATGCTGACCGGCCCTTTGCGTGACCGTTTTGGCATCTCGTACCGTCTGGATTATTACACGGTTGAGGAACTTGCGCAGATCGTGACCCGCTCGGCGACCATCCTAGGCGTGGCTATCGATCATCCGAGCGCGCTCGAGATCGGCTCGCGCTCGCGCGGTACGCCGCGTCTTGCCAACCGTCTGCTCAAGCGTGTCCGCGATTATGCTCAGGTGCGTGGGGACGGTCCTATCGAGCTCGATATCTGCCGTCAGGCGTTGGAGTTTTTCGAAATTGACGAGCTGGGTCTCGACTGGATGGATATCCGCATTCTCGAGACGCTTGCCAAGACCTTTTGCGGTCGCGCAGTCGGCCTGACCACGTTGGCAAGCGCGGTGGGCGAGGATCCCGGTACCCTCGAGGACGTCTATGAGCCTTATCTGTTGCAATGCGGGCTTATGATCAGAACGCCGCAAGGGCGCATGGCCACGCTGCGCACCTTTGAGCACCTGGGTATCGAGCCTCCGCAGGGCCTCTAAGACCTTGCTTTAAGGGGCGGCACTCGGTAGAAACGATTTCAACAATTTGTTTGCCTACCTGCTGTTTTGTTTGATGGCTGGTTATCCGATAAAGGTATGGTTGCACGGGGATCGGCAGGGAGGAGCGCTGGCCCTGCGTGCTATGCTGGTCGAGTCTTTCTCATAACAAACGAAAGGACCGTCCATGCCTACTGATATCGAAATCGCACATTCCGTCACGCCGCTTCCTATCACCCAGGTGGCCGAGAACGCCGGCGTGGATGTCAAACATCTGATCCCGTACGGTTTCGACAAGGCCAAGGTCGACTATTCGCTGCTTAACGAGCCCACGAACCACACTTCCAAGTTAGTGCTGGTGACCGCTATCAACCCCACGCCTGCCGGTGAAGGCAAGACCACGACCACTATCGGTCTTGCGGATGGTCTGCGTCGCCGCGGTATCAAGAGCGCCGTTGCCCTACGCGAGCCCTCGCTCGGACCCGTGTTTGGCGTCAAGGGCGGTGCCGCCGGCGGTGGCTGGGCCCAGGTGATTCCCATGGAGGACATCAACCTGCACTTTACGGGCGATTTCCATGCGATCGGTGCGGCCAACAATCTCCTGGCAGCCATGCTCGACAACCATATTCAGCAGGGCAACAAGCTGGGGATTGACGTCAAGCGCATCACATGGAAGCGCGTGGTCGATATGAACGATCGCCAGCTCCGCCACGTGATCGACGGTATCGGCGGCAAGGCTCAGGGCGTGCCGCGCGAGGACGGCTTTGATATCACCGTGGCCTCCGAGGTCATGGCTATCCTCTGCCTGTCCACGAGCATAAGCGACCTCAAAGAGCGTCTGGGCGAGATCGTGGTCGGCTATACCTATGCCGGAGAGCCGGTCCGTGCCTGTGATCTCAAGGCCCAGGGTGCCATGGCCGCCCTACTTAAAGATGCACTCAAGCCCAATTTGGTCCAGACGCTTGAGGGAACCCCGGCGTTCGTTCACGGCGGCCCCTTTGCCAACATCGCTCACGGCTGCAACTCCATCATGGCCACCCGCATGGCCATGCGTTTTGGCGACGTGGCGATCACCGAGGCCGGCTTCGGTGCTGATTTGGGTGCCGAGAAATTCCTCGACATCAAGTGCCGCATGACAGGCGTGCATCCGAGTGCCGTGGTCATCGTGGCGACGGCTCGCGCCCTTAAATACAACGGTGGCGTTGAGAAGGCCGATCTCAACGAAGAGAACCTCGAGGCGCTCAAGGCCGGTATGCCCAACCTGCTGCGTCATGTCGACAATATCCAGAACGTGTTCGGTCTGCCGTGCGTGGTCGCCATCAACCGATTCCCCTCGGATACCGAGGCGGAACTTGCCCTGATCGAGTCTGAGTGCCAAAAGCTCGGCGTCAACGTCAAGCTGTCCGAGGTCTGGGCCAAGGGCGGTGAGGGTGCGCTCGATCTGGCCGACGAGGTGCTGCGTCTGATCGACCAGCCGAGTGAGCTCAAGTTTGCATACGAGGACGGCGCCGATGTGGCCGATGCGCTCGAGGCCATCGCGACGAAGATCTATCGCGCCGACGGCGTGGACTTTACGCCGGCTGCCAAACGCCAACTTGCCGAGCTGCGCGAAAACGGTTTTGGCAATCTGCCCGTGTGCGTGGCAAAGACGCAGTACAGCTTTAGCGATAACGCCAAGGCGCTCGGCGCCCCTGAGGGCTTTAGGATCACGGTGCGCGAGCTCAAGGTCTCGGCCGGCGCCCACTTCGTGGTCGCGCTCACCGGCAACGTACTCACGATGCCGGGCCTGCCCAAGGTTCCGGCGGCCGAGAACATCGATGTCGATGATAACGGCAACATTACGGGTCTGTTCTAAGATTCAATCGACATAACACTGCCAAGGGCGGCTGGATGCATGCAACATCCGGCCGCCCTTTTTTCTGCTCTGCGCGAGGATGCTGGTTGATGGATGACTCGTCATGAACACTGGTCCTTTGCTTACAGAACGAGTTTAGCTTAGCGCTAGACGATCCTGCGCCGATGGCATGCGCGTTCATTCATTAGACTAGATACCGGATGTGCTCTAAAATCTCCTGCAAGCGTTGGGCGCGCTGCCCCAGCAACTTGACCAGGCAATCGCCGCTGGCAAGCCGCGTGATGCCGCCAGCGATTTCATCCTCGCTCGGTTCATCGTTTATGGATGCTCCGGCTCCGGCGCCGATTTCGCCGGTTTGTGATTGTAGATAGGCACGAATCTCGGCAAAGCGCTTGTCATCGATGTCAAGGTTCACAAGAACCATATTCGCCAGGTGCGAGTATCCGCCATAGAACCCCAAACCTTGCATATCCATGTCGGTGGGTCGATAGACCGTATTGTCGATAAAGATCGGCGTTCCAGCGAGTTCGATTCGCACGTGGCTGCGGTAGTCGCGGTAGGCGAAGCGCTCGCCGCGCGCCGCGCGCCCACAGCTTAGGATCTCTTCATAGATGAGATGAGACGTTCTGCCCCCGAGTTCGATGATCGTATCGGTCGTGTACGACGAGTCAGCAAAGGGAATCTGGGGGAGCGGCCGGTAGTCGAGGTAGGCATGGGCGTCGACATGGATCCGCGTGTGACGCTTGGCATGCTCGCCCGCTTCCATGCGGTGTATCTTCTCGAACGCCTGGGTGGTCATCGAAAGGGCCGCGCCACGCCCGACTTTGATGTCGAGCTCCTGCCGGTCGCCCGCCATGATGCCGGCCGAGACGCTCATCACCATGAGCTGCTTGGGGGCCGCAAGCGTGCGGTTATCGGCCCGGGCTGCGTCGGTGAGGCGCGTGTAGCCGGATAGATCTTGTGCTCGCATATCGAACGCGTGCATGACCTTGAAGGGCATCGTCGCATACAGTTCCGGCACGGCAGTCGCGCCGTTGCGCGCTACGGCGCGAAGTCTGAGCTCAGAGGTTCGTCCGAATCGGTTGCCGGCGCCGTCGCCAGCGGTTTGTTCCTGTGGGCATCGCATCTAGGCCTCCTCGGCAAGGTCCTCAAGCAGCACGCTATGTTTGATCCAAGCGATGACTTTGTCTACGCCCTCGCCTTTCATGATGTTGGTGAACAGGAAGGGGCGCGAGCCGCGCATACGGCGCGAGTCGCGGTCCATGACCTCGAGTGATGCTCCCACGTAGGGGGCGAGGTCGATCTTGTTGATGACGAGCAGGTCGCTCTTCATGATGCCGGGTCCGCCCTTGCGGGGTATCTTGTCGCCCTCGGCCACGTCGATCACAAAGACGGTGGCATCGGCGAGCTCGGGCGAGAAGGTCGCTGAGAGGTTGTCGCCGCCGCTCTCGACAAAGACGATTTGGATATCGGGATGTGTCGTCACAAGGCCCTCGACGGCCTCAAGATTCATACTGGCGTCCTCGCGTATGGCGGTGTGGGGACAACCGCCGGTCTCGACACCTACAATGCGATCGGCGGGTAGCACCGAGTTCTTGGTGAGGAACTGGGCATCCTCATGGGTGTAGATGTCGTTGGTGACGACGCCAATCGAATAGTCGCCTGCCATCTTTCGAACCAGTGCCTCGATAAGCGCGGTCTTGCCCGATCCTACGGGTCCAGCGATTCCTATGCGAACGTGTGACATCTTGCTTCCTTTCAAGGATGGGTCGCTGAGACTTATTGCCGCCGCGGTCAGTTGCAACGGTCCTGGACGACGGGCGGTCAGCTCATATAGAGGCGCGAATAGAGCGTCTCGTGCTCGATGCTGCGTGTGTCGAATCCGGGGCAGGAGAGCCCAAGCATCTCGGTATCACATGTCATGGCGGTTTCGCACGCCTTGAGTACCGCATCGAACGACGCCGCGATGATTCGCTGGCCGGCCGTCTGGGAAAGCGGTACCGTTTTGACGCAGTTGACGACCATCGCCGAGAGCTGGGCATAGGCCCAGCGTTGCAGGAGGGTGTCGAGGTCGATGCCCGCGAGTGCGCAGAATACGCCATAGGCAACGTTGACCGCATGGTTGCGATCGGCATTTCCGTAACATGCGAATAGTTCGGCGTCTTCCGCATCGAGCTCGTCCAGGTCGAGTATCGTGCGGATAAAGCGGGTGGCGAGTTTATTGCTGGCACCACGCATCTCGCACGGGGTCTTAAGCGCCTCGAGCTCATTCTCAAGATCGACTATGGTCGCCAGGTTGCGCTCTGCAGCCGCGCCATAGGCGAGACGCATGCCCAAAAGCTCGGTGTAGGTGAGCGGATAGCGAATCTGGTCGTGTACGTATTTTTGCGTCGTGGCGGCGTCGTGCACGATATCGAGCTGGATGAAGGTCTCGAGGCCGTAGGAGTGTGAATAGGCTCCGATGGGGAACATGGAGTCGCAGATCTGCTGCAGCAGCAGCTCGGATCGGGGCGTCACGAGGTACCGCCTTTCTTGGTCACGATCTTAAAGTCGCGGGCGAGCTCGACGGTTGCCTGGACGGCACGGGTGGAGAACCGTAGGTCCGCCTGAAGCCGGCAGACCACGCGGGAGAGTTTGACACCCGGTATGTCGGACAACATGCGGTCGAGCACGGGTATGGCGGGTGCGAGCAGGCGAACCGTGTGCTCATCGGAGTTGCCGCGAAAGAGCGGCGCGTGCATGTTGCCCACCTCCCAGCAGGCGTGGGCGAGCGCCATCGGCTCCATGCGGTCGCATTCGATCATGTAAACCTCGGTCGAGCGCGGGCGGGCAACAATGACGACGGGGATCTTGTCGGCGGTCTCGTCGATACCCAAGACGTCTCCGTCGGCGATGGGGGTTTCAAGTGCACGATCGCCCAAGCGGATCCCGATATCGCGCCCGCCTTCGCTTGCCGTGCGGATCACACGGCGCCGGCATTCGTCCCAGTCGAGTGGAACCTCGTCGATGTCGAATGCTCCACCCAGCCGGCGGCGCAGCATAAGTTCAAAGGAGGGGTCGTTGAGATTGCCCTCGATATCCGTGTAAAGCATGCGCCCCTCCTTTCGTGTCTCGTATGGGTATCGCTGCGTGCGGGTGAGTCGCTTCTGGTTCTAGAACAGGTTGTAGAGCTGAGTGAGCGGCAGCTTGGTTGCCGGCTCGCAGCTCGCGAGCTTGCCGTCAACCGTCACCTTGTAGGTCTCGGGGTCGACCTCGATCTTGGGCATGGCGCCGTTGAGCTTCATGTCGGCCTTGCCCACGGTGCGGCAGCCGTGAACGGCGACGGCGTGTTTCTTGAGGCCGAGCTTCTTGGGCACTTCGAGGTCGAGCGCCGCCTGACTCACAAACGTGAGACAGCTCGTGCTGCGCGCCAGACCGTCGGCTGCGAACATATGACGGTAGGTGACCGGCTCGGTGGTGGGGATCGAAGCGTTGGCATCGCCCATCTTGGAGGCAACGATCATGCCACCCTTGATGATGATGTCGGGGCGCGAGCCGAAGAACGCGGGGTTCCAGAGCACGAGGTCGGCGAATTTGCCCACCTCGACCGAGCCCACGTAGTCGGCCACGCCGTGGGTGAGCGCAGGGTTGATCGTGTACTTGGCGACGTAGCGGCGGGCGCGGAAGTTGTCGTTGCCGTGTCCCTCGTCCTCGGGAAGCGGCCCGCGCTGGGCGCGCATCTTGGAGGCGGTCTGCCAGGTGCGGGTGATGACTTCTCCCACGCGGCCCATGGCCTGGCTGTCGGAGCTCATCATGCTAAAGACGCCCATGTCCTGCAGCACGTCCTCTGCCGCAATCGTCTCGGGGCGGATGCGGCTGTCGGCGAAGGCGACGTCCTCGGGGATGCGCTTGTCCAGGTGATGGCACACCATGAGCATGTCCATATGCTCGTCGAGGGTGTTGTGGGTGAAGGGCATCGTGGGGTTGGTCGAGCTGGGGAGCACGTTGGGTTCGCTCGCGATGCGGATGATGTCGGGTGCGTGGCCGCCGCCGGCGCCCTCGGTATGGTAGGTGTGGATGGCGCGCCCGCCGATCGCGGCGATGGTGTCCTCGACGCAGCCGGCTTCGTTGAGGGTATCGGTGTGGAGTGCGACCTGTACGTCGTAGGCGTCGGCCACGTTGAGAGCGTGGTTGATGGCCGCAGGCGTGGCACCCCAGTCCTCGTGGACCTTAAGGCCGATGGCGCCGGCCTCGATCTGCTCGGCGAGCGGGCGCTCGTCTGAGCAGTTGCCCTTGCCGGTGAAGCCGAGGTTTATGGGGTATTCCTCGGCTGCTTTGAGCATCATCGAGATGTTCCAGGGACCCGGTGTGGAGGTGACGGCGTTGGTGCCGTCAGCGGGACCCGTGCCGCCGCCGATCATGGTGGTCACGCCCGAATAGAGTGCGCAGTCGATCTGCTGGGGGCAGATGAAGTGGATGTGCGTGTCCAGACCGCCCGCGGTGAGGATTAGACCCTCGCCGGCGAGCGCCTCGGTGCCGGCTCCCACGGTCATGCCCGGGGTCACGCCGTCCATGATATCGGGGTTGCCGGCGTGCCCGATACCGACGATATAGCCGCCCTTGATGCCGATATCGGCCTTGTAGATGCCGGTGTAGTCGAGCACGAGCGCGTTGGTGATCACGAGGTCGAGGTCACCGTCGGCACTTGTGGTGGTCACGGACTGCCCCATGCCGTCGCGGAGTGTCTTGCCGCCGCCGAACTTGGCTTCGTCGCCGTAGTTCGTCAGGTCTCGTTCAACCTCGATGACAAGGTCGGTGTCCGCCAGGCGCACCTTGTCACCCACGGTGGGGCCGTACATGGCGGCGTATTTGTTGCGGTCGATGGTGACTGCCATGGTTATTCTGCCTCCTCGATGTCGTTATCCCAACCCTTGGGAAATCCGGTCGCCGGCCCCTCGTGGTACTCAAGGAAGCCGCGGCGGCGTGCCTTCTCCATGCTGGCCGCAAGGTTGCGGGGTACCGCCTCGCCGCGTGTGAGATCGTTGAGACCGAAGACGCGCTTGGCTCCGCCGAGCTCGACGAGGTCCACTACTTTCTCCTCGCCCGGCTCAAAGCGCACCGATGTGCCACTGGGGATATCGAGGCGATAACCGAAGGCCTCGGCGCGGTCGAAGGCGAGCGCTCGGTTAACCTCGAAAAAGTGGATATGGCTTCCCACCTGGACGGGGCGATCGCCCTTGTTAGCTACCCTGATTTGTTTGGTGACGCGGCCGGCGTTGAGTACGATCGGCTCGTCGGCGCAGATGACTTCTCCTACCTTCATGGTATTTGCTCCTTGCTGCTACTGGATGGGGTCGTGGACGGTGACGAGTTTGGTGCCGTCGGGGAAGGTGGCCTCGACTTGGACCTCGGCAACCATATCGGCGACGCCCTCCATGACGTCCCCTCGGGTGAGGATCTGCTTTCCCAGGCTCATGAGTTCGGCCACATCATGGCCATCGCGCGCGAGCTCGAGTAGCTCGGAGCTGATGAGCGCCACGGATTCGGGGTAGTTGAGCTTGAGCCCGCGCTCACGGCGCTCCTTGGCGAGGTTTCCTGCCATATGGAGCATGAGCTTCTCTTGGTCTTTGTCGTTTAATCTCACGGTACGTTCCTTTCATTTGGTGGTTATCTTTGGGCGATGGCGGCGTCGGCGGTTAGAACCAGGGGAGTGCGTTCATGGCGATGTAGACGAACGCGGTGGTGATCGCCATTGAGGCCACGTTGGCAACGGTGCCGTGGACGTCCTTGGGAAGCCAGGCGGCGATAAGTTCCGCGACGGGGCCGCCGAGGATGCCGCCGAGGGCTCCCGACACGAGCGCCACGGGGATGCTGGCGCCGAGTGCGAGCACGCAGGCGGGACCGGTGCTCACGACGGGCACGTAGGTGGCGTACCAACCGCCATCCGCGAATTTGCCTGCATAGAGGAACACGCCTACTGAGGCTGCGGTGAACTGCGAGAGCACGATCGCGGGCAGGGCGTCGCCGGTGCCGTTGACGTTGTGGGCGGGACAGAGGACGGTGCCTAGGATGAGGCCAGCGAAGATAAAGAGGCTTGCGACCTCGTTGCCGTAGAATGGGGCCTCGGAGAACTCGGCAAGGACGCGGCGGACGAACCAGAGCGGGGCCGTGGTGTTCTCGACGGGACTCAGGGTGCCGCGGTTTTCGGGAATCTCCTTTTTCTCGATCCGGGGAAGTTCACGCAGAACGATGAAGATCGCATAGCCGGTGAGCGCCATGGCGGTGACGTTCGCGACGACGCCGGGGAGGCCGAGGGGCCCGGTGATGTGTGCGGCGAGCCAGGTTGCGGTCGGCGAGCACAAGAGCGCGGCGAGTGTGCTTGAAGTCAGGAGGGCCGGAACGCTCGGTCCGTAGAGCAACATGGTGGCGGGCGGTGCGGCCACAATGGGAACGAAGGTAGCGACGAAAGTCACGTCGCCCGCGGCATCGAAGCCGTCGATGAAGCGGAAGACGAAGATCGTGAGGCTGAGGCTTAACATCTGCGAGGCGAGGACCCACGGGAACATACGATGTTCGCCGTAGCAGACGGTAAAGCCCTGAAAGCGGCTGTTTCTGCGCGCCAGCAGATAGGCGAACGCGCCTCCGATGATGGTTCCCGCGCCGGCAAAGACGCTCGCGTAGAACTGCGGCTCGGTGAAGTCCATAAGAAACCAGAGGAGTTGCTTGGGGAACGATGACGCGATGCCGTCGATGATGCTCGCATAGTTGAGCTGCGGCATAAGCGCGGGTCTCCGGTTGACGAGGGCACTGAGCAGGGCGTAGAGCCCAAAACCGACCAGCAGGGCGATTCCAAAGCCTAGGGGCGAGCCGAATCGTGGGGCCGATTCGTTTTGATCGGAAGCTTTGTCAGACATGGTAACTCCTCTCGTTTATCTTGAGAGGATGCTAGCGGCGTGACCTATAAGGATCGGTGCGTTATTAAATCGGTTTAATCAATCGATAACAAAGTGTTACTAGATCCGAAATGTTTGTACGGGCATGCCTTAGTGCCCTTGTGCTTCCTCATACAGCATGGGGTCGTCTTGTAGAGGTTGCCACTCCGTGCTGTGCACCGATGGGGCCATGGGTAGAATGCTTGAAAGCATGATGCGCTAGGGAGAGGATTCGCCGCATGGACCAAGATAAGACGACCGTGATGGGCGGTTACGGCTCCTCTCGGACCCAGGAAGATCCCGACGCGTCGCGTCGCGTGGCAGAGGGTTCTGGCTATGGCTCGCCCGTTTCGGAGTCTTCTTGGAATCAAGCTACGCGCGTTACGGACTATAGCGGCCTGCCACAAGATCCGATCCCCCAGCCTCAGCAGACTACGTATATGCCGCGTGCCGCGGCCCAGCCTCGATACGATGCGGATTCCGCTCGTTATAGCGGCGAGGCGTATCGCAATTATCAGTCCATTCCTCAATATGAGGAGCCCGGGAAATCATCGCGCTCGCGTGGCGTGATCAAGAAGATCCTCATCGTGCTCGCCGTCTTCTTCGCGCTGTCAGTGGTCTTTTCTATTGTTTCGGGCATCGTCAACCGAGGCGGTTTATCGAGTGGCGATGGCGCGACGCAAACAGAATCGGCTCAAACCGCTCAGGTGGATCTGAGCGATATACCCGGGCAATATTGGTCAAATGCTAAAAAGCTCCTGGAATCGCGTGGAGCGGACCTGTCGAGCGCCGTCGTGCTCACCAATGACGGGTCCACGCCCTTGATTGACAGCAACTGGGTAGTCACATCGATTTATTACAACAACGATGGCAAACTCGAGGTTCAACTGTCCAAGAAAGGCTCTTCGGATAGCACGGGCGAAAGCTCCAATGTGATCGACGATCTGGCCAACAAAGCCCAAGAGCTCGGGAGCCGAGCCCAAGAAGCCTTGAACGCCTTGCAAAACCTGCAATTGGGGACGTAGCAAAACAGCAGGCCCGCGTTTTCACACGCGGGCCTGCTGTTTTGCTACGTCCCCAATTGCAGGTTACAGGTGCTCGGCGGGGCGTTCGGGCGAGCTGAAGCCCGAGTCGAACGTGACGACGCACGAGAGCCCGGGGTAGCGTTTTTGCACGATATCGGTCACACGACGTAAGAGCTCGGCATCGCTGAGGTTAAAGTGATCGGGACGCACCAGGTCAAACGAGACAAAGCCTTTCTGCCGGTGCAGGTCGTGGATCGAAAGCGCGGGATCGATGCCCGCCACGCCGTTTTCGATCCACGCACGCAGGTCGTCTCCCGTAGTGACGATAGGGTCGCAATGTAGGGTGATTTGAATGCCCATCTCCTGCTTGATATCGCGCTCTATGGCATCGAGGATCTCATGATGCTCAAAGGCATCTCCCTCTCCGGGCATCTCGACGTGTGCGCTCGCGAACTGACGGCCCGGGCCGTAATCGTGTACCATCAGATCATGTGTCCCCAAAACATCGGGGTAGCCCATAATCTTGTTCTGTATCGCCTCGACCAGTTCGGGACTGGGGGCTTGGCCCAAAAGCGGGCTCACGGCATCGCGAATCAGGCCCAACCCGCTGATACACACAAAGAGGCCCACGCCAAGGCCAGCCCAGCCATCGAGGTCGATACCTGCTATCTGCGAAATGGCGGCAGCGACAAGGACGGCGCCGGTGGTGAGGACATCGTTCTTTGAATCGGCGGCGGTGGCGATAAGCGTCTCGGATCCGATGCGGTGTCCGAGCTTGCGGTTAAATGCCGCCATCCAAAGCTTAACGAGCATCGAGGCGATGAGAACCTCAGCTGCGATAAGGTTATATTCAGTGGGAGAGGGGTCTACGATCTTTCCGACGGACTCCAGGACCAGGTTGATGCCGACGGCGCATACAAGCACGGCAACCACAAGGCCCGCCAGGTATTCGTAGCGGCCGTGGCCATATGGATGGCCCTCGTCGGCGGGTCGCGCGGCAAGACGGAATCCGAGCAGGCTCACGATGTTACTCGAGGCATCGGATAGGTTGTTGACGGCATCGGCCACGATCGAGACCGAACCGCTCAGAATGCCGACGATACCCTTGCCCAGACACAGCAGCACATTGAGCGCAATGCAGATCAGACTGGCGGAAAAACCGGCGCGCGTACGCAGCGTCACGTCTGTTGCAGCGTCGGCGTGTACGGGCGCCAATTTATCAACAAGCCATGTGGTCATGTTTGCCATCCAAAGAATCGAGAATTGAAACCATTCTAGTTACATGAGTCGGCATAAACTGCTAACCCATATATTGCACAACAACCCGATTGCCGACGATGCTTAATTTTTAGAAGAAATATCTACTTCTAACGGGAGCTTGTAATGGATGACAATGCCACGGACCTTTACGTTGGCGCCACGTCATCGTTTCGCATGTCCGCGCCAGCGTTTATGGTGTAAAAAATTGTAATGTTGTGTTCCGGGGGACTTGCCGGCCTTGGTGCCAGAAGGACAAGAACATCTGGAGCGCTTTGCGTCATGAGGAGTCACAATGTCATCGCCAAAAAGGATGAGCACGCTGCTTTTTATCTCGCTCGCCCTTGGTCTGGGCGGAATGTACCTGATGTTCGCGGACGCTGTTACATCGGGAACGTATGTGGTGGCTGCGAACTCTAAGACGATCATTGCTGCGGTCCTGTGCGTTGTTTCCTATGTGCTGTACAAATTGGCGCCCAATGCGCGGACTGAAAATACAATCGAGCAGCAAAAGCCCTTCCATGAAAAGGAATGTGCTCCAGCAACTCCGAGCGTAAAACGCCAACAGGACGCGCCGCGTGCGAAATCTGGAAAAGCGAAGGTGTATCACGTTAAGGGCGGCACTTGTTGTCCCAAGTGCGGTTCGGGTAACGTTACGTTTCTCAAACGCTACGATTCCTCGTCAATTGGTCGGGCCATAATTACCGACGAAGTAGCCGGGACGAATGGCATGTATACCGGAAACGCGATGTATCGACTGGGGAAGCGTGAGTATCGTTGCAACGATTGCGGTAGGAGCTTCTTTATCGCTAACTGATCTCTTGAACTTGTAGCTTGTGGGTAGTTGGCGGCTATGGTTGGCGATTGCATTTGGTGATGACGGCCATGTCGGACAGCTATAACCATATGGGCTAGACTTAGCTGCGATAAAAACGAACGACTCGGCGCGGCGGGCTGCCCGCAGCGCCGGTGAGGTGCAACATATGACCAAAGAGATGATGGATAAGACATGCCGCGGGTTTGCCGCGGCCCTTGCGGCACGCGAGCCGGTTCCCGGCGGCGGTAGCGCGAGTGCCTATGTGGGGGCGCTGGGGGCATCGCTGTGCGCGATGGTCGCCCGTTACGGCGCAACGAACCCTAAGCTGATCGACTATGCCGATGATTTGCGGCGTGCGATCGACGAGGCAGACGTCATCGCTCAGGAGCTCGTTGATTTGGTCGCCGAGGACGTTGCCGCGTACGGTACCGTTTCGGCCGCCTACGGGATCGCGCGCGATAACCCGTCTCGTTCCGATGCTATCCAAGATGCCTTGCGCGAGGCTGCAATGCCGCCGTATCGCATTATGTGTGCCACGGCTCGCGCTTTGGCTCTTCTCGAGGAAATGGCCGACAAGGGCTCGCGCCAGCTGCTTTCCGACGTGGCGTGCGGCGCTGTTTTCTGTCGTGCCGCCATGCAGGGGGCGAGCCTCACGCTCTTTGCCAACACGACGTGCATGAAGGACCGTACCCGCGCCGACGAACTCGAGCGGGAATGTGACAAGCTGCTCGATACCTGGCTGCCGCGTGCCGATGCGCTTGCGCAGCGCGCCGCCGATGCCGCGAGAAAGAGGGGATAGGCATGGCCCAATTGTTAAAGGGAGCCCCGGTCGCGCGCGCAATGACCGAAGTGCTTGCGGCGCGAGCCGCAGCGCTTCGCGCTTCCGGTGTGGTACCTACGCTGGCGATCCTGCGCGTGGGCGAGCGCGATGATGATCTGTCCTATGAGCGGGGTGCGCTCAAACGCTGCGAGAAGGTCGGTATCGAGGCGCAACGGATCCTGCTGCCGGCAGACGCTACGCAGACGCAGCTGATGGACGCGATCGACGATATCAACGCCGATGCGAACATTCACGGCTGCCTGATGTTCCGCCCGCTTCCCGCCAAGCTTGACGAGGATGCCGCCGCGGCCGCACTCAATCCGGCAAAAGACGTGGACAGCATGACGCCGGCATCCCTGTTGACGACGCTCTCGGGTCGGGGATCGGGATTTGCTCCCTGCACCGCCGAGGCCGTGCTTGCCATCCTCGATCATTACGGGGCTGCGCTTGATGGGGCCAAGGTTGTCGTGGTGGGACGCTCGCTTGTCATCGGTCGTCCCGTGGCGGCCATGCTCACAGCGCGCAACGCCACCGTGACCATCTGCCATACCCATACGCGCGATCTTGCTGCCGAGTGCCGCGCGGCCGATATCGTCGTTGCGGCGGTCGGTCGCGCCCGAACGTTGGGATCCGATGCATTTCGCTCCGGCCAGACCGTGATCGATGTCGGTATCAACTGGGATGATCAAGCCGGCAAGCTGGTGGGTGACGTCGACTTTGATGCGGCGGAGTCGATCGTTGATGCGATAACTCCGGTGCCGGGCGGCGTGGGCGCCGTGACCACGGCCGTGCTTGCCAGACACGTGATCGAGGCGGCGGAGCGGGCGATCGCTCAACACTAGACTATCTTGCGCCGTCGGTCGGGCTCCCGCCGGACAACCGTAAGCGATACACTGGAATGCGTTCAAACCTTCGTCCCGTTGATAAGGAGCGAGCACATGCCCTGCACCACTATCCTGATCGGTAAAAACGCCAGCTACGATGGCTCGACGATCGTTGCCCGCAACGAAGACTCTCCCAACGGCGTGTTCGAGCCCAAGCGTATGTGCGTTGTGCGGCCCGAGGATCAACCGCGTACCTATACCAGCGTCTTGGGGCATCTGACCTTCGAGCTGCCCGACAACCCGCTGCGCTACACGAGCGTCCCCGACGTGCTGCCCGGCCACGGCATCTGGGCCGAGGCCGGCTTCAACGAGCTTAATGTCGGCATGTCCGCGACCGAGACCATCACCACCAATGAGCGCGTGCGCGGTGCCGACCCGCTGGTCGAGTACGTGCCCGGCAAGGGTAAGGAGGGCGAGCCAGGCTATGTCGCCGAGCAACCTGGTGGCCTGAGCGAAGAGGACCTGGTCACGGTCGTGCTGCCGTATGCCAAATCGGCACGCGACGGCGTTCGCATTTTGGGCGAGCTGCTCGAGCGCTACGGTACGTTTGAGAACAACGGCATCGCGTTTTCCGATGTTGATGAGATCTGGTGGCTTGAGACGATCGGCGGCCATCACTGGATCGCCAAGCGCGTGCCCGACGATTCCTATGTGACCATGCCCAACCAACTGGGAATCGACAGCTTTGATTTGGACGACGCCGAGGGCGAGCAACGCGAGCACATGTGCTCTGCCGACTTGCGTTCCTGGATGACCGAGTGGCATCTGGACCTTACGCTGGGCGCCGATCCCGCTCATCCCGCGAGTGTCTTCAACCCGCGCGAGGCCTTTGGTTCCCACAGCGACAGCGACCATGTCTACAACACGCCGCGTGCCTGGTACATGCAGCGCTGCCTCAATCCCAGCGATGTCTGGGACGGTCCGGATGCCGACTATACTCCCGAGAGCGATGATATCCCTTGGAGCCGTGTGCCCGAGCGCAAGCTCACCATCGAGGATGTCAAGTATGTGCTTTCGAGCCATTACCAAGGTACGGAGTTCGACTGCTACGGGTCCAAGGGCACGTCCGCTACGCGTGGTGCCTATCGCCCTATCGGAATCAACCGCAACAGCCAGCTTGCCGTTCTGCAGCTGCGTCCCTACGCCGCTCCGGCCTTCCGTGCCGTGCAGTGGATGGCCTTCGGCTCCAACCCGTTCAACGCGCTGGTGCCGCTTTACGCCAACGTCGACACCATGCCTGCCTATCTCGAGGGTACCGAGGCGCGCGTGACGTCCGAGAACTTTTACTGGGCAAACCGCATCATCGGCGTCATCGCCGATGCGCGCTTCCATGATTGCAGCCGTGCGATTGAGGATTATCAAGAAAAGATCGGTGGCATGGCGCACCGTATGCTCCACGATACGGATACCGTAGTTGCCGGTCTTGACGAGTCTTTGGTGCCGGCAAAGCTGGCCCAGGCCAACGAGACCCTGTGCGAGCAGGTGCGTGTCGAGACCGACGCGTTGCTGGGTAAGGTCCTCTACACCACGAGCTGTTCCATGAAGAACGGTTTTGCGATGAGCGACAACCTGCGCTAGCGTCGGCGAAATTTGGGTACATAGACTGCAACGTTTCTTTCGAAAGAATGGGAGTCATTATGGCTTTGAAACTTGATCAACTGGTCAACGGCGCCATCAATGTCGGTTTCGGCGCAGCGGCCGTCGCCGTCGAGGGCAGCAAGAAGGTTCTCGACGATCTGAGCGCCAAGGGCGAGCAGGTGCGTCATGATAACGCCACGCCCGATATCGCACGTAGCGTCTCGGATATGTTCGAGCAGGCCGGCGGCACCATCTCCGACCTTACCGAGCGCCTGGGAACGCAGGGCGAGACAGCTGCTCAGCGCGTGCTTGACGAGCTCATCTTGGCACGCGTGCGCATCATGAGCGCTCCGGAGCGCACTGCTTTCTTGGCTCATGTGCGCGACCTGGTGGATTCTGTCGAGGATAATGTCACGTCCGTTCCCGTCGAATCTGTGGAGCCCGACGATGTCGAGGATGCGGACGAGGCCGAGTAGCAGAGCAGATGGCAGATTCCACCACTGATCACAACAATTTGGATGCTTTGGATGATGAGGCGTCGGTCGTCGACGAGGTCGAGGCCGACGTCTCTTCGAGCCGAAAGCAGCCACGTGCCGTCGACATGGTTCCCGATGAGCCCGAGACCATGGCCCCCGACGAGGAGTACCAGCTCACGCCCGCTGGGCGCCGTGAGCGTATCGGGCAGATCGTACGCTTGGTTAAAAAGTACCGCGTGTGGGATAACCTTACGCCGGTTCGCCTGCGGCGTCTGCTCGAGGAGCTTGGCCCCATGTTCGTCAAGATGGGGCAGATCCTGGCCAACCGCTCGGAGATCTTGCCCCAGCGCTTTTGTGACGAGCTGCGGCGCCTGCGCTCCGATGTCGAGCCCGTTCCCTACGAGGTGGTGCTTCGCTGCCTTGAGGAGGAGTACGGTCAGCGTCTGGGCGAGATGTTTGATGCGATCGACCCCAACCCGTTGGGTAGCGCCTCGTTGGCGCAGGTCCATCGTGCACGTCTGGTGAGCGGTGAGGACGTTGCCGTCAAGGTTCAACGCCCCGGTGCCCAGCAGGTCATGGCGCAGGATATCGATATCATCCGTTCGGTGGTGCGCATCGTTTCCAAATTCGTGAAGACCGATCAGTTCGTCGACCTGCATGGTGTGGTTGAGGAGCTCTGGCAGTCGTTTCGCGAGGAGACTAATTTTCTTTCCGAGGCGCGCAACCTCAACGATTTCTATGAGTACCATCGCAATGTGAGCGGCGTCTCGTGCCCGCGCTCGTATCTTGATTTGTGCACCGAGCATGTTGTGGTCATGGATTACATCGATGGCATCTCGATCGGAAAGCCCGAGCTGTTGGTCGAGGCCGGTTACGATCTTGAGAAGATCGGTGCCGCCATCGTCGAGGACTACTCGACGCAGGTTCTCGACGACGGCTTTTTCCATGCCGATCCCCATGCCGGAAACATCATCCTCAAGGATGGAATCGTTTACTTTATCGATCTCGGTATGGTCGGGCGCATGTCGAGCCACGACCGCGCTATCGTCAAGGACATGATCTTTTCGGTCGCCGAGGGCGATGTGCCCAAGCTCAAAGATTCGCTCATGCGCTTTGCCGTTTCGCGCGGTGATTCGGCGGAGCTTGATCATTCTGCCTTTTTGAACGACCTTGATTTCATCGTCGCCGATTTTGCCGGGCTCAACCTTAAGGATCTTGATATCGGCGCGTTCTTGACGTCGCTGCTCAATCTGGCGCGCAAGAACGATGTGGAGCTGCCGAGCGTGGTCACCATGTTCGCACGCGGCCTGTTGACGCTTGAGGGGCTGCTCACCGAGTACATGCCCGAGGTCAACATGATCGAAATCATCCAGGCGCATATCAAAAACGAGAAGAGCACCTTCGAGCGTGTCCGCGAGATGTCGCATGATCTGGCTGCCAGTAGTTATCGCGCCGCTAAGGGGTCGCTTGAGGCCGCCGAATACCTAGGACTGGCTTCGCGCATGCTCACACGCGGCCAGCTTAAGGTCAACACGCAGATCATGAGTTCCGACAAGGCACTGCGTCAACTTGGCGGTATCGTCGACCGCATGTCGATGGCTATCGTCATCGCGGGGTTGTTTATCGGATCGTCGGTCGTTTATTACGCCCGTATCGAGCCGGTTATCGTTGGTGTTCCGGTGATCGGGTTTTTGGGTTATATGAGCGCTTTGGTGCTGGCGCTGTTGCTGGGTCGCGAGATTTGGCTCAACAGTCACGGACGCAGGCATTAAACGGCTTTCTGAGATAGCGTTCCGATGGAGGTTGCTATCTTTCTTTTTCTATGGCTGGTCATAGCTTTTGCCAAGGACCCTGCAGATGTGCGGGGTCCTTTTGCGTGGTACCATATCGACTGAATTAATCAATGGCCTAGATGGTGGTGCGGAGACGCACGAATGTGCTGATTGCCGGCGCATTCGGGAGAATCGGGGTGCAAGGCCCCGGCTGTACCAGTAACCGTAATTCCTTTGTCGGGGATAGGCGTATCGCAGATCGGACGATGCGCCCCGGCAGGTAAGGATAAGTCGGATCGCCTCCCATCTTGTGCGCGGCCGCGGTGTGGCATCACCGGCACGCGCTGGGCTCTGGAGGGAAGGGGGACCCCGATGGGGGTACTCAAGCGCAACATGCGCGATGATGCGGGGCATCCACGGGATGATGCCTCGTTTACGGACAATGGGAGACAAATGGATAACTTTGAGGACGAGCGCGGTCAGGCGCGGTGGCATCGCCGGAGCGCGGTGGCGCGCGGTGTAGCCAAGCGCGGCCTGGTGGCATTCTTAGCGTTTGCCATGGCCTTTGGCACTACGCCGGCGCAGATGTGGGCCGATGGTGCTGAGGGCGTTGCCGAGGCGCTCTCGCAGGCAGTGTCGTCTGATGACGCCGGTTCTCATGACGCCATCGATTTGGGCTCTACCGAGCAGAATGGTGCTGCGGGCGCGGTGTCCGAGAGCGGCGCTGCATCGGATAGCGCTGATGCCTCGACGACTGACGGTAGCTCCGCGACGGCGGGCGATAATTCCGCTGCTTCTGATGATGCTCAGTCTTCGACTTCGTCCGTCGATGAGGCCGGCTCAGCCACCGCGGCAACCGCTGCCCAGGCCGAGGGCTCAACCAAGGCCGCCGACGCCGCAAAGAAGCAGGTTGAGGTCTCGTTCTCGATCGTCGGCGCCGATGCCGATGGCAAGGCGCAGACGTGGGTGTCGCCCACCCAGCTCAAGCTTGACGAGGACGCGACCGCCGCGGATGCGTTTGTCAAACTTGTCTCGCTTGCGGGCATTTCTGCCGACTATGATCCGGCCACGTCTTACGGGTTCTACCTCAAGAGCATTACGTCGCCCTATGACGGCCGCACGCTTGCCTATGATGCGGCGAGCGGTGCCTATTGGCAGCTTTTCGTCGACGGCCAGTCTTCGATGCTTGGCGCGAGCAGTGTCAAGCTCACCCAGGGGCAGAAGATCGAATTCGCCTACACCGGTGAAGCAACGGCTCCGACGGTCAAGGATCAAGTTGCCGCCAACGTCACCGTCATCGGCCGTGACGCTCAAGGCAACCGCCAGACGTGGATTGATAACTCGCAATATGTGGTGACGTCTGGTTCGAGCGCCCTCGATCTTTCCAAGGTGGCATTCGAGGCCAACGATATCGATGTCGTTTCCATGGGTGCATTTATTCTGAGCATGACCCATGATGGTGTTGAGCTCGGTACGCCGGCCGATTATTCGAGCTTCTGGCAGCTGTTTATCAATGGTGTGTCGAGCGATGTCATGGCAAATGACGTCACAATTCACGCCGGTGATACCGTCACCTGGTTCTATGGTGGCTCTGGTGATCAACTGCCTTCCGACAGTATCAGCGCGTCCGTCCAGGTCTTGGGCAAGGACAAGAACGGTAAACAGCAAGTTTGGGCTTCTTCGGGGCAGGTTGATCTCAAGACGGGCTCCACTGCTAAAGACTTGCTTGAGCAGACCGGTCTTACGCTCGATGCAAAGAATGAATCATGGGGTTGGTTCCTTAACGGCATTACTTCGCCGTTCGACTCTTCGTATGCCCTAAGCTCCACACCCGACTGGTCGAGCACGTGGATGTTCTTCGTCAACGGGCAGATGGCGTCAGTCGGCGCTGGCGACTACGTGCTTAATGATGGCGACACGGTCACCTTCATGTACGGCGGCTATACGGATGCCCTTCCCGGACAGGTGCTCGGTTCCGTCGATGTTATAGGTCCGGACGTCAACGGCAACAATGCGCATTGGGGCAAGGCGAACAATGTCTCACTGCCCGAAGGGTCGACGGCCCAGGATCTCATCGAGACGGTTCTGAAGGCTAAGGGACTGCAATACAGTGCAGGCACGAGCAAATACGACGGCTCCGAGCTTTGGTTCCTCAATACCATTACTTCGCCATTTGATGGTAAATCGTATGGCTGGGATATCTCGACCGGTAATTCTTGGATGCTGTTCATCAACGGTGAAAGCTCGAGCTTGTGTGCCAATAACATCAAGCTCAAGAGTGGCGATAAAGTCACCCTTGCCTACACTGGTTATGAATCGGAGATGCCTGATCCCGATAAGATCGTTGTCGATCCCAGCGCGACGGCGCCGGATTGGGATGCCGAGTGGTCTGGCTATGGCAACAGCGGCAATGGTTCGGCCGTAACGGACGCCAAGACGCCCTCTAAGGCTGCGGGCCTCGCATGGGCTTTTGACTGGAAGGCTGAGACGGGTCAGCAGTACGCCAGCTGCAGCGAGCCTGTTATCGCCAACGGCTTTGTGTATATCGCGACCGAAAATGAGCTCGTTAAGATCGACGCATCTACGGGCAAAAAGGTTTCTTCTGCTCCGCTTGCCTCCAAAGTGAGCTATACCTCACGTCCGATTTACACCAATGGCTTGATTATTGTTCCACTGAGCGGTGGCGCTGTGGAGGCGATTACCGCCGATAAACTCATCTGCAAATGGTTGACGCCCGGTTTGACGGATCTCACGCAGAGTTCCTGCTCAATCGTTTCGGATGGCGAGTATGTTTATGTCGGGTCTGTCGATATCGCATACGACGAGAACTACAACTCAACTTACGGAAACGGCGCATTCTCGCGCATTAAGATCGCAACGGGCGAGGTTTCGTGGCAGAACATCGACCCGTCTGAGGGCTACTACTGGACTGGTGCGGCTCTGACGGATAAGTATGCGGTTGTGCCTACTAGCTCGGGTACGCTCAAGTGCCTTGATAAGACGACGGGTTCGGTTGTTTCGAGCATGAAGCTCGGTGCACTTGCAAACGCCGACTGCATTGTTGACCCTTCGAATGGTTCGACGTTCTATCAGATGACCCATGATGGCAAGCTGCATGTGATTTCGCTTTCCGCCAAGGGCGTTTTGAGTGAGCAGGAGACGGTTGACCTGGGACTTTGCAACAATTTGAGCGCTCCCGTGGTTGCTGGCGACAAGTTGATCGTGGGTGGCCAGGCGTCTTCCGGCTCCGCTCTGGTGGTTTATGACCTTAATACGGGCAAAGCGTCGACGATCGCCTCTGCTGATGGCAAGTCACTGCCGGCTGGTCTTAACGGTATCGCTGCAACGCCGCTCGTGAGTGTTCAGGGCAATAACACATACGTGTACTTTACCGTTAACGGTGCTGATACGTCTGATTATGTTCATTACACGTCGGGCGGCGGAGTTTATCGCTATAAGCTCGGTGATAAAGAAGCAACTCAGATCTATGATGCCGCTGGATATCATCAGTATTGTGATTCTCCGGTTATTGCGGACGCATCTGGCAATCTTTATTACATCAACGACTCGGGCAACCTCTTTAAGCTGCGCTCTGTCGATTCGTGGACTATTACCTTCGATTCTGATGGTGGCTCAACCGTTGAGACTAAGTTCGCGTCGACCATGGATGGCAAGCTGCTTCAGCCGACCGATCCGGTGCGTGAGGGCTATACCTTCCTTGGCTGGTACACGAGATACGGTGCCAAGTGGGATTTCTCTCAGCCGGTGTCTGGCGATATGACGTTGACCGCCAAGTGGCAGAAGAATGCTGATAAGTCTGATCAGGGTAACGGTTCAACGGGAGGCAGCGGTACCGGGAGCGGTGCTGGCAGCGGGTCCGGCATCGCTGGTTCTCCTTCTGGTTCTGGAACCGCTGGAAAGCAGGCTGGTGGCTTTGTGGCTGCCAAGTACGCTCCGGTTGCTTCTACAACCAAGATCACCAAGAGCGATGACGCTAAGAAAAAAGATTCCAAGAGTTCCGACGATGACTCAAAGAAGAAGTCGAAGTCGGATTCTTCGAAGTCTTCTAGCGATGACAAGAAGAGCGGCAAGTCTTCTACTCGTACGGTTAAGACCGCTACCGTTTCGGCTTCTGATGCGGTTCGTGAGACCACGCTCAATCCGTTTGCCATTGCAGGCATTGCTGTCGGCGTTATCGGCCTGATCCTTATCGCGGTCTTTGTTGTTACGCGTCGCGACAAGGATGGCTCCAATGCCCGATAGCGCTGATCGCAATAACGCGGACAAGCAGTATATCCAGCTTGATGAAACGAAGACGACGGGTGCGGCTGCCGCCGCGCCTGTCCGTCGGCGCACTTTGCTCGCAGGCGTGCTTTCTGCTGCGTGTGTGGCCCTGATCGTTGTTTCGTTGGGATTTGTGTCTCCCGCAGAGGGCGGCGCTTGGTCACTCACGTGGCTTGTTTCTGCTGTTACGGGGCAATCGAGTGTCACGGCAACCACTATCGATGCAAAGAGCGAGTCAAGTTCTTCTGCCGACAAGGCTAAAGATAAGAAGTCCTCCGAGTCTAAAGGCGAGAGTAAGGGTAGCGACAAGTCCAAGGACGATTCGTCTGACGGAAAGGGTTCTCAAGACGCATCGTCAGATGAAAAGACGGGCTCCAAGGATGGAGCATCTGGGTCGACGGATTCCTCTTCCAATGGGTCTGCTGCTGGGCAATCCTCGACGGGCGGTGAATCAGCTGCTTCGGGCGGTTCTTCGTCTGGCTCGTCAAACGCCGCGGATAGTTCTTCGCCTTCTGGTTCAGCGACCCCTGCGCCTGATTCCAATCGGATCACGGTAACGGTTTCAGTTACGTCGAGTGCCGTTGGAAATCCCGTTTCGAGCGGTGGAACGTTTACTTTTGTTAAGGGCGCCACGGTCTATGACGCCCTTTGTGCCCTCGGCCTTTCCGTCAATGCTCGTGGGAGCCAATACGGAACCTATGTTGCGGCTATCGGAGGCCTTGCCGAGAAGGAGCATGGCGGCACGAGCGGATGGATGTATTCCGTCAATGGCGTTTCGCCCAACGTTGCCTGCAGCGGTTATCAGCTTTCTGACGGCGATAACGTTGTTTGGTATTACGTTACTGGTTGAACAGCCAGTTTAGTTTGTCGAAAGGCGATCGGAGCGATCCGGTCGCCTTTTTATTACATCGATTTTCGTGTTACCAGAATACTAACACTTTCGATTGTGGCTAATTTACACAGATATGATTCAGCGCCCAGGATCAAGACGCCCATTTCTCTCGGTTTGCCGCTGCATCTCTCTTGAGAGATAAACTTCAGCGTTCTAGATGCGCTGGACAGAGCGATTCTGTCTTTTACGAAGACCTCCCAGTCCTCATTATGGGACTAAAGATGGGTACTAATAAAAATGATTGACTCATATTTGGTGAAATTAGCCATAAAGGCAGTGCGGGCGAACCTATATGGGGCGGAGCCCTATGCCTTTGCGGAGATCATTGAGAAGACGCTCCTGACGGAGACGATATCCTTTGAATTGATAACGAAATCTCTTCCCGGATCTCCGATATAGCACTTGGGCAATCGCTTCGAGCGAGGGAATGTCTCTCATTTGATCGCGATTGATGACAAAGACGGTTATCCCCATGGCTTTAAGGCCGTTGTTTCGTTGACCGTCATGAATTCGGTAATTCTGCTCTTCATGTCCGATTCCGTTGTATTCGATATCGGCATCGGCATCCTCGAGATACGCATCGCAGATAGCGTAGGAAATACCTTGCGACATTGTCTGAGCCGTTAGGTTAAATTCGACTTTATGGTTAAGCTTGAATCCCTTGCCGATGGAACCGCACCCGAATCCGCCGTGCTGCATGGGAAGACTGAGCATGGCAAAAGAGAGCGACTCGGCGGGCGAGGCGGATCCTTCTTTAATAAAGGCGACTGCCATGCGAAAGGAGCTATCCTGGCTGCTCTTGGTCCATTTGGCCATGCGTTGTAGTTCGGCTACTGTTGTTGCTGGTTCGCATCTATAATGTGCCTGTTCGACAGGGGCCTTTAGGGTTGTTTTATCCTGCGGAGCTTCTTGGTCGGTTGAACTGTAATTTCCACAGTCAGCTGGCTCCGGATATACACCGCCCCATTCGATATGCTTAGATGCTTCGGCTGGTAGGGAATACGTACCGGTGAGCTCCATAAGAAGCATTATGATCTGACCCAAAGTTTTACCTCGGGAGCACAACAGGGCCGTGAAAGCTGGCGATGTGGCATAAACGTCTTGTTCGACGCGACAGAGCGCATGTGCGGGAAGCGAGCGAGACAGCACATGGGTATGGGCTCTTGAGAGCTTTCTGCGCGCGCGGGGAGTACTGACAAGGATGTCGAGCCATTCATCATCGGCATCGTTATCCCAAAAACCCAAGGCCGCTAGATGAGCTTCATCTATATCTGAGGCGTTCGGCGCGCAGTGAGCCAGCGCCCGACTCTGCTCGGCTTTGCCGATCGAGTTCCAGGTTACGGCATAACGGGTCTGGCGTTGGTGCCGAATCGCACGGAGCGATGCCATATGTGACAAGACGATGCTCATGGCAGCAAGATACCGTAAAGACGCGCATAAAGAGAGTCTTGTATTTTGGGATTTTGTTCAAAATAAAAAGCCCAGGTCCTTTGCGACCCGGGCTCTAAAACTAAGAACGTGCGCCTTCGAGGAATATCCTGCGGCTGAAATAGTTGTACCACGTGACCAAGAACGTCGCGATTGCCTTCATGGCCTGATATCCGATGCTCAAGAAGGTCACGCCTACGAACATATAAAGATCGTTCAGGCCCAAGCCCACGATCGACAAGATCGTGAAGACCGTGAACTCACGCTTGCGGCTCATACCCTCGCGATGATCGAAAACATACTTCATGCTCAGTACGTAGTTGACCACAACCGACGTAATGAATGAGATCGTGCTGCTGACCAAAAAATCCATGTGGAAGGCTTCGACGAGTACGATGAGCAAACCCCAGTCGATAGCGAAGGAGATAAGTCCTACAACAGCGAACTTGAGAAACTGCTTGGTATGAGGTTGTGCTAGTGCCTTCTGCACGAAATCACATCCAATACGAACACGTTTTGAGCAGAAGATACTTTAATTCCTTTGCAAGCTTTTGGTAAGGGCGTGAGAAGGAACTATACGAACTCGCCAGAATTACAAAGAGGTAATCCGCAAACGGCAGAGATCCGTCCGCAAACGTCGCTATTTGGTCTCGTCGCCCTCAAGAAAGATCTTGCGGGCGACAAAGTTATAGACCATGACCAGTGCCGTGGCGCACAGCTTGGCGATGTTTGCCTCGAGTCCTATGCCGGCGTTAAGAGCAAGCACGATGCCGTCGTTAAGAACAAGGCCGATCACCGAAAGGACGACGAAGATAATGAACTCACGGCGCCTGCTCATGCCCTCTTTGTGGGCAAAGACGTACTTCATGCTGGCCAGATAGTTAAATACGAGCGAGATGACAAAGCCGCTCGTGTTGGCGATGAGGATATCGAGGCGAAGACCGTAATGAAGCAGGTTCATGACGCCGAAGTCGATAATGGTGGCGATGATGCCCACGATGCCGAATTTCATGATCTGGGCGATTAACTTTTGCATGGTCCCTGCCTTCGATAGCCACAACGATAGCGGCGCTTTCGCGGATTGGTCTGAGTCAAAACTTGCTCAGTGTAGCGAAAGCGCCGTTGGGCTATGCCTGTCGTTCGGGGATTTCACCGCTTCTGTATGCATCGAGCAGCTGCCTGAGATCGCTTATCTGCATGCGGATCGATGCACCGGTATCGGTATCGCTGACCATGCGGCGACGTTCGGCTTCATCGAAGCGGTTAGTCTCGCTTTCGATGTCGACGTTTCTGGTGAGTGCCTCGGCCACGGTGGTAAACGCCCTATGCGATTTGAGGCGGCAGCCGCGCGAGCTGGAGATGAGCGTGTATCCGGCGATGCCCGTCTTGGGATGATAGGCGCGGCAGAATCCTCCGTCGATCACAAGAAGTTTGCCATCGGCGCGGATGGGCTGCTCGCCCTTGGTGGTCTTGACCGGCGTATGGCCGTTGATAATGTGGCCGGTGGGGCTGCACGCCATGGGCTTGACGTCGAACTCGCGCATGATGTCGTCGCAGACAGAAGGGGAGTTCGTGAGTGTGAAATAGGGGTCCATGGGTTCTTGCCAAGTTGTCTTGTCGGCGATGTAGGCGCGCTCGAAGGTACGCACGAGGCGGCCGCTTGCGGGTGACTTGAAGCCGATCCACAGGTACCACATCCAGTCGAGGGCTTCGAGGTCGCGATCACGCCAGGCGCGACGGGCGATTTGGTCGCAAAAATCGAGATAGTCGCGACCGGCTCGCCAAGTGCCAAGGCAGTTCATGCTGCTAAAGGTTCCGTCCTCGTTGAGCGGCACGCAGCCGTGGAAGAGCAAGTTGCCGTTGGTCGCTTTGTACATTGATCCATGGCTGTAGAGAAAATCGACATGTCGGCGCAGGTGATCTGCCGAAGAGAACTCAGAGACCAGACGATCGATGATGCGCTGCTCTTCTTCGGTAAGGACGTAGGGATCGGCGGGATTGAGTGTGGGAAAGTCACGGGTGATAAGCGGCCAGGTTGATCCGTCGGCTAGCGTTACCGTACCGTGATCGAGGTCGATCTTGTCGAGCAGCAGGCGATCTTCCATGTCAAATTCGGGACGACGTCGAATGATCTGTCCCTCGAGCTTGAAGAGCAGCACGTTGATCGCTTTGATGAGCGGCGTGATGGCATCATCGGCCGTATAGGTAGCATTGGCGAACGCCACCAGCTCGCGTAAGGAGATGCCGTAATCGTTCTCGAGAATCTCGTAGTTGTCGTAGCGAAGATTGTTGCGCAGCACCGTGACGATACAGGCCGGCTCGCCTGCCGCCGCGCCCATCCACAGCAAGTCATGGTTGCCCCATTGGATATCAAGCGAATGGTAGGAAAGCAGCCGGTCCATGATCTTGGCGGCACCGCCGCCGCGATCGAAGATATCGCCCACCAGGTGCAGATGGTCGACGGCCAAACGCTTGATGAGCGCAGCGAGCGACTCGATGAAGTCGTCGGCGCTCGCGGTTTCCAGAATCGAGTCGATAATGCGCTCGTGGTAGCGCACACGGTAGTTGTTCTCGTCAGGATGCGTGTGAAGCAGCTCGTCGATGATGTAAGCGTAGTCGCGCGGGATGGCCTTGCGCACCTTGGAGCGGGTGTAGCGGCTCGACAGGGAGCGCGCTACCGTTATGAGTTCATTGAGCACCGTTTTGTACCAGGTGGGGGAGTCGCAGTGCTGGCTGCGTACCAGATCGATCTTCTCGCGCGGATAGTAGATGAGCGTGCACAGGTCGCCCTTTTGCTCAAAGGTGAGGCTCTCACCGAATATCTCGTCGACATGTTCGCGCACGACGCCCGAGCAGTTGTTGAGGATATGCATGAATGCCTCGTATTCGCCATGCAGATCGCTCATAAAGTGCTCGGTGCCTTTGGGGAGGTTGAGAATGGCCGAGAGGTTGATGATCTCGGTGAAGGCCGCCTGCTGCGTGGGAAACTGGCGCGAGAGCAGTTTGAGGTACTTGAGGTCCTGCGCGGTGCGGTCGGCTGATGCCATATAAGCTCTTTCTCTTGAGTGATAAAAAACGCTAAAGCATATATATTGTTTAGCAGTATGGACTGAATTTGTTGCCATGTTGTGACAAGCTGACGCACATCGTTTAAACGGTATGCTAAACCGATTTAGCGGTGCTCAAGTATGATTGTTACGTGATGTGTGAGGCTTTATTTTTCAGAAATACGGTATCTGAATTTTATTTTTGTTGGCATCGATGTTTTAGCAAGGTACGTTGCGCTTGCGCATCGTGGGGTTCCGTGGATTCGCTTGAATATGCTGGACGTGCAATAATCTCGGCAGTAGTTCGAAAGGATGTTTATGGGCGAATATATTCTGTCTTGTGAATCTACCGCCGATCGTACACACGAGTTCTTTGACCGGCGTGACATTTTGGTCGCGTTCTTCCATTACGAGCTCAACGGGGTCATGCATGATGACGACCTGTACCAATCGATTGAGCCCGATACCTTTTTTGCGGGTATCGCAGCCGGCGATATGCCCAAAACCTCGCAGGTGAGCGTGGGCGAGTATGAAAAGCTTTGGGAGCCTGTCGTTGCTGCCGGCAAGGATGTGCTGCATATCACGCTCTCCTCTGGAATCTCGGGAACTTACGGATCTGCCTGTGTGGCCGCCGAGATGCTCGCAGCTCGTTATCCCGATCATCGGGTGCGCGTCATAGACTCCCTGGCTGCTTCGTCTGGCTATGGTCTGCTTATGGAATATGCTGCCGATCTGCGTGCTGGCGGCGCCACGCTTGATGAGGTTGCCGCATGGGTCGAGGCTCATAAGCTCAACGTGCATCATTGGTTCTTTTCGACCGATCTCACCAGTTTCAAACGCGGCGGGCGCATCTCGGCGACAAGCGCACTGCTGGGCACAGCACTTAAGATCTGCCCGCTCATGAATGTCGACAACGAGGGCCGTCTGGTACCGCGTGAGAAGATTCGCACCAAACGCCGGGCCATATCCGAGATGGTTAAGACCATGATGGCTCATGTCGAGGACGGCGCGGGCTACACGGGCAAGTGCGTGATTTCGCAGTCAGCTTGCCGCAAGGACGCTCAGGCTGTTGCCGATGCGATTGTGACGCAGATTCCCCAGCTGGCGGGAAAGATCGAGATCAACGATATCGGCACGGTTATCGGTTCGCATACCGGCCCGGGTACGGTGGCGCTGTTCTTTATGGGGGATGCGCGCGAAGACTAGTGGCGCGAGCTTCAACGATAAAAGAGACGCGATGAAGTGAATAGGGAGCCTGGGGCCAAATTGAGTGCGACCCCAGGCTCCCTATTGATTACTGAGCTTGATCACTGACCGTTTTTGGCTTCGCGGTCGGCCGCGCGGCTGCGAAAGAACCCGTGCAGCGAGGGTTTGAGCCCGCGGTTATGGCGATGCTCTTCAAGGTGCTCGTGGATGGATGCCGCCTTTTCGATGATCTCGTCGGGAATGGCGACGTCGGGCCGCATGTTGTCGACCTGGCTTTCCTCGGCGGCCGCCACTTGGTCGATGATGGGCACGTTGTCTTGGGCAATGGCGGGCGTGGCGTCTTCGGCCATCTTGCGATAACGTTTCATCATGTCGGCTTGGAGCTGCTGGGCCGAGGGGGGAGTCCAGATGATGGCGTTGGCGCCCGCGGCGATCGTCTCGCGGATACTCTCGGGCGTCTTGCCGCCCGGGGCGATCAACGGCAGGTTGGGATAGGCGGACCGCAGCTCACGCAGGACCTGCGGTGTGTCTTTGCCCGCCGCGATGTTCAGGATCTTGGCGCCCGCGCGCACCTTGGCATGGGCGTCGTCATCGCAGCGCACGACGGTTGCGATGACAGGGATGTCGGTGATGTTGGTGATGTGCTCGACCATCTCGGCGGTTGCGGGGGAGTTTACCACGCAACCTGCGGCGCCCTGCATCTCGGATACGGCGGCAAGTTGCACGGAACGCTTGCCGGTGGTGGTGCCTCCGCCCACACCTACAAAGACGGGGCACTCGGCAGCGGTCAGGAGCGCCTGTGTGATCGCCGGCTGTGCCGTGAAGGGATAGACCGAGAAAACGGCATCGGCATTGGAGTTGCGGATAACGGCGACATCGGTGGTGTAGAGCAGCGACTTGATGCGACGACCGAATAAAGTGAATCCGCTTGCCTCCTCGATCTCGTCGGGCACACGCAGCGCGGCTTTGCGCAACCGTCCGTCGATCGGAAGGGGCTCCATGGGCAGCACGCCGTTGGGCGTTACCGCCATGGGTGGATCGACGAACTCGTTGGAGAGCTCAACCTCCGAGAAGTCGACCGAGGCGACGATATCCTCGTGGACCTCGGCTGGGACGTTGATGGGCTTTTGGCTGCCGCCGGTGGCACGAGGCTCGTCGTGGGCAGTGTCAAACGAGCTGGTGCCGATATAGGCGTCGATTTTCTCGCTGAAATTGTCAAGGGAGTTCATGGTTCCCCTTTCGTAGGTGCGTTGATGCGCATGTTTCTGCTGCGCGGCGTATGTGCAGCACGCAGTGGTCTGCTTCTACCCTCGTGCGGGCTCGCTAGTCCTGCGGCCTGCGTCCGTGAAGGAGCTGTGATGGGTGCGAACAAGGTGCTATGTTTGTGCTCGAATGTAAGGAAAGGTGGCTCGCTTATGGATCTCATGACGCTTTTGGGGCCGATACTTCTGTGTGTAGCCGCTATCGTGGCTGCAGCCGTCCTCTACTTTGTAGCCACGTTTATCAAGGGTCGTATCGGCGGGCGGAAGGATCGACGTTCCCACTAGGTCTGCGTCAAGTCGAGGAACGAGAACGTTAAACGAGCTTTTTGACGAGCGCCACGAAGAAGCCTTCGTAGTCTCGGGTCGGCGGGATGGTGAGCGTGCCGGGCATGCCATTGGCGACCGTGGGCACCATGCCCTTGGCGACGGCTTCGGTAAGCGGGTTATGCTCGATTCGAGGTGCTTCGTCGGTGTTTTGCGTGCGCCGCAGCTCCGAAGCGCTCGGTGTGCCGTTCAGGGGTATCAGCTCGCATTCCCCGTGCTTGTCGAGCGCCTCCGCCAGGGCATCTTCGTTTTCTTGGGGCAAGATCGAGCAGGTGGAATACACCAGCGTCGCACCTGGTTTGAGCGCGCTCATGGCGCGGTCGAGGAGCGCGCGCTGCGAGCGGGCGCATTTTTCGAGAAGCTGCGGACTAAGGCCGCGCAGACTTTTCTCGTTTCCGTGAACAACGGTACCCGTGCCCGTGCAGGGGGCGTCGAGTAGGATGCGGTCGAATCGGAAAAACTCGTCGAGTTCGCGAGCGTCCAAGCGCATGACTTGAACATTTTTGGCATGCTGACGGACAAGGTTGGCCTCGAGTTTTTCGGCGCGCGGTACGCTCATCTCGCAGGCCGTAAGATGGGCTTTTCCTTTGGCGAGCGCGGCGATTTGGGTGGTCTTTCCCCCGGGTGCGGCGCACATGTCCAGGATATCCTCGCCGGGTCGTGCGCCCAGTACGAGCGGCGGCATCATGGACGACAGGCTCTGCAGATAAATCTTACCTTCACGATAGATTTCGAGGCTCCACAGATCGGCGACGGTTGCCTTGTCGATGATAAAAGCGTCTTGATACCACGGGGCGCGTCGGCATGCGATGCCCGCTTCTTTTAGTGCTGTCGTCACCTCATCTGCTGAGGAGATCAACGCGTTGGCGCGCAAGGTGACGGGGCGTTCGACTGCCTCGCCAAAGCCCTCGATCACACGACGCGCATCGGCCTTTGTGTATGCGCCTGCCACCGATTCGGTCACAAAGGCGGGAAGATCGCCGGCGCACTCGAGCTGCTGTAGCTCATCAGCATATGCGGTGTGTTCGAACGTGCGCAGATTGAGCGGTTGCTTGACCTGTTTCTTTTGTTTGCGGCGGCGCGGCTTTCCCATGGATGCTCCTCGTATGTGCAAATTAGGACGGGGTCAGCGAACACATCGCTGTCGGTGCGATGCGTGCGTTTGCTGACCCCGTCCTAAAAAGTGCATTAGTACTGGCTCTCGTGCTTGCTGAAGAAGTCGAAGCGCGGGGGCAGCGGCTTGATGCGATGCTGTCCCGGCTTTTCGCCCAGCGCCTCCACAAACTCGTCAGTGCTCTTGAAAATATTGTTCCAGCTAAAGAACGCGACCGGGTCCACGTCGAAGTATTCGCAGATGAGCTCGCAGCCCGCCGGGACGATACCGTGCATGAGCACCGTCGCCACGCGCAGCTCGGTAAAGGCGTCGACGAGTGCCTGCGTCATCGCGGTCTCGCCGGCATCACCCTCGAGCTTCTTGGCGGCCTTGGAGGCATCGCTCCAACGCTTGTTGGCGGCACGGAGATAGTCGTCGCATACGGCCAGGGCCTTGTGCGTTTCGAACTTGTACATAGCCTGTTCAAAGGCAAGGATCGCCTGCTCGGCTGCCTCGCGAACGGCAGACGTGGCATCGCCGGCGGGAATGCAGCCGGTTCGATAGCTCGACTCGTCGCCTTCTTTGACCGCTACGCCGTAGAAGCAGCTGCGGGCCAGGCGGTTGAACACGCCGGTCAAAAGTGCGCTCTCTTTGAGTGCGGGATCTATCACGCGCTTGTCGTCACAGGCGTGTACCTCGTTGCCGTCCTTGTCCTTGCCGGTTACGCGCGTGTCGTAGGCCTTGGGGCTGAAGGACACGGGTTTTTCGGAAAGACCGAGCGACAGCCAGTGGGCTCGCATCTGCTCGCAGGTGTAGTGGTTGAGCAAGTCGTCTGCCGGAGGCGGCGGGGTCTGGGAGGACGAGCTTGCCTTCTTGCCCATGTAGAGCAGGTGGTAGCAGGCGCTCACGGTGCTCTGCGTAAGGTTCCAGCCGAGCGCCTCCCACATGGCGGTCTGAGCGATGCAGTAGAAGTAGATGTTGTCCTGGCCGATGAACTGGTAGATCGCGGCGTCGTCCGAGCACCACCAATCACGCCAGTCGAGCGAGCTGTGCGTGTACGTCGGTGCGGGAACCTGCGTGGAGTCGGCGGCCGGCTCGCCCATGAGGGTGGCGTCTTCGGCGGCTACGCCTTCGGTTACGCCCTCGGCCTGCGCGTCGCGCGCAAGCACGGTGCGCGTGTAGCTGATCGGCGCCCAGAGTGACTCGGGCCAGCACCAGCACGTGACGTCATGCACGCCGTCGATCTCGGGCACGGGCACCCCCCAAGAGATGTTGCCGGTGATGCGGAACGGCACAAGTGCCTTGCCGCTGCGGAAGCGCACGCCGCCGTTGGCGAGCACGGCATGGGCCTCGTCGCGCTCCTTCCAGCTGGGGAAGGTGACGGTAAAGGAGCTCTTGTTGCCTTCGGGCTCCAGCACGGTATGCTCGGGCAGTTGGTCCTCGATCGCATCGAAGGCCTTGCGGAACTTGTTCTGAATATAGAGCTGTGCCGGCAGCAGCCACTCGTCCATGGTCTTGGAGACCACGGAGCGCACCTGCGGGTTCTCGGAGAGCTTGGCGGTGTAGGTTTTCATGAAGTAAAGGTAGGCCGGCAAGTCGAAGTAGAGGTTGTCGACCGGGCGCAGCTCGGGGACCTCGCCGGTGAGCTGGCTTTTGGGTGCGATGAGCTCCTCGGGCTCGAACTGGTGGCCAAGGTCGCACTCGTCGGCATAGGCTTTCTCGGATTTGCAGCCTTGGATGGGGCAGCGGCCGATCACCTGGCGGCCGTTGAGGAACGTGCCGGCCTTGGGGTCGTAGAACTGCAGCGTGGAGCGCTTGGAGATGGTGCCCTGATCATGCAGACGCTCGATGACCTCTGCCGTCACCTTGTTGTGGATCGGCGCTGCGGGCTCCAGCACCGATCCGCCGTAGATGTCACAGCTGATCTCGTAGCTGTTGAGGGTGGCTGCCTGGCGGCTGTGGTTGGACTCGACGTATTCCTCGATGGATTTGTCGTAACCTTCGTTCTCGGTCAGCTTGCGATAGCTCTCCATGATAGGCGAGCCGTAGCAATCGGTACCCGACGTGAAGATCACGTTTTCGCGGCCCAGACGGTCGCGCAGAAAGCGCGCGAAGAAATCGGCGGGAACGAAGACGCCGCCCACATGGCCAAAGTGCAACCCTTTGTTGCCATAGGGCTCGCCGGCGGTGACGATGGCGCGATGCGGCCAGGAGGGGCGATCGTTCATGGAATATTTAGATGCCATGGGTCTCCTATTCAGGTTGAATCGGATGCTCCGGAGCTTGGCGGCGGCCCGCGGGACGCATTTTTGGACATGCTCCGATCGCAATGGTCAATTCATGCATATCGTTCGACATTATCGCACATGCGCATGGGGACGGGCCGCTTGGGCGCTATCCTTGTGGACATGGTTGAGATTTCTAACATACATGCGTTTGAGGATGAGGATTTTCTGCGGGTCGTGGTCCGTTCCTCGGCGGTCGTCGCCGTTTTGTCCATCGTTGCGGGCGTGCTGCTGTTTGGTTTTGCGGGGCTATCCTGCGAGATATCTGACGGGTCGTCTCCGGTCGCTTGGCTGCTTTGCGTGGCTGCTGCCAGCGTTGCCGTTTTTGCGCTGCACGAGGGCGTTCACGCCTTCTTTTTCAAGCTGTTTGCTCCCGCCGGTGCGCGTGTGTCCTTTGGGGCCAACTGGGAGTGCGCTATGATCTATGCGTGCGCTGCGGGGATCGTCTACTCGCGTCGACAGTATCTGATGGTTTTGCTGGCGCCGACAGTGCTCGTTACGACTTTTTGTCTGGCTATGGGGTTAGCTGGCGCCTATCCGCTCGCCTGTTTTGTGATCGCGGCGATTCATGTGAGCGGCTGCACGGGTGACTGGGTCTACTGCGCGCGCATCTTGCGTGACCGCCGGATCCTTGCCTGTGAGGACACGGACTGGGGCGTGCGTTTTCTGGGGGAACCTGATGTGTGCGAAGGGGAGAGTCGATGAAGCCGCTGCTGCTGCATGCGTGTTGCGCGCCGTGCTCGCTTGAGCCGGTGCGGCTTTTGCGCGAAGAGGGGTTTGACCCGACGATCTGCTGGACCAATCCCAATATCCAGCCTCATGCCGAATGGATGCGTCGCCTGGATGAGCTGCGCCGCTGGTGTGCCGACGGGGATATCGAGTTGATCGAGACGGGGGAGGACCGCGAACGCTGGGAGCGCGGCGTGGCACCGCTGGCGGCGGACCGGCCCCGACGCTGCCGCGCATGCTATGCTCTACGTCTGGCCGAGGCATGCCGCGTGGCCCACGAGCGAGGATATGAGTACGTGGGCACGACGCTCGCCGTCTCGCCCTATCAGCTGTTCGAAACGTGCAACGATGTTTTGGAGCGCCTGGCTGCCGCCAACGGGCTCACGCCTGTCATCCGTGATTTCAGACCGTACTATCCCGAGGCCACGCGGCGCTCGCGCGAGCTGGGCATGTATCGTCAGAACTATTGCGGATGCCGGTTCTCGGCGGTTGAAGCGGCAATGGATCGCGCCCGTATCCGTGATGAACGCAAGGCGTCCAAGGTGAGTTGACGGTGGGAAATGCAGGCATGTGGTGCGCCGCGGGATGGCTAGCTGCTACGATTGACCGCGGACTAATTCGATTAAGGAGACATCAACGTGACCATGCGCACCGATGATTTTGATTATGAGCTTCCCGAGGGGCTGATCGCCCAGGCTCCTGCCGAGCCGCGCGATTCCTGCCGCCTGCTGGTCCTCGATCGCAAGGGGTCTGCTGCCGGCAAACCCCTGGAGCACGGCGGTTCCGTCGAGCATCGAATCTTTCACGACGTGATCGACTATATCGAGCCGGGCGACGTGCTCGTCATCAACAAGACCCGCGTCATGCCCGCTCGCCTGATCGGCCGTAAAGCGGGCTCTGGCGGGGTTGTCGAGACCCTCCTGCTTAAGCGCCGCGAAGATGTCGATCCGTTGGGACACGTGTGGGAGTGCCTGGTCAAGCCAGGAAAACGCCTTAAGCCTGGTGCACAGATCGAGTATCGTGCCGGTGGCGCCCACGCGCCGGAAAACGCGCCCGTGGTGCTTACGGCTGAGATCGTGGACTTTGTGACGGACAGTCGCGGTGGGCGCTTGGTGCGTTTTGAGCCCCAGGGCACCAATGCCGCGGGAGATCCGCGTTCGCTTGACGAGGCGATCCACGCGGCCGGCCACGTGCCTCTGCCGCCGTATATCACCGACTACGAGGGCGACCCCGAGAAGTACCAGACGGTCTATGCCATGCATGAGGAGCATTCGGCTGCTGCTCCTACGGCCGGCTTGCACTTTACGCCCGAGCTCATGCGCCGCATCGAGGAGAAGGGTGCGACATTTGCTGCCGTCGAGCTCGAGGTGGGTATCGACACCTTCCGCTTGGTGGAGGAGGACGATCCCACGCAACATGTGATGCACACCGAGCGCTACCATGTGCCCCAATCCGTGGTGGATGCCGTCCACAAGGCCAAGGCCGAGGGGCATCGCGTGATCGCGGTGGGAACCACGGCGGTTCGCTCGCTCGAGAGCGCCTTTGATCCTGACGCCCCCGTTGCCGATCCCGCTGTGACGGCCCGCTACTTTGAGGAGCGTGCTGACGGTGCCGATACGCTCGACCGCGGCGACATCGTGGCGCGCGAGAATGCAACGACGCAGCTCTATCTCATGCCGGGGTCGACCTACCACGTCGTGGACGCACTCATTACCAATTTCCATGTGCCGCGTTCGACCCTTATGATGCTGGTCTCGGCCCTTGCGAGTCGCGATCAGATCATGGATGCCTATGCGCAGGCCATCGAGGAGCATTACCGCTTCTTCAGTTTCGGTGACGCCATGCTCATCCTGTAACCTGAAGAGGCCGGTGGCTTCTGCCGTATCTTTCATTGCGCAAAGCGCCTCCGCAGTTTTTGTCTGCGGAGGCGCTTTTTGTTTTTGGGCGATTTGGCGTTCGATGGTCGCTAGCGGGCCAGGAACAGCCAGAGCAGGATCAGGACCACAATGGCGACAAGTGCGATCACAATGGCGCCGGTGAACTTTACGCGTGAGTCGCGGGTGCGCTCGCGCACGGTCTGTTCGGCCGCCTCGAGGTTTGCGATCTCGCTCTCGGCATCGGTGCGCTCCGAACGGTCACGGTCGAGGGATCCCTGAAGGGCGACGGTGATCTCGGGATGCTCGTGCACTTCGGTCGCTTGGTCGATCAAAGTCTGTGCGTGCGCGGCGTCGGCTTGGGCATCGACGATGCTTTGCTCCTGCTCGCGACGTGCCTTCTCCTGCGCGGTGATTTTCTCGCGCAGCTCGCGCTGCCGCTCGGCTGCCGCCGCCTTGGCACTCTGAAGCTCATCGCGGGCGGCGTCGGCCTCGGTCGTAACGGCCGCATGCGCTTTCTTGGCGTCGGCGATGGGTGCCTGCGCCTGCTTGACAGCCTCTTCGGCGGCGGCCAGCGAGTGCTCAAGATCGGCCGTCACTGAGGGCAGGTCCTCCTCGGCCTTGCGCAGCGCATCGGCAGTGTCGGAGATTTTGGCGGAAAGCTCGTTGGTGCGCACGGTGTAGTTGGCGGGGTTGGCCGATGGATTGCGCTGGAGCTCGGCATACTCTTTGCGCAGTGTCTCGAGTTGGGCCTGTGTTGCCGTGATGGTGTTCTGGGCGGCTGCTACGCCGGCATCGCGCTCTGCCTGCACTTTGTCACGGATACGTTTTGCATCTTCGAGTCGGCGGGTCAGACGGTTCCCGGCCTCGCGGGAGGAGGACTCGCGCGCCTCGACGGCATCGACGGCCGCCTTGAGGCGACGCTCGGTCTGGGCATCCTCCTCTTTGATTTGGGCAAGCTGGGTTTTCAGCTCTTCTGCCTTTTCCTTATGGGCATCGCGGCTGATCTCGGCGGCGGCCGCGTTCTTCTGGGCCGTGGCGATCGCCGACTTTTGCTCGCTCACGATCTGCTCGTACCGGGCGGCGATATCCTGTCGGGTTTCGAGCTCTTCGGCCTGATCGGCGATCCGTCGATCGAGCTGCTCGAGATGGCTTCGGGCGTCTGCGAGCGCCTTCTTGGCGGCGTTCATCTCTCGCATGGCCGAGGCCCCTTGGGCAATGAACGTGCCTACGGCGTTGGCAGTACCCGCTACGGCGGATCCAAGGTCACGCGCGTGCGCTGTTTGCTGCTCGGTTTCTTTGGGCTCTGCAGGCGTTGTGGCGGCAGGGGTTTCAAAGGAGCCCGTACCGCCCTCGATGACGCTGAAACCCGCCGTATGGGGCTCCACTGCATCGCTGCCGATGGTGGGGTGCTCGAGCTGCAAGAACGACGGCATCGTGGTTCCGGGGTCGGCGACGGGCGTCTCGCCCGGAACAAAGGACGAGGCGGCTTCGACGTCCTCCGCATCATCGGCGGTCGTGGGCTCGGCGGTTTCCTTCATGGCTTCGACGGCGTCCATCATGGAGTCCATATAGGCATCGAGCTCCGCCTCCGAGCTCACCTCAACCGGTGTGTCGATGGCGTCTTCTACCTCTTTTTCTGTTGCTTCTTTTGCCGGCGCGTCCGATTGTTGCCCAGCATCAGTCGCTTGGTCCGGCTGCGCCGCATCGGGTTCCGATTGCTCGTTTGCGGTTTCTTTATCTTCCTCGATAGGAGTATCGGTATGCGGTTGTTGAGTCTGGGGATCCAGCTCTTCAGTCATATTGATGCGCTCCTCTTCTTGTCTAGCTTTTCAATGATAAAGTCTCGATTGGGCTGTGGCGGCTAAACCAGAAAGTTTCAAAACGTGTTCGCCCTCGCGGGGTGCCGATTTGCAGTGGTTCCTTTCCTTTACGTCCAAATCTTTGACGCTTGACATGCCCCTCGCCGATGACGTGTTGCCGTTCGTCCGGTCCGTCCTTTTCAATTACTCGAGGTCGGTTAACGTTGCGTATCAGCTTTTGGCGCGTCCATATGGGCGGCGCGCAGTCGACGGTATGTCCGCCGCACCAAGAGAAGGGATTTCCCATGGGTCTTTTTACCGGTAAAACCGTAATCGTCACCGGTGGCGGCAAGGCCACCCTCAAGGACGGTTCTGCGGGTTCCATTGGATACGGAATCGATATCGCCTTTGCCAAGGAGGGTGCGAACCTCGTTATCACCGGCCGCAACGTGGCTAAGCTCGAGGCTGCCAAGGAGTCCCTCGAGGCCGATTACGGTATCAAGGTCCTTCCTGTTCAGGCTGACGTTTCGGCCGGTCAGGATAACGAGGCCGTTGTCCAAAACGTTATCGACAAGGCGGTCGCCGAGTTCGGACGCATCGATGCCGTCGTCAATAACGCGCAGGCTTCCGCCTCGGGTGTCACCATTGCCGATCACACCATGGACCAGTTTAACCTGGCGATCTATTCTGGCTTGTACGCCACCTACCTGTACATGCAGAAAGCCTATCCGTATCTGAAGGAAACCAAGGGCTCCGTGGTGAACTTCGCTTCGGGCGCCGGCCTTTTTGGCAACTACGGTCAGTGCAGCTATGCTGCGGCCAAGGAGGGTATTCGCGGCCTGACGCGAGTGGCCGCCAACGAGTGGGGCAAGGACGGCATCAACGTCAACATCGTGTGCCCGCTTGCCTGGACGGCTGCGCTCGAGAACTTCCAGGACGCCTATCCCGAGGCTTTCAAGGCTAACGTTCACATGCCGCCGGCGGGCCATTACGGCGATGTTGAGAAGGAAATCGGTCGTGTGGTGGTTCAGCTCTGCGGCCCCGATTTCAAGTATATGAATGGCGAGACCGTGACGCTCGAGGGCGGCATGGGACAGCGTCCTTAGCTTTTGATTTTTACGCTTCTTGCACGGTGGATTGGTTTGGCTTCTGTCCATCACCGGCTTGAGATGGCTTTTACGGGGTTCGGAATGATCCGGACCCCGTTTTATTGGCGCTATTTCGATGCTGGTAAATTTATAACGTTTTACGATTTGGCTAATTTTGACAGATATGAGTCAACACGGGCTAGTTCTTGCGTCTACCCAGCTTGCTTGGCACCTATTATCAAGATTCAGTATTGATAATGTGTATCTAAATGAGCAGCGACTCTAACTATTAGAACCGACAGGGATCTACCGCATGGGTTTTGACAGGAATCGGTGGGGTACATTAAAAATGTCCGACTCATATCTGTGAAAATTAACCATTCTGTTTCTTGGATCTACGTGTGCTGGCATGAAGGAGCGTGCCCGTTTGGTGGAACGGCATCGGTGACGCCAGGGCCGCCCCTATAATGGTCTCCGTTCAACGTTTTGACCGATACCCATAGGAGCTTCGCCCATGGACCAATCCCTGTTCAAATTCGACCTGATTGCTGAGGACCCCACCACGCACGCCCGTGCCGGCGTGCTGCATACCCCGCATGGCGATATCGAAACCCCGATCTTCATGCCCGTTGGCACCAAGGCAAACGTCAAAGGTATTCCCACCGAGACCGTTAAGGCACTCGGCGCCCAGATCGTCCTTGCCAATACGTATCACCTGTCCATGCGTCCGGGCGAGGATACCATCGCCGAGCTTGGCGGTCTTCATAAGTTCATGAACTGGCACGGCCCCATTCTCACCGACTCGGGCGGATTTCAGGTCTTCAGTCACAACGATGCCGTCAAGCTGTCGGACGAGGGCGTGCGCTTCATCGTCAACGATTACGACGGTCGCCACGTTTTCTGGACGCCCGAGGACAACATGCAGATTGCCATGAAGCTCGGATCAGACATCTGCATGCAGCTCGACCAGTGCCCGGGATACCCCGCTACGCGCCAATTCGTCGAGCGTGCCGTGGAGCTGTCGAGCATGTGGGCGGAGCGCTGCTATAAGGCGCATACCCGCGACGATCAGGCGCTTTTCGGTATCGTTCAGGGCGGCATGCATCTGGACCTTCGTCTGCGCTCGCTGCGCCACCTTGAGGAGTGCGGTGATTTTCCCGGATACGGAATCGGCGGTTACTCGGTGGGCGAGGACCACGAGACGATGTTCGAGACGCTGGCGCCGCTCGCAAGCGAGTACATGCCCAAACACAAGCCGCGCTACCTTATGGGCGTTGGCAATCCCACCACGCTCGTGCGCGGCGTATCGGTGGGTATCGACATGTTCGACTGCGTGCTGCCCACGCGTACGGGTCGCATGGGTACGGCGTTTTCGAGTGAGGGCCGTCTTAACTTCCGTAATGCGCGGTTTGCTCACGACGATGGTCCCGTCGATTCCAAATGCACCTGTCCGGTGTGCACCGGTGGCTACAGTCGTGCTCTCATCCGGCATATGGTCACGCAGAAGGAGATGCTTGGCGGCATTCTGCTTTCGATGCATAACATCTACTATCTGCTCGACCTTATGAAGCGTGCTCGTCAGGCTATCATCGAAGGCCGTTATGGGGCCTTTGTGAATGACTGGATGAACAGTCCTGCGGCTGCCGATTACTAAAGCCATCGAGTGGCGCTTGTCTATTCGTGCGCTTTACGGTGTGATATCTACCGTTGACCGGAGCTTGACATAGGTCTTACGAGTCGTGGGTACTATCTGTCCTGGATGTTGATGGGCGGGTTGCGCGTGGTCTTTGGCCGCCGCTCCGCCCTTGTTTTTTTGATAGGAGTATCCATGATTAAAAAGATAACAGCTGGTCAAAATGTCGCGTCTGAAGGTTCTGAGTCCGAGAGTCCTTACCACGAGACCTACCGGCGCGGACCCGTGGTCATGCGCGGTCCCATGATCCCCAAGGACAACACGTACGCCAACCTGCTTGCACCCGAGGACTCGACCGATTGGCTGCATACCGATCCGTGGCGCGTACTGCGTATCCAGGCGGAGTTCGTTGATGGTTTTGGTGCCCTTGCCGAGTTGGGGCCCGCTGTGACCATTTTCGGTAGCGCCCGTACGCCGCGCACCGACCCTATGTACAAGTCCGCACGGCTTGTCGGAAAAAAGATCGCTCAACATGGCGTCGCCGTGATCACGGGCGGCGGCCCGGGCATCATGGAAGCTGCCAACAGGGGAGCGGCGAGCGCTAACGGCAAGAGCGTGGGGCTGGGAATCGAACTCCCTCACGAGCAAGGCCTTAACAAGTACGTGAACCTGGGCATGGACTTTCGCTACTTCTTTGTCCGCAAAACGATGTTCGTCAAATACAGCTCGGGTGCGATCGTGTTTCCCGGCGGCTTCGGCACGCTTGACGAGATGTTCGAGGTCCTCACACTGGTGCAGACGCATAAGGTCAAGCGTATGCCGCTCGTGCTGGTTGGTCGCGACTACTGGCAGGGGCTCTTCGACTGGCTTAACGGCCCGGTGATGCAGGCGGGAATGATCAGTCCGCTTGACCCGAAGCTCGTCCACATCACCGACGATATCGACGACGCTGTCAGCGTGGCCCTCGGTGGTCTGGAGTAGCGAGGGCCACATGATAAGCCAGCTATGGTGTGTCCGGCCGGGTGATTAGACGCGCGGTTTGACGCAGTAGCAAATACCGATCGTTCCGGTGCCCACGTGCGTGGCGATGGTGCAGCCGATGCTGCCAGTGCCGGCCGGGGTGTAGTCGAGGCCCTCAAGTGCCTGCCTGACAAGCTGCTTTTCCTCGGCGGTATCCGCGCCGGTGTCAAGGATGCGCACGTTGGCACCGGGATGTTCCTGCAGGTAAGCGATGCAGTCGGCCATGACGTTGGCGACGATGCGCTTGGTGCCGCGTCCCTTTTTGATCAACTTGATCTCGCCGCTCTGCCACTCGGGCGAAACGGCAAGACGGATATTGAGCATCTGGGTGAGGTGGCCCGCCAGTTTGGGCGCGCGGCCGTTTTTGACCAGATTCTCAAGCGTGCGGGGAATGAGCAAAATGTGGGTCAGCGGGATGGTCTCACACACCTCGTGCTCAACTTCGTCGATCGTGCGACCGGCGGCACGAAGCGCTACGGCGTTTTCGACCAGGAGTCCCTCGGCCCCTGAGCCGGTTCGCGAATCGATGCAACGGATGTCAAGCGGATGTTCGGACGCGACCTGACAGGCATTGCCGTAACAGGCGGACCACTCGCTGCACAGCGAGATGAAGATCGCGCCGTCGTAACCGTCGGCTTCCACCCGGTCAAAGAGTTGTTTGAACTCGCCGGCACTCGGCTGCGAGGTGTGGGGCAAGGTGCTCGATGCGGCCATGCGACCTAAATATTCTTGTGCCGTGATTTCAACCTGATCGAGCACATCTTCGCCTTCTATGATTACATGCAGCGGGATGACATAGATTCCAAGCTCTTTGGCTCGTGCCGGCGTGATATCGGATGTGCTGTCGGTGATGATGGCGTAGGACATGATGCTTGCCCCTTTCTGTACGGGAAGATCACGGTTTCAAGCAAAGTGCGTCGAGTATAGGCTAGTTACGCAACAAATTCGGTAAGAAATGTTGAATAAGTAACATTGCTATAACGGATGTGGATGTACTAGGGAATTCTTTAACAACCCTCGCGCTTCTCTGGTTTTTGCAATGCCGTGCGCGATTGTTCCTTCGCATACGTGTGCGATCGGCCGCCGTGGTACCGTTGTTCGGCAAGATGTACTGGGGAAAGGCTTGTTTGTTATGACAGATTCGATTTTCGATCGGCCGGTGGTGCTGTTCGACTTCGACGGTACCGTCGCCGACACAGGGCGTGCCGTGATGACATCGACGCGCAAAACCCTTGCGACCCGTGGCTATTCCGAGGCCCAGATGGGTGATCTGCGACGTATGATCGGACCGCCGCTATGGAAGAGCTTCCATGATTTCTACGACTTTTCGGCCGCGGAGTCCCAAGTTGTGGCCGATGAATACCGGTCGTTCTTTGAGGAGCTGGGACCTGAGGATTATCCGGTTTTCCCTGGCATCTCCGAGCTGCTAGATGCACTTGTCGCACAAGGGCGCCGGTTAGCAGTGGCCACCTCGCGTCTGGAGGGAAAGTGCGTCGAGATGGTTCATGAGCTGGGCCTCGAACAGTTTGAGGCGGTTGTTGGCATGTGCCCGTCTCAGGGCCGTGAGACCAAGGCCGACTCGGTGCGCGATGCGCTGGCGGCACTGGGTGTGCGAGCCGAGGAGGCCGTGATGGTGGGGGACCGGTATAACGATATCGAGGGGGCGCATGCGTTGGGCGTGCCCTGTGTCGGAATCTATAGCGGAGCCGCCAAACCCGGTGAGCATGAGGCCGCCGGGGCGGATGCTGTGGCGCATTCGGTTGCGGAGCTTGCGGACGCCTTTGGTGTTCGCCTCGGCTAAGATAGATGCAAGCAAAACACACGCGTTTCACACGGAGGTTTTCATATGGATCAAGAGCAGCTCGAGCGCGACGTCGCGTCTTATGTTGACGAGGTCTGGGAGGACGTTATCGCCGACATCGATACTCTGGTGAGCCATGCTTCCATAGCGAATGCGCAGCCGGCTGAGCCGGGTGCGCCGTTTGGCCGACCGGTTCGCGAAGCCCTCGATTGCGCGCTTGGAATCGCCCAAAAGCTCGGTTACCGAACAAGCGATGACGAGGGCTACGTTGGCATGTGCGATATTCCCGGCGAGGAAGCCCAGCAGCTTGCAACCATCTGCCATGTCGATGTGGTGCCGGCGGGTCCCGGTTGGAGCACCGACCCGTTTAAGATGGAGCGCCGCGACGGCTGGCTGCTTGGACGCGGCGTCATCGACGATAAGGGTCCGGCCGTGTTGTCGCTCTACGCCGGCGCGTACCTGATCAAGCGCGGTATCACGCCGCGATACGCTTTTCGCGCACTGCTGGGGTGCGATGAAGAGGTCGGTATGAGCGATATCCATCACTATCTTGAGGGGCATGCGCAGCCGGCATTCCTTTTTACGCCCGATGCCGAGTTCCCGGTTTGCAATGCGGAGAAGGGTCAGCTTGGAGCCACTTTTTATAGCAAAAAGATCGATGGCGGCCGCATTCTTTCGTGGAGCGGCGCCGAGGCGACCAATGCGATTCCCTCGCAGTCGATCTGCGTGCTCGATATCGATCCGTCTGAACTCCCGTCCCCAATCGAGCACGGCGATCGCATCGACATCTCGGAAACCGAGAACGGGCATGCGCGGATCTTCGCTCGCGGTATCGGCGGCCATGCTTCGATGCCCGAGGGCACGATCAATGCGATCGGACTGGTGATAGATTATCTTCGCGAGGCCGAGGACAGTTTTGCCGCCCGAGATGCGCGCCTGCTCACGCCTGAGGAGCACGAGTTCGTCAAGTTTCTGGCCTTTGTCCATGCCGATACCGCGGGGCGAGGTCTGGGCATCGATGCCGAAAGCGCTGCCTTCGGGCCGCTTACTTGCAACGCCGGAACCATCTGCGTGCGCGACGGTCGTATCGAGCAGACGATCGACGTGCGTTTCCCCGATAGCACGTCGGCAGAGGCTATGGAGACGCAGCTCGAACCTCTCGTGGGTCGCTTCGGCGTGACGCTTGCCGTCGATCATGCCAAGGAGCCGTTCAGCGTAAGCGCCGATGACCAAACTGTCCGAGCGCTCATCGATACCTATAACGAGTTTACGGGCAGGCAGGCAAAGCCGTTCGCCATGGGCGGCGGTACCTATGCGCGCAACTTTGATCGCGCTGTTTCGTTTGGTCCCGAAGAGCCGGGCTGCGAGCTTCCCGCATGGGGCGGACAGATGCACGGTCCCAACGAGTGCGCGAGCGAGGAGCTCTTAAAGCAGGCGCTCAAAATCTATATTGTGGCCATCTTGCGTCTGAACGAGCTCGATCTCTAGCACCTGTTCTTTCGACCTGCAATTGGGGACGTAGCAAAACAGCAGGTCGGATATTGGCCGAAGAGGACCTGCTGTTTTGCTACGTCCCCAATTGCAGGTCGGGTGCATTGTCAACCGTTTGTAAAGGCCGCGCCGTTTGCCGGTAAGGGCATATCAGATGCCCGTAAGAACCGGCAAACGGCGCGGTTTCTTTCTTTTGCTCGAACTATCTTCCTAACCAGCAAAGCGGGCAGGGTGCCCGCGACGACGCATGTTGAAAGGAAGATCATGTTCGATCAGGTTTATTCTCGCCGTCAGTTCTTGGGTCTTGCCGGCGGTCTTGCGAGCATCGTGGGGCTTGGCCTTACGGGCTGCGGCGGCTCGGGCTCCGATGCGGCCGCCAAGGGCAGCGCCGGTTCTGCCGCCGCCGCGAGCGTTTCCGGCGAGGTGACCTATGACGGCGCCAGCTCGTTTCAGGCCTTGGTCGAGGCTGCAGCTGAGAAGTTCATGGACAAGAACCCGGACGTGTCCATCTCGGGCTCGGGCAACGGTTCGGGCAAGGGCCTGACCGCCGTGGCCGCCGGCACCGTTACGATCGGCAACTCCGATGTCTTCGCCGAGACCAAACTCGACGCCGATCAGGCCAAGAACCTTGTCGACCATGAGGTCGCCGTCGTGGGCATGGGCCCCGTGGTCTCCAAGAACGTTAAGGTCGACGACCTGTCGCTCGAGCAGCTCAAGGGTATCTTCTCCGGCCAGATCACTAATTGGAGCGAGGTCGGCGGCGACGATGCCAAGATCGTCGTGCTCAACCGTAAGGCGGGCTCCGGCACCCGTGCAACCTTTGAGGCCGCCGTCTTTGGCGATACGGCCAATGACTTCAAGGGCGACGCCGAGCTCGACAAGTCGGGCGATGTCCAGACCCAGATGGCAAGCACCGATAACGCCATCTCCTACCTCGATTTTTCCCACTTCGACGATTCCAAGTTCAACGCCATCAAGGTGGAGGGCGTGGAGCCCAAGAGCAAGAACGTCACCGACGACTCCTTCAAGATCTGGGCGACCGAGCACATGTACTGCGCCAAAGATGCCGATGAGGCCACTAAGGCCTTCCTGGACTTCATGCTTTCCAAGGCTGTTCAAGGCAAGCTCGTCGAGGAGCAGGGCTTTATTCCCGTCTCCGATATGAAGGTTGTCAAGGACGCCTCCGGCAAGGTCACATCCAAGTAATCCCAAACCCGTATCGAGAGGTTCGTCGTGCATAAACAAATGCCAAAACGCAACCTTGAGAACGTGGGCCTGGGCGTCACGGGCGCATGCGTTGCGCTCGTGACGCTTGTTGTTGTCGCGCTGATCTTTATGGTGGCGCAAAAGGGTCTTTCGGCGTTTCTCAAGGACGGCGTTTCCGTTGCAGAGTTCTTCTGCGGCACCAAATGGGATCTGGCAAATACGGCCGAAAACGGGCTGCCTTTTACCGGCGCGCTACCGCTGATCGTCACTTCGTTCTCGGTCATGGTGCTCTCCACGTTGATCGCCCTTCCCATCGCGATCGGCTCCGCGATCTTCGCGGTCGAAATCCAGCCCAAGTTTGGCGCCAAGGTGTTCCAGCCGCTCATCGAACTGCTCACGGGTATTCCGTCGGTTGTGTTCGGCTTGATCGGTTTTCACGTGGTAGTCGGTTTCATGAAGAACGTCTTTCATGTATCCACGGGACTGGGAATCCTGCCGGGAGCCATCGTGCTTGCCGTCATGATCCTTCCCACCATGACCACGCTTTCGGTCGATGGCCTGCGCGCCGTGCCCGACAGCTATCGCCAGGGCTCCCTGGCGCTGGGCTATACGCGCTGGCAGACCATCTGGCACGTAGTGCTCAAGAGTGCACTTCCCTCGCTTATGACGGCGGTCATCCTAGGTATGACGCGTGCCTTCGGCGAGACGCTTGCCGTGCGCATGGTCATTGGCGGTATCGAGGCTATGCCCACCTCGCTGCTCTCACCGGCGTCGACCATCACTACGACGCTTACCACGTCGATGGCGGTTTATGCCGAGGGCTCTGCCCAAGACGACGTCCTGTGGGCGTTGGGCCTTTTGCTCATGGGCATGAGCCTTGTCTTTATCCTCATCATCCATCTGATCGGCAAGAAGGGGGCGAAGTCCCGTGGTTAATGTGAAGACCGATGCGGCGTCGACTGCCGCCCAGATCAGCATCGATGAGGCGCGGCTGGAGCGAGCCGGAAGGCAGGACAAGGTTGCGACCGCCGCTCTGACCGCGATCGTCGCCGTGGTCATGCTTATTGTCGTGTCCATGGTCGCCTATATTCTGTTCGAGGGCGTCTCCACCCTTTTCAAACCTGGGTTTCTTACCGAGCCCTCGCGCGCCAACGGAACGCAGGGCGGCGTGCTCTACCAGCTATTCGACTCGTTCTACCTGCTCGTTATCACCTTGGTGATCTCGGTTCCCGTGAGCCTGGGAGCTGCAGTCTATCTTGTCGAGTACGCCCCCGACGGGCCACTGCGCGATATCGCCTCCACCGCGATCGAGACGCTCTCCTCGCTGCCGTCGATCGTTGTCGGCATGTTTGGCTTCCTGGTGTTCTCGGTCCAGCTCGGGTGGAAGTATTCGTTGATCTCGGGTGCCGTCGCGCTCACCATGTTCAACATTCCCATTTTGGTCCGTGTGATCCAGCAGGCACTCGAGGACGTGCCGCAGGCTCAACGCGATGCGTGTCTGGCCATGGGGTTAACGCGCTGGGAAGCCACCGTGCATATCCTGATTCCCGAGGCCATGCCCGCCATCGTGACCGGCATCGTGCTTTCGGCCGGCCGCGTGTTCGGCGAGGCAGCGGCGCTGCTGTTCACCTCGGGTATGAGCTCTCCAGTGCGCCTCAACTTCTTGAGCTTCAACCTTTCGAGCCCCACCTGCGCCTGGAACGTTTTTCGCCCCGGCGAATCGCTCGCGGTGCATATCTACAAGATCTATGGCGAGGGCAGCCCCGAGGCCCAGCAGATCGTGTGGGGCACTGCCGCCCTGCTGATGGTGTGTGTGCTGCTGTTCAATGTGGTCGCCCGCATCGTGGGCAAGGCTCTGGCGAAAAGGATGACGGCCGAATGAGTGGTTATAAGAGCGAGGACCGTGTCGCGCCCGTACCGCTGGGCGAGACGGATGAGTTTTTGTCGAACGTTCAGGCAAGCGAGTCGCAGGGCCGTCTGGCCGGCAAGGCCGTCTCGGATGAGGTTGTGCTCAGCACACATGATGTCAATGTGTTCTATGGCGATCACCATGCGCTGCACGACACCTCACTTGACTTCTACAAGGGCGAGATCACCGCGCTGATCGGGCCTTCCGGATGTGGCAAGTCAACGTTTTTGCGTTCACTCAACCTCATGAACCGTGAGATCCGCGGATGTCGCGTAGAGGGCGAGATCGTCTATCAAGGCCGCAACATCAATACCAAGCAAGAAAACACCTACGAGCTGCGGCGTTCCATCGGCATGGTGTTCCAGCAGCCCAATCCCTTCCATAAGTCTATTCGGGATAACATTACCTTTGCCCCTAAACGCCATGGCGTCACCGATAAGGACGAGCTCGACCGTCTGGTGGAGGAGAGCCTGCGCGGGGCCGCGTTGTGGGAAGAGGTCAAAGATAAGCTCGACAAGAGCGCCTATGCGCTTTCGGGCGGACAACAGCAGCGTCTGTGTATCGCGCGCACGCTCGCGCTTGACCCCGATGTGATTCTGTTTGATGAGCCCTGTTCGGCGCTCGATCCTATCTCGACTCTTGCGATCGAGGATCTTATGCGCCAGATCGTTGCCGATCGCGCCATCGTGATCGTCACGCACAACATGGAGCAGGCATCGCGTGTCTCCAACCGAACGGCGTTTTTCTATATGGGAGACATGGTCGAGTACAACGAGACCGACGAGATCTTCCAGCGCCCCCGCGACAAGCGGCTTAACGATTACCTCACCGGTATGTTCTCCTAGTCCGGGACATGCTTTGAGGCCCGCGGGCGACTGTAGGCCGCTGCGGGACTGATTGGAGTGGTGGGACATCCCGTTGCGGGTGTCCCACCTATCTTTTTGGGGACTGGTTGAAGCGGGCGAGAGTGGTAGCCGGTCTGCCACAATCAACCTATCCCTAAATGATAGGTGTCGCAGCTCCAAGGCTGCTAAGATAATGAGCGTTTATGTATGCACGATAGGAGCAGGTCATATGGCGATTCTCTTGGGGTGCGATTCGATAACGCTCGAGTTTCCCACCAAGCACATCTTTGACAACGTGACGCTCGGCGTCGCCGAGGGCGATCGTATCGGTATCGTCGGTAAAAACGGTGACGGCAAGTCCACGCTGTTGAGCGTGCTCGCCGGTGTTATCGAGCCCGACGACGGTCGCGTCACGCACCGTCGGGACATCACGGTCGGGTTGCTTGGACAGAAGGACAACCTGGCCGATGGCGATTCGGTGCACCATGCCGTGGTGGGTGACACGCCCGAGTACGAGTGGGCGTCGAGCCCCCGCACGCGTCAGATTCTTGCCGGCCTGATATCGGATGTGCCTTGGGAGGGCATGGTAGGCGAGCTGTCAGGTGGTCAGCGCCGCCGCGTGGACCTGGCGCGCCTGCTGATCGGCGACTATGACGTGCTGATGCTCGACGAGCCGACCAACCATCTGGACATGCGCACCATCAACTGGTTGGCGCGCCACCTTAAGGCCCGCTGGCAGCATGGGCAGGGTGCCATGCTGTGCGTGACGCACGACCGCTGGTTCTTGGACGAGGTCTGCAACTCCATGTGGGAGGTGCACGACGGCAAGGTCGACCCCTTTGAGGGCGGTTACTCCGCCTATATCCTGCAGCGCGTCGAGCGCGATCGCATGGCGGCCGTCACCGAGGAGCGACGTCGCAACATGGCGCGCAAGGAGCTTGCGTGGCTCAGTCGCGGGGCTCAGGCACGCTCGACCAAGCCCAAGTTTCGCGTGGATGCTGCCCGCGAGCTCATCGCCGATGTACCGCCGGTGCGCGACGAGCTGGAACTTAAACGCTTGGCTGTGTCGCGCCTGGGTAAGCAGGTCATCGACGTGGTCGATGTCGATGCGGGTTACAAGGATGCCGGGGACGGCGGATTCAAGCCTGTCCTCAACGATGTGACCTGGTTGATCGGCGCGGGCGACCGCTATGGTCTGCTTGGTGAGAACGGTGCCGGCAAGTCGACGTTGCTCAACGTGATCCAGGGCAAGCTGGCCCCGACGCGAGGTCGTGTCAAGATCGGGCAGACGGTGCGGTTTGGCATTCTGTCACAGCAGCTTGACGAGCTCAAGCCTTATCTCGACAGCACGATCCGCGAGGTGCTGAGCCACTACAAGAAGTTCTATATGATCGACGGCAAGGAAACCTCGCCCGAAAAGCTCTGCGAGCGTCTGGGCTTTAGCACGCAGCAGCTTTGGAGCCGTATCGGCGAGCTGTCGGGCGGCCAGCGTCGTCGCCTGTCCCTTTTGCTCACGATTCTTGACGAGCCCAACGTTCTGATCCTCGACGAGCCGGGAAACGACCTCGACACCGATATGCTCGCTATCGTCGAGGACCTGCTCGACGGCTGGCCGGGCACGCTCATCCTGGTGACGCACGACCGCTTCTTGATGGAGCGCGTGACCGATCAGCAGTGGGCGCTCCTCGATGGGCACCTTACCCATATGCCGGGCGGCGTTGATCAATATCTGAAGCTTTGCAACGCGACCGCCGACGGTGAGCCGGTGGGAGCGCCGAGTGCCAAGACGGGCACGTTCGATACGGGAGCCGCTGCTGCCGCCGCTGAGAAGCCCAAATCGAGCGGTCAACCCAACGGCCTGTCGAACGCCGAGCGCCAGAAGCTCCGACGCGAGGTGAGCTCGCTCGAGCGCAAGATGGAGACTCAGCGCGTCCGCCTCGAGGAGGCCGAGGCCGCTATGGCCGCCGTCGATCCGACCAACTATGAGGCGCTTGGTGAGCAGCAGGCGAAGATCGACGAGGCTCGTGCCGCGATGGACGAGCTCGAGATGGCGTGGCTCGAGGCGAGCGAGAGGCTGGAAGGGGAGGCCTAAGGCATGATCAAAGCGGCTTTTTTCGATATCGACGGTACGTTGCTGAGCTTTAAGACGCATCGGATTCCTGAGTCGACGCAGCGCGTACTCGATCATTTTCGCGAACAGGGCATCAAATGCATCATCGCCACGGGCCGTCCCAAGTACCAGATGCCCAACTGGCTGCTGCAGGGGTGGGATGCCTATGTCACGCTTTCGGGCCAGTACTGCTTTGACGGGGCCGGGGTATACCGTAGCTGCCCCATCGATCCAGCGGATGTGCATGTGGTCGTCGACCAGGTGGCGCAGGGTTGCTATGATTCGCTGTGCATGCAAGGCGAGAACTCTTTTGTCAACAAGTTGAGTGGACGCGTAGTGGCGGCGGGCGATAACGCGGGTATTGCGTATCACGAGGAACCTTTCGAGCATGCCTTCGATGCACCCGTGTATCAGTTTTGTGCATTTGTCGATCCCGGCGAGGAACACATCGTGACGGATGCGACCAAGCATGTGCTCACGACGCGGTGGTGCGATCTGTTTTGCGATCTGATTCCCGATAACGGGGGCAAAGATCTGGGTGTGCGTGCAACGCTCGGGCGCATGGGGATCGCGCCCGACGAGGCGATCGCATTTGGAGACGGCGAGAACGACCTGACGATGTTCGGCGCCGTGGGCACGAGTGTCGCCATGGGCAACGCATGGGACACCGTGAAGGCGGCCGCCACCTATGTGACGACCGATGTCGATAGTGATGGCATCTATCACGCCGCCCATCACTTTGGCCTGATCTAACCTCACCTGCGATTGGGGACGTAGCAAAACAGCAGGTCTTTCCGGGCAGTCGGTAGACCTGCTGTTTTGCTACGTCCCCAATCGCAGGTTTTTGTGGGCCTTGGTTAACTTTTTGAGAATTTAGTAAGTTTTGGGCAACTTTTTGCGCTAGAGTAAGCAGCGGTTAACAGAAAAGCGTGAAAGGCCTTGTATGCCCCTCCATGAATCAGGCGAAGACTATCTCGAAGCGATTCTCATGCTTTCCCTTGAGCTTGAGCGGGTACGTTCCATCGATGTCGCCAATCGCCTGGGTGTTACCAAGGCCAGCGTGTCGAAGGCCATGTCGAACCTTGAGTCCAACGGCTATGTGACCATGGGCAAACGTGATGTGAAGCTCACTGATAAGGGCATGGTGGTTGCTCAGCAGATGCTCGAGCGCCATGAGTTCTTTGTGGGACTGCTCGAGGATGCGGGTGTTCCCAGCGATGTTGCGCGGCAAGAGGGCTGTCATATGGAGCACTGTCTTTCTAAAGAGAGCTTCGAGAAGCTCAAAACGCATCTCTCCTGACAACGAGTCTGTCTCGATATTGATTCTGTTGTATAAACCCCTCGTCCGGAGTGCCGTGGCATCCGAACGAGGGGTTTATGTTTGGGCTAGTTTGAACGGTGCCGTGATTGAATCTGTGGCCGATGCGTTACAGGCACTTGACGTTCATGGCGCGCATGGCGTTCAGGATGGCGATGATCGCTACGCCCACGTCGCCAAAGACAGCAAGCCACATGTTGGCGATGCCCAGTGCTGCCAGCACAAGAATCAGAATCTTGATACCTAGGGCAAAGACGATGTTCTGCCATACGATCGACATGGTCTTGCGGGCGACACGGATGGCCCGCGCGATATTGGACGGCTTGTCATCCATGAGCACGACGTCGGCGGCTTCGATGGCGGCGTCTGAGCCCATCGCCCCCATGGCTATTCCGACGTCGGCGCGGGTGAGAACCGGTGCATCGTTGATACCGTCGCCCACAAAGGCGAGCTTCTTCTTGTCGCCCTCACTTGCGAGCAGTGCCTCGACGCGTTCGACCTTGTCGGCGGGGAGCAGCTGCGCGTGGTATTCGTCGAGTCCGAGCTGCTCTGCCACGGCGGCCGCGACTTCCTCGCGATCTCCCGTGAGCATGACCGTGCGCTTGATTCCGACGGCGTGCAGATCGCGGATCGTTTGCTTGGCATCGGTTTTGACGGTGTCGGCGATCACGATATGTCCCAGATAGGTGCCGCCAGCGGCTACATGAAGAATCGTGCCGACGACGTCGCATGAAGGGGGTTCGATGCCGTGGCTATCCATGAGTTTGGCGTTTCCTACCAGCACTTCGATACCGTCGATGATCGCAGCAACACCGTGTCCGGCTTCTTCTTGCTCCTCGGAGACGCGCGCGGGATTTATCTTTCCGTGATAGGCGTCTCGGACGCTCAAAGCGATCGGGTGATCCGAGAAGCTTTCGGCATGTGCCGCCAGCTCGAGCATGCGAGCGCTGTCTTGGCCTTCGGCGGGATGTTGAGCCACTACGCCAAAGGTTCCGCTGGTGAGTGTGCCGGTTTTATCGAATACGACGGTGTCGACGTCGGCGAGCGCCTCCAGGTAGTTGGATCCTTTGATGAGCACGCCAAGCTTGGAGGCGCCGCCGATCCCGCCGAAGAAAGACATCGGCACGCTGATCACGAGCGCGCACGGGCAGCTTACGACAAGAAACGTGAGGCCACGTAGGACCCAGTCGGACCAGGCACCGGTCACAAGGCCGCCGCCAAGGGCGAGGATGGCTGCTGCGAGTGTGACGGTGGGTGTGTAGACGCGGGCGAAACGGGTGATAAAGTTCTCGGTTTTCGCCTTTTTCTCGCTAGCATTTTCTACGAGCTCAAGGATGCGGCTTACCGTCGACTCACCGAAGGGCTTCGTCGTCTTAATGCGGATCACGCCGGATAGGTTGATGCAGCCCGAGACGATTTCGTCCCCGGCGACCGCGCGGCGCGGGGCGGATTCGCCGGTGAGCGCGGCGGTGTCGAGCTGGGTTTCGCCATCGACGACGGTGCCGTCGATGGGCACGCGCTCGCCGGGCTTAACTACGATGATGGTGCCGACAGCGACATCATCGGGAAAGGCTTGTTCGAGGCTGCCATCCTCGCTTTCGATGTTGGCGTAATCGGGAGCGATATCCATCATGGCACTGATGGACTTGCGGCTCTTGCCCACGGCATAGGCTTGAAACAGCTCTCCGACCTGGTAGAACAGCATGACAGCCGCACCTTCGGCCGTGCTGGGCTCGGTATCGGGAAAGAGGATCGTGGCAAAGGCGCCGATTGTCGCCACGGCCATGAGGAAGTTTTCGTCAAAGACTTTACCGCGCTTGATGTTGCCAAACGCCTTTTGGAGTACGTCGTATCCCGAGATGGCGAAGGGGATCAGGTAGAGTGCCAAGGCGACGTAATCGGCGCCTCGACCGTCGAAACCCGATGCGATAACGCCGATCTTGTCGAGTGCAAATACAGCAAAAAAGATCACGAGGGCAACGAGGATGCGATGCAGCTTATGCTGCAGAGATTCTTTCTTGCGGCGTTTTTTCTTTTTCCTTGGCTTGTCTTGCGTGGTTGCCATAGCTTCTCCTCTTGTGGCCGCGTGCTCCTGTATGCATCGCTTGAATGCATGAGCATCCGTTCATACGTTGGATTTAGAAACGGCCGCGCGAGACGGCCATAGCTTCTAGCGGATGATCTCGCAGTCGGGTTCGGCGTCGGCGGTGAAGTCGATGACGCGCTCAAGGACTGAATCAAATTCAGCGTCGTCGGCCTCGAGGGTGAGTTTCTGCGTCATGAAGTTGACGGAAACGGATTTGACGCCTTCGAGCTTGGCGAGTTCGTCTTGGAGCTCGCGGGCGCAGTTGGCGCAATCGATCTCATCGAGCTTGAACTGCTTTTTCATGATCAATTCCTTTCATTAAGGGCGGCGGGTAGTGCCGCGTTGTTACCTATTCGCAGATGTGACTCATGCCTTGGTTGAGCATGGTGTAGACATGGTCATCGGCGAGGGAGTAGAGGATGTTGCGTCCGTCGCGTCGAAATTTGACCAAGTGGGATTGCTTGAGTGTGCGCAGCTGGTGCGAAACTGCTGACTGCGAGGTCTCGGTGGCCTCGGCGATGTCGGCGACGCAGAGTTCGCGGCCCATGAGGGCGTAGAGGATTTTGATGCGGGTCGTATCGCTAAAGACTTTGAAGAGGTCAGCGAGGTCGTAGAGTAGTTCCTCGTCGGGCAGGTCCTCGGGAGAGCAGCTGGTTGGGACCACCGGCAAGTTGAGTTCGTCGAGCTCCTGCGCGATCTCCTGCTTCAGAACACTCATATCAATATCCCTTCATATGAACAGACGCTCATATCACCTTATAACAATGATTGTATGAACGTATGCTCATATGTCAATGGAAATTTGAAATTGTGATGGTGTCGCCAATGTTGGTGTAAGCGCCAAAGCGCTATGAGACCCGTTTAACGATAAACGGCCTTCGTCCTAGAATCTGAAATCGCGACAAACCAGATCTAGGAAAGGACGAAGACCGCAATGGAAATCTTAGCAGACCCCACGCCGGACTTGCTGGCCATGCCCCGTTTCGACGACGGGGCCATCGACATGCAGGAACTCATCCGCAGGCTGGCGGAGCAGGTTGTCAACGCCGTGATGGACGCGGAGGCCGACCAGCTCTGCGCCGGCGGCGCTAACAGCCGCAACGGCTACCGGGAGCGCGCGCTCAAGACCTGCGTGGGCACACTCACGCTCCGCATCCCAAAGCTCCGCACCGGCAGTTTCTTCCCCGACGACGTGATCGAGCGCTACCAGAGGGTGGACCGGGCGCTCGTGGCGGCCGTGGCCGAGATGTACGCGACCGGCACCAGCACCAGGAAGGTGCAGAGGATAGCCGAGAAAATGGGCGTATCGAGGTTGTCGAAGGACCAGGTCAGCGCCATCGCCTCGAGCCTGGACGCGGACATCGACGAGCTCTGCGGCAGGTCCCTCGACGGCGCGCCGGTGCCCTACGTGTGGCTGGACGCCACATATGTCAGGTGCCGCCGCGAGGGCCGCGTGGCCTCGACGGCGGTGGTCACCGCGATCGGCTGCGACGCGGGCGGCTGGCGGCGCGTCCTCGGCGTCGGCGTCGTGGACACCGAGTCGTACGACTCGTGGCTCGCGTTCCTGCGCAGGGTCCGCGACCGCGGTGTCGCGGGCGTCCAGCTCGCCGTCTCCGACGCGCACCCGGGCCTCGTGCGGGCGCTCGGCGAGGTCTTCCAGGGGGCGTCCTGGCAGAGGCGCTGCGTGCACCTCATGCGCGACTGCATGCGCGAGGCCGGCTCTTGGCACCTGAGGCGCCGCGTCGGCCGCATCCTCTCGCCGGTCTTCAGGGGCCGGGACGCCGCGACCGTCACCGCGATGTACCACGTCGCGATCGACATGTTGGAGACATGCTGCCCAAGGGCGGCCGCCATCCTCGAGGAGGCGGAGCCGGACGCGCTCGCATACCTCGACTTCCCGCCGTCGCACTGGAAGCGCCTCAGGACGAACAACGTCCAGGGGCGCACCAACCGCGAGATAAAGCGCAGATCGAGAGTGGTGCAGGTGTTCCCGTCGGTCAAGTCGCTCGCGCGCCTCGCGGGCGCCGTCATGTGCGAGCAGGACGAGATATGGCAGGAGTCCAGATACTTCTCGGAAGCCAAGATGGACGAGCTCTACGACGATAAGAGGATCCATGGGATCGACGGCCCGGTCGACTGGGACCGACTGGAGGTCGATGCGAGAAAGATGATCGAGTCGAGCCTCGAGCTTGCGGACAGGGTCGAGGCGGCATAGGATAGCGAAAAGGATTTCAGAGTTCGGGACGCCGGCTGGTTGACCCGCGACCGGCATTACACCAACTTTCTCGACACTACCGAAATTGTTTAGTATTCGTCTGCCCGAGTGACCCTTTGCCCTTTTTAAAACATGCGAAGACCAAACAGATATCGATCTCCAATAGTTCACGGCGTACATTTTGGCGATTTGTGTATAGGTGGTTGAGCGTTTCCGTCTGAAATTGGAGGTGTATGCCGTTTCAATACGGCGATTTGATTGTCAATCATCACTCTGAGCACGTATTTTTAGTAACTTGTGCTGATACTTACGGAGTGGCAATATACACAAATCGCCAAAATGTACGTCGTCAATCTTCCGCGATAGATAGAGAGCCGTAAATCCTGCCGTCAGTGTCGGCATTATCCTCGAAAACGTTGATTTGCTGCATGTCCGCGATCTCAGGCACGTCGTTGATGCTCGGGTCGTCGACGATGCCCAGTGCCATCTCGTTTTCTTGGGCAGCTTTATCCCGTTCGCTTTGTTCCGCTCGTCGCCTCTCGTCTTCTCGCTTTGCCTTTTCGATATACCTTCGAAGCACAAACTGCCTGAGGTTCTCCTGCTCAACGAAAAAGTTCTCAGGTAGTCGCGACGGTCGAATGCCTTCTCGTCTGATGATCGACAGCATGACGCGCGCAAACGCGTTTTTATCGAAAAAGGAGTGACGGCTCACGGTGACGATTTCAAAACCCATGGCCTTCAGGGCGTTCTTCCGTTCTTCGTCAATGGCCCGGTTTTCGTCGCTGTCATGATAAAAGCCGTTGTACTCGATGTCCGTTTTGGATCGTCTGAGGTATGCGTCGAAATAGAATTTCGTGTGTCTCGTGAGCTCCCTTGCGACTTTGGCGACCTTGATCTCGTAGTCGGTTTCGATGTCTCGTATGCCCAGCCCGCCGAAGCGACGCGGTAGCGTGAGCATCATGACAAATGCAGTTTCCATAGGGGAGCGGCATCCGTCCCTTACGTAGCGGATTGCCTTTCTAGCAAGATCGATGCCATGCTGGTTCTTGGCCTGATCGAAGTATCGTTTGAGCTTTACGGTTGACGTGAGTGCCGGGCGCTCCGAGTAGTCCGTTGGATCGTCGATTTCAAGGGCATAGGCACTACAAAGCTCAAAATAATACTCAACTAATTCGGGAAGGGAGAGATACGTAGCCGCCTCGAGCGCGCATCTTTCGATGGACACGATAAAGACGTTCTCTCCGAGTTCGTTGAGTTCCGATCGGGTGATTTCTTGCCTCGTCGCATGGTAGGTTAGTCCTTGGCAAATTCTTCGTTGCATAAGGTTTGGGACGAGGACTTCTAGGTCTTTTCCACCGAGATCGATTCCATGCTTGGAGAGCCAGCCTTTTGCTGCGATGACCTCTCGGGCGCTAGGAGCCGCATTCAATCGGACGTCGGATTCGAAGGACTCGGCGGTCGAAGTGACAACCGAGTACGCGGCTTGGTAGACCGCCTTCGCAGTGGTATGTGAAAGCACGATTCCCATGTATTAATAATGGCATAAATCCCATCAATACCAGCGAAAATAATCAAATTAGATACTAATAAATCCATTGATCATGACAAGAATCAAGCAGACAGCATACACGGAACTGACAAATAACTGACAAATGACTGACGTAGCCGGTCACCGAACTACTCGAGCAGTTCCTGGGGGCTACAGCTCTTGGTGGTCCAGACGATTTTGACGATCTCCTCGGGTGGCTCGATACAACCTTTTTGGAGCCAGAGCCAAATGACCGACGTGATTCCCGAGAGCAGCATGGCACGCCCGTAATCGGCCGGTATGTCCCCGTAGCTCAGGGTAAGTCCATGGTTTCGAGCACTTTGTTCGAGCAGCTCGCCGATGAGTTCCTGCACAAGGTCTCGCAGCTCAACGTTGGTTCCGTTTCCGGTAAGCGCCGCGATCAGAGCATAGTCCGCATGGACGAATCGTAAAGCTTCGAGTACGTGATCTTGCGGGATGAGCTCTTGCTCAGCTCCAGTTTTGTCCCCGGGTGCCAGAAGGATACCCTTGAGTTCGACGATGAGGCGAGAGGGTGTGCTGAAGTTTGGCTTCAGTCTTTGTTTGCCGGGTGAATGGAATGAACGCTACAACGCTTTCTTGACCTGCTGCTTTGTCGTTAAATCAACAACGTGTTGTTTTAAGGCGAAAGCCGAATGCCAACCCGTATTCAATTAGAGAGAGGCGGCGACCGTTACATATATCGAAGTAAAGGATGAATGCAAGCGCTACCACATGGGAGAGACGGTGATCACAGCCAACGCCATGGATCCCGTTGAGGTCCTGGGCGTGGTGGGGCTGTCGGGCCGTATCGATAACTTTCCAGCACAGCTCTCGGGCGGCGAACAGCAGCGCGTCGCCATCGCACGCGCCGTCGCCAAGAACCCCAAGATCCTGCTTTGCGACGAGCCCACGGTCGCGCTCGACTACAACACGGGCAAGCAGATCCTGCAGATTCTACAGGACATGAATCGCAAACACGGGGCAACGGTGATCATCGTGACCCACAACTCGCCAATCGCGCCCATCGCGGATATCGAGTGGTAGGTGGGGACATTGTCCAAAAAGATGCTTTGTCGCGACATCCGCGCGACGTTCAAGAAATCAAAAGGGTGAGCGGTATCCGCGACGTTGAATACGGTTATCTCAAAGGCGTGATCGTCAAGGGAACGGACGATGCTGCGCGTGTCGAGTCCGCACCCGACAAGGTGAGCCGCTACGAGGTCGTCGAGGGCCACATGCCGCGCACGAACGACGAGATTGCGCGCGATTCGTTTATGGACGACGAGTATCCGATCGGGTCGAAGACCATGTTCACCGAGAAGGCGGGAATTGGCGGCATGAAGGTGCTCAAGTGCCATATCTTCAAGGTCGTGGGGCTTGTGAACTCGATGGCGTCCTGAACTGCGTGCAGTCCGCGGCGCTTATCGACCAGGTCAACGTGATCGTCACGTCGCTTAACAAGATCATGCTCGTGCTCATCGTGGTAGCCGTGCTCCTTGCCGTGGTGATCGTGTACAACCTCGTGACGATCAACGTGGCCGAGCGCATCCGCGAACTCTCGACGATCAAGGTGCTCGGCTTCTTCGATAACGAGGTATCGATGTACATCTACCGCGAGACGATCATCAACTCGCTCATCGCGGTGCCTGTGGGATGGCTCTTGGGCTGGCTGTTGCAGCAGTACATCATTAGCGCGGTGCCGCCCGAGAATGTGATGTTCGATCCGGCGTGCGGCTGGTTGCCGTTTGCGGTGTCGTCCGTCGTGGTGGTCGCAGTTGTGGCGGTGATGTACATGGTCGTGAATCGTCAGCTCAAGAACGTCGACATGCTGGAAGCGCTGAAGTCGGTCGACTAGAAACTAGAAGGTTCCGCCGTTCGTTAGAACGGCGGAACCGCTTTATTTGAGGAACAGGTTCTTCTCGTTGAACTCGGCCTGGACGGTCTTGAGCATCAGGTGCGTGTCGTCGAGTCCCAGATGCTGCTCGTTGTCGTCGGCGGCGAGGGTGCCGCGACGGCGTGCCCAGTTCTCGAGGGCGGCCGGTGCGCTCTCGCGGGGGAGACTGCGGACCTCGGCATCGAGACTGCGGCAGATCTGGCGCGAGTCGATGACGACGATCTTGCCCGCGCGGCGCGCCTCCGCGTAGCCATCGAGATGGATCTTGAACCAACTGTCCTCGAAGGCGGCGTTGTGCGCCATGTAGGGGTATTTCTTCATAAGCTTGAGGATTTGTTTCTGCAGCTCCTTGTTCTCGCGGAAGGGCTTTTTGCCGTCGATGTCGTTCCACGTGATGTGGTGGATGTTGGACAGTGGCACGTCGGTCCCGCGGTAGATGTCGGGTAGGCCGCAGTAGTGCGCCTCGTCGTCATGCGGTTCGGCGTCGCTCGTGAGGTCCATGATCTCCCATCCCACGTTGATGATGTAGCCGCGCTCGGGTGCGCGGCCGGTGGTCTCGATGTCGATACCGAGCACCGTGCCTTGGATGGGCTTGCGGGCATAGGCCACACCGAGCGCGTCGCGGTCGCCACGGATCTCGCGCATGACGGAGGCCGCGGTGCGTTTTTGCATCTTGCCGATGGCGGCGCAGGTGTCGGCGTCGGAAAGACTGCGGGAGAGGGTTGCCGGGGTGACGTTTCGCAGACGTGCCTCACCGATCTGATCGCAGAGCTCGCGGTTGCGATCGGCGAGATCGCGGACGGTCGCGAAGTCGAAGCCCGGATCCGCTTCTGCGGTAAAGTACTCGGTTTCGAGAACCTTGAGCGCCTCTTCGCCTTTCTGACGCTCGGATTCCATGGCGCCGTGATCGCCATAGATAAACATGGGGATAAACGGCTGCCGCTCGTATTCAAGCGCTTGCTGAACGTTCATGAAACTCCTTTGTATATTGAGGATTCCCCGGCCAGCTTTTGGTCCACGGGGTAGGTTGTGTCGAGTTAGTAGTTTACCATGGGAAACTACTGAGCCTCGCACACGACTCGTTTTGGTTCAGTACAATACTCTAGCCGAATGGTAGGCTACCTTCTTTTCAAATATGCGAAAGGTGATCCCGTACATGGATTTGCTTATCGACATCTTGTCCGATGCCGCTGGCGATACGCTTGCTCTTGTTCCGTTTTTGTTCGTTACCTATCTGGTACTTGAGCTGCTTGAGCATGTCGCGGGCGATCGCGTCAACGCCACGATTCAACGGGCTGGGTCCGCAGGCCCCGTTGTTGGCTCGCTTTTGGGTATGGTGCCGCAGTGCGGCTTCTCTGCTATGGCGGCCACGTTGTATGCGGGCCGCATCGTGACGCTCGGTACGCTCGTTGCGGTGTTTCTTTCGACATCGGACGAGATGCTTCCGATGCTGTTGGCCGAGCACATGCCTGTGGGCCAGATGGCCCAGATCCTTGCCATCAAGGCGCTTATCGCGGCGGTGACCGGCTTTTCGATCGATGGGGCCGTGCGGGCGCTGCGCCGCAACGCTCGCATCCATGCCGCGCTGCGCCGTACCGTTTTGGGCGGCGGCGTCAACCCGGCTCATGTCAACTGCGCACATGACGATCACTCCGAAGGCGATATTCTCGACGAGATCAGCGAGGCCGGCGTTTCTGCGGAGCATATCCATGAGCTGTGCGAGCGCGATCATTGTGGCTGTGATGATGAGGACGATATTCATGAGCACGGGCGTGGTCACGGCTCGGTTGACGAGCATGAGGACCACCAACGCCATGGGCATGAGCATTCGTGCGCTTGTGGACATGATCATGGCGAGCATGGCCATTGCCATCACGGTTCGATCGCGTGGAGCGCGATTCGAAGCGCCCTCTCGCATACCGTGCAGGTAACGGTGTTTATCTTTCTGGTCACTGTGATGCTGGTCGCGGTGCTCGAGACAGTGGGCGAGCCGGTGCTCGAGCAGTTCCTGCGCGGCAACGAGGCGCTCGCGGTGTTTGCATCGGCGCTCGTAGGGTTGGTCCCCAACTGTTCGGCAAGTGTGGTCATCACGCAGCTGTACCTGGAAGAAGTCCTGCCGTTCGCGCCCATGATCGCCGGCACGCTTATCTCGGCCGGGGTGGGCTATCTGGTGCTGTTTCGCACTAACCGCAGCATCCGCGAGAACATCGTGTTTCTGATCATGATGTATGCCGTGGGTGTTGTTTGGGGCCTCATCCTGCTCGCCCTGGGCCTGTGATTTTTAGGACGGGGTCAATCTTGCA
>DJRP01000032.1:0-40893 GCA_002437815.1 Collinsella sp. UBA6357 | reverse complement strand
TGCAAGATTGACCCCGTCCTAATTTAGCAGGGCTTGTAGGTTGCGTTTGAAGCGGGCGCGGTCCTCAGACGTAAAGGCGGCGGGTCCGCGTGTGCGTCCGCCGGCACGGCGTACCTTTTTCTCCTCGTGGCGTATGAACAGCTGCATGTCGATCATGGCCTTGTCATACACACGTCCCCGCACGCCGATGGCTGCAGCATCGCGGCCTAGGACCATACTTGCCAGGCCGATATCCTGCGTGACCACGATGTCTCCGGCGCGCAGGCGCTCGATGATCGCAAAGTCGGCACTGTCGGCACCGATACTTACATCGAGGGTCTCCACCCAAAATCCCCCGTTACCGCCGCGCTTGCGTCGCGCGTGCCGGGTATCACGGGGATCGTCGGCGCGAATATGGCGCTCGAGGTTTTGTGTGCTATTACCTGCGATCACGGCGCGTATGCCGGCTGACCGCGCACATGCGAGCGCCTCGCGCGTGACGGGGCAGGCGTCCGCATCGATATAGAGCGTGCGAGTGGAACCCTCGTCCATCGGCGCCTCCTGGAAATCGTCAAAAAATCCGAGCTCGCGTTTTGGCGAGCCCGGATGATGATACCGCGCTTTGCAGCGTCCTATGATGGTAGTGGTCCTGCACACCGTTTTCTAGCGCAAGGCTTTTCCAAACTGGAACGCGCGCACGATAAGTACGAGGCCAAAGACCGTGAGAGCCGCCCCTACAAACAGGATAAGCATATCGATGCTGGCGATCGGAAAGGCGAATACCACGATGCCTGCGATGATTGACAACAAGCCGCCCGCGATGGCTAAGCCGCGGTGCGGGGAAAGCTCAGATTCCAGAATCGTCATAACGCCCTCGATGATCCAACCGAAACCGCACGCTAGCGCAACGAGGGTCGCTAAAGTTGCGGCACTCGCATACTGGTTACGCAGCATGATTACGCCTCCAACAACAAGCAACAGGCTTGTGATTACGCTGAGCACGCGCCATCCGCTGGGGAGCACCGGTATGCCTATGGCCGTTATGAGGTGCAGTGCTCCCGCGATGACAAAATACGCTCCGAGCACGATGGTCAAAAAGACGAGCGTTTTGCCCGGGGCGAACAGCAGTGCGAGGCCGGCAATGAGCGCGATGGCCCCCGTCATACCGTACATACCGCGGATGCCCTTGATGGCGCGCCCGATCATGTTGCCTTCGTCAAACCCAAAGGCGCTCGTGCGATGCTCGTCATCGTCAAACCAGATGGACATATCGATTACCTCCTATGCGTTGGAAACGCGTCGCTGATTTTGCTTGCAACCTTCGTATTTCCTGTGTGGCAGGGAGCTATTCAGCATTTGAGGAATATTACGCCGGCGTTCGTTAAATGTCGGCGGATGGGATAGATTCTAGTGAGTTGTCCTCTAGTAAGGAGTTGGTTTTGTGATCGATAGCGCCAAGGCCGAAACGATGGCCTTTCAAGGTCGGGATAAGCTGGGGCTTACGGAGTTTGATAGGTTGGTCCGCCGCGCCCGAACCTGCCGTCGCTTTGACGAGACCATGCGCGTTCCGTGTGAGTTCCTGTATGAGCTGGTCAACCTTGCCCACTTTTCGCCTTGTGGCGCCAACGCCCAACGCTTGCGATTCCATGTGGTGAGCGACGTGGATGAGTGTTCTGCGGTGTTTGAGAACCTGGCATGGGCCGCCGCGCTCAAGGATTGGGCCGGCCCTGCAGAAGGGGAGCGTCCGACCGGCTACGTCGCCGTGTTGGCCGAACGCGCTGCTGCCGGAAAGCCTGCCCCGGCAATCACGGAGGTCGACTGCGGCATAGCGGCGCAGACGATGATGCTGGCCGCTCGGTCCGCGACTCCCGAAGTCGCTGCGTGCATCTTCAAGGCCTTTAGGCCCGGGGTTGTCCAGGCGATGGGGCTCGATGCCGATCGGTTGGAGCTCAAGCTCATCATGGCTTTCGGCGTGCCGGTGGAGCGCCAGGTGATCGATACGGCGGACAGCAACCCCAACGGCACGCTTCAGTATTGGCGTGATGAGAACCTGGTGCACCATGTGCCCAAACTCGGGTTGGAGCAGGTGCTCGTTTAGTGTCGGTCCATACCAAATGGCTATAAGGGAGACATAATGACGAAAGAGTTGTATCTGGTCCGGCATGGACAGACGATCTTCAATCTCAAACACATTATTCAAGGATGGAGTGATTCGCCGCTGACCAAACTTGGGCGCGAACAGGCTCGACGTGCCGGCGCGTTCATGCGAGCGCAAGGATTGCACTTCGACCATGCGTATGCCTCGACCCTCACGCGCACCAATCAGACGATCGAATGTGCCTTCCCGGGCATTATGTATGAACGGCTGGATGGGTTGCGCGAATGGTTCTTTGGCGATTACGAGGCCGAACGCGTGATGCTCATGCCCGAACGTCCGTGGCGTGATTTTTATCGTCAGTTTGGCGGCGAGGGGCAAAGCGAGGTCCGTGCGCGCATGGTCGAGACGCTTTCGTCGCTTATGGCCCAGCATGATCATCGGTGCGTGTTGGCGGTGAGTCATGGCTCGGCGATCAAGGAGTTCATGGATCATTGGAAGGGCCAGGCAGCCGATGAGCGCGACCGCGTTCCCGGTAATTGTGCCGTTCTCCATTTTGTTTACGATGAGGCTGCTGGCTCTTTCGAGCTGCTCGAGGTGTTTACGCAGCAAGATTATGCTCGTGAGCTGGGGCTTGATCCGCTTCCCGAGCGATAACGCGTGGCACAGGCCGCGTTCGCGCATGCGAGTGATTGGTGCGTTGCTAATTAGAAACGATCAACCTGATGCATAAGCAGCCCGAGAGGAACGGTCGGTGTGCCGTCTGCGATTGCAGACGAAGGCCACAAGGCGCACATCACAAAGTTGAACGGCTCCCTTCCCGTATAGGAGCCGTTTTGTTTGGCTTGGTCGCACAGGGTGTGGGCGGCTTCGACTGCGGCGAATGCCTGCGCGTCATCTCCAGCAGAGACGGGGGAATTTGCTTGGGCGAGCATGGTGCGAACGGCATCGAGGGCATCCTTGCGTTTAATCTCCCAGATACGATGGTCGGCGCCAGAGGGATCGGTGAGCTCGTAGAGCGCGGCTCCTTGTTTTGCCGCCCCGAGGATGATGTCCATGACGGGTTGATCGGGGTACGTGAGGGAGGTGGCTCGCGACTGCACACACAGGTCGAGAATGTCGGCGGCCGTTGCGACGTTGGACGCCGGCGCGCCCGGGGTCCCGTTGCTTTTGAGCGTCGCGGCGATGGCTTCCACAGGGCAGTTGGCGATCACGGCCGTACGCGAGCGGTCACCATCACGGCGCTCGTAGACGTAATACGCCAGACCGGGATCCTTGAGCAGCAGCCCATCGGCAAGACCCTGCTCGATGCCCGCTCCGCTGGCAAGAATCTCGCCCATATGCTCTAACGCATCGAAAACGCGGGTGTCGGCGGGACGGATGCAGGGGAGCGGCAGGGCTTTCATTTGATCTCCTTGAGGGTCGTCTGATTGCAGCCCATTATCGCGCGCTTGGCACTCTGAGGCTAGTTCCACAGAAGATTGTGGGCCAGGGCGCAGAGTACCTGCTGGCACCGTGCGACATCCTCATGGGATACGTACTCGTTCGGCTTGTGCGCCAGGGCCAGCGAACCGGGTCCGTAGCTCATGCAATTATGGTTGCTGCATGTTCCCGCGATGACCGCGGTGTCGGTGTAGCCGGTAAAGAAACCTACTGGTGTGTTGGCGCCCGTAACGTTATCAGCCGCTTGTTTGAGTGCCGCGAGCAAGCCTGATGTCGGGACGCGTTCTATGGCGGGGCGATCGCCCGTGATGAGATAGTGCCCGTGTACACCAGGCACGATGTTTTCCGCCTGGGCGATGGCATCTTTGACGATACGTTCGGCGACCTTGGTGTCGGTCGGCGGCGTCAAGCGCATGTCTATCCATACTTTGGCGTGGTCGGGTACCACATAGGGGCGATAGCCGCCTTCGATCTGGCCAAACGTTACCGTCGAGGGGCCGAGCTCTTCATGCAGGGGCAACAGGGCAAAGGCTTTTCGAATCGAGCCGATAACCTCTGCGATCCCCGCTACAGCGTCGGCGCCTTTCCATGGCTGGCTGGCATGGGCCGTCACGCCGCCGATTTCTATCTCGAACCAGGTTCGACCTTTGTGTGCCACTTGGATCTGTCCATCGGTGGGTTCGGTATCGAGAACCCATTCACGCTTGCCAACCCAGCCTGCAGCGATTGCCGACTCGACCCCGCGCATGAAGTCTTCTTCGTCCACGCTGCAGATGAGCGAAAAACCGCGGCAGGGGAGCCGTCCCTCTGCTGCTACGCGCTCAAGCATATCGCGGAGTGCAGCGAGAGCGCATGCAAGTCCGCTCTTCATATCGCAGGCGCCGCGGCCGTATAGCCTGTCGTTGCGCACCATGCCGCCAAGCGGGTCGATATCGGAGTCCCATCCCGTACCGAGCGTGACGGTATCCATGTGGCATATGTAGACCAAACGGGGTTCATCGGTTGTACCCGGAACCGTGATCATGAGGTTTCGACGATTCGGCAGCACCTCCTGTTCTTGGATCGTGACCATCGCAAGCGCAGGCTCTTTCAACTCTTCCAAATGCCCTTCGACCAGGTTCTTTATGAATTGCTCTATCTTGGTTTCGAACGCTCCGGGATCGCTGCTGTCAATCTGCACCAGTTCGCGTGTCAGGTTCCAGGCGTATTCTTTATCAATCATCGGCTTCCTTACAATCCGTTTGAATAGCAAACAGATTGTAAGACTGCGATGGTGACGTAGATTGCTTTCTTTTGTCCAGACCGTTTACCGCCTTAACTCGTACGCTTGCCGCCGGTGGGGCATTATTTATGATGCGCTGGGTATTCCTATCCCATGGATAACGTACTTTGCGACATAACGGCTTTTAGGTACCACCGCATACCTCCGCAGGTGCTCGCTGTTCTTCCAATGTTGCCCCAGTTTGTTGACGATCGACGACGCGAGGCGTTCTGTGCCCATCCCCTTGTTGCCGATATCTTGGGAACTCCGCTCCATGTTGCGACCGACCTGCGCGGGCGAAACTACACGGGCCGGACCTTCGTCAAACATCTGATATCCGGTGAGCTTCCCTTCGGCTGCGTCGAACAAACCGATCTTGATTTCGACGTAGCTTCTCCGTTGCTTACGCTGTTTACGATGGCGTCTCATGTTTCTAACGAGCGACTCATTATGGCGATGTATGAGTTTTGCGGCGACTTTACGGTATTCGATATGCCGTCGTCTGTCTCTCAGCTGCTTAAGGCCGCTGTCGATTCTGGCGATCTGCCGTCTGATTATGGATGGGAAAACGTTTGCGACGTAAACGGCAAGCCCACGGATTTGTGGCGCCGCGATCCGCTTACAACCATTCATGAGCTTTTGGCTTTTGCCTATCAGATGAGCGGGCGGAAGGGTGCCAAAGCATTTTTAAGGGCGGCTCGGTGCGTTACGGGAATCTGTTCTTCGCCCTTTGAGGTGCAGGTTTCGATGCTGCTTGGTTTGGGTCGCGCCCGCGGTGGCGAAGGGTTTTCGATCGAGAACAACGTTGATATCTCTTTGACGCGCAACGCTCGCCTGATTTCGGGCACGCAAAAACGATGCGCTGACATTCTTGTTTATAACATGGATAAAACGGATTCATGTATCGTTGAATGCCAGGGAAGGGCGATTCACGGTTCGGTTGAGTCTAAGATTGCTGATTCTGATAGAACTACGGCTCTTCAGTCTATGGGGCATGAGGTCGTTCTTGTCACATATGCGCAGGCTTCGGATGCGGAAACCTTTAGCGTTGTTGCGAAGTTGATCGCGGAGAGAGCAGGCATGGCGCTTAAGGAGAAGTCTCCGCTGCAGAAATCGCATGAAAAAGAGCTTCGACGGGAGATTTTTATCGATTGGAGTCAATTTTAGATGATACTTGGATAAAGCAGTTTCGCATTTCAGGAAGTGAAACGGATTTCTCAAAGTATCAAAGCGTTTCGGATGATAAAACCGCAGATAAATCTTTGGTAAAAACATGGTAAAACCCGTGTATACTCAACAAAATTGGGCTCACCTCCTGAAATGCGAAACTGCTTTATCCAAGCCACATTTCAAGAGACCATAAATCGGCTAAATTAATAAGAAAGCGCCCATCCGGATGCTTCGGATGGGCGCTTTCACGCAAATATGTCTTGGCTATTTGATCACACGTACTCGATACATCGAGGGAATCTGCTTGAGTGCATCGATCGTTCCCTGATCGAGATGCTCGTCGGTGTCGAACATGGTGTACGCGTTCTCGCCTGCGCTCTCGTTGGTCATGCGCTGGACGTTAGCGTTGTCCTTGGCGAGGATAGCCGTGATCTGGCCGATCATATTGGGCACATTGGCGTGCAGGCAGGCAATGCGGCTGGCGGCGCGCGCCTTGCCCATGCTGCAGGCGGGGTAGTTGACGCTGTGTGCGATATTGCCGTTCTCGAGATAATCCTTGAGCTCGCTGATTGCCATGTCGGCGCAGTTAGCCTCAGCTTCACCGGTTCCGGCGCCGGAGTGCGTGGTGATAAAGGTGTTGGGCATCTTAACGGTCTTGGGCGTGGCGAAGTCGCAGCTAAACCAGCTGAGCTTCCCCTCGCGCAAGGCGGTATCCACGGCGTCCTCGTCCACGATGGTCTCACGTGCGTAGTTGATGAGGACGGCGCCTGGCGCAAGCAGATCGATCTGCTCGGTCGAAATCATGCCGATCGTGTCCGCCTTGCTGGGCACATGGACGGTAAGGTAGTCGCAACCACGGCACAAGTCCTCGAGCGTACCGACGCGCTGCACCTCGCGACTCAGAACCCAGGCATGCTCGACGGAGATAAACGGATCGTAGCCATAGACGTCCATGCCAAGATCGACGCAGGCGTTGGCAACTTTAGAGCCAACGTTGCCAAGACCGATAACGCCGATGCGTTTACCTTTGAGCTCGCGGCCCACGAATGCCTTCTTGGCTTTTTCCGCATCGACCTGGATATTGGGATCGTCGGCGTTGGCGCGTACCCAATTCATTGACTGCACCACGCCGCGGCTCGAAAGGATGAGCATGCTCAGAACAAGCTCTTTGACGGCGTTGCTGTTGGCGCCCGGCGAGTTGAAGACCACGACGCCCTTTTTGGCGTATTCCTCGATAGGGATGTTGTTGACGCCGGCGCCGCAACGGGCGATGGCGCGAATGCCTTCGGGCAGGTCGTAGCCGTGCAGATCGGTCGAGCGCATGAGGATGGCATCGGCCTCCTCGGCGGTCTCGACAAACTCATAGCCGTCGCCAAACTCGACTTTACCGTCTTTGGTGATGTCATCGATGGTCTTGATTTTGCGCATGGGATTTCCTTTCGTTCGCGCGCTTGCTGGTGAGCTGCGCGCGGTTCACCAGTTGTTTTGGCCGAGAAGCCCGCTTGTTGCGGGCTAGTTAGATCGCGGGCCCGAACTCTGCTGATCTTCGAAATCCCTCATATAGGTTGCGAGCGCCTGGACATCCTCGAGCGTTACGGCATTGTAGACACTCGCACGCATACCGCCCACCAGGCGGTGACCCTTCACGTTCTCGATCTGGCGCGCCTTGGCGCCGACGACAAACGCGGCATCGAGCTCGGTGTCGCCCGTGCGAAACGTGACGTTGGCGATGGAGCGGCTTTCGGCTTGAGCGGTGCCGTGGAAGAGCTCGCTTTGGTCGAGCAGGTCGTAGAGCAGGTTGGCTTTGGCCCAGTTGCGCTCGGCCATGGCGGCAAGTCCGCCCGTCTCCTCGACCCAGCGGAACACCTTGCCGCACACGTAGATGCCAAACGTGTTGGGTGTGTTGAGCATGGAACCTTTGGCGGCCTCCTGCTTAAAGTCCATGTACTGCGGTGTCTGCGCAAAAGCGGGGCCGTCGGCGATCAGATCGTCGCGCACGATGACCACGGTCACGCCCGCGGCGCCGGCGTTCTTCTGTGCACCGGCGTAGATGAGTCCGTAGCGTTCCACGTCGAGCGGCTGCGACAAAAAGCAACTCGAGACATCGGCGACCAAGGGCACGTCGCCGCAATCGGGCAGCTCGTGGAACATGGTGCCGAAGATAGTGTTGTTCTGGCAGATGTAGACGTAGTCGAGCGGAGCCGCGGCGTTCTCCTCAGCGATGCGCGCATTGACGGCAGCCATATCGGGGATGCGGTCAAAGCCGGTGTCCTCCGAGCTCGCAAGCAGCACGGCTTCACCGTATTTGCCGGCCTCCTTGTAGGCCTTCTTGGCAAAGTTGCCGGTCACAACGTAGCCCGCGCGCCCCGTGCGCATGAGGTTCATCGGAATGCCGGCAAACTGCAGCGTGGCACCGCCCTGCAGAAACAGTACGCGGTAGTTATCGGGAATGGCGAGCACACGGCGAAGCGTGGCCTCGGCATCGTCGATGATCTGCTGGTACATGGGAGATCGATGGCTCATCTCGAGTACGGACATACCGCATCCGCGGTAATCGAGCATCTCGTCGGCAATCTCGGAAAGAACCGGGACGGGCAGCGCCGCCGGACCGGCCGAGAAGTTATGCACACGAGCCATATAAACCCCCATTGCATCGTGAACGATTAACGTTCCGGTAACTTTAGCACAGTGGAGCGGGCCGGTGCGTGTGGGCGAGGGTTTAACTCGACTGTTTCGCTATGATTTACCGGGTGTTTACAATAAGAGGGGGCATATCGATAGAGCCTCTGCTATCTTATGTCGTTTAAATTGCGGGAATGTAGTGTTCAAGATAACGCCTAAGTGGCGGGTCGCATACATATAAGAAAGTACCCAGTATGCCTCGCGTCATAAGGACATAGTAGGCATTGATAATAATTCGCTCTAAGTCGGCGTCTGTTGCTTTCTTTTTAGCTGTGATGTCGTAAAAATGATCGGCATCAACGACCACGCGTTCCCGTGCCTCGTCATACGCAATGTCGTGGCCCAGAATAACAAACCCATAATTTAGGTCGTATCCTTGAATGGTGTGGATGCAGCCGATTTCGTTGATGGCGTTTGGAGTGTTAACCCAATCTTCTTGTGAAGTATTCCATTTCTTTTGAATCCCCTCGATGCAGATATCAAAGCAGTCCTTTTCCTTCTTTGACTGCCACTTCCATGCATAGCCTGCGAGCATGCGTGACAGGCCTGATTCTTGCTCTTTATTCTTTTGAAGATCGCAAAACTCTTGAAAGGAGGAGACGATTGAAAATTGATAGCGAGGGTACTCGCAGTTGGGATCTCCGTTTCGTGCATCATAGGGTTGCGAACTAAAAAGACTTTCAAAACGCATACCGTTATGGGTATAGGCTTTGTTTGTTAGCAGGTCGTAGACGAAGTCCAGATATTCGTCACCGCCTCGCACGCGCATTTGAGTGCTGAGGTTAAATTCCTCTGTTTCGATCCCCTCATCTTCCAATCGGTTCAATCTCGTTTCGAGCTCACTGAGGCTTAAACCTCCCGATCGAATCTGCTGACGCGGGTCATAGAAGATGTACGCTTTGTCGCAGCACGAAAAAATCCAGTCGATCTGATTTGCTTCGCGTGGCAAACCAAGCCGATCGCACGTGTTATAAAAGGCGCCAATTCCCGCGCCTACGCTCATCCTGTCTCCAAGCCGGTGTGCCTCGTCCACGAGAAGGATGTCGTAGTGTTCGTTATGCGTCATCTCGCTCGGTGTCATTATGTCTCCCGCTTTGAGCCCCGGGAGCTGTCCGGCAATTTTACGAAGAGTTCTCTTCAACGAGGCCATAGGGGTGATAAACCCTACTCGCAGCCCTTTGAATTCCGCCTCGTTGCTGATCTTAAACAGGAGGCTTATGGCCAGAATGGTTTTCCCAGTACCTGGCTGCCCGTTGACGATGGTAACGCGCTTATTGAGCGTTTTCTCATTCTTTTTCTTATTATCAGATACTTCGGCTTCAAGTTGTCTGATGATTTCATCGATGGCTTCATATTGATCTGGTGTCAGCGTTTTGAACGGGGAAAATTTGAAGAGGTCGGTATTTTGTAGATCCTCAATAGGGTGTAGTGCGTAGTGCTCTTTGCGCAGCTGTTCCCATAGTTTTCGAAAATTTTGCCGATAAAGCGGTCTCTGATAATAGTCAAACTGGGCATAGCCGTTGTTGGCATTGGTAATTCGATATTTGCCGTCCGCTGAAAACAGCTCGATGAGTTTGTTTTCATAATCGAATGTCGTGGATTGGTTGAATACCTCGCTATCGATAAGCAACGAACGATCGAAATTTTTTTCGGGGTTACTTTTATGTTGCTGCATACGGCGCTGATAGTTTGTTGTCTGCCCGATATATGCGGTATTGTCCTGGGCGTTGGTAAGGATATAGAGGACGGGCCAGCTTTCATCGTGATGCATTCCGGGTTCTGGCGTCTCATACGTTTTTAGTGCCTTATCGAATGAAAAGGGCTGTGGAAGTGGGAAGTCAAATTGTCTCAGATTGAAAGTTTCGCCCATACTCGACCCATCTCAATAATACTGTCGTTTGCAAAATCATACGACTATGTCACTTTTTAGGACGGGGCTGATTTTCGCATCCGCCCCTGCATGCTTCGTGTGCAAATTGACCCCGTCCTAAATTTGTTATGTGTTGGGGTCCGTAGTAGAATGCTAACGTTGAAGTTGAACTTGAGACTTAACGCGGCGATACCGTGCGGATAGGAGCGAGTACATGGCGACGTATGTGACATCGGACGCCCATGGGCACGTCAAGGCACTTGACGAAGTGCTCTCGCAGATCTCGCTTGGCAGCGATGATACCCTCTATGTGCTCGGCGACATGATCGATCGTGGGCCCGATCCGCTTGGCGTCATAAAACTTGTCCGGTCGCTTTCCAATGCCCATGTGCTCAAGGGCAACCACGAGCAGCTCATGCTCGACGCCATAGCCGGTATGGATCCCCTTGATGCCGAGACGTGGGACGTCAACGGTGGATGGACGACGCGCGAGCAGCTCAACGCGATGCCGCAAGATGCGTACGAGGAACTTGTGCACTGGATTGACGACCTGCCGCTTTATACTGTCACATCCGCTGATGATCGCACGTTTCTACTTGTTCATGCCGGCTTCGATATTCCGGCGGCCCATGCTTTTCTGCGCGATCACGATATCGATGTTTCTGAGGGCCGCGGTGCCGCCGATGCCGATGAAGGCCTTTTGGCGCAGATGCTCGCCGTACAGTCGTCGGAAGACCTACTGTGGATTCGATACGGCTACTGGGATACGCCCACGGGCCTCGTATCTGCCGAGGGCAAGGGCCCGGTGGTGGTAAGCGGACATACGCCCACGGTCTCGCTTGGCCGTTATTGCGCGGTCGACGGGCTTTTGGGCTTGGACGAGCAGTCCGGTCGCGGTCGTATTGTACGCCTGGGCGGCGAGAAGACGGCGGGGGTCGCCGATCGCATCGATATCGATTGCGCCGCCGCCACGGGCAGCGAGTTCGGTCGTGTGGGCGTTTTGCGCCTGGACGACGGCGCTGAGTTCTACGCCAACGTCTTGCCTGGCGAGTAACGGGACATCAGAGTCATGGACCGGCGCGTCGCCAGGCCCTGAGCGGATTGTGGGGTCTGGCGACGCGCCGGTCCTTCATGGGCGAACGCCGTGCGTTAGGTGCCAAAGGGGTTGCGCTCGCGCTCGATGCGCTGACGGATACGTATATATTCCAGCACCAGTAGGATCAACAGGGCGACCATGACGGCCAGGTAGCTTATGACGGCCCCTGTCAGTCCCAACAGGTTTACCAAGATGAGCGGTAGGATCGCGCTGGCAACGAAACACAAAAGATAGATTTTGATGATGTCCTGCGCGTGGCGCAGCACACCGACGATGGCGTAGAGAAAATCGACGCCCGCACTGGCGCCTCCGGCGATGACCATGAGATAGGCGAGCGCGCGGTATCTTTCAAAGTCAAGGCCGTACATCATGCTCAGGAGCGGCACGCCAGGCCCGGCCATAAAGGCGACCATGACGACGGTGATCACCGCGATGAGCGCGAGCATAGCCACGATAATCAGATCGAACTTGCGCCGCTTACGGGGGCTTGCCCAGATATTCGACAGACGCAGCAGCTGCGGCTTGTAGATAAAGCCGGCCGACAGCAAGATGCCCTGGGCGGGAAAGAACAGCGCATTGAAGTAGAGCTGGTTTTTGTAGGGGAGCGCCCCCTCCATCACAAACTTGGGGCAACTCTCGATGAGGTTGAACAGAAACATCGCGGCGAACAACGGCGCACATTGCTTGAAAACGCTGAATACCTCGCGCAAGCGCACACTCCGTGATTTCTCGGTCTCGAGCAGGGCCAAGGGCGCGCTGACCAATACGAGTGAGGCAACGGCGATGATTCCCATGGCCATGGCGGCCCAAGCCATACTGTGCGTGATGAACAGCACGAGCGAGAACGCGGCGACCACGGCGGTTGACCGCAGCGCCTGGCTCATACCGGCCAGATAGAGCTTATCAGCTTGCTGCAAGCGACCCTCATAGACGTCGGCGATGCCGTCGACGGTCTTGTAGATATAGACGCCGAGGCAGATCGTGCCCATGGTGGGGTCGTATCCGCGAAAACTGTTATAGGCCAGTCCCAGCATCAACGCCAGGATGCCGCAGATCCATCGATTGACCTGATACGAAGAGAACGAAACCTCTTCGTCGATGTCGCTCACCTGGTAGTTGCGAACCCCGTAGCCCGCGGCGATCATGATGAGCGTGCCGGTCACGAACGCCATGGCGAACTTGCCGGCGTCCTCGGCCCCGGCAAGCTGCGTTCCCACGATGGTGAGCAGCGGAAACGCTATGCCGAAGGCGGCGGTGCCCAAGGTGTTCCACAGGTAATCGCGCCGGGTGGCGTGATCCTCGTATTCGGCTTCCTGACTGGAAAGGCCGCCGCCGTAGATGGCACCGATCAGGCGGTTCCACCAGTTGTTGACGAGCCTTCTGATGACGCCCGGTCCTCGACGGCTCCTGCGCGCCGCATCATTGCGTGAGCCCTCGGCGGGCCCACCGGCGTTGCGGCGGCTGAGTTCCTGGATTCGGGCGAGTTCCTCGGCGGTATGCGAGGCGGGAAACAGACCGTCCTCGATGCGTCCGCCCTGAGCGCTGCGATGCTGCCCCCATGCGTCTGAACGGTCATGGGCACCGCGTCGGCGGGAGATGGCGCTGCGGATGCTGTCGAGAGGTGTATGGCTCACGGTGGTTCCTTTCGTCTGGACAAAATTATACCTGTGAAGCATCTATTCGAAATAATCGGTGAACGGTCAATTTTTGTCGGCGTGCGTTTGTTATGATTTCGCCGTTTATGACACCCCTGACACCGTTGTTGCGGTACCTAGGAGCCCTCGTATGGATATAGCTGCGTTTCTGCTCGCCCTCGTGCCCATTATCTGGCTCGTCGTGATGCTTCTTATCTTTAAATGGCCGGCCTGGAAGGCTGCGATCGGCTCTTTCGTGCTTTCCTGTGTGCTCGCTGCCGCATGGTGGCACCTGCCTGCACCCCAGATTGCCACGGCTTCGCTCGAGGGCTTTCTCATGGCGTTGTGGCCCATCGTCCTGGTGATCATCGCCGCCGTCTTTACCTATAACCTGTGCGTACGCACGGGGGCCATGGACATCATCGGCCATATGATCACCTCCATCAGCAGCGATCGTCGTCTGCTGGCGCTGCTTGTGGCCTGGTGCTTCGGTGGCTTTATGGAGGGTATGGCAGGCTTTGGCACGGCTGTCGCCATTCCCGCCGGTATGCTTGCGGGTCTGGGTTTCGAGGCCGTTCCCGCGGTGCTCATCTGCCTGCTCGCCAATGGCGTTCCCACGCCCTACGGCTCCATCGGCATTCCCACCGTCTCGCTTGCCGATCTGGTAGGTCTTGACTCTCTGCATCTGGCGACGGTTCAGCTTATCCAGCTCGCGCCGTTTTTTGTGGTCATGCCGCTGTTTATCGTGCTCGTCGCCGGTCGCACCAAGGACGACCAGGGCGCCGTTCCCTCGGTTGCCAAGCGACTCCACGGCGTGTGGGCCATCGCCCTGCTCTCGGGCGTCTCGTTTGTCGCTGCCTCCATCGTCGTCGCCATGTTCGTGGGCCCGGAGCTCGCTGTCGTCGTGGGTTCCATCGTCTCCCTTGCGCTGACCGCCGCTCTTTCCCTGCGTGCCGAGAAGTCCGGTCATCTTGATGAAGGGTTTCATATGCGTATCGAGGCGGGTGAGGCTCTCACCGTCAAATCCGCGCTCAGCTCCTGGAGCTGCTTCATCCTTATCTTCGTGCTGCTGCTGGGCACGTCCAACCTTGTGCCGGTAATCCACAACGCGCTGGCGCCCTTCGCTTCGCACGTGCAGGTCTATAGCGGCAAGAATCCCGGCACGCTCAGCTTCTCGTGGATCAACACCCCCGGCGTCTGGATCTTCATCGCCGCGATCATCGGTGGCTCCATCCAGGGCGCCACGCCGCGCGTGATGGGCGAGGTCCTTATCGCCACCGTCAAGCAGATGTTGCCCACGGTAATCACCATGCTCTCAGTGCTCGGCTGCGCCAAGGTCATGGGGTATGCCGGTACGATTTCTTCCATCAGCGCGTTCTGCATCGCTGTCGCCGGCGGTCTGTATCCCATCCTGGCTCCGTGGATCGGTGCTGTGGGCGCCTTCGTCACCGGTTCCGGTACGTCGTCGGGCATGCTGTTCGGCCCCATCCAGAGTCAGGCGGCCGAGGCGTTGGGCGTCAGCTCCTACTGGATGGTCGCACTCAACTCGCTGGGTGTCGCGGCGGGTAAGATGATCAGCCCGCAGACCCTTGCCATCGGCCTGGCCGCCGTGCATGTGCGTGGCAAGGACGCCGAGCTTTTGGGTGCCATTTTGCCCTACGCCATCGGTATGCTCGTGCTGATGAGTGCCCTTGCCATGGTAGGGCAGGGCTTGCCGCTCTAGTCTGTTCTGACACCTATAGGCACCATGTGTGCCGCATGAAACGACCGTTTACCGATGCGTGAACGGTCGTTCTTTTTGTTTTATGCCCCTTGGGGTACAACCTGCTTTACGTGAATAAAGCGCGTCTGTATGGCGCGTTGGTAAAGGAGGTTCCTATGGCTGGTGTTACCCCGGCAGAGATTTTGGGCGGCTTTGGTGTCGCGGTCTCCGATGAGGCGAGCGGAGACGGTCCGCAGCTCTTTATCGATCTGGCCCCGGCCGAACTCGTCGAGCATGCCATTCGTCGCGAGGAGGGCGTGATGGCCTCCAACGGCGCGCTCGTCATCATGACGGGCGAGCGAACGGGCCGATCGCCCAACGACCGTTTTATCGTCGATACGCCCGATGTTCACGACAAGATCGCCTGGGGCAATGTCAACCGTCCTATTTCCGTTGACTGCTACGAGCGCATCAAAGAGGGTGTCGCTTCTTATCTGAGCGCGCGCGACATCTACGTCACGCGCGGGATGGCGGGTGCCGATCGCAACCATACGCGCAAGTTCATGGTGGCCTGCGAGCGAGCAAGTCAGGCCCTCTTCATCAAGCAGATGCTCGCGCGACCGCTCGCACGCGAGCTTGCACGTTACGGTGAACCCGATTTTACCGTGCTTGCCGCTCCGAGCTATCTGTGCGATCCCGAGCGCGACGGCGTCAACTCGCAGGCGGCCGTGCTCATCAATTTCCAGGAGCGCGTCATCATCGTTGCCGGAACCGGCTACTCGGGTGAGATCAAGAAATCCATCTTCAGCGTCATGAACTATCTGCTGCCGGTAGAGGACGACGTGCTGCCCATGCATTGTTCGGCCAGCATGGACCCTATCACGCACGAGACGGCCGTGTTCTTCGGCCTTTCGGGAACGGGGAAGACCACGCTTTCCGCCAACCCTACGCGTCTGTTGATCGGCGACGACGAGCACGGTTGGTCCGATATGGGCATCTTCAACGTCGAGGGCGGCTGCTATGCCAAGTGCGAGGGACTGGATTCCTTCCACGAGCCCGAGATCTACAACGCCGTGCGCTTTGGCGCTATCTGTGAGAACGTGGTGCTCGACGAGGCGCGTCGGCCTGATTACGACGATACCTCGATCACCCATAACACGCGCGTCGCCTATCCCGTGGAACATATCCCCAACGCGTGGGGCAAGGGCATGGGCGCCACGCCGAGTGTCGTGCTCTTTTTGACCTGCGACGCCTTCGGTGTCTTGCCGCCCATCTCGCGTCTGAGTCCCGATGCCGCCATGTATCACTTCGTGACCGGCTTTACGGCCAAGATCCCCGGTACTGAGCAGGGGGTCACTGAACCCACTCCCACATTCTCATCATTGTTCGGTGAACCGTTCATGCCGCTCGACCCCATGGTGTACGCCAAAATGCTCGGCGAGCGAATCGCCGACGGCAAGACACGTGTCTATCTGGTCAATACAGGCTGGATCGGCGGTGGCTACGGCGTGGGCCATCGTATCGAGCTCGCTTACACGCGCTCTCTAGTCGCGCGTGCCCTTGATGGCACGATCGAGGATGCCGAGTTCGTGCATGACGATATCTTCAACCTCGATATTCCCACTTCGGCACAGGGCGTTCCCGATGGCATCTTGGTTCCGCGCCAGTATTGGAAGAGTACAGCCCGTTATGACGAGGCTGCGCACAATCTGGCGCAGATGTTCGAGGAGAACTTCGAGAAGAAGTACTCCCATCTTCCCGATTCAGTCAAGGCGGCGGGTCCCCACTCACAAGTGCACGCGGGGCCGCACCATCGCGGCCTGGGACTTTTGAGGCCACGCGTCTAGCTCTGCCGGCTGGCTCTCTTCTCTTTTGCATGGGGTATCGAGCGTATCTGCTTGGCTACTTCTGAAGCTTTCTTGGTTAGCCTCGCTAGATCGTCCCCATTGTGAGGCGTTGGGGCTACTATGAACGGTACATAACGTTTCTTTCTCCGGATGGAAACAGCGTAAGCGCTCTTGTGGTGGCACCGTAGGACTTTGAAGGTGGCCGCCGTAAGGGCGCTTTTTCTTTAGGGAACGCCTTGCGGCGTCGATGGGAGGCTTTGGGTTATGAAAAAGTTTGTGGCCGAGGACTCGTTTTGGGACCTCTTTCCAAACGCGGTGATCGGAATTGTCGTTGTCCGCGGTATGAAGCCGGCGACTGCGGTGCCCGCGGAAGATGTCCTTGCGATCGAGCAGTTGCTTGATCGCGCCAATACGACCGCCGAGCGCTGGCTGACAAGCGATACCATTTCGGAAAATGCGCCGGTGAAGGCGTGGCGCGATGCCTATCGCGCGTTCAAGACCAAAAAGGGCGCGCGCTGCTCGATCGAGAATCTGCTCAAGCGCGTGCTCAAGGGCAAGCCGGTGGGCAGTATCGCACCGGCGGTCGATATCTACAATGCCGTGTCGCTCGCCTACGCGCTGCCGGTGGGTGGCGAGGATATCAATGCGTTTGTGGGCGATCTGCGGCTGCGTGTCTGCGAGGGCGGCGACGCATTCTTGCCTTTGGGCGAGGACGCGGACGATCCGACGCTTCCCGGCGAGCTCGCCTATGTGGATGATGCGGGCGCGGTCTGTCGGTGCTGGAACTGGCGCGATGGCCAGCGCACCGCACTCGATGATGACTCGCGCGATGCGTTTTTGGCGATTGAATGCGTCGAGCCGGATCGCGTTGAAGATTGCAGGGCGGCCATCGATGAGCTTGCTCGACTGCTTGAGCGCTATCTTGATGCCACCGTTGTGGCTAAGACGCTTGTGAGCAAAGATCGTCCCGAGGTTATGCTTATCTAACGGCAGGGCTGACTGCGGCGCGCTTTGTTGTGTGGGCGGAATCTGTTGATGGGTCAACATTGCTCTCAACGGGTTTCGCCCATTTGCTATCCGTTAAGATGTTTAGCGGTTAACGTATAGACGGAAAGGCGGGCGCACTCATGCAGCAAAACGACGAGACGCGTTTCGAGGACTTTGTCGGTTTGATCAGTGCTCTTTATAAAGAGATTCAACGTATCAAAGCGCACGAGAGCGCTAAATTGGGCCTCAAGGGATCCGATATCATGTGCCTGTATTATCTTGAACGCAGTGAGGACGGCCTGACGGGTGCTGATTTGGCTCGTGAGGCGGGAGTGACGCGTGCTGCGGTATCGCGCACGCTTGCACATCTTGAAGACGCCGGATTCGTCGAGGTCGATGACTCGGGCGATTCGGCGGTCAAGTATCGCGCCCCGGTGCGCTTGACCGTTCGTGGCGATCAGAGCATGACCGAGGCCGATAAAATCATCAACGGCGTGCTCGAGGCGACCGGCAAGTCCATGGGAGTCGAGCAGCGCGACCAGATGTATGCCTCGCTGCGCACGATCTTGGATACGCTGCGCAGTCTGAGCCGCGACTAAACGCCGTTTTCTTCCCTGTACAAGTTTATAAATCCCTCGGGATATATAGCTGTCCCGGCTCACAAAGGCGGCTCATTGAGGGCTGCTGGGATTTCTTTGCTCTTTTGAAAGGAGCCCGTTATGGCTGTTCGTATTATTACTGATTCGGCAAGCGATATGTCGCCTGCCGAGCATCCTGCGCTTGAGGTGCTTCCGCTCTCCATCACGTTTGGCACGGATGTCTATCAGGATGGAATCGATATCGACCATACGCGCTTCTATGAGATGTTGGTTGAACGCGACGAACTGCCCAAAACGGGCCAAGTTAACCCTTATGCGTTTTCTCAGGCGATTGCCGCCGCTCGTGAGTCGGGTGATGACGCTGTGATCCTCACCGTTGGCGCCAAGCTTTCCGGTACGTATCAGAGCGCCTGTACCGCGTTGGCAGAGGCACCTGGCGGCGACGTGTATGTTGTCGACAGCAATAACGTGACGCTGGGGGAGCGTGTCCTGGTGGAATATGCCTTGCGCTTGGTCGATGCCGGCAAGGGCGCCGAAGAGATTGCCCATGCGGTGGAGGCTGTGCGCGATCGCGTGGTGCTTATGGGTTTGCTCGAGACGCTTGAGTACCTTGTGCGCGGCGGTCGCTTGTCTGCCGCTGCGGGTGCTGTGGGCACGCTGTTGTCCTTTAAACCCGTGGTGGCGGCCGAGGACGGTTTGATCGTGCAGCTCGGTAAGGCGCGTGGTTCCAAAAACGGACGCAATCTGTTGAATCAGCAGGTGGAGAAAGCCGGCGGCATCGATTTCGATATGCCGATCGCCTTGGGATATACAGGCCTTTCGGACACGGTGCTCAACAAGTACATTCAGGATAGCCGGCATCTTTGGGAGGGGCACCGTGAATCGGAGCTTCCCGTCCATACGATTGGCGCCACGATCGGCACGCACGTTGGGCCCGGTGCCGTTGCCGTTGCTTTCTTTAAACCGAAGGCATAGCTGCTTTCAATCGAGGTTTACCATGGCTAACATATGAAGAAAGTGTGACACTGGTAACTTTAGCTAGCAAAGTAAACCAAGGCTGACTATAGTAGAGACAACAGCTGAGCGGGTCAGGCGATGAAAAAGCCCGCGCAGTTGCGTTTGATTCGCATCCCTCCCCTCTGTGCGATTCAACGGTGTACTTCAGGAAGAGACCCCCGGACGACTTGATCATCTGGGGGTCTCTTCCTGCGTAGTTGCGCAGTTTATAGTTCGGTATTATGAACGCTATGGATCGAGCATGCGTCAGCGAAAACGGCCCCAAGCGGCAGGTTACCGCTTGGGGCCGTTTGCAGCGTCGGGCATGTCGTCGTTCGTTAGAGCGGCGGAGCCTAGTAGACCATTCCCATGGCCTCGCGGACTTCGGCGAGCGTTTGCTCGGCGATCTCGTTGGCGCGACGGTTGCCCTCGTGGAGTACGTCCTTTACGTAATCGAGGTCCTGTTCATATTGCGCGCGACGCTCGCGGATGGGGGCGAAGTAGTCGTTGACGGCCTGCGTCACGTACTTCTTGAGCTGACCGGAGCCGCCCATGCCGATCTCCTCGGCGATCTCGACCTCGGAGCGACCGGTGCAGATGGCGGCGGTCGACAGCAGGCCCGAGACGCCGGGGCGGTTCTCGGGGTCGAACGTGATCATGCGCTCGGAATCGGTCTGGCTCTTCTTGATGCGCTTGGCCGTCTCCTCGGGCGTCATCGAGATATTGATGGCGTTGCCGTAGCTTTTGCTCATCTTGCGGCCATCGAGACCTGGCAGCAGCGGCGTCTCGGAAAGCAGGGCGTCGACCTCGGGGAACACCTTGCCAAAGCGGTTGTTGAAGCGTCGGGCGATGGTGCGGGTGAGCTCGATGTGCGGCAGCTGATCGCGGCCGACGGGAACCACGTTGCCTTTGCAGAACAGGATGTCGCAGGCCTGGTGCACCGGATAGGTGAGCAGAAGCCCCGTGAGCTCGTGGCCGCTCGCCTCCATCTCGGCCTTGACGGTGGGGTTGCGCGCGAGCTCGGCCTCGGAGACGAGGGAGAGGAACGGCAGCATGAGCTGGTTGGCGGCAGGCACGGCGGAGTGAGCGTAGATCATGGTCTTATCGGGATCGATACCGCAGGCAAGGTAGTCCATGACCATGTTGTAGACGTTATCCTGGATATGCTCAGTGGTGTCGCGGTCGGTAATCACCTGGTAATCGGCAATGAGGACGTTGGTTCTGGCGCCTTTGTTCTGCAACTCCACGCGTCCCTTGAGCGTGCCGAAGTAATGGCCCAGGTGCAGACGACCCGTGGGGCGGTCGCCGGTGAGCATGGTGTATTTGCCGGGATTGACCTCAAGATCGGCGCGGATGGCGTCGCTTTTCTTGAGGGCGACCTCATAGCTGTTCTCGTTAGGCATGAAAGCTCCTTTTGTCGATGCAATCGGTCATGATGATAGCGTTTTTGGATAGGGCGGGACAGCGTGGCCTGATCAGTGTCTGTTTTGCTCCTCGGCTTCTACCTCTTCTTTAAAGGCGGGGTCGTCGGGCGTGACCAGCTCGTCCTCATGGGTGCGTTTGTTGTAGTGGTGGCGCAGCACGGGTTCAAACAGATGCAAGTGCTTGGCAAACGCCGCGGAGCCCGCTGCCAGCACGATGAAAATTGCGATGCGCGTTGGGACATCGACTTGGTTGATCATGGCGGCACCGGCAGAAAGCAGGATGCACCAGGCATAGATAAGCAGTACGGCCTGCTTTTGGTTGTAGCCCTCTTGGATCAGGCGATGGTGGATGTGGCCCTTATCGGCCTGGCCGATGCTGATGTGGGCCCGGCGTCGGCGAACGATGGCGCTGAAGGTGTCGATGATCGGCACGCCTGCCACGATGAGCGGGATGATCATCGAGGTGACGGCGGCCGAGCGACTCACATTGAGAAGCGAGATGGTTCCCAGTACAAAGCCCAGCATAAGCGACCCCGAGTCTCCTAAAAAGATACTCGCAGGGTTGAAGTTGAAGCGCAAAAAGGCCAGGCAGGACCCAAAAAGCGCAATAGCCAGGGCTGCGGCATCCCAACGCTGGGCAAGTAGGGCAAACGTGAACATCGTAAAGGCCGCGATGCCCGAGATGCCAGACGCTAGACCGTCCAAGCCGTCGATGAGGTTGATGATGTTGGCAAACGCCACCAGGTACACGACGGTTATGGGATAGGCGAGCCATCCGAGTGAAATCTCGCCCGGTGCCGCGGGGTTGACGATGACGCCGATGCGCAGACCCCCGAGGCACGCGATGAGTGCCGCCAGGATCTGACCGGCGAGTTTTTGCTTGGGCTTGAGCTGAAAGATGTCGTCGATCACACCGGTCGCGAACACCACCGTCACGGCGAGGGCTATCAGCGGATAGTTGATCTGCAGGCGAGGATGGGGCACCAGAACGGGCGGCCACCCTAGATACCATGTGCCCAGGATCTGAACGATGCAGGCGACTACAAGGCCCGCGAAGACGGCGATGCCTCCCATACGGGGGATCGGCGTGGTGTTGATGCGTCGCTTAGATGGATAATCCACAGCATCGAGCTTGATGGCGAGCCTCTTTGCTACAGGAACGGTCAGGTAGGTCGTGACAAACGCAGCGAGCGCCACGTACAGAAATGGTATGCAATTTGGCATTTGATCCATTGAGGGGTACCGCCAAACATCGAAGTAAAACGAAGCCGTAAGTTTTCCGGCATATCTGAGCAATCATACCTGACGGGCTTGCAATCTCGAACCCCGCATGCTGATTCTCACGGCCTTACCAGATACAAGCTGAGTGCAACATTAAAAATCGGGGGCGTGCCCATATTTCCAATCGGCTGGAGAGTGATCGGCGATATGGGCACGCCCCCGATTTTCCCAACAGGCAGAGCATGAAGCGGCAAAAAAATACCACCCCCCACGTTACGAAAATGAACCCACCTAAAACAGGTGGGTGCCCTCATCGCCCGTTCCAGCGTCCTTAACAACGAAGGATACCTGTACTGAGTACGACTGTGTGGGCTCCCTAAATAAACGCGACGGTTCACCCAGTTGCTCCGCGGGGGGCGGAATACCTACATCATAGAGCCGCGGTTTATCGATTCCAGTCTTGACTTTACGGGAATCGTGTCGAACTATTACGTGGTTCATGACGCCAGGCGCATGTCTTAGGCATGTTGCCGCCGCGTGTTCTCCTAGTTTTCGAATTTGGCGGGGGAGTATGTCCTCGATGGATGTCAATTCCAATAGCTCTTCTGACTTGCTGTCGGCACCGCTGCGCGCCTGTCATCTGTGCCCGCGGCGCTGTGGCGCCAACCGTGCGGCCGGCATGCGCGGGGCCTGTGGTGCCGATGACTCGCTGCGCGTGGCGCGTGCCGCCCTTCATATGTGGGAAGAGCCTCCCATATCGGGTGAGTCCGGTTCAGGAACGATCTTTTTCAGCGGCTGCTCGCTCAAATGTATCTATTGTCAGAATCATGAGATCTCCACCGGTAACTTCGGTATCGAGATATCCCCCGAGCGGCTGGTGGAGATCATGCTGGAGCTCCAGGATCAGCATGCCAATAACATCAACCTGGTAACGGCAACGCATTACGCGCACCTTTTGCCGACAGCGATCACCGCCGCACGGCAACGGGGCCTGAGCGTTCCCGTCGTCTACAACACGAGCGGTTACGAGCGTGCGAGTGCCGTGCGTGCTCTGGGGGATCTGGTCGACGTGTGGCTTTCCGATTTCAAATATGCCGACGAAGACCTTGCGCGCACGCTTTCGCATGTCGAGGACTATCCGCGGGTGGCCGTATCGGGTCTTGCGCAGATGGCGCGCGAGATCGAGCGGCGCGGCGGTGAGCTTGTCGATGATGAGGGTCTCATGAAGCGCGGCATCATCGTGCGCCATCTTGTGCTGCCGGGGCATGTGGATGATTCATGCCGTGTTCTCGATCTTATTTGGGATACCGTGGGGGATGTGCCTATCTCGGTCATGAATCAGTACACGCCCAATGCCCTGATGCGGGAGCGTGGGGGAGATCTTTCTCGGGCCGTGACGCGCGAGGAATATGAGATGGTTCTCGATCACGCCGACGACCTTGGCTTCACGACCATGTTCTGGCAAGAGGGCGGCGCTGTCGACGAGAGCTTCACCCCCGCTTTTGACACGACCGGCGTTTTGCATCGGGCGGATGCTTTGGGGCGGGAATGAAGTCGATACTAAAAAGTCGTTGACAGTTTTTGTTCCCTAGGTAAAATAATTTCTTGTCTTGGGGACGTAGCTCAGTTGGGAGAGCGCTGCCGTCGCATGGCAGAGGCCGAGGGTTCGACTCCCTTCGTCTCCACCAATGACTTTGATAAGGCACTGACAACCGTCGGTGCCTTTTTTCTAAGAAAGGGCGCCCATGGCCGAGCACGATACCGATCCGCTGACTGACGAAGAGCGTGCCGAGCTGGAACAGCTCAGGGCAGAGAAAGCGCGTCGCGCGACCGAGGAGAAGGCTCGTCTCGAGCGTGAGGAGCTCCAAGCCCTGCGTGCCGAGAAGGATAAAGCCCGTCTTGCCGAGGTGAAGCGTTCGAAGAAGACCGTTCAGCCCAAGCGCGAAGCGACTCCGGCACGCGAGGATATGTCGTTTGCGCAGCGTATGGTCACTTCGGCCGAACCTAAGGGTGCCGACGACATTCCCGGTATGGCTCCCGCCCAAAAGCTCATCATCGTTTTGGCCCTTATCGCCTTCGTCATCTTTATCGGCTATTCCGTTCTTACCTCAACCGGTATGATCGGCTAGCATTTTTCTCGCGGCCCGCGGGCGTGCGGGCCGTTGCCACCGATGTGGCCTATGTCTCGTTCGCTTCGTTTGAAAGGTCGCCTCCCATGGCATTGACCGATTCCTCACATCCCACTGACATTGCTATGCTCACCGATCTCTATGAGCTCACCATGGCTCAAGGTCTGTGGGAGAGCGGTAAGCTCGACGAGCAGGGCTGCTTCACGGCGTTTTACCGCGACCACCCCTTTGGCAGCGCCTATGCCGTCATGTGCGGTACGGCCGAGCTTCCCGAGCTGGTCGAGAATCTTCGATTTACGTCCGAGGACATCGATTACCTGGGTTCGCTGGAGGCTCCTGCAGGCGGCGCACTGTTCAAGCCCGGTTTTCTTGAATACCTGCGTACCTTCAGGGCACATGTCGATATCGATGCGGTGCCCGAAGGCGAGCTTGTCTTTCCGCGTGAGCCCATGGTCCGTGTCACGGGCCCCGCGCTCGAGTGCCAACTGCTTGAGACCGCGCTGCTCAACATCGTCGGCTTCCAGACGCTTGTCGCCACCAAGACGGCTCGCGTCGTCCAAGCGGCACAGGGACGACCGGTCGCGGAGTTCGGCCTGCGTCGCGCTCAAGGGCCCGACGGGGGTTTGGCCGTTGCCCGTGCGAGCTATGTTGCCGGTTGTTCTTCTACGTCCAACGTCTTGGCGGGCCGTCGCTACGGTATCCCCGTGTTCGGCACACATGCTCATAGCTGGGTCATGAGTTTTGACTCCGAGCTTGAGGCTTTTAGGGCCTTTGCCGCGTCGAGCCCCAAGAACTGCACGTTGCTCATCGATACCTTCGATGTGCGCGAGGGCTGCGAACACGCTATCACCGTTGCCAAGGAGATGGAGGCTTCTGGCGAGCGTCTCTCTGCCATTCGCATCGATTCGGGCGACCTTGCCAAGCTTTCAAAATACGTACGGGCCCGCTTTGATGCGGAAGGGCTTCCCTACGTCAAGATCAGCGTGTCGAACGACCTTGACGAGTACACGATTCAGTCCCTGCTTGATCAGGGCGCTCCGATCGACAGCTTTGGCGTGGGCACCAAGTTGGCCACCTGCTATGACCAGCCCGCATTGGGAGGCGTCTACAAGCTCGCCGCGCGGCGTGCCTCGGGCGAATCGGACTGGACGCCGGTTGTCAAGCTTTCCGAACAGCCCTATAAGCGCACCATTCCCGGTGTGCAGCGGGTCCGCCGTTACTACGACGGTTTCGGCGGTCCGGTCTGTGACATGATCTACGACACCGCGTATCTGGCGGGCGAGGGCCCCGAGCGCGGTAACACCTTGGTCGCCGTCAACGATGCGGCTCTTGTCACCGATGTGTCCGAGCTTGAGTACCGAGAACTGCTTGCGCCCCTGGTGCGTAACGGCTCTGCCGTGGCGGCACGCGAAAGCATTGAGGACGCGCGCGATCGTTGTGCCTGGGCCCTTGACCATCTCGACCCCGCTTACAAGCGCTTCCTGTATCCGCAGACCTATGTGGTGGGTATGGAAAAGGGTTTGGCTCAGGTTCGCGACGAGCTCGTACGCGAGAGCATGTCCGCGGCATCGGCGTTTCCCTGGACCGTCGACCACCGCTAACCTGCAATGGGGGACGTAGTAAAACGACAGGTCTTTCCGCCATTCGTACAAAACTTCGAGATTCGATTGGTCCATCCTATGACGCACAGCTATAAGACGATGGTCGTCAAGATTGGTTCATCCACGGTGGTTGCCTCTGACGGCAGAGTCAACCGTGCTTTTATAGGCAACCTTGCCGATCAGGCGGCGGCGTTGCGCGAGATGGGCTGGCGCCTGGTCGTGGTGAGCTCGGGCGCTATCGCCTGCGGCTACCCACATCTTGGATTCGACCGCAAACCGGTCGGCGATCTGCCGAGCCTGCAGGCATGCGCCTCGGCCGGACAGTGCATCCTTTCTTCGGCCTACGACGAGGAGTTCCACGCCCGCGACCTCTTGACCTCTTTGGTGCTGCTCACGCGTCACGACACGGCGCGTCGTTCCTCCTATCTGCACGCTCGCGATGCCCTCCTGCGTCTGGTGGAGCTTGGTGTGGTGCCGGTCGTCAACGAAAACGATACCGTTACGGTCGATGAGATCAAGTTCGGAGATAACGACACGCTCGCTGCGTTGGTGAGCTGTCTGGTTTCTGCCGACCTGTGTGTCACCTTGTCCGATATCGATGGACTGTATACTGCCAATCCGCATGAGGATCCCTCTGCCGTCATGATCCCGTGCGTCCATAAGATCGATGCCAAGATTATCGGTTCCGCGGGCGATTCCTCGACGGCCGTCGGTACGGGCGGCATGATCACCAAGATCCGTGCGAGCCGCATTCTCATGACCGCAGGTATCAAGAGCGTCATCTGCTCTGGTTCCGAGCATGACAGCTTGGTGCGTCTCGCACGGGGCGAGAGCGTGGGCACGTTGTTCGATCCGCCCGTTGAGCGCCTGGATATCGCGCCGCGTAAACTTTGGATCGCATTGGGCGATAAAGCCCACGGCTCGGTAACGATCGATGATGGGGCCGCCACGGCCCTGGTTGATCGCGGCTCTTCGTTGCTTGCCGTGGGTATCCGTGATGTTTCGGGCTCTTTTGAGCAGGGCGAGGTGCTTGACGTCAAAGATGCGTCGGGCTTGGTGGTCGCGCGCGGTATCGCCGAGGCCGATTCTGATACCCTTGAGCTTGCGGCCGGACTTCGTCAGGACCAGATCGCCAAAAACCGCCTGCTGGCTGCCCTTGCCGAGAAACCGGCTATACATCGCGATAATCTAATCGTCTTCGCTTAGTGGGTCGACGCTGCTAGAGGGTCGACGCTGCGAGCCCGTCAGAGCGGCAATCTGCCTTTCAACTTCGGTGGCATGACCATAAGGTCTATGCCGCCTCGTTTCAAGGCACCTTGCTCGCTCTGACGGGCTCTCGCTTCTCAACCTTATCCCGGTTGTTTAAAGATTTTGCCCCGGTTGCTTCAATGAGCTAGAAGATGTTCTTGAGGTCGCCGCGGTTGAGGGCCTCGTTAAAGAGATGGCTGAACACCCTGTCGCCGTGAAGCCCGTCATGCTCGAATTCGTTGGTCACCCAAGCGTGGCTGTTGCCCACGCGGCTCAGTGTATCGAGCTGCATCCCGGAGTCGACATACATGTCATCGAAATAGACGGCCGCTTGCAACGGCACCTCGTTGGCCATGAGGCGCTGCTGATCGTAGATCTGATCCCAGTCGGTATCCTCCATGAGCAGATCCATAGCGGGCTTGAAGGGCTTGAGTTCGGGCATCTGCTCGAACATCCAGGGGAACATCGCCTCACCCGTGAACATGAGCGGCCGCGCGAGCGTGTCGAACGCGGCGCGCTTGGCTTTCTCGGCTGCGGCCGCCCAGCGGATGGGCATGGTGTCGCCGTCGGCGTAGATAAACTCCTGAAGTGTCCAATAAAGCGGATTCGTGCGGGTGTTGGTGCGATCGAGCACGCGCATGAGAAAGCCGTCCGAGATGCTGTTTCCGCAGGAGAGCGTACCGTCGCCGTCGGTGAAGGCGTGGTCGACGACCCAATGCATGTGCTCGAAGCTTGGCTTCATGCCAAAGTCGCTGCCCATGAGCTGCAGGCGCTCGACCGTCATCGGTGAACCGTCTGCGAGCAGGGGCTTTTGCTCGTCGATGGCGTCCGCGAGTGCCGAAACGCGATCGATGTCGGCAGGGTAGCGGTCGTAGTACTGGCGGGTCTTGGCCATCATGCGCGGGAATGTGTGGCTATAGACCTCGGCGGCGCTTGCCGGGACATGCGGTATGCCACCGCAGGTAAAGCTCGCGCTGATGCCCTCGGGAAAGAGCGAGAGGTAGGTGAGCGTGAGAAAGCCGCCGTAGCTCTGTCCGAGTGTCGTCCACTTCTTGCCGCCAAAGCCCACAAGGCGCAGGTATTCGAAGTCGCGGACAATGGAGCTCGCCAGATGGCGCTTGAGGAAATCGGCCTGGGCACGTGCCGCATCGGCGCCGGTGGCCTCGGCGCGTTTGCCGAGGGCGGCGATGGTGCCGCCGTTGACGTGGCTGCTGCGGCCGGTGCCGCGCTGGTCGGGGAGCACGACGCGAAAGTGCTTGACGGCCTCCTCGATCCAGCCGTCGCTCGTAGGGGAGAGGGGGCGGGGGCCCTCGCCGCCGGGGCCTCCCTGCAAAAAGACGAGCAGGGGCAGGTCGTCGTTGACGTGCTCGGGTGCGCATACCGTGCGGTAGAAGAGTTTGATGCTTTCGGGTGCCCCGGCGATCGCGCCGGGTATGGCGCCGCGGCGCATGGTGCTGCCCACGGCGAGCAGCGCCGGCTCAAGGCCTCGCCAGTCAAGCGGGACGTCGATGCTGTGATCTTCTACATAGAGACCGGGTACGTGATAGCTGGTGATCAGGGCCATGATGCTCCTGTTCTCTCAATCGGTTAAGGTTCGCCCAATTCTACCGCCGGCGTGCGCCCATCGCGGAAGAATCGGCTACTATGAATCAAACTCCGAGAGAAAGGCCAGCTATGCCGGTTGATATACCCCAATATGTCCACGATCTCGCCCTTGCTGCCAAAGAAGCGTCGCGCGTGCTCGGCTCAGCGAGCGATGCCGAACGTCAGACGGCCGTGCGCACCATGGCCGCGGCGCTGCGTGACGGTAGCGATGCCATCATCGCGGCGAACGAGCTTGATATGGCGGCAGCGCGCGATGCTGGGACGTCTGAGGGTCTGCTCGATCGCCTGCTGCTCACGCCGGAGCGCGTGGAGGGCATGGCTCAAGGGCTTGAGGCCCTTGCGGATCTGCCCGATCCCGTTGGCCGTGTGCTCGATCATCGCACGATCGACTGTGGGCTCGACCTTACCAAGGTGAGCGTGCCGCTGGGGCTCGTCGCCATGGTGTACGAAGCGCGCCCTAATGTGACATCCGACGCCGCGGGCATCTGCATCCGCACCGGTAACGCTTGTGTCCTGCGCGGTGGATCGCTTGCATACCACTCGTGCGCGATGATCTCCGAGCTTTTGGCTGACGCCGTCGAGAGCTGCGGGTTCCCCCGCGCATCCGTATCGATGATCGAGTCGACCGATCGTGAGGCCACAGGCGTTCTTATGAAACTTCGCGGCATCGTTGACCTGCTGATTCCCCGCGGTGGCGCCGGTCTTATCCAGCGCTGTGTGCGTGAATCGCTTGTACCGGTCATCGAGACCGGTACCGGCAACTGCCACATTTACGTTCACGAGTCGGCCGATTTTGAAAAGGCGCTCAACATCATCGTCAACGCCAAGACGCAGCGTGTGGGTGTTTGTAACGCAGCCGAGTCTCTTCTAGTTGATCGCGCTGTTGCCGATGCATTCCTGCCGCTCGTTATCAACGTGCTGCATGAGCACGGCGTTTTGATCCATGGCGATGTTGCAACCTGCGAAGCGGCAGCACGCGCCGGTCTTATCGAGGTCGATGACTATGTGCCCGCCAGCGAGGACGATTGGGGCCGTGAATATCTGGCGCTTGAGATGAGCGTCAAGGTGGTTACGAGCGAGGACGAGGCCATCGCTCATATCAACCGGTATGGAACCATGCACTCCGAGGCCATCATTGCCGAGGACGAATCGGCCTGCGAGAAGTTCCTCGATGGTATTGATGCCGCTGCGGTCTATGCCAACGCGAGCACACGCTTTACCGACGGCGGCGTCTTTGGGCTTGGCGCCGAGATCGGCATTTCGACCCAAAAGCTTCATGCGCGCGGGCCGTTTGCGGCCGAGGCGCTCACTACGTATAAATATCTCGTCCGTGGCACCGGTCAAACTCGTCCATAGCTTGTATGCTAGTGAGGGGTTCATTCCCGTAGCTTTTTCATAATCCAAACTGGAAAGGATGCGCCATGGTGGATAAGTTTGATGCCGGAATTACCCGCGCCCGAGCCTTTGAGCTCCTCAACGAGCACAACAAGGATCCGTTTCATATCGCTCACGGCGAGACGCTTGAGGGCACCATGCGTTATTTCGCGCGTGAGTTCGATCCCGAGAACGAGGAATTTTGGGGCGTTGTCGGATTGCTTCACGATCTCGATTGGGAAGAGCATGAGGACGATCCCAAGAACCACACCGTCTATGCTGCCGAGATCCTTGAGGGGGAGGGTGCGACGCCGGAGCTCATCCGGGCCATCCAGTCGCATAACTCAGACTTTAACGATGCGCTTCCCAAGCCCGAGCTCCAGATGGAAAAAGTGCTCTTCGCCTGTGACGAGCTCACCGGACTTATCGGTGCGGCCGTGATCATGCGCCCGTCCAAGAGCGTCATGGATTTCACGACCAAGTCGCTCAAGAAGAAGTTCAAGGACAAGCGTTTTGCCGCCGGATGTTCGCGCGAGGTTATCTCGAAGGGTGCCGAATTATTGGGCTGGGAACTCCCGGAACTGTTCGATCGCACCATTGCGGCCATGCAGTCCTTTGCGCCTGATCGCGATACCTTCCAGGCGGAATAGACCTACGAAATATGCCCTGCATCCTAAACTCAGGATGCAGGGCATATTGTTCGCTTGTGCGGAGGACTGTGCTTGTTCCAGACCTACGCGTTAGTTGAGAGCGGCGGCTTGGGCGAAACGGGCTTCGACGTCATCTTCGCTCAGCCCCAGAGCCACGGCAAACTCCTCGATAGAGCGGCGCTTGGCCTCTTTGAGCACACGCATGTAATAGCTGCTGGGCTTTTTGTCCTGCGCCTCGGCGTCTGCGATGCGCGACATCATCGTCTTCGCGACGCGTACCGTCTCGGGTGCCCCGAGCTTGAGCTGCTGTTTGAAATGAGTTTCCTCGAGTGAGCTGTTGCGCTCGGTAAAGGTGTCGCACTCGAGCTCATCGTAATGGGCGAGCAAATGTTCGGCGTCTTCGCGCGAGATGGCCGCATGCAGGCGATCGGCTTGCGCGACGGGGTACATGAGGATCGTTTGCGCGTGGCCCTGCTTGGCTTCGAGCAGCACCATGGGCTGCGGCGTGTCATCTCTAAAGCCCACGACCGTGCACACTCCCTGCCCCGGATGAATCACGTGTTGTCCGATCTCAAACATGCTACCTCCAACTTATACGAAAAACACTATGTTTAGGGTATCACGCTGACGTGCAAAAATGTGAGATTTATGCAGGAAAAGCACACATAGTATCTATGCAGCACTTTATGCATTTAGCTCGTATAGACATATTTGATGAACATGGGATGTATTAGATTAACTACCAGCTAAAACGATCTATTTGCGTGCGCCTGAACGGATATGTTCCATATTCATACGGAAAGGCGGTTCCATACCTTGCCGACGCTCCTTGTGCTAAAGTTGCAACAACTCTGGCTGGCTTTAGGAGTGATCAAGAGCTCCGAAGCCCACATCACAAGGAGGAACTATGCCCGAGAAGATTGAAGAGCTGGTACGCGCTGCACTCGCCGCGGCCCAAGAGGCCGGCGATCTGCCCGCATTCGACCTGGAGGATTGTGCGATCGAGCGCCCCGCCGACACTTCTCACGGTGAGTGGACCTCAACCATGGCCATGAAGTCGGCCAAGCTTGCGCATTGCGCGCCCCGCAAGATCGCCGAGGCCGTCGTGGCCCATATGCCGCAGGACGGCGCGATCGAGAAGGTCGAGATCGCCGGTCCGGGCTTTATCAACTTCTATCTGTCCGTCGCCACCAAGAACGCTATTTTTGGCGAGGCCCGTGCCAAGGGTATGGATTTTGCCAAGAGCAATGTGGGCGGCGGCCTCAAGACCCAGGTCGAGTTCGTCTCGGCCAATCCGGTCGGTCCCATGCACATCGGTCACGGTCGTTGGGCTGCGTTGGGCGATTCGCTGTGCCGTGTCATGAGCCATGCCGGCTATGACATTCAGCGTGAGTTCTATATCAACGACCACGGCAACCAGATGAACACGTTCGGCAACTCCATTAGCGTTCGCTACATGCAGATCGCTGACATCATCGGCAAGCAGGGTGTTGATATCGACGAGGCGCACAAGATTCTCGTGGCCGACCGCGATGCCTTCGTTGCCGACGAGGCCGACGAGCATCCCGAGACGCATCCGTATCAGGATCAGTTTGCCGAAACGCTCGGTAAGGATTCCTACGGTGGAGACTATATCATCGACGAGGCCGCTGCCTTCTGGCGCGAGGACGGCGACAAGTGGGTTGAGGCTGATCCCCATGAGCGCATGATGAGCTTCCGTGAGCGCGGTTACGTCAAGATGGTCGATAGCATGCGTAATCTCTGCCATGCCGTGAACTGCGACTTCGATCGTTGGTTCTCCGAGCGTTCGCTCTACGTTAAGGACACCGAGGGCCCCACGGCCGGCACCTCCGCGGTCGATCGCGCCTTTGAGAAGCTCGACAAGATGGGTTATCTCTACAACAAGGACGGTGCCCTGTGGTTCCGTTCGACCGACCTTGGCGATGATAAGGATCGCGTGCTGGTCAAGACTGACGGCGAGTACACCTATTTCGCGTCCGACGTCGCCTATCACTGGGATAAGTTCCAGCGCGTCGATCATGTTATCGATATCTGGGGTGCCGATCACCACGGCTACATCAACCGTGTCCGTTGCGTCTGCGACGCTCTCGGCTATCCCGGCAAGTTCGAGGTCCTGCTCGGTCAGCTTGTGAACCTGCTGCGCAACGGCAAGCCCGTTCGCATGTCCAAGCGCAAGGGCACCATGGTCACCCTCCAGGAGCTCGTGGACGAGGTCGGCTCCGACGCCGCACGTTACACGCTCATCTCCAAGAGCTCTAACCAGATGGTCGACTTCGACATCGAGGCCGTCAAGAAACGCGATAACACGAACCCGGTCTACTACGTGCAGTATGCTCACGCTCGCATCTGTTCGATCCTGCGTCGTGCGGCCGATGTCACGGCCGAGCAGGCCGAAGAGATGGGCATGAAGGCCGTTGCCGCCAAGGCGATCGGCGAGAATGTCGACTATGCGCTGCTAACTGATCCGACCGAGCTCGCTCTTTCTCGCAAGCTCAACGAGCTTACCGATCTTATCGCCGGCTGCGCGCGCGATCGCGCTCCGTTCCGCCTGACCCACTTTGCCGAGGAGCTTGCGGGTGATTTCCACAGCTTCTATGCTGCCTGCCAGGTGCTTCCGAGCGAGGGCCATCCCGTTGACGCCGAGCTCTCGCGTGCCCGCCTTGCCGCATGCGACGCCGTTCGCGTGACGCTGGCGCTCGTTCTCTCGCTGGTCGGCGTTTCCGCTCCCGAGCAGATGTAGCGTTGTTCCTCTTTCACGGCAATCTCGGGCACCTGAGGCCCGCTCGCTGACGCTTGTTCTACCTATAACCTTTGGTTCATATTGGGCTCGGTGCTCTTTGGGCGCCGGGCTTTTTTCTTGTTGAAAATGCGTGTTGTGTTACACTAACGCTGCGCATATGGCGTAATCGTGTTTCACAGTTCAATGACGTGCCGGCTGATTCTGTCGGTTCAATTGTTTTAGTTGCCCTGATCGGTATGAGTAAAGCGTTCATATGGCCGAAGGGCTTGATAGGAAAGTTGAGCAAACGCTGTGTCTGATCAACAAGAACAAAATCAAATAGAGTCCGAGGCTCCTCAGGTACCCCAAGTTTCCGCGACGGTGGAAAATCGGGTTTCGACTGATGAGGTTTCGTCGTCAGTTTCCAAAGAGGGTGCCGCTACCGCCGCAAAACCCAAGCGTACGCGTCGAACGACGAAAAAGAGCGAGGGTGTCGACGGTGAAGGGGAGGCCAAGCCTCGTGCGCGACGCACGACGCGCACTAAGCGCACTTCGAGCGAGCTCGAGGTTCCGATTACCGATGAGGTCGCTCAGGCACGGGCATTGGCACAGATCAGCCAAGCGCAGGTTGTGCGTGCCCAGCGTCGTGCTGCCGAGCGTGAGGCTGCCGTTTTGACGGCCACCGCCGAGCAGCAAGGCGACCCCGCGGCGCCGGTTGCCAGCGAGCGCGACGTAGATGAGACTCCCGCTAAGTCCTCTCGCACGCGGCGCCGTGCGAAGACAAAGACCGTTGACGAGACCACTTCTGCAACCTCCGTTGCCGAGTCGTCAGACGTCGATGTCCCCGTTGCGGAAGCGTCTCCTGCGGCGTCCGCGCCTGCCGAAGGCTCGGATGATGTTCCCGTCGTCGATCCTGCGCTTCGCCCGCATCGTCGTGGACGTAAGCCCAAGGCTTTTGTCGAGGCCGAAAAGGCCGCTGCCGCCGCACGTGCCGCCCAGTCGGCGGCTGAGGCAGTGGCGACGGGTTCGGGTTCCGGCACAATTGAGACTGCCGCATCCAAGGATGCAGCGTCTGGGAATGAACCCGACAACACCAACCCCTCTGCGGCCGAGGGCAGCGAAGTCGCCGAAGATAATCGTCCCGGTCGTGGACGTCGGGCTGCTGCCAAGCGCTCCAAGCGCAAGGTTTCAGCTGATGCTGACGCTTCGGATGCAGCGCCCGCTGAGGACGAGAATGCACCCGAGAAGATCGATGCGCCAGAAGATGCTCAGGCGGCAGATGAGGGTAAATCCGCAAAGCCCAAGCGCAAGAAGGGTGACAAGCCCAAGAAGGCTGACGCGACGGATGGCGCCGAGGGTACGGATTCCGAAGCGTCTTCCGAGGACCAAGGTCGCGGTAGCCGCCGTCAGCATAAACGCGAGCGCGCTGATGAACGCACCGACCGCAAGGATGAGCGCAACGACCGTCGTAATCGTCAGCGCGACCGAAAGCAGCGCAATAAAGAGCGCTACAACGTTCCGACCGAACCGTCTCTTTCGCGCGAGGACCTGCAGGCCATGAAAGTGGCCGAGCTGCGTGAGAAGGCCAAAGAGCTTGAGCTCGACCCGGTCGGCAAAAAGAAGGCGGAGCTGGTCGAGGAGATCTACACCACGGCCGCCCGTCTCGAGGGATTCCGCGATATTATCGGTATCCTTGAGATCGAAAAAGAAGGCTATGGCCACATTCATGCCCATGGCTACATGCCCTCGCGTGACGATGCCTTTGTTCCCGCCAACTTTATCCGCGCCGCCCGTCTGCGCAACGGTGACGTAATCGAGGGTACGCTTCGTCCCTCGCGCGCTAACGACAAGTTCCCCGGGCTCGCCAAGATCAAGACGGTCAATGGCAAGGATCCCGAGGAGATCCGTAAGCGCCCCAAGTTCAGCGATCTCACACCGGTCTATCCCAATGAGCCGCTTCGCATGGAGCATGGTAAGGATTCCATCACCGGTCGTGCGATCGATATCGTCTCTCCGATCGGCAAGGGCCAGCGCGGCCTGATCGTGTCGCCGCCTAAGGCCGGCAAGACCACGATCCTAAAAAAGATCTGCCAGTCCATTTCGATCAATAATCCCGAGGTGCATCTGATCTGCCTGCTCGTCGACGAGCGCCCCGAAGAGGTTACCGACATGCAGCGTTCGATCAAGGGCGAGGTCGTTGCCTCCACCTTTGACATGCCGGCCGACAACCACACGCGTGTTTCCGAGCTGGTCATCGAACGTGCCAAGCGTATCGTCGAGCTGGGCGGCGATGTGGTGGTCGTGCTCGATTCCATCACGCGTCTGGCGCGTGCCTATAACCTGGCTGCGCCGGCTTCGGGCCGTATCCTGTCGGGTGGTGTCGATTCTGCCGCCTTGTATCCGCCCAAACGCTTTTTGGGTGCTGCGCGCAATATCGAGAACGGCGGGTCGCTTACCATTCTCGCCTCGGCGCTTGTGGATACCGGCTCCAAGATGGACGAGGTGATCTTCGAGGAGTTCAAGGGTACCGGCAATATGGAACTCAAACTCGATCGCGATCTTGCCGACCGCCGTATCTTCCCGGCCATCGACCCCATCGCGTCGGGTACGCGTAACGAGGATCTACTGGTCGATGAACAGATGCGTCCCTTTGTGTTCGGCTTGCGTCGTATCCTTGCCGGTATGAACAATACCGAGCGTGCGGCGGCCTCGTTTATCAAGGGTCTTAAGGGCACCGAGACCAATCAGGAATTCCTTGTCCGCACCGCTAAGAAGCATGTGGATTACGAGCAGTCGTACTAGGTTTTCTCGCTTTCAGCGTGGTTAGGGGGTTGGCGATGCGCCAGCCCCTTTTTTATGGCAATTGGTCGATAACGTTTTGTCGATATGGGTTTCAAACGTATAAAAACGGCACGTCATCTTGCATTCCCCTGAGGGGTTTCGCATAATAACAAAGAGCTTCGCGACGGAATACAAGCAGATGAAACGAACCACATCCGTTGCCTTGGGGCATGTCCCCGTTCATCTATTCGCGCGCGGCCACAGGATAATCAAGTGTCGGGTTTTGCGCCGAGGGAGATGAAGGAGAGCTCAATGGCTTCTTCTGATACAACGCAACGTGCTGTTTTGGCCGGTCTTTCTTGTGGCATCGGAATGGCGGCTCCTGTGGTTGCCTATGTTGCCACGCTGCCGTTTTCTCAAGTGAACGAAACGGTGGCCGCTGCTGCGGTACCCTTTGCTGTCGGCGCTGTCGCCGGTGTGGGTGTCTATGCCGCCTCTATGGCGCTTTCCGACGGTCGCGATGAGTCCTCTAAGCATGCGGAGTCTTTTTCTGCTCCTGGTTTCATGAACTCCAGTGTCAGCGGATCCGGCACCTCCTCGTTTGCTACGGTTGGCGGATCGGCGGCAACTTTGGCCTTTGCGGCCCAGCAGGCTCAGGCAGCAGCCTCCGCTCCCGGCACGCGCGCCACGTCGAATTCCGCGACTTCCTCCGTTTTCGCGGGAATCACCGGTGCCTTGCAACGCCGTCGTTCTCTCGACGATGTTCCCACCATCCAACGTGCCGTAGGAGCTCCCTCTGAGGACGATGCCTGGGCTATGATCGACAGCATGCTGGACGAGGATTCTCCCGTGAGCTGTGATCCTTCCCGTTCACATGATGTGTATGAGGTCGCGATCGACGAGTTGCGCTCCGGTGCACAGACCGGTGCTCTCAACCGTGACGATATCGCGGCAGCCGCACGTGCCGTTGCCGGTTCTCAGACAGCGCCTGCGGGTACTACGGCGGCCTTTGTTTCGATGGTTGCTAGCGCTGCCGCCACGGGCAATGTCTATACGAACGGGGCGTCTGCGCAGCAGACGGGTTATTCGACTTCTCAGGCGGATAGAGCAGGCGATGATGTGCCTACCGATAACGCTGACGATGCCGAGGCTCGTCAAGCCGCCGTGGACTCGCTGTGGGGCGTTCCAGACGGTCTTTCGTCTGCCTCGTCTCGTTCCCCCTATAATGCCGCTCTTGCCGCCATGCCTGTGATTTCAACGGCTGAGGGGCAAACCGCTGTGCCCTCTGCCGATGACACCTTCGTGGCGTCGCGTGATGCTCTCGGATCGGCCGATATGACCGCTACGGTCGATACTTCCGATCGTATCGATACCGCCGATTTGCCCGATGCTTCACTGGAAATCGATGTTCCCATGGCTGACTATTCCGGTCACGAGGATATGTGGGCCGCTGCTGCCGCTATCCTCGACGAGCTCGAAATGCCTTCTATAGATCCGATTGTTGATTCTGATCCTAGGGTCGATCAGCACGAGGCTCCCGCCTACGTCGGTCGGCATGCCGCTGTGCTTCCCGAGGACACGGCTCGCCTCTCGCGCTCGAGTATCGAGCGGGCCGAGGCGATCACCGAGGGTGTTTTGGCCAATCGCCGACATGATCGCATCAACCGTATTCTTGAAGAGGAAATCGATCGGCTGAACTCCCAGTCGGCTCGACGCACGGGGCATGAGTATCTGAGTGTCATCGAGGGCGGTACGGCGAGCTTCCCCAAACTGCGCGCGGAGGCTTAGATGCCTTTTCGTCATATCGATCGACGTTGGGGCCTTGCCGCTCTGCTTATGATTTGTCTTATCTGGGGCAACTCTCTTGTGCCGGGTTCCGGATCCGGTTCGCTGAGCCTTACGGTCATGGAGGCGGTCCATGCGCTGCTCGGTTCTTTGGGGCTTCCCTATGCCTGGGTCACCAACTTCGTCATCCGTAAATGCGCGCATTTTACCGAGTATATGATCCTCGGTATTATTGTTACCCATGCGCTTGATCCTGATGGCGTGCGATCCGTGAACGTTCTGCTGCCCACGGCGGTCGTTTTACTGCTGGTGCCGTCCATCGACGAGACCATCCAACTGTTTGTTCCCGGCCGTGCCGGTATGGTCACCGACGTGCTGCTTGATTGCTGTGGTGCTGCTACAGGCGTGTTGCTCAGATATGTCTTACGATCGCGTATGATGCGTAAAAACGCCGCCTAAAGGGGTTCTTGCGGTCCCATTAGGCGGCGTTTATCTTACGGGCTCTACGAGGCGCCTCGACCCGTTTTTAGAGTGCTTGTGCCCCCAGAGCCAAGCAGCCCATGATGCCCTGCTTACCCTCAAGGCTGTTGTTGACGATATACGAATCGATATCTGCCACCTCGGGCGTGGCGATGTATCCGTTGAGCATTTCGGCGCATTTCTTGCGGGCGATCTGCACGATCGGGGTGTGATCGGCCACGCCGCCGCCAATAACGATCTTTTGCGGTGCATAGCACAGGATGTAGGTCATGAGTGCCTGTGCCAGGTATCCCGCGAGCAGGTCCATGGCTTGCGGGTCTTCGGCGAGCTCGCTCGCGCGTTTTCCGCCCCAGCGCTTCTTGACGCCCGGGCCGGCGATAAGGCCCTCGAGACAGTTGCCATGGTAAGGGCATCCGCTGTGCATCCCGATCGTGTCGCGTGGGTCGCGGGTCACCGGGATATGACCGGCTTCGGGATGCATCATGCCGTGGATGAGTTGGCCACTCGAAAGGACGCCGGCACCGACGCCGGTGCCGATCGTAAGGTATACGACGTCGCTGAGGCCCTTGGCGCAGCCATAGGTGACCTCTCCGAGGCAAGCGACGTTAACGTCGGTGTCGTAACCGCAGGGGACGTTGAGGACGTTCTGAATGTTTCCAAGTAGGTCGTAGTAGCGCCAGGCCGTCTTGGGGGTTTCGAGGATCGATCCATATCGTGGAGAGTTAGGATTGACTGCCGTGGGCCCAAAGGCGCCGATGCCGAGTGCGGCGATAGCTTTGTCCGCAAACCAGTTGTTGATGGTCGCCACGGTCTCATCGGGTGTGGTCGTGGGGATCTCAGTTCGCTCAATGATCGTGCCGTCGGCATATCCGGTGGCACACACCATCTTGGTTCCGCCGGCTTCGAGCGCTCCGATCAGCTGTTGTTCTGCCATGTCATCCCTCTTTCAGTAGGGCTATTCAGATCTAGCATAACTATAGCGGTCTAATACTAAACTAATAGCGCCTTAAAAGAATTCTCTCATCTATTTAGGTTGAATTTTGTCTCGGAGACCCTTGAGATTCACGAGAGCGGCGTTGAGGGTCTCGTCTCGTTTGGCAAAGTGGAAGCGAATCAGATGATTGACCGGCTCGCGGAAGAAACTTGAACCGGGAACGGCGCCTACGCCCACCTTGGAGGCAAGGTCCTCACAGAATTCCAAATCGCTCTTATAGCCGAATTCAGAGATGTCCATCATCACGTAATATGCTCCTTGCGGAACATTATGTTTGATGCCGATTTCGTCGAGTCCGTGGCAGAAGAGATCTCTCTTTTCGGTATACACCTCGCGGAGCTGTTCGTAGTAATCGTCACTGAACTTGAGCCCTGTGACGACGGCCTCCTGGAGCGGTGCGGCAGCGCCGACGGTCAGGAAGTCGTGGACCTTCTTGATTCGATCGGTGATCTCGGCCGGGGCGATCGTATAGCCCAGACGCCATCCGGTAATGGAGTAGGTTTTTGAAAGCGAACTGCAACTGATGGTGCGTTCAAGCATTCCCGGCAGACTTGCCATATAGACATGGGTGTGCGGTTTATAAACGATGTGTTCATAAACCTCGTCCGTGATGCAATAGGCATCGTACTTCTTGCATAGGCCGGCGATGAACTCCAACTCCTCGCGCGTGAAGACTTTGCCGCAGGGGTTTGAGGGATTGCAGAGGACGATGGCCTTGGGTGCGTTCTCGCGGAACGCGGCCTCGAGCGCATCGCGGTCAAAATCATAGGTCGGTGGGTTGAGCGGCACATATATGGGTTGTGCGCCCGAAAGGATCGTGTCGGCACCATAGTTTTCATAGAAGGGCGAAAAGATGACCACCTTGTCGCCGGGATTGGTGACGGTCATCATTGCCGCCATCATGGCCTCGGTCGAGCCGCAGGTGACCACGATGTTCTCATTGGCATCGATGGGGATACCCATAAAGTGTTCCTGCTTTTCTGCCAGCGCGTCACGCATGGCCTGGGATCCCCAGGTGATCGAGTACTGGTGATAGCGCGGCTCGGGCTTCTGCGAGATCTGCTGCAGGCTTTCGAGCAGGGGAGCGGGCGGTTCGAAATCGGGAAAGCCTTGAGATAGATTGACGGCGCCGTATTTATTTGAGATGCGCGTCATGCGGCGGATAACCGAATCGGTGAACGTCGCGGTGCGATGTGAAAGCTCTTGCATAGTTGCCCTTCCCTTGACGGATACGGTGGTGTCAGTGTACTCCCAATCATTTGGGTGGGAATAAGGGTTTGAAGGGAGCTGAAAAGACTTTTCAAAATTCTTGAAAATTGGGGGTTGCATCCGTTTGCGTTCCTTGCAATAATAGTCGAGCGCGAAGCGCACAGGACACGGTGGGTGTAGCTCAGTTGGCTAGAGCGACGGGTTGTGGTCCCGTAGGTCGAGGGTTCGAGTCCCTTTACCCACCCCAGTTCTTGCTTCTCGTAGATATCGGGTCGTTAGCTCAGTTGGTAG
>DJRP01000005.1:12899-33772 GCA_002437815.1 Collinsella sp. UBA6357 | reverse complement strand
ATGTGGCGCGGTCCATGCCGCCCAGGATGTTGAGCGCGGTCGTCTTGCCCGCGCCCGACTGGCCCAAGATCACGGCGAGCTCGCCCTTCTCGACGCCAAAGGTCGCGCCGTCGAGGGCGTGGATGAGCGTCGAGCCCTCACCATAGGCGCGCACGACGTCGTTGAACTCTATGTAGGACACGGGCCCCTCCGATCGAGCAGCCGCGAGGTTTTCTTTGAAGTATAGGGGCGGAACCGGACATAAATGAGCGCTCGGCCTTGCCCCATCAAATAAACGGCAGGTAGGCGGACGTCGACGGAGGTCTATTGAGCCCGGACGAGCTTCTCACCTTGCTGCGTATGGCGAAAATATGAATCTGGATTCCGTTTTCGTTTTTTGTTGACGCCCATCGTTCGCCCACTATTATGGATTTGGTTTTCATATTCGATTTGGGATTTCGATTTGGAGAAAGGCGACCGGCTGACCTACGATGGCTTTACGCAAAGGTCCAGAAGGGGTCGGCATGGGCAAGAGAACGGGATACAACACCGAGCAGAAGCGGCTGGTCATGGAGTGCCTCGACGCAAGCGCCGATAGGTACCAGACGGTCGACGACATCCTGGGCGCCCTTCACGCAAGGGGCTCCTCCATCGGCCGGACGACCGTGTACCGTACCGTGGAGAAGCTCGCTGCGGAGGGGCTCGTGGCCAAGGTCGTGGGCGCGCGAGGGAGCTCGGCGAGCTACAAGCGGCTTCCCGACCAGCAGGGCGCGCCCCAGGGCCAGCTGCTCTGCCTCAGCTGCGGAAGGGCGTTCCCCCTCGATTGCTCCATGCTCCAGTCCTTCTCGGACCATGTGCGCGAGCACCATGGGTTCGTGGTCGACCAGCGCAGGACCGTGATCTGCGGAACCTGCGCGGATTGTCGCCGCGCCAAAGGCGAGACCCCGGAAGGGAACGGTGCCCATGAGGGGCAGGAACATTCGCGTCCAGACCACGGAGACTGCGGGAAGCAGGGCTAAACGAGGGCGGGAGCCCTGGAGCCCGCGGGGAGACAGACGCACGGGAATGAGCAGGCGCTCTTTCGTGCGCGCCGCCTTTGGCGGCATGGGGCTCGCGGCGGCAAGCTCCGCGGCGCTTCTTTCCGGCTGCTCCCAGCCGAGCGCGGCCCAGGGCGGAGCCGGCGCCGACTCCGGCGATGACGCGAAGAAGCTCAACGTCGCCGCGAGCTTCTACCCCATGTACGACTTCACGCAGAAGGTCGGCGGCGACCATGTGGAGGTGAGCTGCCTCGTCCCCGCAGGCACCGAGCCCCATGATTGGGAGCCCTCCCCCACCGACATCGCGAGCATCGTGAAGTCCGACCTGCTCGTTTACAACGGAGCGAGCATGGAGCACTGGATCGACGACGTAAAGGACGCGGGCGACGGCGACCTTACGTGCTGCGAGGCGTCGGACGGCGTCGAGCTGCGCGCCGGCGAGGCCGAGGAGGGCGACGAGGATGCCGGCGACGGCCCCGTCTACGACCCGCACGTATGGCTCGCGCCCGCGAACGCAAAGATCGAGATGGGCAACATCCGTGACGCCCTCTCCAAGATAGACCCCGAGCACGCCTCCGACTACGACGCCAACCACGACGAGTACGCCGCCAAGCTGGACGAGCTCGACGCCGAGTTCCGCGAGAAGCTCTCCGCCGTGCCCAACAAGACGATCGTCGTCTCCCATGAGGCGTTCGGCTACCTTTGCGACGCGTACGGCCTCACGCAGGTGGCGATCACCGGCATGGATGCCGAGGGCGAGCCCGACGCCCAGACCATGGCCAAGATCGTCCAGTTCATCAAGGACAACAACGTCAAGACCGTCTTTGGCGAGGACCTTGTCTCGCAGAAGGTCGCCAAGACCATCGCCGACGAGACCGGTGCCGCGTGCGTGCAGCTCAACCCTGTCGAGGGTCTCACCGACAAGCAACTCAAGGACGGCGAGGACTACCTCTCCGTCATGAACGACAACCTGGACAAGCTTGTGAAGGCACTGAACCAGGAGTAAGGACAAAGCGATGAAGATAAGCATGAAGGACCTGAGGGGTTGGACGTGTGACCATCCCTATCCCCGTACGCTGGCAACGATCGGCGGCGCATCGATCTGCTCGATGCTCGCCCTCGAGCTGCCCTCGAACCACGAACTGTGGAACATGCAACCCGGTCCGGCCCTTCTGGAACTCATGCTCATCTTTTGCCTTTTGAGCCTGCTGTTCTATCTGCCGCGCCGCCGCAAGACCCCTGCGATCGTAGGCGTCGCGGCGCTCGCTGCCATCGGCATCGCCGAGTACTTTGTGATCACGTTCAAGTCGATGCCCATCCAGCCCGGCGATCTGTTCGCGCTCTCCACCGCCGCGACGGTCGCCGGCAGCTACACCTATGAGCTCAGTCCCTACTGTTTCATGGGGCTCGCCGCCGCTGCCGCAGGCATCGCACTCATCGCCCGCATCCCGCGCTCAGCGTGCGGGCGGGAGCCTCGTCGGAGTGACAAAGTGACCGACGTGACCGGGAACGCGACGGATTCGACAACGGTGCCCACAGACACACCGAAGGCCGCCCCTGCGGAACCCGCGAACGCAACGTCCGCGGAGACGGGCGAGCCCACAGCCGAAGAAGCCCACACCGAGAAACCGACGCGCAAAGCCAAGCTCCCGCTCTCGGTCGACCGGCGCACCGCGCTCATCGCCGGCGCCGCCCTGGGAGCGCAGGCGTTCATCAGCTACTACGACACCCTCGGCATCAAGCTCCACACCTGGAAGCCGCTCGACAGCTACTACAGCCAGGGCTTTCTGCCCACCTTCATCTCGAGCGCGCAGAAGATGATCCCACCCAAGCCCAAGCACTACAGCGGACGCGATACGGCCGCCCTCATCAAACGCCTCGCCGGGCGCTGGAGTCGTGGTGCCCACGGTGCCGCCAATCCCGACCGCGCCGCCGCCGTGGCGCAGTTCGACCAGCTCAAGCCCTCGGTCATCTGCATCATGAACGAATCGTTCGCCGACCTGTCGATCTTCAACGGTCTGGGCTGCGGCTACAAGGGGCCCGAGCGCTTCAAGGCGATCGACGACGCGCTCCTGCAGGGTGTGAGCTACATGAGCGCCTTCGGCGCGGGCACCTGCAACAGCGAGTTCGAGTTTTTGACCGGCCACTCCATGGCCTATCTGGGCGCCGGCGTCTACCCCTTCATGACCTATAACCTGGCCCCCACCGAGAACCTCGCCCGCCAGTTTAAGAAGCTCGGCTACCGCGCGGTGGCCATGCATCCCAACCACGCCACCAACTGGAACCGCGAGAACGTCTTCGCCGACATGGGCTTCGACGAGTTCCTCTCCATCGAGGACTTCGCCGGCGCGCCCGAGCTCTGCCGCAAGGTGACCGACGCCGCCACCTACGACAAATGCCTGGAGGTGCTGCGTCAAAGCGACAAGCCGGTCTTCATCCATAACGTGACCATGCAGAACCACTCGGCCTACGACACGGGTCTGGTTCCTCCCGACCAGCAGCTGCACCTTGCCCTCGAGGGTGTGTCCGACAAGGTCATCACCTGGACCGACGAGTACTGCTCGCTCATGGAGGCGTCCGACGTGGCCTTCGCCGACTTCCTCGAGAAGCTGCGCGCGCTCGACCGCCCCGTCGTCGTGGTGATGTACGGCGACCACCAGCCGTTCTTCACCGACCGCTACAACGACCTCTACTTTACCGATGAGGACGAAGCTACCCACACCGAGCGCATCTGGCAGACGCGCTACGTGGTCTGGGCCAACTACGACGTGGCCGGCAGCGCCCAGGCAAGCGAGGAGCTCGACACGAGCATCGATAACGTGGGCGCGCTCGCCCTCGACGCCATCGGCGCCCCGCTCACGGCCTACCAGCGGGCGCGGCTGCAAAACCGCAAACACATGCCGAGCATCAACGTGGTTGGCAAGCAGGCCGCCGACGGCACCTGGTACGTGCCCGAGGCCCAGGATATGCCAAGCAAGCTCTTGGATGCCGACGACCGTCTTGAACGCATGCAGTACCGCAAGCTCTTCGACCACGCCGGATCGACCTTCTCCACCCATAAGCAGACGGCCGCCAACGAGACCGACCCCAATACGGCGCCGGGAGCCGACGCATGATGAGCAAGAGGCATTCCGGGAGCAACGCAGCGCCGAACGCAGACGACGCGTTCCCCATCCGACTCGACCGCGTCACATTCTCCTATGGCGACGAGACGGTCCTTGAAGACTGCTCGCTCATCGTCGAGGCCGGCGAGAGCGTCATCCTCACCGGGGAGAACGGGGCCGGCAAATCAACCCTGCTGCGCGTGGCGCTGGGCGAGCTTTCGCCCGCGAGCGGCACGGCGGAGTTGTTCGGGCGCGATGCCGTGCGGTTCACGCGATGGCGGAACGTGGGCTATGTGCCGCAACGCACCGGCGGGGCCTATGACCGGTTTCCCGCCACGGTCGTCGAGGTCGTCGCCGCCAACCGCTACGCACTCGGGCGCAGAAACGGGCGCGATGCCCGGCGCGCCGCTCTGGCCGCCCTCGAGACGGTGCACCTCTCAGACCACGCATCCGCCCTGATCGGGGAGCTCTCGGGAGGGCAGCTGCAGCGCGCCCTCCTGGCACGCGCCCTCGTCAACGATCCAGAGCTTCTGATTCTCGATGAGCCGACCAGCGGTCTCGACGCCGCCAGCGTCGACGAGTTCGTCGACACGCTCGCGGCCGTATCGCATGAGGGCGGTCACTCAGTCCTTATGGTCACCCACGACCTCGAGCGCCTCGAGGCCCTCGACGCCCACCGGTTCGTCCTCGCCCAGGGAGCCGTCCAACATGTTTGATATGTTCCAATACGCCTTTATGCAACGCGCGTTCATCGCCGGCGCGGTCCTCGGCGTCGCCGTCCCCCTCGTCGGTGTGATCATGGTGCTCAAACGTCTCTCCATGATCGGCGACACCTTGAGCCACGCCTCGCTTGCCGGCGTGGCGGGTGGCCTCATCGCCGGCATCAACCCGGTGGCCGGCGCCACGGTCGCCTGCCTTGCGGCCGCCTGTTTCATCGAGGGCATCCGCAATCGGCTCGAGAGCCGCGGAGACCTGGCCATCGCGATCGTCATGGCGACGGGTGTCGGCCTCGCCGGCGTGCTCTCGGGATTCGTTCCCAACTCATCCACGTTCTCGAGCTTCCTCTTTGGCAGCATCGTCACGGTGAGCGATACGGAGCTGGCGACCATCGTCGTCATCGGCCTCGGCATCATCGCCTACTGCGCGCTCTTCTCTCGCGAGCTCTTCTGGGTCGCGCTCGACGAGCGCGCGGCGCGTATCGCCGGGGTCCGCACGCGCCTGGTCAACGTATCCTTCATCTTTATCTGCGCGCTCGTGATCTCGATCGCCGCCCGCACGGTGGGCGCATTGATCGTAAGCTCCATGATGACGGTGCCGGTCGCCTGCGCCCTGGCCGTCTCCCGGAGCTGGTGGCAGACGTGCGCCGTCAGCTCGGCCGTAGGCCTCGCCTCCGTCATCGTGGGACTCACCGTCTCCTATGTCTGGGGACTCAAGCCGGGCGGTACGATCGTGCTCATCCAGGTCGCGATGCTCATCGCCCTGTACAGCGGCCGCGCCCTCATCGACAGGTGGCACGGCCGCCGGCGGTCCTAGCGCTCGAAGATCTTCTTGCCGGCGAGATAGGTCGCCTGAACTTTGGTGGCCTGGATATCCTGGGGGTCAACCGTGAGGAGGTTCTGGTCGAGAACGACAAGATCGGCGTATTTACCGGGAACAAGACTGCCGAGATTTTGCTCGTCGCCCGCCGCGTAGGCGCTGCCGAGAGTGTAGCTGCGAATCGCCGTCGCGGCATCGATCCGCTCGCTCGGCAGCCAACCGCCGCGGGGCCAGTGGCTTGTCGGGTCTTGGCGCGTGATCGCGGTGTAGAGCACGTTCATGCTCGTGACCGGCGTGATGGGGCTGTCGGTGCCGAACGCCTGGCGGATGCCGCGCTGTTCATAGGTCGCAAACGGCCACATGATGCGGCTGCGTTCGAGACCGAGGTCGCGCTCCGGGCCGCCCGGGTCGAGTGTGATGTGACACGGCTGGCTCGATGCCACCACATGGAGCCTGCGCAGGCGGTCGATGTCCTCGGGCAGCAGGTTCTCCAGATGCTCGAGCGTGTTATGGCCGTGCGCCGGCAGGCCGTAGCGCTCGGCCGCCTCCTCGAAGATATCGAGCGCCGCATGAATGGCAGCGTCGCCGATCACATGGATGCGTACGCACTTGCCGCACTCGGCCGCCGCGAGCACGAGCTTGCGCATGCGTTCGGTGGGAATCGTGAGGCGCCCGCGGTCGCCCGGAAAACGCGGGTTGGTATAGGGCTCGGTGAGGTAGGCCGTGTGCTCGCTTGACACGCCGTCGAAGAACTGCTTGAAGCCGGGGGCCGAGAGCAGGTCGTTGCCCTCGTAGCGTGCCTGCAGCTCGTCCAGACGCGACTGGTCGTCGAGTAGCGTCGGAAAGAGGTGGGCACGCACGCCCAGACGTCCTTGCGCCTGCAGCTTATCGTAGACGTCGTCCCGGATAAAATCGCAGCCCGGCATGGGCATGAGCGACATGTCGCAGATCGAAGTGATGCCCTGCTCTGCCATGCGACCCATCTGGTCGGCGTAGGCCTCGGCGATGCGCTCCTCCCCCAGCCACTCCAGGCAGCGGGGCAAAAGCTGCATGGCCGCGGCCTCGTGGCAGATACCGGTGAGCTCGCCGTTCGCGTCGCGGTCGTAGCTCCCGCCCGCCGGCGGCTCGGTATCGCGCGTCACGCCGAGCGCCTCGAGCGCGCGGCTGTTGAGCCAGAGCGTATGCCCGTCGCCCGAGTACATGGCGCAGGGGCGGTCGGGAAAGGCCGCGTCGAGCGATGCCTTGGTGGGATGCTCGGGCGGATTCCAGCGGTAGTCGCGCCAACCCTGCGTGACGACCCAGGCATCGGCCGGCAGCCCCGCCGCGAAGGCGCGCGTATGCTCCACGAGCGCGGCCTCGGAGGTGCCCATATCCATGAGCATATAGGGCGAGGAGCCCACCGCCGTGTGAAAGAAGTGCAGATGGGCATCGTGAAACCCGGGGCACACAAACCGCTCGCCCCAGTCCTCGACCGGTGTCGCGGCGGGCACGGCGGCGAGCACGTCGTCCGGCGCGCCCACAAGCGCAATCCGCTCGCCGGCGATGGCGATCGCGAGCTCGCGGACGGCGTCGACACCGTCCTCGCCCGTAAAGACATTCTTGGACCTGATCACCCGATCGATATGCTGCATGGAGCCTCCCCTTTCGTGGGGTCGATATACAACCTCCCCGAGTGTACCCCTTTGCTCCACCCGACCCATTTGAGACGTGTCATACTGAGAGAAACGTTTGGCCACACTGATTAAGAGGTGCTATCCACCCATGTCAAAGACCCGAGCCCAGCAGATCATGGCGGCAACCGATATCCGAGCAACCGATGAGGTCACCGCCGCGATCCAGGACATCGCAGCGGAATTCGAGCCCTATATCATCAAGCAGCGCCGACACTTCCATAAGCATCCGGAGCCGAGCCTGCATGAGGAGCGCACCACTTCGGACATCGCCAACCAACTCGACGCCATGAACATCCCCTACGAGCGCCCGCTCGAGACGGGGCTTGTCGCCACGCTGCGCGGCACGGCGCCGGACGCCTACCGCGAGGACGGCACGCCGCGCCGCCGCATCCTGCTACGCGCCGACATCGATGCCCTGCCCGTGACCGAACAGACCGATGAGCCGTTCAAATCGGTCAACGAGGGTTATATGCACGCCTGCGGCCATGACTGCCATATCGCCATGATGCTCGGCACCCTGCAGATCCTGCGCCACATGACCGATGATATCCACGGCGAGGTGCGCATCGTGTTTCAGCCGAGCGAGGAGAACGGCAAGGGCGCCAAGATGATGATCGCCCAAGGCGTGACCGAGGGTGTCGACGGCGCCTATGCCGCCCATATCTGGAGCGAGGTCGACGCCGGCACCGTTTCGTGCGAGCCCGGTCCCCGCATGGCCAACACCGACTGGTTCCGCATCGACGTGCGCGGCACCTCATGCCATGGCGCCATGCCCCAGCGCGGACATGACGCCATCATGGTTGCCGCCGAGATCGTCAACGCCCTGCAGACGATCGTCTCACGCGAGATCAGCCCCTACGAGCCCGCCGTCATCACCGTGGGAGAGCTCCATGGCGGCACGGCGCGCAACGTCATCGCCGGCACCGCCTACCTCACGGGCACCGTGCGCACCTACGGCGACACCACGCACGAGCAGATGCCCGAACTCATCCGCCGCATCGTCGAGCACACCGCGGCCGCTCTGGGCGCCGAGGCAAAGCTCACCGACTACACGATCGCCAACTACAAGGTCGAAAACGACGCCGCCTCGAGCGAGCGCTGCCGCCAGGCCGTCCTCAAATGTCTGGGCACCGCCGGCGAGGGTCACTATCGCGGCACCCTTTCGGGTGAAGATTTCTCCGAGTACCTGCACGAGGTTCCGGGCGTGCTCGCCTTCGTGGGCACGCGCAATCCCGCGATCGGCGCCACGTTCGCCCAACACTCCTGCTTCTACAAGATCGACGAGAGCGTGCTCGCCAAGGGCGCCATGGTGGCCGCCCAGTACGCCATCGACTTCTTGGCCGAGCCCACGCAGGAAGAGCTCGACGGGCCCGCGATCGCCGCGGTGGCCGAGAAGAACCCGCAACTGGCTGACAAGTTGCGCTCGGCCAAGGCAACGGCAGCCGAGGCGCGTGACGCCATGCATGACGCCCGCACCGCCCGCCACGCCGCCGTCCGCGGCATCCACGAAGCTCGAGCCGAGGCCAGGCGGGACGAAAAGGCGCGAAAGACTGAAGATGGCCAGTGATTTTGGCACCTGTGTCTACTAAGTGAGTGGACTTTTTAAGCGCGTCCGAGTACGCCGCGCAACCAAAAAGAAAAAGCCGCAGGTCAACGACCCGCGGCTTTTTCTTATATCTGCAAGGAGCTCGCAAGTCCACTCACTTGCAAAAATGGCGTGCTCTTCGCTCCTTATTCATCGAAAGGATTCTCGTCATTCGGATCGATTTCGGGGAGAACCGTCGTCTTGGTCGCCGTATCCAACGCGCCCGACGGTTTCGGCACCGATACCGGAGCCTCAACGGGAGCCTTTGCAGGCTCGTGGGCTGCTGGCTCCGCGTCATCTGCTGCGGGAGCGGCCGCTACGGGCTTCTTCTCACCGGGAAGCACAAAGGTCAGCACGTCGTCCTCATCCTCATCGGTCCACGAGCTCGCATAGCGCGCAGCCCAGTGACCCACGGCGCGATACTTGAGCATTTTGCCAAACACCGAGGAAAACACCGTGACGAACAGCACCAGAACCGCAAAGATCACCAGCACGGCACCGCCGCCCGCAAGGATGGCCTCGATACCCGACGGGCGCGAATAGTAGCCATAGCCAAAGCTGTAGAGGCCGGCAGCGGCGATAGCGCCAAACACGGCCGTAAGAATCCAAAGCACGATATTGGAAACCAACCCGACCAAGAGCTCGGGAAGAATAGAGGCGCAGAACAGCTTGGTCTTGTTGTGCTTGAACGCATCCCATACCTTATGGAGCGCAAAGGCACTCTCGATACGCCCCGTCACGGCAAAATGCATAACGGCGATATCGGCGAACATCTGGAAGAAAACCTTGAGCACCAACGAAGCGATAACCGCGAGGACGAACAGACCCAACGAGCCCAGCAGGGCCGCGGCAAGACCCGAGGAGCCATAGTAGTAATACGAACCCGCGGCGCTCACGGCGACACCCTCGATGGCCGAGAGCACCACGCCCAATACGGGGACGATCGCGATAAGCTGCAGGATGCCGGATAGCACCGACGAGAAGATTCCCAGGCCAAACGAGGTGGAACGAAGCAGCGGCCGCTTCATGCCGTCATCGTTGCCCGTGGAGATGTCGCGGCCCCATTCGATGGCAAAACCCGAGCCGCACACGCTTGCGACATACGCCAGCAGAAAGCCGATCGCGGCCGCAATACCACCGATCACAGGAACCAGCAGCACCAGTACCGAGACGGCGCAGATGAGCGCCGGCAGAAAGCCGATCTGACAGACACGCATAAGCGCGCCCGGCGTCTTGGTCAAATCCTGAAACGCCTGTGCCAGGCATCCCTTGGGAGCAGACGGAGTCGCGGGTTGAGGCGTCGCCCCACCCTGGGACTGGGGCTGGGCGCTTGTCACATGGGCCATGTTAGGGGCACCGCAGCTGCCGCAAAACTTATCGTCATCGCCCATAGGAGCGCCACACTGAGAACAGAACATCGAGATCACCCTTTCGAATCTCAGACTACAGCGAGCCGTTGACGGCTCGTTCGCTCCATTCTCACACATCTTAGGGGCAAATTGTTGCGCATCTCCGTTTTGCAAGCTTTGGCGCTCCATATGCCAAAGCAGCGCTAGTTGGTTCCACGAAAACCCTTGCCCACGATCTCGGAACTGTCGACGATGGTGATAAAGGCGTTGGGGTCCACCTCGCGCGCATAGCGACGAAGCTGAACGGCCTCGCGACGAGAAAGCACGCTCATGATGACCGTCACGCAGTCGCCCGAAAACGCCCCGTAGCCGCGGCTCAGCGTTGCGGAGCGCTTAAGCCGTTTGACGATAAACTCCTCGACCTTGCGCGGTTCACGACAGATGACGGTGCATACCTTGCGCAGATGGATGCTCTCGATGGCCTTGTCGACCACGAGCGTCTTGGCGAAGAGACCGAGCACGCAATACAGACCCACGCGCGGACCATACAAAAATGCCGCGACGGTGACGATACCGATATCGACGATAAGCAGCGCGCGACCGATCTCGAGCGTGGTGCGCCGCTTGAGGATCATGGCGAGAATATCGGTGCCGCCCGTTGAGGCGCCGATATCGAACACAATGGCGCTGCCAAGCGCCGGCAGGATCACGGCAAAGCACAGGTCGAGCCACATATCGCCCGTAAGCGACACGTCGCTGGGAATAAACAGCTCGAACAGGGACACATAGGCCGAAAGTGCAAACGAGGCGAATACACTCCACAGAATCGCCTTTCGTTCCAAAAAAATGAATCCCAAGATCACAAGCACAATATTAAGGATCCACATGAAGGCGCCCACGGGAAGCTGAGGGAACAACGTCGAAAGAATGACCGAGAGACCCGAGGTGCCGCCGAAGGCAAAATGATTGGGCGTTTTAAACGCGACGATGGCGAGCGCCGTGAGGATAAGCCCCAGGTTGAGCTCGGCGAAAAACTTGGCAAATCCCGGCTCCTGGCTACGACGGCGCTCCATGCGCTCGCCCTGCTCGATCTCGGACTTGTCGAGCGTCTCCTCCATGGGGGCCACCGGTGGTCGCTGAGCCTCTTCAGCCGCCCGCGATGCCGCTTCTGCAGCTGCCGCCTCGATCGCCCATGCCCTGCTTTCGGCCTCATGAAGATCAGACATGTCAAACCCTTCACCATGCGTGTCTTTGCTATCAACGCGATGGTAACGCGACTCGGCGTCTTTGAAAATAGGTTATATACGTCTGATACGAATAAAGCCGTCAATCGGGGGGATTGACGGCTTTTGAAACACGGTTCGGCCAAGATAGGCGCACGGAGTCGCTAAGCCTCGTGCTCCCCGTTATGACGCTCAAGCTCCTCGGGAGTCACCACGTCCTCGATGCGCAGGTTAATGCCCGCGACCTCAAGGCCGGTGCATGCGGCCAGGCGCTCGGTCACGCGAGCCTTGACCTCGTCGAAGATCGCCGGCGCGTAGGCACCGTACTCGATGATCACGGAGATGTTGACGATCACGCGGTTGTCGTCGGTCACCTCGACCGAGACGCCCTTGGTGAGGTTCTCGGCACCAAACTGCTCCTGCACAAAGTGCATGAGGTTGCCCTTCATGCCGAGCACGTGCGGCACCTCGCGCGTGGCCATGGCGACGATCTTCTCGATCACACCGTTGGAATAGGTGAGGGAGTCCTCGGACTCATCGAAATCGTCCTCGTCCGCCTCTGAGGTATCGGTTTCTGCCGTCTCGAAAGTCGCGACATCTCCCTTGGCGGCGGCAGGCGTCACGACCTTTTGCTCTTCCTCGTTATTTGCGGTATCGACCTTGGTATCGAGTGTCATGATTCCTCCTTACGACCGGGACGTACCCGGTCCTGCATGTCGGCTAGCGGCCGTTGAAAAGGCGCGCAAAGAAATTGACGATTCCGTTCTCACCGTCGCGGATCTGACCGATCAGCGCACCGATGAAGACGAAGAACGCGATGACGATGGTGTCCCAAAGGCCGAGCGTGAGCACGAGAACCGCGAGCACAAAGCCCGCGACAGCACCGAACGTGGTGTTGGGATGGCGCACGGCATAGCGCCAGATGGCCGCTCCGGTGCCCTTGATAAGGCCCATGGCCTCGTCAAAATCGTTGCGCCCGTCAGAAGACTGCACGGAACCGTCGGCAGGCGCGGAGTCTTGTGTAGAAGACGCCGGCGCATCCTGATCGATCGTCAGACGCGGGGCCCGCGTCGAATTGTCTTGCTTGATATCACTCACCGGAAACCTCCACGGTTCGAACGGTCGTCTTAGCGGGTAAAAAGCGCACGCGGGCTGTCGCACCCGGAGCGCCGAGCATCGTGTCGCAAGCCTGTTCGATGCGCTGCTGCATACGGGAGGCAGTGCCTTTCAGGTCACCATCACCCAAAGCAATCGCATCGATCTTAAAGCGCACGCGAGAATCATCGGAACCCAGCACGCGTGCCTCGACGGCATCGATCAACACATCTTCCTGCTGCTCGGCGGCAGCTCGAGCGCATGAGCAGAGTGCCGAAAGCGTGACCTCGATATCGCGCTCCCCCGCCGGATGCACGCAGCGAGGCTCACGACGCGCGACAAAAAGACGAACGACGCCGATCAGGACACCGAAGGCCACGAGACCGCCGCACGCCGTGACCGCGATGCGCGCCACGGGATTGCGCATCATGAGCATAAGGCGATGCGTATAGGGACCCCAGTACAGACCGGCAAACGTGCCGAGCGCCACCACGGCGGCGGCAAGGTAGATGACGGCGATAAGCCGCTTGAGCACGCGCATGCATCGATCCTTTCTTTTACCGAGCCACACACTCGACCATTATAAAGCGAGCCGACCCCGGAGCTTTCGCTGCCGGACCCGGCTCACATGTTTCACGAAGCATCAAACTTCGCTTATGTATACCCCATGAGGACCAAGCGATGCACGCTCGAAAAACTTACTCCTCTTCCTCCAGGGCGGCGAGAACCTCGTCGGTCATGTCCATGGTGCTGTAGACGTCCTGAACGTCGTCGAGCTCCTCGAGGCGGTCGATGAGGCGCTGGACCTTCTTGGCATCGGCAGGAGTAACCTCGGTCGGGGTGGTCGGGACCATGGTGGTCTCGGAACCCTTGACCTGGATGCCCTGCTCCTCGAGCGCCTTGGAGACAGCCATGACGTCGTTGGCAGTGGTCCAGACGATCCACTCCTCGCCGGCGTCCTCGTAGTCCTCGCCACCGGCATCGGCGATAGCCATCATGAACTCGTCCTCGTCACCGGCGGCACCGTTGGCGATCATGACCTCCTTCTTGGAGTTGGGGTCGATGACCTCCTTGGCGACGACGATCTGGCCCTTGCGCTCGAACTGGAAGGCGACGGAACCGGAGGTGCCCAGGTTGCCACCGGCGTGGGAGAAGGCGGAGCGAACGTCGGCGGCGGTGCGGTTACGGTTGTCGGTCAGGCAATCGACGTAGACGGCGACGCCGGCGGGGCCGTAGCCCTCGTAGACGATGCTCTCATACACGGCGGCATCGGCACCGGTGCCGAAAGCCTTGTCGATAGCAGACTTGATCTTGTCCTTGGGCATGGACTGGGCCTTGGCCTTGGCCACAGCGGCGGCAAGGGAGGCGTTGTTCTCGGGCAGCGGGTCGCCGCCGAGACGGGCCGCGACGGTGATGTTGCGGCTGAGCTTGGAGAAGAGGGCGGAACGCTTGGCGTCCTGCGCGCCCTTACGATGCTTGGTAGTGGCCCACTTAGAGTGTCCGGACATACGTGTCTCCTATCGGTTTAGACCTAAAGCCCCAAGCACAAGGCTCGGGCAATATAAACAAACGTCGTTATGATATACCTACCCGCGCACGAGATAAAGCACAATCGACGTCAAACGTCGGGTTTGCACCGTCGCCGCACGAACGCGATGGCGGCTAACGCCGGCAGGGCCAAAGCAGATCGGTGCGAGTGACCGTGACGCCCAGCACAAAGGGCATGCACACGATAACCGGATAGAGATAACGCATATAGGTCGATCCGTTGCACGGCCCGATCAGGCACACGGCCAGCACCCCCAAAAGCGGCACCCAGATGGCAAGCGCGCGCCATGAGCGGCCCCGCAGCAGATAGACCACCACGGCGACCATGATCCACACATAGGTGGCCGAGCTCATGGTGAGCGAGATGAACGGCAGGCGCTGCACCGCCACACGGTACAGGTTGACCAGATGGTCGCAAAAACGCACCGCGCTACCTTTCGTGGGATGAAAATCGAAGTACTTGGTGTTGTCGGGACGCTCCATGATGGCAGCGGAGTTGGCTGTGCTGTAGAACCAGACGTCACGCGCACTCGGATAGAAATATCCATAGTAGTTGTTGATAAGGGCCGAGATATAGCTCTCGGGATCCTTATGGAACATCTCGGCCCATACCTTGAAATAGGCTTTGATGTCGTCATCGGACGCCGCCTCGTTGAAGCTGTTCTTGACGGCATCGGACTTGTCGGGGTTGTAACGGCGCCCAAGATTGTCGTACTTGAGGACGCGGTCGATGATGGCACGCTCCCGCTCGGTCACCAACCCGTCGTCGGTCGCCTCCTCGACGGTTCCATCGTCCTTGACGATCGGGGCAACGCCCGAATGAAGACCGTCATGCTTCTGGACGAAGCGCGCCGTTTGCTGGAACGGAATCGAGAGCATCTCGCGCTTGGAGCCGGGCGTGATGTCGTGCGCGGGCATGAAGACTTTGGTGAAATACGTATTGCTGGCCACGCAGAGCGCGAGCACGCCGAGCACCGCTATCCAGCGCCAACGCGGAGCGCGGCGGCGATACGCATCAAATGCGCTTGCGACGGCCGCGATCAAACAGGCTGCCGCGGGAAATACCAGACCCCCGTTGCGCAGGAACGTCGACCCCAAGGCGGCAAGCACGAGCAGCGCCCAGTCGTGGCGGGCGAACAGCACCGGAGCGGCCTCCCCCGCGCGAGCACGGTCGGCATCACGCCGATCCAAGCCAAAAGCGATCAGCTTGACCGTCTGCACCATCAACACGAGCAGGGCATCGGCAAACAGCACATCTTTGGTGATGAGCACGGCATAGTTTGAGAACAAGGGCATCAGGATAAAGAAGCCGAGCGCTATGGTGCGCACAAGCAGATTGACGCCGAACTTGCGCATCGAGGACACCGAGTACGCCACGCATGCCGCCGTCACCGCGTATTGAAACGTGGTGTAAAGAACAAGTCCCGCGTTGCAGTCGCCAAAGATCGCCATGCCGATGCGCACGCAGGTTCCCAGCAGCGCCGTGTGCACCACCGGATGATGTCCGTTGAGCAGCACATGAGGATTGATGAGCATCAGATAGTCGCTCGTACCGTTGGGATAGTTGAACCACTGGCGGATCTGAGCCCCCGTATCCCCCATGAACAGCCCCGGCAGTCCCGCGATATACGTCGGCATCCAGGTGAGCAATAGCAGCAAAAACGGCCCCGCAAACGGATGGCGGGACAAAACGGCGTGAGCAGCGCGCCACAAACGGCCAAAACGCGATTCCGAAAACGGAATCCGGCGCGTGCCGAGCCAGTCGAGGCACTCGAAGGCAAGATAGAAGCCCGTCATGGCGAGCACCGTCCAGCCCGCCCCGCCGATCCAGGCGCACACCACACGCGCACGGTCGCCGAGCACGAGCTCGGCCGAATCGGCAAGGTCGTAGCTGCGGCCAAAGACCATACAGACGGCAAAGAGCAGCGACGGCAGTACCACCGAAGGGCGCCAGGCGTCGCCGCGTCCAAAGAACACATAGCGAAACGGCAACGTGAGCAGGCACGCGAGCGCCAGCAGCATGACGGCATCGGCATGGCCGGCAAAAGAAAGCAGCACCTCATAGCAAACATAGAGCGTACCGGTGGCATGCGGGTCGATCGAGAGCACGGCGTTGTTGGTGACCGTCGAGGGGTCGATGGAAAACGCCGCCGTCGCCAGCAGTGCCAGGGCAAGCGAAATGATCGTCTGTTTGGCGGGATATCGCTTGAACCAGACGATGCGGGCGGCGTCGCGGGCGGCAGAAGTCGGCACGCCGGCGTTGCCAAGCTGTTGGCTCTCGTGGTTCACATCGGTCCTTTCTCGGTCGTTTCGCGCCAAAAGAGACACATGGGAAACGACCCTCGATCACTCATCAATCGATCGCTCATCAAGATAGAGGCGCTGGGGACGCGCACGATGGTGCGCATAGGCGATCAGCGCCGCGCCGGCGATCACCAGCGGCAGGCTCAGCAGCTGACCCATGGTGATCACGCCGCCCAGAAGATAGCCGAGCTGGGCATCGGGAACGCGCACGAACTCGACCAGAAAGCGCACGATGCCATAGCCCATGACGAACGCGCCCAAAAACGTGCCTTGGGGCGGCAGGGGTTTTTTGCGGCTGAGCACCTGAAGGACGCAGAACAGTACGACGCCCTCGAGCAGCGCCTCGTAAAGCTGCGAGGGATGCCGGGGCATATCGCCCGCCGCGTCGCCGAACACGACGCCCCAGGGCAAGTCGCCGCAGGGCTTGCCCCACAGCTCGCCGTTGACAAAGTTGGCGCAACGTCCCAGGCACAGCGCCAGCGGTGCGCCCGTGACGGCAAGGTCGGCGATCGTCCAGGGGTTCATCTTATAGATACGGCACACGATAACCCCGCCGATGATGCCGCCCACCAGGCCGCCGTGAAAACTCATGCCGCCCTCGTTGGTGGCAAAGATCTCGAGCGGATGGGCCCAGTAGTAGCCGTCGCCGTAAAAGACCACATAGAACAGGCGCGCGCCGATGATCAGACCAAAGACCACGCCCACCACGACGCTCACCAGATCATCGATGGTGATATCGAAGCCCCAGCGGCGCTGCGTGCGGTACATGACAAAACCGGTGAGGATCGCACCGAGCACGTAAGCCAGACCGTACCAATAGATAGTGATGGGACCGGCCGAAAACGCCACCGGATCGAGCATATGGTAGAGGTCGTTGAGCACGACGGCTCCCCCTTCCCTTCATGCAAATGCGGCCGCGGGCTTTGCGCTCGCAGCCGCACATTTGTCTCGTTTGCGTCCGTTATCGCCGATACGTGCGGTAACGAGCCGTACATTTAGAACGGAGCGTACTCGTCGTACAGATCCTCGGCAGCCTCGCCGCCGTTATTGACCGACTCGACGCGCGTGACGCCCGGCACATGCTCCTTGAGGATGCGCTCGATGCCCATGGACAGGGTGAGCGAGCTCATGGGGCAGCCGGCGCAAGCGCCCTGAAGCTCCAGCTGGACGACGCCTTCATCGTCGACACCGATGTAGTTCATGTCGCCGCCATCGGCCTGCAGATTGGGGCGAATCTCCTCGAGAACCTTTTTGAGAAGCTCTTCGTTAACGGCCACAAGGGCTCCTTTCGTCTTTGAAACGCGGTCGCGCACGCGCCGCATGATGCTGGTTATGTTACTACAGCCGTGTACCCAGCTTTGCGCATGCCTATGTGGTCTTTTTATCCCCGTCCTAAAAAGACTATGCGCGGCCGGTGCCGATCGTGACGTCGACGATCACCTGGCGGTAGCTGATACCGCAGGAATCGAGGATGCGGCGGCTGATGCGTCCGTCGTCGGTATCGGCGTATTTGTTGTCGAGATAGACCACCTCGCCGATACCAACCTGCGCCAAGATCTTGGCGCAGTCGTGGCAGGGGAACAACGTGACGTAGACCGTCGACCCTTCCAGATCTTTGAGCGAGCCGCGGTAGTTGAGCACGGCGTTAGCCTCGGCATGCACCACATAGTTATGCTTGTCCTGCAGCGGATCATCGCTCGTGCCCCAGGGAAAGAAGTCGTCGTTGAGCGCCGAGGGCGTACCGTTGTAGCCCACCGACAGGATGCGATGGTTGGTGCTCGCGATACAAGCGCCCACCTGCGTGTTGGGATCTTTGCTGCGACGCTGCGCGGCGATGGCTACGCTCATAAAGAACTCGTCCCAGCTGATGACGTCTTGACGCTTACCAGAGGCGCCGGCGCCCTGTGTACTCGACATGGCAAATACCTCCACTGCCAGAGCTTTTTGCCGACCATTGTAGCAGGCACGCCCCGAGCGCGCTGAAGCGCCCTACGCACGGCGGGGCTTACGGTTCAGACGATAGAGCTCAGCTAGGCCGCGAAGGGTGAGCGCATCATCGGGCGTGAGGTCATGGCGCAGCAAAGCGGCCATCTCGCTCGCACGGCTGCCGGTGATAACGATGGGCACGGGGCTATCGCCGGCCGCTCCGGTGGCACGCATCTCGGCGAGCACCATATCGAGCATGCCGTCGATGCGGGCAACCTCACCGAACACCACGCCCGAGCGCATGGCGTCGCGCGTGCTCTTGCCGATCACGCTGGCCGGCGCACGGAGCTCCACCATGGGAAGCCGGGCTGCCGCCGCCGAGAGCGAGCGGGCGCCCAGGGCCAAGCCCGGCGCGATGATACCGCCCGCAAAGGAACCTTCCCCGTCGACGACCTCGATATTGGTCGTGGTACCCAGATCGACCACCACGCACGGAGCGCCATAGACCTCCCGAGCCGCGAGCGCATCGGCGATGCGGTCCGGACCGATCTCCGACGGATCGTCGTAGCGCATGCGCATGCCGGTCTTAAGACCGGGGCCGACGCTGAAGACCTTCCCGGTAACACTCGAGCGCAGCGCAACGGTCCACGCCGCCTCGAGCGTGGGAACCACGCACGAAAGAACCGCCGCCTCCGGACGCAGATGGCCGGATATACCCGTATCGGCACCGAGCATGTCGAGCACCTGCGCCACATGCATGCGCGCTTCATCGGTCGTGAGCCGATCGGGTGTGGTGATCTCCCAGGTTCTGAACGGACATGTCGCCGCCGCGGCCGTCTCGGTCTCGAACAGACCGAACCTTGTCGACGTGTTTCCCACGTCGACCGTCACGATATATGAGTCTGCGCCACGCATTACCCTGCCTCCTTCTTCTGGATGCAGTATAACCAGTCTTTTCCCTCACCCTCAAAAGAGCTCGGCACGTTTATACTGGAGCGCGGCCGCGCGAGCTCATGCGCCGGCCCAGGTAACCCGACTTCCCGCGCTGGCGCGACCCGCGCCCGCGCATCCAGGGGAAGCGGATATACGCAAAGGAGACATATATGGGCAATCCTCAGAACCGCGCAGGTCTGCGCGGGCAACTTACGCTGCGCGGCGTCGTCATCGGCGTCCTCGGCTGCGTGATCATCACGGCGAGCTCGGCCTACACGGCGCTCAAGATGGGCGCGCTCCCCTGGCCGATCATCTTCGCCGCCGTCATCTCGCTGTTCTTCCTCAAGCTGCTGGGCAACGCGAGCCTCAATGAGGCCAACGTCACCCACACCATCATGTCCGCGGGCGCCATGGTCGCCGGCGGTCTCGCCTTCACCATCCCCGGCGCCTGGATGCTCGGCATGGCCGACCAGGTGAGCTGGCTCGACATGTTCATCGTCGCCCTCGCCGGCACCATCCTCGGCCTTATCTGCACGGCGCTCATCCATAGGCACTTTATCGTGGATGCCGCGCTCGAGTTTCCCACCGGCAACGCCGCGGCGCAGACCCTGCGCGCGACCGAGGCCGGCGGCAAGACCGGCAAGCAGCTCTTTGGCTCGATGGGCCTCGCCGGCCTGTACTGCGTGCTGCGCGACGCACTCGGCGTGGTGCCGAGCATGTTGTGCTCGCTCAACATCCCGGGTGTGACGTTTGCCATCTACAACTCGCCGATGCTCCTCTCCGTGGGTTTTCTCGTGGGCTTCGCGCCGGTCGCCTTCTGGTTTGCGGGCGCGCTGCTCGGCAACTTCGGCATCATCGTGGGCGGCACCGCCGTAGGCGCCTTTGACGTCGCGACCGCACAGGGCATCGTCAAGTCGCTCGGCATGGGCCTCATGATGGGCTCCGGCATCGCCGTGGTGCTCAAGGACATCGCTCCCGAGGTCGTGGGCATCGTGCGCGGCCTTGCCGCCGACAGCGCTTCCGACACCGACGCGCAGTCGCTCGTCACCGGTTCGCTCAAGCTCGACGCCGGCATCCTGGGCCTTGCCGCCGCGGCCGTCGCCGTGGTCATCGCCATCGCGCTCGACCTGGGCCCCGTGCCCGCCGTCGTGGTGACGCTCCTCACCTTTGTGACCACGATCATGAGCGCGCAGAGCTGCGGACAGACGGGCATCGACCCCATGGAGATCTTCGGCTTGATCGTCATGCTGATCGTGGCCGCGTTCGCGCAGCTCGCGCAGGTCAAGCTGTTCTTTATCGCCGGTGTGGTGGCCGTGGCGTGCGGCCTTGCGGGCGACGTCATGAACGACTTCAAGGCCGGCGCGGTACTGGGCACCAACCCGCGCGCGCAGTGGATCGGCCAGGCCATCGGCGGCATCGTGGGCGCGCTCGTGGCGGCCGCCGTCATGATGGCACTCGTCACCGCCTACGGCGCGGACGCTTTCGGCCCCGACAAGTCCTTTGTCGCCGCGCAGGCGAGCGTCGTCGCGACCATGGTCTCGGGCATCCCGAGCGTGCCGTGGTTCGTGGGCGGCCTTGTCG
>DJRP01000005.1:0-12828 GCA_002437815.1 Collinsella sp. UBA6357 | reverse complement strand
GTCTACCTGCCGTTCTACATGTCGCTCACGGCGTTCTTGGGCTCCGTGGTCAAGCTCGCCTATGACAAGTGGGTAGCGCACCGCGATGCCGCGACCGGTCTCTCTGCCGAGGAAAAGGCTGCGAAGGATGCCGCCTTCCAGGAGCAGGGTCTGGTCGTGGCGAGCGGCCTGCTCGGCGGCGAGTCGATCGTCGGCGTGATCCTGGCGTTTGTTTCCGTGGGGATGAACCTGCTGGGATAATCGTTACGCCGTTTTGACAAACCGCTGTCGAGCGAGGATTTTGCCCCGTCAGGCCACCGAGTGAGGATTTTGTTCCGCGAGGAGGCCTGGCGGGGCACCTTTGTGGGACGATGCCCTCGCTCGGGCGCCAACGGCCCCAAACTTGGGATTTCTTCCCGCCACCGGCACCAAAGACCGCACCGGTCGGGTATATACCTCACCGGATGTCGTATATGCAGCTCGGTCGAAGAAGGCGGGTGACACGAGGCTTGAGCTCGGAGACCAGCAAACAACAGGTCAAAGTACCGTCCAAACGCCGGCAACATCGCCGCGGGATCCGCTCCTCGTGCCACGATGTCCTTGACCGCACCGTCCGCTTTCTCAAGCGCGCCTTCAACATCCGCGAGGGTCGCGCAACCTACCGCGTGATCCATCGCCGTTTTGTCAGCGGAGCGCGCCTCACCGGCTCGCACCTCTGCATCTTGATCGTCGCGATGCTCATCGCGTGCATCGGACTCGACATCGACTCCGACATCGCCATCGTGGGCGCCATGCTCATCTGCCCGCTCATGGGCTCGGTCCTGGCCATGGCCTACGGCATCGCCACGCTCGACCGCGACATCACCGTCGAGGCCATCGCCGGGCTCGCTCTCCAGATGGCATTCTGCCTGCTCACCTCGACGCTCTACTTCAAGTTCTCCCCGCTCGGCACCACGACGGCCGCCATCATCGACAACTCCACGCCCACCGTCTGGGACCTGATCGTCGCGCTCGCCGGCGGTTTTGCGGGTGGTCTCGGCAACTCGCGCGAACAGGAACCCACCACGCTCATCGCGGGCGTCGCGGTGGCGACAGCCCTCATGCCGCCGCTCTGCGCAGCGGGTTACGGCATCGCGATCGCCAACGGGACGCTCTTTCTCTCGGCGTTCTACGAGTTTGGCATCAACGTGGTCTTTATCGCGCTCGCGGCCGAGGCGGTGCTACTCATCCTGCACGTGCCGCTCAAGCGCGACCTCAACGGCGACGGCATCGTCACCCCGCAGGAGAACCGCGAGGCCACGGCGCTCTCGCGCAAAGTGCGCCGTCGGATCATCCTGGGCACCGTCATCTTCGCCATCCCGTGCATCGTCATGACGGCGGGCTCGATCGGCTCGGCGCAGGCGGGCGTCTCGGACGGCTACGGCGTGACCGAGACCACGCGCGAGCTCTCCGCGGTGCTGCCGGGGTTTGAGGATTACACCGTCGCCGTCGAGACCTCGGCAACACAGGGCAGCGAGCGCGGCGTGGTCAAGCGTGAGACCGTGGCGCACGTGATCACCAGCGAGCGACTCGACACTCACGATCGCCGCGTCGCCCGCAAGCTCATCACCCTCAACGTCCCCGAGCTCGACCGCGTAGAATTCGAAGTGGAGTGACGTAGCAGCACCCGTTCGTGCCGGACGGCCCCGTTCGCTCCCGACGACTCCGTCTACAGCTCGTATTTGTAGACGCGATAGATGTACTTCTCCGCCGCCATCTCGTAGGTCCTGATCGGCAGACCGTAGCGGTCGTACTCGGTGAAGGTCTTCTTCTGACCCGAATCCACGAGAACGCTGCCGGCGTCGCCCACGTTCTGCACGCTGCTCACGTAGCCCGAGAACGGGACCTCGAACTGTTCGGTAAGCGTGTAGGTGCGTGCCTGCTCGTCCACCGCGAACCGACGCGCGAAGGAATGCTCGCCCTTGCTGTAGTCCGTGACCACGGCCGCACCGAGCTTGCCCCAGTCGAACTTGGGATAGCTTTCGGCGGCACCCAGGTTGTTGTCGAAGACGAGCAGGTCGTAGCAGCCCGTCTGTGCTGTGTCCTTGCTCGGCAGGTAGGTCACGCTGTGCTGCCCGGCGTTGAGCGAAAAATCACCCTGCGCCTGGAGCACCTTATCCTCGAAACCGCTCCCCGCCCAAAAATCGAGAGAACCCATGAGCCAGTCAACCGTGGGCGCACCAAAGATATCGGTAAGCTTGATGATGGTCGAGGTTTCGCGCGAGCTCAGCAGCACGGTGTCGTTGCCCAGCCACTGAACGGTGTTGATATGGATCCAGTCGAGGTCGCCGTCGCTCGCAACCTTCGCGCTCGCCTTGAGCGCGGGGAAGATGTCACCCAGATCGACAACTTTGGTGACCTCGCCCGTCGCGGTGTCGATCTTGATGAGCATGTCCTCGACGCTCACGCGGTCGGACTTGGATTTGTCCTCGCCCTTGCGGTCGACGTCCAGATCGGTCTCGGAGCCCGCGTCGCTCGCAAGCACAAGCAGGTTGCCGTTGCCGTCGAAGGCGTAGTCGTGATGGAGCTCGTAGCTGCCCGTATCGTAGACGGCCATAACCTGCCCGAGCGCGCTCACGCGGGCGAGCTTAGTCGGTGCGACACTGAAGATCGCGCTGCCATCGCCCGGGAACAGCAAACGGTGGCTGCGGTAACCGATGATCGGCACCTCGCCGCGAATCTGCCCCGCATTGTCGTAGAAGTACATAAAGTCGAGCTTAGACGAGTCGTTGCCGAGGATTGCGTAGAGACCGTCGGCAAGCTGCGTGTTGGACTCCCCCGCCGTGACCTTGAGCTGCTCTTCCTCGGTGCCCTTAAGCGCGGGCGCCGTGACCGTGAAGGTCGAGGTGCGCGCCGTCCCCGCCTCGTCGGTGCAAGTGAGCGTGACCGTATTCTCGGTGTTGGGGATAAGACCCCAGACTTTGAACTCGTGCTCGGTCGATGCGATGTCGCCACCGGCCGGCACGCGCTCGAACTCCGCGACCTTCGCCGTATCGCCACTCTTTTTGCGCCCGGCGACAGCATATGAGACCGTCACGGCGTCAGTCGTGGCAAAGCGCACGTAGCAGCTGAGGGTGTCAGTCCCAAAAGGATTAGCGACCACGTAGGGCGAAGCGTCATCGTAGGTGCCCGCCGCGTACTCCTCGTCTATTTTCTGTTTGATTGCGGCCTGATTCTCCACGTTATAGATCGCCTTGAACTGCTTGAGAAGTGCCTTCTCATCGTCTGTCAACTCACTCGAGGCTGTCGCAGAGCCATCGGACGCACTCGAAGTGCTCCCACTCGATGCCGAACCCTTGGCGTGCGCCACGGCAACCCCGCCACCGATCGCCGCCACAGCGGCCACCGCACCCGCAATCACGGCGCGACGCGAGATGCCGCGGTGCGCGGATTTTCGAGCCGGGGAGACGGCCTCGCCTATCTTGTTCGTATCGTCTTTGCCGTTTTCGGTTGCCATTGACGTTTTCCTCCGCATAAGGGACGCTTCTAGACTGATTCATTCTGCAGCGCAGTCTAACAAACACCCCTTAGCGTAAACTTAAACGGACATTTGTACAATAACTCTGATCCCTTTTCCCCTGGCACTTTGGGACCACCCTGGGTGCCGGCAGCAAAGAGGGCGGCAGCCGCACGGCCACCGCCCCGATGCACCAATTTGACCCCTTTTCCCCTGGCACTTTGGGATCAGTTTTGGATCGCTAGTGCTTGAGGCCGCGGGAAAGGCGCTTGACCACGTCGTCAACGTCCTCGGCATGCGCGCGCATCTGGCCCGTGACCTCGTCCATGGCAAGCGGCGCCACCTTCTCGAGCTTGAAGCCCTTGCCCGCACGCAGGTTCTCCTTGGCCACGCTGATCATGAGCTTGATGCGGTTGAGCTGGTTGACCTCGGACGCGCCCGGATCGTAGTCGACGGCCACGATGTTGCTCTCGGGGTGCTGGCGGCGCAGCTCCTTGATCACAGCCTTGCCCACCACGTGGTTGGGCAGGCAGGCGAACGGCTGCGTGCAGATGATATTGGGTGCACCGTGGTCGATGAGGTCGAGCATCTCGGCCGTGAGGAGCCAGCCCTCGCCCATGTTGTTGCACACGGAGAGCACCGTCCTGGCCTTCTCGGCCATGGTGGCGATACGCTCCGGTGCCTCGAAGCGCTCCGACTTCTCCAACATCTCCTCGACCGGCGTGCGCATCCAGTCTACGAGCTTGATCAGGCTCTGCATGGCGGCACGCGTGGTGGCGGAGCTGCCGAGCTCGTCCTTCTGTAGCTCCGCGTTGCTCATCGAGTACAGGAAGAAGTCGAGCAGGCCCGGCACCACGGCCTCGCAGCCCTCGCGCTCGATGACGTCGACCACGTGGTTGTTGGCCGTGGGGTGGAACTTGACCAGGATCTCGCCGACCACGCCCACGCGCGGCTTGCTGCCCTCGCCCACGAGCGGCATGGTGTCAAACGCACGGATGGCATCGCGGCAGAGCTTGGTGTAGCTGTGGCGGGAGAACTTGGGCGCCAGCTTGCGAGCGCGCGCCATGTACTCCTCATAGAGCGCATTGGCGGCACCCGGCTCGGCCTCGTAGGGACGGCAGCGGTAGAGCATCTGCATCATCACGTCACCGAAGAGCACGGCGTACACAGCGGCCTTGAGCATGCCCGGCGTGAGCTTGAAACCGGGGTTGTCCTCGCCGAGCGCCACGGCAGAAAGCGAGATCACCGGAATCTCGGGGTGACCGCTCTCGCGCAGGGCCTTGCGGATGAGTGCGATGTAGTTGGTGGCACGGCAGCCGCCGCCCGTCTGGCTGATCACCACGGCCGTCTTGGAGAGGTCGTACCTGCCGCTCTCGATGGCCTCCATGATCTGACCCGTGACGAGAATCGACGGGTAGCAGATGTCGTTGTTGACGTAGCGCAGGCCGGCCTCGACGGCGCCGCGGTCGGTCGAGGGCAAAAGCTCCAGGTTGTAGCCGTTGGCGCGGAAGACCTCCTTGACCAGGTCGAAGTGGATCGGCGCCATCTGCGGGCAGAGGATCGTGTAGCCCTCCTCGCGCATCTGCTCGGTGAAGGGCACCTTGGGCCACGCGGTCGAAGCGCTCGGGCGCTGCGCCTCGAAGGTGTACTTGCGTGTGGCAAAGGCCGGCTGCTCGATGCTCGGGGTCACCGGCGCGGCGTCGCCCTGCTCATAGGCCTTGCCGGCAGCCTCCGCCTCGGCGCGGCGCTCGGCCTCTTGATCCTTGAGCGCGGCCATGAGCGAGCGGATACGGATACGGGCGGCGCCCAAGTTCGACACCTCGTCGATCTTGAGCACGGTGTAGATCTTGCCGCTCGCCTCGAGAATCTCCTGCACCTGATCGGTGGTGAGGGCGTCGAGGCCGCAGCCGAAGGAGTTGAGCTGGATGAGATCGAGGTCGTTGCGCATGGTCACAAAACGCGCCACGGCGTAGAGACGGCTGTGGTACATCCACTGGTCCACGACGCGGATGGGGCGCTCGGGTTTGACGAGGTGCGCGAGCGAGTCCTCGGTGAAGACCACGAAGCCAAAGCTCGAGATGAGCTCGGGCAGGGCATGGTTGATCTCGGGGTCGTTATGGTAGGGACGCCCGGCGAGCACGATGCCGTGGCCGCCGTGCTCCTCGACCCACTTGAGGGCCTCCTCGCCCATGGTCTGGATGTCCTCGTGGAAGCGCGCGTCGGCCTCGTAGGCGGCATTGACGGCAGCGTCGATCTCGGAGCGCGTGATCTTGGGGCCGCGCACGCGGCCGTGCCCGGCCTCGGCATCGGCCACGCGATCAACGGCGAGCACCTGGTACAGACGGTGCTTGAGCTCGGTCTTATCGTGATAGGGCACAAAGGGATACAGGAACTCGATGTTCTGCTCGCGGATCTCATCGATGTTGAGGCCGAGCGCTGTGGGGTAGCTCATGACGATGGGGCAGTTGTAGCAGTTACCGGCCGTGGGGTCCTCCTTGCGCTCCCAACGCACGCACGGCATCCAGATAAAGTCGACATCGCGGTCGATGAGGTTCATCACATGGCCGTGGCTCATCTTGGCAGGGTAGCATACGCTCTCGGACGGCATGGACTCGATGCCCGCCTGATAGGTCTTTTTGCTCGACTGGTCGGAGAGCTGCACGCTAAAGCCCAGACGCGTAAAGAACGCATGCCAGAAGGGATAGTTCTCATACATGTTGAGCGCGCGCGGGATGCCGACGGTGCCGCGCGGGGCCTCATCGGGATCGAGCACCTCGCGGTTGAAGAGCAGCTCGTTCTTCTGTTTGAAGAGGTTGGGGGCCTGCGTCTTCTGCTTCTTGTGGCCGGCGCCCTTCTCGCAGCGGTTGCCGGTGATAAAGCGGCGGCCGCCGCCAAAGTCGTTGACGGTGAGCTGACAGTTGTTGGAGCAGCGGCCGCAGCGCACGTGCTTTTGCGTGACGGTGAGGCGGGCGATCTCGTCTGCCGAGAGAATGCTCGAGACGCCGTCGGCCCCGGCGCGATCGCGGGCGAGCAGGGCCGCACCGTAGGCGCCCATGCAGCCGGCGATGTCGGGACGCACGGCATGCACACCCGTGAGCTGCTCGAAGGCGCGCAGCGTGGCATCGGACATGAAGGTGCCGCCCTGGACGATCACCTGCGTGCCGATCTCCTTGGGATCGCGCAGCTTGATGACCTTGAACAGGGCGTTCTTGATCACAGAGTAGGAAAGGCCGGCCGCGATGTCGCCCACCGTGGCGCCTTCCTTCTGCGCCTGCTTGACGCGGGAGTTCATGAAGACGGTGCAGCGGCTGCCCAAGTCGACGGGCGCCTTGGCCTCGATGGCCGCCTTGGCGAAGGCGCGCACGTCCATGTCCATCGACACGGCAAAGGACTCGATAAAGCTGCCGCAGCCCGAGGAGCAGGCCTCGTTGAGCATGATGTGCTCGATGACGCCGTCCTTCACGCGCAGGCATTTCATGTCCTGGCCACCGATATCGAGGATGAACTCGACGCCGGGGAGGAACGCCTTGGCGCCGCGCAGATGTGCGACGGTCTCGATCTCGCCGGAATCTGCCTTGAGGGCCTCGATAAGCAGGGCCTCGCCGTAGCCGGTGGTGGTGACGTGGCCGATGGTGCAGCCCGCGGGGATATGGTCGTAGAAGTCGGCCATGATGACCTTAGCCGTGCCCAGGATGTCGCCGTTGTTGTTGCCGTACCAGGTGTGCAGCAGCTGGCCGTCCTCGCCCACGAGCGCGGCCTTCATGGTGGTGGAGCCGGCGTCGATACCGATGAACACGCGGCCCTGGTAGCCCTCGAGCTCGCCCTTGGGGACGATCTCCTTGTCGTGGCGACCCTTGAACTCGCGGTAGTCGTCATCGGTGGCGAAGAGCGGGTCCAGACGCTCGACCTCGGAACCCTGCGTGTCGCCCAGGCTGTCAATGTCATGGATGAGCTGCGGGAACGTGGAGAGCTTGTTGGACTCGTGCGCCATGGCGGCGCCGCTCGCGACAAAGAGATGCGCGTTCTCGGGCACGATGCGGTGCTCCTCGTCCAGATCGAGCGTGAGGTAGAAGCGGTGACGCAGCTCGGAGAGGTACTGGAGCGGGCCGCCCAAAAAGGCGACGTTGCCGCGGATGGGACGGCCGCACGCGAGACCCGAGATGGTCTGCGTCACGACAGCTTGGAAGATCGACGCGGCGACGTCCTCGGGGCGGGCGCCCTCGTTGAGCAACGGCTGCACGTCGGTCTTGGCGAAGACGCCGCAGCGGCTCGCGATCGGATAGATGGTGGTGGCATTCTTCGCGAGCTCGTTGAGGCCGCTCGCGTCGGTGTGGAGCAGCGTGGCCATCTGATCGATGAACGCGCCCGTGCCGCCGGCGCAGGTGCCGTTCATGCGCTGCTCGATGCCGTTGTCGAAGTAGATGATCTTGGCGTCCTCGCCGCCGAGCTCGATGGCGACGTCGGTTTTGGGGATGAGGGTCTCGACGGCGCGCTTACTCGCGATGACCTCCTGGACGAACTCCAGACCGAGCCACTGCGAGAGCAGAAGGCCGCCCGAGCCGGTGATGGCGCAGGTCATCTGGGCCTCGGGGAGGAGCCCCGCGGCGCCCACGAAGAGGTCGCGCGCGCAGGCGCGGACATCGGTGTGGTGGCGCTGGTACTTGGCGTAGACGATTCTGTTGTCGTCGTCGAGCACGGCGAGTTTGACGGTGGTGGAGCCCACGTCAATACCCAAGTGAAGCTGACCGTACGCGTTCTCGGGGTTGAAAATCGCACCTTCGGGGACGGCGGCGTCACCGATCTTGGTCGTGGCGCCAGTCTCGGGGGCCTTCGGCATCTCTGCGACGAGTTTGCTCATCTTTGTTCTCTCCTCTTAATTCTCGTTGGCGATATCGGAATGCACGGCAGACACGGCAGGCGAAGCCGCGTCGTCGAGCTGCAGGTTCAAGAGTTTCATGCCGTATTCGGGCACGTTGATGTCGATCGGCTGGCCATAGAGGTCGCCCGGGCGCACAAAGGCGATGACCGTCATGATGCGCGCCATGGTCTCGGGGCTCTCAGCCAAGTCGCGGTCGAACCAACGCTGGATAAGGCCGACCTCGGCGGAGATGACGGAAGTGACGTAGTAGTCGAGAAATGCGCCGAGTGCGAGACCGAGGATACCCGTCTGGGCGCGGGCGCTCACGGCGTCGCGCGCCATATCGATAAGTTTGCGCACGAAGGCCGGGTCTCCCCCAGGGCCGAGCAACGAGCCGATGAGCTCACGGTTGGCGGCCAGGTAGCACAGCAGCTCGACGGAGCCGGGTGCGGGCTCGAGCTCGTCGATGTTGCGGTAGAGCTCGGGCAGGTTGGCGGCGGCGATAGCGGACACGTGTTCGCGGATCTCCGCCAGCAGGCCGTCCTCGACCTGGTTGATGAAATCGGGGATGTCGCGGTAGTGCGTGTAGAAGGTGCGACGCGTGAGGCCGGCACGCTCGGTGAGCGACGCCACGCTAATGCGCGAGATGTCCTCGCCGTCTGCAAGCTCGCTCGCCAACGCCTGGCGCAGGGCCCGCTGCGAGCGCAACGACCGACGGTCGCATTTCTCAAGTTGGGATTGGGGCACAGGGCCTCCTTGTTACTCAGTCTGTGCGCTATTGCACAGCTCGAGTATTATTGCACACCGTGTGCACGTTCACGGAAAGGTGACAAGGGTGACATAAGACAAAGGGGCTGTCCCTTTGCCTTGTCCGCGGAGCCACGACGACATGCCTTCTCGAACATTTGATTGCTCGGCAGGTTGTCCATGGGTACAATGGTGTCGACGGCAGCCCAAGTTCTGGAAAGCTGGGCAGCGCCGTTGCTTGGTTTAGGGGGTCAACGCCTTAGCGGCGGCGACCCCTTTTACATTGCTTCGAACGCCGCTTGAGTGCCTCGGAAAGTCCGATAAGCGCCGTGAGGAGCGAGACCAAAGCGGTCAGGAACTTCACGAAATCGATCAGATCGGCCATGGGCATCACCTCCCATCGGATGGAGGGCGCTGCCCGGCACATGGAACTGCCGTCAACGATTCTGATTCTATCAAAGCGCAGTTAGATACGCGAATGTTTGTTCGTATTCATTCCTAGCGAATTACCTTCACCCAAGCCCTCCTTCAGCTGGCTCGCTTTAATCCCAGATGGCCCATCAAGGCATGAGCTCAATTTGAGTCCCATCATTGGGACGCAAAATTTCAGCTTCCATTGCATGATGCCGATAACGGCTGATAAGGAGGCTGCAATGGATAACCAGGTAGACAATGCCCTGACACGCCAAAACCAAGAACGAGAAACCATGACAGACGCAGGCAGAGAGCTCGTCTGCAGCTGTATTAAGGACGAAGAGCTTCGCACCCACATGCTCAAATATGCCGGCGGTCGACCCGATTCCTTCATCAACATCATCGGCGGCTCGCTCAAGACCCTGGACGAAAAGCGCTCCACGCTCGAGCAGCTCCGTGAAGAGGTCCCGGCGAAAGACTTGGAAACGGTCGACGATGCCCTTGAGCAACTCAACAGCGCGCTCGATATGCTCGACAACGTTGAACGCGATCGAGGCATCTTGTTGGTCTCGGGCATGTTCTACAACGAGGAGGAGCGCGGAGCAGATACCTTCGACGGCCCCTTCCCCGCCGCATCATGGAAAACCGCGCAAGAGCTCATGAGAAGCTACCTCGAAGAGTGGTCCGACGACGACTGGTCCGAATCGTACTGGGAAATCAAGCTCTATACCGCAGACGACCTCCATAATCACGCATCGGCGCAGCCCTCGTTAACATTCGCGGCAACCAAAGCCGGTGAGCTCGTGTTCCTCAACGATCGTCGCGGGCAGCGCACCCGCCGCCCATGCTTCGAAAGTATTCTATGGAACAAAAAGAGGCGGTTCTGTTCAAACGATGAGCCGTTCTATACGCCCTGGGCGCCGGGAGACATCATCAAAATCGACGGTCGGCCTTTTGACCGTGGTCCTCGTTTCGTCATCGTGCTTGAAGACGACTACGAAAGCTCGTTCAAAGGCCAGGTTTGGTGCGCCTATCCAAGCAAGATTCGCGGGGTCGAAGAAGGCGCGCTCCACCTGAGAGATTACGTGGACGGCTTTTGGAGCGACTTCATGCCCTCCGCCCTCTACACCGCCGAGCGCTACACCGGAGACCTTCCGGATGATTGCGCCTTCATGCTCGAGCTCTCGGAGAAGCTGCATAACGACCCGGCCTACGGCAAGCAGTGGTCCGATGGTTCGATCGGGCACGATTTTCTGCAACCGTATCGCAAATCGGCCGATTCCAAAGCCCTGGCTATCCGCCCGGACATCCTCGAGTTTCTCGACTCGCCCGACATCAAAGAACATCTGAAGAGTATCGGCTACGAGTTCACCACACCTGAAGCAGCGTTCATCGTCTCCTGCTCGCATGAGAAGACGCTGCAGCAAAAGCTCGAAGGCTGGCAAAAGATCATCGACAACATGCCTAATTGCGCTATGAGTAGACGCAGCGACACACTCAACATCCCAAACTTCCACGCGTTTCTCCGCGACGTCATCAAATGGGAACGTATGTTAATCGCCCGGTTCAAGCAACCCGACAACTACTTGTATTTCTTCCAGGACAAGACGGAAAAGACCTATATAGATGGCTGCATCTACGGTCCTTACAGCAGCTATGGCAAATGCTTCGAGGCGATCTGGAAAGTGTTTGAGGACGAAAGCCCCACCTCGATCGAGATCTCTCGCCGTCCCATCGACCCGAACGAAGACTTCTATGCCGAAGACAGGCTCATGCTCAACGCGCAAGGCGAAATCATGTACTGCGAGCTGCGCTGCATAGACAGGGAACGCGAGGGCGAAGACCCCACCTTCGCCTTTGATTTGATGTGGTTTGGCATCCCAACGCCCTTCCATGCCGGCGACATCATTTGCCGGCACGGGCATCCTGACGACCCCATGTTGCTTCTCGACGTGCAGACACGGACCACGCAGCGCGTCATAGACGAACTTCCCCCGTCCATATACAGGGAACGTTCCGCAAGAAAGGCCGATGACCTGCTCAAGTACCATCGGCAGAACGGCGATACGTCTGATATGTATGCTTATGGCTGCCAGATTGGAACTTCTTCCGCATACCCCTTCTACATCGGAGAACCAGGCTGTTTTCTTCTCGATATGGAATACTGCCACGGCCCGCTCAAGCCGGAGGCGAGGATCCTGTACGGGATACGGGCATATCTCGATGGCTATTTGGGCTTGGATTCGCTCGCCGCAATGTCGAACATTTGCAAGCTCAAGGCGCTGGTCAAAAAGAAAACCAAACGGTTCGAAGACGCAGATGGCTGGCTCAAAGATTTCTATCCAGAGCTGTTCGACGACGCGATAACCCCGCCGGCACGATTCTCTACAAAGAGGAACTGACCATGAATATCTTGGACTTTGTCGACTCCCGGGACATTCGGGAGCATCTGTATGGAATCGGTTACCAGCCCAGCACCGTCGAAGCCGCCTATCTCGTCTGGTTTTCAAAGGCCGCCACGCTCGAACGAAAATGTGAAGCTTGGCGCGAAATCGCGAACACCATGCCCAACTGCTCGTTGAAGACGACGCTCGCCGGTTTTGGAAGGCCCGCCATCCCCGATTTCCACGCCTTTTTGTACTGGACAGTCGATTACAACAAACGGTGCATCGAGGCGTTCATGACCGGAACGGGCTACGTTTATCAGTTTGAAGAGGAAGCCGTGCCCAAAGGTCAGCTTTGTGGGGTCCTCGGCGGGCCCTTCAGCTGTTATGAGAAATGTGCCGAGGCACTGAGCCGCAACGAAGAGCTGGCAGAAAGGCCGGAGGCACGCATTCGCATCACCCGGTGCCCCCTCGATGTCGACGACGTGAACCGTCAGGAAGACTGGCTCATGGTTAATGGCAAAGGCGAGGCCCTTTCCGTCTATTGTCCCTCGGCAGGTTGCACGGAGAACAACTGGGATACCGCGTTCGAGTTCACATGGGTCGATATCCCCACGCCGTTTCACACGGGCGATATCGTTTGGACGCCACGGGGCAACTCACGCGAGCCGTTCGTGCTCTACGACCTGCCCACCTGGGACCGAACACGTCTCGAAACGGAACTTCGGGCGGTCGAGCGATCTGTAGGCTGGCTGGACGATGCACAGCGGCGATTAGAGCATTATCGCGAGGAGGGGGATATCAGCAACATGTGTGCCACCGGTTGCACGATCAACTACAACGAGACGTTTTCCTTCTACATCGGTGAGCCGCATCCGTTCTACCTTGACCTCGAGCACTATCACGGGCCGCTCGAGGACGAGAAGCGGATGGTGTCGTCAAAGTTGGTG
>DJRP01000004.1:49177-59981 GCA_002437815.1 Collinsella sp. UBA6357 | reverse complement strand
CGAAAGGACTTGAACCTTCATGGGGTTGCCCCCATACGGACCTGAACCGTACGCGTCTGCCAATTCCGCCACGCCCGCGTGCTGTTATAGAATAACCGCGTCGGTCCCCAAGTTCAAGAAAAATTTTGCCCGATTTCAAAAAAAGCGGCAACCCGCAGGTCGCCGCCTCACTTTGCCGTCTGTGGCAACTCCAGCGTTATGCGCAGCACAGATGGACGGCAAAGCCGCCAAACTCGCGCTTAAAGTACACGAGCTTGGTAGAGCCATCCGCATTGAGCGCACGCGACTCCTCATTGATCTCGAGCCCGCGCTCTGCAAACCACTTCTCGGCCGCATCGATGTCATTGACCGCAAAGCCGATATGGCCCTTGGTGCCACGACCGTTCTGTTTCATGACCTCGACCACGGTATCGTTAAAATACGACACCGGTGTCTCGATGACAGGAAGGCCCATCATGGTCGAGAAAAGCTCAGCGATCTCGAGCGCATCAGCCGGGTCGGCACCGTTGATGCCAACATGGGCGACATGCAGGTCGAACAACTCAACCGGATTGGTACTCGTCTCGCTCACCATGCGCCCCCTACTGGGCCATGACGTCGAGAACGGCTTTCTCGGCGGCGACGCGGTTCATACCCGTCATGAACGGCACCCCGCTCACATACGGGCAGGTCAGACCCTCGGGAGCAACGGTAGTGGCGATCAGTAGATCGGCACCGTCGTCACAGTGATCCTTGGCCTCGGAGATGGCGCACTGCACGATCTCATACTGGTCGGCATAACCGTTGGCATCGAGCAGGTTCGCGACCTTCTGGGCAACAAGCGTGGAGGTAGCAGCGCCGGCACCGCATGCCAAAACGATCTTCTTCATAGCAGATGTCTCCTTTCGGGGGTTTCCATGCGCCCTAGTTTACCCCACCCGACCACACCGCTCACCGCCGCGACGCTTTTGTACCAGTTTGCTTGCGTATAATGATGTGCCATATTCACCAGCTCCGCCGCGCGCTTGTACGGCGATTAAGGAACCAGTCACCATGCTCGATACCCGAATTCTGTGGACCGCCGTCGTTGTCATCTGCATCGCGGTGACGCTCTTTTTCAGCATCAAGAAGCGCACAACGTTCAAGCGGCTTCAGCAGCTTATGGCCGCCGAGAAGTGGGATGAGTTCGACCGTCTGCTCGATAGCAAGCTCACCGCACTGCTGTACCCGCGCTACAACCGCGACTACCTGCGTCTCAACTCGTATCTGCTGCGCGAAGACCATGCGCACGCCAAGGAGATGTTCGACCTTTTGCTGGGGCTCAACCTGCCCAAGATGCAGCGTGTCGACTTGGTGATCAAGGCGTTCAATTATTATGCGGGTCGTGAGAACAAGGCCAAGTCCAAAGAGCTGCTCACCGAGATCAAAACCTATGAGGGCGACCGCGCCGAGACGCTCAAGCACGAGTGCCAGCTGATGTATGACACCATGATTCTCAAGCGTCACAACGATATTGCCGAACTTGAGCGCATGATCGATGAGACCGACGGCGACCGTCTCAAGCGCGGCCGTCTGGAATATCTGCTGGCGCTGCAACATCGCAACAAAGGCGACGAATCGACGTTTAACGAATACGTGGCCAAGGCGGCACAGGATTCGTACGCGCCCACGGACGCAGCATAAGTTACGCGCGACCATGTGCTAGACTTTTGCCGTCACGGGGGCGTGGCGGAATTGGCATACGCAGGAGACTTAAAATCTCTCGCCGCAAGGATTGTGGGTTCGAGTCCCACCGCCCCTACCAAGCATTAAAAACGCAGCTCAGAGCCTATATCGCTCTGGGCTGCTTTTTGTTGCCGTGTTTCAATTTGGTACCGCTGGTACCGAATCTGGTACCAAATGCCCCCGGAAATTGCTCGAATAGGTCAAATCAGACGAAGGGAAGTAACCATGAACGACATGACCGAAGAGCAGGAACAGCTTCTTGAGTACTACCGTGGGTGCACGCCGATGTTCAGGCGCAAGCTCATGGACTACGCGCTAAACGTATGGACCGAGAGCGAGGGTCGCCGGACGCTGTTCGAGAAGACGGGCGTATCTCCCGACTCGATTGAGACAGGCCGCGATGAGGCCATGGCCCTGTACGACCTCTGCGATGAGTTTGGGCGCTGCGAGGTCGAGGACAGCGTCGAGGCCATATGCCGCGACGCATTAAACAGGAAAGGCGGCATCGACGGCCATCGCGTGCCCGGTCAAGAGTAGAATCCCCATCAAGGCCAGTGAATGGAGTCTGCCATGAAGAGTAGTTTCTGGGTCTATGCCGTGGGCATCATGCTCGCGCCAATCATCATCCCCGTGCTCGTTCTCAAGTTCCTGCTGGGCAGGTAGCATCACCCCACCGGGCAGGGAATCGGCCGCTCCCGTCGGCCGCTACTAAGCCCCTCGGGGTAGCAACGAAACAAAAAGGCCGTCGGGCGTTTCAGCCCCGCGGCCCGGCCCCGTTCAGCGCGTCGTGGCGCCTGAAAGCCTTGTACGCGACCTTCTTGCACTTGTCGTACGGGATGCCGAGCCGTGCGCTGAGGTCATGCCAGTCCTCGCACTCTAGGAAGTGCGCCCCGGCTATCTCGTATGCCAGTTCCCCGAGCGCGGGCCTCAGCTCCTCAAGGCGCTCGTAGCCCCTATCCAAGATGCGCTCCTGCCGTCTCATGCAGTAGAGCGCCCTGACCCTCCTCGGGTCTTCCTCCGGGCGCATGAGGTCGATTCTCCTCCTCGCCCTCTGCCGCTCCATGTCACGCGCCACGAACCAGTAGCAGCGGAACTCCGCGAGGGTCGGGGTTATCTCGCCCTGTCTCTCCATTCCCGCTCCCGTGTCATCAAAACGAATATCGAACGCAATTCAGGATACCCCCTGCCGCGCCACAGAATCGGCTCAGACGGCATTTCAATCGCTTGCCCTATAACGTGGACGGTTGAACGGCAAAACGGGCGAATATCGGCACTGAGAGCCTTATACGCTATATGTCGAGATGAATCGCCACGCGCTCCGATTCGCCCCTCTCATCAAGGAGGGACTTTGCCGAGCCTGTTGAGGCGTTTAAAAAAGACCCCGCGCTCTCAACGTTAAGGGCGCGGATGTTCTAAAAAGATATAGATAAAGCAACATTTCTAGCAGGTGCTTGGCTCAGGCTCGCGACTGCGGAGATTTTAAAAAAGAACCCCCTGTTAAGAAAAAGGGAGCGAGGTCAGAACCCCGCTCCCCGCAAGCCTCTAGAGCGTCACGCCCCGGGCCTCCATGTACGCCTCAAGACGCGAGGCGAACGACTCCATGACCGCGTCGAACCACGGCCCGCCGTCCTCCATGACGATTCGGGTCACGCCCTCTGGGGCGTTGTCCCTCCACGCCCTCCTGCCCTCGGGCGTGGACGTGTCGTAGACCCCGGAGTCGCCCGGGTCGTACTCAAGCGAGCCGTCCGGGGCATACGTCAAGCTGCCCGCCTCAAGCGCCTCCATGCCGTACTCCTCGACTACGGACGATGCATCGATGGTGAACTTCTCAGTTGCTTTCATGGTTGCTTTCATAGTTGTCTACCTCGCTATATTCGAATCTGTTGTGCGCGCCGTCGAAAAGGAATGTCAGCGGCTTATCTGCCGCAGACATTCCGCCGAACCTGTTTTTGACCACGAACAGCTGACGCTTGCCGTTCGGGTCATCCGGGTCGCGTTGGATAATCGAGGCCGATAGGGCGTCGTACTCGATGTTTCCCGACCCCTTAAAAGCGTGCATATCGGGGGCTTTCCCGTTGCCCGCCCTGCTACAGCTTGCGAGGGCGATGATGGGTATATCGAGACCGACCCCGAGTTGGTTGAGCTGCTTGGAAACAAGCGAGACTCGGCTGTACTCATCGCTCAGACCTTCGACGTCGACAAATTGGAGGTAGTCGACAATCATGAGGTCAAGCCCGGATTCAGCTCCGGCCTCTGTCGCTGCGGCCAAGCCGTCCAGACGGTGTAGTTCCTCCGAGTCGGCGATTAACAAGCCCGAGTACTTCTCGCTGCACGTTTTAGCAGCTAGGGCTACTGGGTCCGTTTTCATGAACTCGGTTACGAACCTGTCGACCGTGCCGAGCCGTTTCGCCTCGGAGTCCTTGCCCCGTGCGTCAACCGCCAGTTTCCATACCTCTCCCCAGCTAAAAGGACTGCCCGTCGATATGGAGCAGTATGACAAGCATCTTTCGATGCACTGATTCCGGCTCATCTCAAGGCTCGCATACATGATGTGCGCCCCACTAAGGGCGCTCATCATGCCGAGGAAAAGCCCGAACGCCGATTTTCCGCTCGCTGGTTCCCCTCCTATGACGTGGAGCCCGGGACGGAAACCCCCACCGAGCATGTCGTCAAGGGCGGCGATATTGCTGGGAACGGGACTCTCTGCGTTCAGATAGCCGGTTTGGAGGTATCCGAGCGTTGTGCCGTACCCCTCGGCGAACTCATCCCAGCTTTTCATCGCTCATCTCCTGAAATGGGATATAACTCTCTCGGTTTTCGGCCCGATGGTCTGTGATACACCTTGACCATCGGGGTCGCAGAACTAACCGGACAAGAAGGGTCTCCAAAAGAACCTTCTTTAAAGGTTCTTTTGGGTGGTGATTCAGGGTTACCACCTACTTGTGAGTAGCTGGGGGCTCTGGACCCCAACCTACTCTGGTCGTCTCGTTCGATTCCGTCGCTTTCAAAAGTAGCTGGGGATTCAGGGCTACAAGCTACTTTTGTAGGTGGTGATTCAGGGTTACCACCTACACCTGTAGCTGTGGAGTCTGAACTACCAGCTACCAGCAACAGGTCGTAAGTCGCTGCTTTCCCGTTGTGGCCCCTTTCGCGCGTTTTGATAAAGTTTTTGTCTTTGAGGTACTTCACCGCGTTGCTGACCTGCTCTTGGGAAACCCCGAGTACCGTGGCGATTTGGGCCGTCGAGTTCGACGCCCATGGCCCGTCGTCGTCCCCGGTGTACGCATGGAGCGCGAGATAGACGGCATCGTAGAGGGGCAAGCCGTGATGGTACATCCCGACGACCTCAGGGACTCGTAGTCGGATGTACGGCCCCACTATACCGAGAGAACGGTCCGGGCTAGTCCCTTGGGTCGTCATTATCACCGCCGTTCGCATGGCGCTTGCGGTAATCAAGCTCTTCCCCGATGAGACCTATCCATGATTTCGTGTTTTCGAGATAATGCCTCTTGGTTTTATCGAGGTAGTGCGTTGTCTGCCAGTAAAGTTGGTCGTTCAACTTCTCGAAAGCGCACTCAAGTTGAAACGTCGTTTTCTCGGGAATCTCGTACATCTCAAATGGGGGCGCGTAGCATCCACAGCGCGCTTTTGACATAGGCGCCCCCTACCATCCGAGCATTTTGAGGGATTCGGGAACGTTGATGAGCCACTGCTCTCGCACCTTAACCGCTTTGAGCTCCCCGGCTTTTACCATGCGATAGACGGTGCTGTAGCTGAGCCGCACGTACTGTGCGAACTCATCAATGGTCGCGGGGTCGTTGATAGTGTCCTGAGTGATGGGGCGAATCGACTTCTTACAATGCTGGACTGGCATGGCGTCCTCCTATAGTTCTCGTTTTTTGCTCATGAATGTCAACGTCAACGAGGCTAACTTAGAGGAGGACATATAGACCTGTCTATATAGGCCTTTACCTGCGGATATATCAAATGATGCCCATGGTTCAATCGAGCCTGTTATCTTGAGCGCGTGGTTTCAGGCGAAATTGGAAGAGAGATAGCGTCGACATAGTGGCGCTATCTGCGAAACGCTACGACTTTTTCTCGGAATCAGTGAGAAAGCGTCCTACGGTTTCAGTCTCGAATTGGCTAGGAACCAACTTGCGTGGATAGGCTGAGAGCAGCTTGCCGATGAGTTCCCTGTCTCGACCGTCCGTCTCGAAATGCGAAAGGACCATGCCGGACACTATCTTGAGGACTGCGGCGTACTCTTCGACCGTCAAATACGACATGGCGTTATCAAGCAGGTTGTGAGATTGGACGACGTTTCGTTTCACGTTTTCCTCGCTGTCGTCTGTGACGCTACGGAGCATTGAGGTGAAATTCGCCATAACGCAGTAAGCCCTTAGCCCCTTAATGGCACGGCGTGCCTTTTCGCCGCTGCTCTTGGCAATCGCGCTATACACCTGTTTGCAATATTCAGTGTCCGTTGAGGTTCTGCCGCTTTCACGGTCCCTTATTTGCCATTCGCTCAGGTCGATAGCGTTTGCGAGTTGTTTTTGGGACCAACCGGCAATGAGACGCATTTCTTTAGCTGCTCGGCTCAGGTCATCGCGGTCAACGCAAAACCAAGCCTCGCAAACCTCGCTGATTTCCGGGTTCGCGCTTTCGTAGTCATCTTCAAACTCAGAGCAGAGGCGGCAGTAATCATCGACTTTCATAAGCTCCGGCTTCATGCTCAGCCCTCCGTTCCGGTCAACAGCTCAAGGATGTTGTTGCTAGAGGAGTGCTGACCGCCAGCCTTGTCCATCATGACGGCAGAGAGACGTTTCGCGGTTGGGTCGGCGCTCGCGTAGACGTTGAGCGTCATCGCTGCGTTCGCATGCCCGAGAACGCTTGCGGCGGTTTTGACGTCTCCGCCCGCAGCGAGATAGCGCGTCGCCCACGTGTGACGCAGGTCGTGGAACGACGGCAGACGGCCCTCGGTTCCCTTGATGCCTATCGTTCCCGCTATGGCTTTCCATCCCTTGCTGAGCGAGTCGGGGCTGAAATAGCCTTGTACGTCGCCTATGACGTAGTCGCTTGCTCCGACCGTCTGCCCGAGTTCTCTGAACTCCGCCTGTTGAGCCTTGAGCCATTCCTTGAGAATGGCGACAAGGCTGTCGGGAATCGGAACGTCTCTCATCTTGTTGTTCTTTGGTACCTTTTCGTAGGTGCCGCCCTCTCCGCGCCCTATTGCGCCCCTGACCCACAAGACCTTGTTGTCAAGGTCGACGTCCTTCCACTTGAGGGCGCAAATCTCGCCCTCGCGCATGCCCGTGAACAGGGCTATTCGGGAACCGACTGTTACAGGGGTCTGACTGAGTGCCGCGAGTAAAGTGAGAGTATCGCGGTAGCCCTTTGCCGTGAGGGCGTTGATTCCCTCTTTCTCTTTCGTTTTCTTGGGTGGCTTGATGCCATCGCAAGGGTTTCTCAGCAGGACCTCGTTGTAGACGGCTTGAGTCATGACCTGCTTGAGCAGCCCCAGCGCTCTCTTCACGACCGAGTAGCCCAGACCGCTTGCGGTAAGGTTCGCGCTCCACTCCTCGACTTGCTTCTTTTTGAGGTCCTTCACCTTTACTTTGGCGAATCCATTGACCCCGTTCTTTGGGTAGCCGTTGCGGATGTATTTGGCGGTGGAGCGGTAGTTCTTGACCGTCGACGGCTCTATCGACTTCGACTTTTCCCAAATGTCGATAAAACTCTCTACATAGTCGGGAACGAAGGTGTTCGCCGCTCGGACCACCTCGGGCAGGTCGTCCGATTCGAGTTCCTGTTGCTCTAGCTCCCTGAGCCAGTCCTCGACCTCGCGCTCGGCGGCTTTCTTCGACTTTGCCTTGAGGGTCTTCGATTTCTTGTGGCGCTTGCCGTCATCGTCGTAGTAGTCGACGAATCCGCGAAAGGCTCCGGTGTCCTTGCGTTTCTGGACATATGCGGTCGTGTATCTCTTCATCGAAGCCCCTCCGCAGCTCGGTACCACTGGTACCAAATCCGGTTCCAAAATTCATTGAAACCGTGCTAACTGTTGACTATTATAAGCAAACAGAGAGATAGATACAGGTCTTTTAGCAGCGATAATGTTAAATCAGGGGAAAACAACGGCGAACATCGAAAAATGGGATGTGAAAACTTAAAATCTCTCGCCGCAAGGATTGTGGGTTCGAGTCCCACCGCCCCTACCATAAGCACTATAGAGCCCAGGTTCTCGCAGTAGAATCTGGGCCCGTTTTCTAGCGGATGCCGATGGGACTCGAACCCGCGAGGTCCCTCAGCTCAAATCGGGAAGCCAGCCGATCGTCGTGGTACCGGCGTCGAGCGCTTCATTGATGGTGGTAGCCATACCGGCGAGCAAGCTGTTCTCGCTCACCGTAAGGCGATCGTAGGCGCCGGCACGCATTAGCTCGCGAATTACCACGGCGCCCGCCAAAATCACCCGCGCGCGCTTAGGCTGGACTCCCGGCAGCGCGGCAATGCCTTCGACATCAAGCTTTACCATGCGCTCGATGGCTCCCGAGACCTCCTCGAGTGTCAGCTCTTTAAGATGGACAAAAGATGAATCGTACGGCTCAAGCTCATGCACAAGCGCTACGAGCGTCGTAACAGTGCCTCCAACCGCAACCAAACGCCGCGCACGCTCGAAACCCTGCGGCAAACCGGCAAAATAAGCATCAAACTGCCCACGCGCCCACTTTGCCGCCGCCTCAAGCTCACCCGCGGCAGGCGGAAGCGTCGAGAAAAACCGCTCGGTTACGCGACGGCATCCGATATCGAGCGACCTCGTCCCCTCGAGCGCAAATATCCCACGCTCGGGTGCATAAAGGCCGGTCGCCAGCTCCGTCGAGCCGCCGCCCGAATCGGCAACGATGATACGCTCTCCCGCAAAGTCATGAGCGACACCGAAAAACGTCAGGCGAGCCTCCACGTCACCGGGGATCACCGTGGGCTTGAGCCCCAGATCTCGAAGGCCGTCGAGCAACAGCTCGGCATTCGAGGCATCGCGCGCCGCACTCGTGCACGTGGTGCAGATACATTCGGCACCAAAATCACGCGCTTCCTTGACGAAAACGCGACACGCCGTGAGCACGCGCTCGACGGCGGCCTCGCAAAACCGTCCCGTGGCATCGACGCCCTCGCCCAGATCGGTGATCTCGGTATGCTTGGAAGACGAGAGGATCGCGCCGTCGGCCACCTGGGCCAATACCAGTCGTGAAGACACCGTTCCCAAATCGATCGCGGCAACGCTGTGCGCGGCATCTGAACCCGTCATGGGCAGCCCCTATCTCTTTGTCGATCCTCGTCAGTTGTTGCCGCTCGATGCAACTTCTTGGCCCTCGACCCCGTTGAACATAAACACCGTATCGAGCATCTTGATGTACCACGGAGCGTCTTGGGCGACCTTTTGCTCGGCCGCCTCGACCTTGCTCGCCGCCTTTGCTTGCGATGAATCCTTCTTAGCGGAAGTATCGTCATCCAGGCCCTCGATATTGATCTTCTTCTCCCCCGGCATGACCAAGCCGAGCTTCTCGGTCGCAACGTCTTTGATGCCATCCTCAGAGAGAAGCTTATCGACATCCTTTTGAAGCGACTCGTTGTACTCCTCGCGAATCTTGACCTGCTGAGCGAGGATCTCGCCCGAACGCTTGGCCACGTAAAGATCGCGGACGGGAAAATACAGCCCAACACCCACGGCAATCAAGATGAGGGCAATGAACAACGGACGTGTTGTGCCATGTGTAAAGTCATACAACGCCTTGATGACGCTGTTGTCATTGGCGTAACGCATGAAGTTGGAGTTTTGCAAACGACTCGAAGCAGTCTGCCGCGGCTCCCTTTTTGGAGCTTGCGCCTTGGCTTGACGCCTCTGCGAAGTACGACTTGATTCTTGGCGATTCGACATCCGCTGACGTCCCTCGGCGCGCCGATGCGCATGTCCATCATCCGCAGCAGATGGCCGCCGATGCAGCTGCGATCCGTCGGGCGAACTCCATGCGCCCGAGCGGCGCGCACCGCCCAGCGGCACCGTGCGAGCGCGACCAAAGCCGGAGTCGGCAAAGCCGGCAGAATACATCATGTTGTCTTGAGTTCGTTCCATGGGCGCCTTGTGCGGTTGAGGTTTGTTTGCGCTTAGTACATTAGTTATAGCACGAGCTTGCCCAGCCCCTTTTACTCGACATAAAAAAGGCGCCGGGCCGTGTATGGCCCAGCGCCGTGCGAGGCTGTCATCCCCTCCAAAGGAATGGCCCGCCGTCTGATCCTAGCGGATGTTGTAGAACGCGGCCTTTCCGGCGTAGCGCGCACTACCCTCGAGCTCATCCTCGATGCGGATGAGCTGGTTGTATTTGGCGATGCGGTCACTGCGGCAGGGAGCGCCGGACTTGATTTGTCCAGCGTTAACGCCCACGACCAGGTCGGCGATCGTCGAGTCCTCTGTCTCGCCGGAGCGATGGCTCACGATGCACGCATAGCCGGCCTCCTTGGCGGTCTCGATGGCCTCGAGCGACTCGGTCAGCGTGCCGATCTGATTGACCTTGACCAAGATGGCGTTGGCGGCACCCAGCTCGATACCCTTCTTAAGGCGCTCGGTATTGGTCACGAACAGGTCGTCGCCCACGAGCTGAACCTTGTTGCCGATGCGGCGGGTAAGCTCGACCCAGCCGTCCCAATCCTCCTCGGCCATGCCGTCCTCAATGGAGATGATGGGATAGGTGTCGACGAGCTTCTCCCAGTAATCGACCATCTGGGCGCTCGTGTACTCGACGCCCTCGCCTTTGAGCTCATACATGCCGGTCTCGGCGTTGTAGAACTCGGTCGACGCCGGATCCATAGCGTACATGAAGTCGACACCCGGCTTGAAGCCGGCCTTCTCGACGGCCTTGGTGATGTACTCGAACGGCTCGGCATTGGTCTTGAGGTTGGGCGCGAAGCCGCCCTCGTCGCCCACGCCGCCACCGAGACCAGCCTCATGCAATACGCCCTTGAGGGTGTGGTAGACCTCGGCGCACCAGCGCAGGCCCTCGGCGAAGCTCGGAGCGCCCACCGGCATGATCATGAACTCCTGGAAGTC
>DJRP01000004.1:0-49088 GCA_002437815.1 Collinsella sp. UBA6357 | reverse complement strand
ACGCCGCCCAGGTACTGGTAGAGCGAAAGTCCCGCGGACTCAGCGGCGGCACGCGCGACGGCCAGCGACACGCCCAGGATGGCGTTGGCGCCCAGCTTGGTCTTGTTGGGCGTACCATCAGCGGCAATGAGCGCATTATCGACAGCTCGCTGATCAAAGGCATCGAGCCCCACGACGGCCTGGGCGCACTCCTTGTTGACGTGCTCGACGGCCTGGGTCACGCCCTTGCCCAGATAACGACCCTTGTCGCCATCGCGCAGCTCACAGGCCTCGAACGCACCGGTCGAGGCACCCGAGGGCACCATCGCGCGACCAAAGCTGCCATCCTCGAGCACGACTTCCACCTCTACGGTGGGGTTGCCGCGGCTGTCGAGGACCTCGCGACCGTAAACGTCCATGATCTCACTCATGCTTGTCTCCCTCTCACTTGGAAACATGTCGGATGCTCGCGACAGGGCCCGCACCCAACCAGTGTGCCTCCTATAAGTTAGCTCTGTCGCACTTTTAGCATTATGCCCTAAGTTAACCAAGGGATACAATAGTCACGCAAAAGCCACCAAATCTCGTATCTTGGAATAGTGGCTAGTTTTAACAGATATGAGTCAATAATTTTTATTGATACCCCCTGCTGCTCGATACGAAAAGGCGTTCACCGCGTGAACCGCCCGTCAATGGACATCGTTTTTGACTGTAACGATGCATTCGTTTCCAAAGCCGGCCTACAAAGGCGGTGAAAAGCCGGTTAGTTCGGTTAATAGAGGCCGAACAATGCCCGATCCGATGACTGTTTGACTCATATCTGTAAAAGTTAACCACATTGCAAACTGTTATCAGTTTCGTAGCAGCGAATCAGCGCCATTAAAAGAAAGACGCCCTACCGATACGCCGGCAGGGCGCGCATCGTCAATCCTCTTTGGCCTTGGCCGCATCCCACAGGCCGTTGAGCTCGGCAGTTGAAAGGTCTTCGAGCTTTGTGGACCGCTCCGAACCCATCCGTTCCATCTCGGCCCAACGTCGGCGAAACTTTGCGGTCGAGGCGCGCAGGGCGCTCTCGGCGTCGATACCCTCTTTGCGCGCCACGTTCACCAGGGCGAAGAGCAGATCGCCAAACTCCATCTCACGTTCGGGCGTCCCAGGCTCCTCAGCCTCGAACTCGGCGCGTTCCTCGGCGACCTGGTTCCACACGGCCTCGGCCGAATCCCATTCGAAGCCGACGGCAGCCGCCTTGCGCGACACCTTCTGCGCCTGCATCAGCGCCGGCAGATGCGTCGGAACGCTATCGAGCAGACCCTCTGCCGGTTTGTCCGCCTTCTCGTCGAGCTTAACGCGGTCCCAGATCTTGAGCACATCGTCGGCACTCTTCGCGTCGGCATCACCAAACACGTGCGGATGACGACGGATGAGCTTTGCATCGATATCGCCTGCGACATCGGCCATCGTGAACTCGCCGGCGTCCGCGGCGATCTGGGCATGCAGCACCACCTGCATGAGCACGTCACCGAGTTCCTCGCGAAGGTGCGCCGCATCGTCGGCCTCGATGCAGTCGAGCGCCTCGTAGGACTCCTCGATCAGGTTCTTGCCGATGCTCTGATGCGTCTGTTCGCGGTCCCACGGGCAGCCATCAGGCTGACGCAAGCGCCAGATGGTCTCGACCAGATGTTGCAACTCGGGCGCGGCATCGACAAGCGTCGACAGGACCCGCGTTCCCTCGGCATTCTGCTTTGCGACGTCCGCCGCCATGGCTACTCCTCCTCCAAGATGACGTGACGGAAGGCACCGTTCTCGTAGATGCCGTAGCTGTGCGTTCCGTCCTTGGGAATAGAGACACTACCAGGATTGAAGAGCCAGAGCCCGGGATGCGCCGCGCTTTCCTCGTTGACCTTGATGTGCGTATGCCCGTAGACGAGTGCGGACCCCGCGGGCAGCGCCGGCGCATGATCGACGCTGTTGTGCATGCCCGCACCAAAGACGTGACCGTGCGTGAGGAACAGTTCGCGACCGGTCTCGTCGAAGAGCGTGGCGTAATCGGCCATGACGGGAAAGTCGAGAACCATCTGGTCAACCTCGGCATCACAGTTTCCGCGCACGGCGATGATCCGGTCGGCAAGGGCGTTGAGCAGCGGGATCACACGCTTGGGGGCATAGTCGCGCGGTAGGTCGTTGCGCGGTCCGTGGTAGAGCAAATCGCCGAGAAGCACGATACGGTCGGGCTGTTCGGCCTCGATTGCGGCGACGAGGCGCTCGGCCCAATATGCCGAGCCGTGGATATCGGAAGCAATGAGATATTTCATGATTGGTTCCTTTCTGCATGCTCGCGGTGCGGCACCGAACGCATCGCCGTGTGCATGACCTCTTGCAACGGCACGCCAAACGCGCGCGCCAGTTGTGCGCAGTCCTCGTATTCGGGCGTCGCGCGCTCGCTTCCATCAGGCAGCGAGACGATCTTCATCTGCACTTCGCCCCACGGGGTGGCAACTCGCTCAAAACGGCGCGGCAGCACGGTGCGCTCCATCACTTGGCGGCGAATACCGATCGTGGTCGTCTCTAAAAAGATGATGTCTTGCAGGCGCTCGACATCGTCTGGCGCGCAGATGACCTGAAGCTGCCAACCCGGGCGGTCCTTCTTGCAGAAGACGGGCAGCCAGTGGACCTCGCGCGCGCCCGCCTCGCGCAATCGATCCGCGGCATAGGCGAGCACCTCGGATGTCGCGTCGTCGATATCGCATTCCAACTTGACGATGGTGTCGGGAGCCCGTTGCTCCTTTGAAAGCCGCCCCTTCGATCCCTGCATCTATGCGCTCTCCTTCGGCTCTTCATCCAGCAGTGCTGCCTCCCATGCCTCGGGCTTGAAGCCCGCGAGCACCAGGTCGCCGGCAACCACGATCGGCCGCTTGACGAGCATGCCATCGGTCGCGAGCAGCGTGTACGCCTCATCATCGGTCATACCGGCATCAAGTTTGGACTTGATGCCGAGTTCGCGGTACTTCATACCGCTCGTGTTGAAAAACCGGCGGAGCGGCAGGCCGGAACGTGCACGCCAATCGGCGAGCTCCGCTGCCGAGGGATTGTCCTCGACAATGTGGCGCTCGACATACTCGATACCGTACTCATCAAGCCACTTCATGGCACGGCGGCAGGTAGAGCATTTGGGATATTCAAGAAGCAAAACAGGAGTCATTGCGGGCACCTTTCGAGCTGGTTTCGGCATATGCGCGATTGTACCCTGCCGGCGGCGTCCCAGTACAATGCTCGTAGCATCATCGACGCAAAGGAGCGCTCATGTCCGCCTGCCCACTTATCGACTGCCACACCCACACCGCGTTCTCAGACGGCGAGGCCTCGTTTGAGGATAACGTGCGTGCCGCCGCCAAGATGGGTTGTCGCATCATGGTCTCGACCGACCATCTTACCCTGCCGGCGAGCATGGATGCGGCAGGCGAGGTGCAGGTCTTGGAATCCGACTTACCGGCACATCGCCTAGCGTTCGAAAAGGCCCACGCCCTTGCAGCACAGATAGCACCGGACCTCGAGTTCATCTACGGCTTCGAATGCGATTGGTATCCGGGTTGCGAGCCGCTCATCGAGCGCTGGAGCGAAGGGGCCAGCGTGCGTTTGGGTAGCGTCCATTGGATCGGCGATCCCGGCGATATCGGAGCCGGTGCGGCCGGTGCGGCGGAAACAGGAAGCGCCGCACGCCCCGACACGCCCGAATCCTTGTGTGGCTGGATTGACGATGGCTCCGACCTGCATGTTTGGGAAAACTTGGGCGTCCATGGCGTATGGAAGCGCTATGTGGACGTCTGGTGCACCGCCTGCGAGAGCCCGCTTGACTTCGATGTGATGGCACACCCCGACCTCGCCCGCCGCTTTGAGGCCGAAGGACTCGCCGCCGACTTCGATCTTGCCCCGTTCTGGAATCAGATGGCCGAGTGCGCGCACGACACGGGCCGGCGCATCGAGATCTCGACGGCCGCCCTGCGCAAGGGGCTCTCGGACTACTACCCTGAGGCGGGACTCCTCTCGCAATTCGCCCACGCCGAGATCCCCATCACTTTTGGATCGGACGCACATCGGGCCTGCGATATCTGCTGGGGCATTCGCGACGCCCAGGCCCACGCCTACGAATGCGGCTACCGCAGCTTCGATATGCCGCATGCCACCGGCGAATGGGAGACGATCGCACTCGGTTAGCGACGGCGCGCGTTGAGTTCGCCCGCCAGCTCATCGAGCGTGACGCCATAGCGTTCAAGCGTGACGAGCAGGTGGTAGACAAGATCCCCCGCCTCATAGCGAATATGATCGTGATCGTTATCCTTGCAGGCCATGATGACCTCGCTCGCCTCCTCGGCGATCTTCTTGAGGAGCTCGTCCTCGACATCGGTCAGAAGGCGCGCGGTGTAGCTCTTCTCTGGCGATGCATCGCGACGGCCGTGAATGACCTCCGCCAGCCCCGTCAAGGTCTCTCCGATGTCGCCGGGCTGGACATTTGCAGTACGCACTCCCATGTCTGATTCCTTTCTGAAGTCTAATCGAGCCGTTTGAAGAAGCAGGTGCGGTTGCCGGTGTGGCATGCAGGGCCCGGCGAGTCGACCTTGGCCAGCAGCGTGTCGCTGTCGCAATCGGCCCACAGCTCGTGGAGCTGCTGCATGTTGCCGCTTGTGGCACCCTTGTTCCAAAGCTCCTGACGGCTGCGGCTCCAAAACCACGTGGTGCCGGTCTTGAGCGTAAGCCCCACGGACTCTTCGTTCATCCAGGCGACCATGAGCACCTCACCCGTGTCATATTGCTGCACCACGCACGGAATCAGCCCCTGCGCGTCATAGGTAAGCTCGGCCGCAGTTGTTACTTGCTCCATTTAGAAATCCAATCTCACGGGAATTCCCTGCGACGCCATGTATTCCTTGACTTGACGAATGCTGAACGTGCCGAAGTGGAATACGCTCGCGGCCAGCACGGCATCGGCCTCCCCCTCGATCACGCCCTCGGCAAAATGCTCGAGCGTGCCCACGCCGCCGCTCGCGATCACGGGGATGGGAACGGCACGTGCCACGGCGCGCGTGAGCGCCAGGTCAAAGCCGGCCTTGGTGCCGTCGCGGTCCATGCTGGTAAGCAGAATCTCGCCGGCACCGCGACGTGCAGCCTCTTCGGCCCACGCGACGGCGTCGATGCCCGTGGGCGTGCGTCCGCCCGCCGTGAAGACCTCCCATTTGTCGGCATCGGGAGCACCGGGGAGTCCCACGCGCTTGGCATCGATCGCCACGACCACGGCCTGGCTGCCAAACGCCGCGGCAGCCTGGCTGATCAGCGACGGGTCGCGCACGGCGGCGGAGTTGAGCGACACCTTGTCAGCGCCTGCCGCCACCATGGTCCGCATGCCCGCAAGATCACGGAACCCACCACCCACGGTATAGGGAATCGCCAGCTCCTCGGCCGCATGCGAGGCCATGTCAATCGTGGTCGCACGATTGTCGCTCGTGGCCGTGATATCCAAAAAGACAACCTCGTCGGCACCTTCGCGGTCATAGGCGCGGGCAAGCTCCACCGGATCGCCGGCATCGCGCAGCGACACGAAGTTGACGCCCTTGACCACACGGCCGTCCTTAACGTCCAGGCAAGGAATCACGCGTTTGGTCAGCATGAGGCCTCCTTTCCCCGAGCGGCGGCAAGCGCCTCGGCAAGCGTGAAGTTACCCTCATAGATCGCACGACCCGTGATGGCGCCCTCGATCGCATCGTCGCCCGCAGCGGCCAGAGCGCGGATGTCATCGAGCGTCGAGATGCCGCCCGAGGCCACGACGGGAAATCCCGCAAGCTTGGCCACGCGACAGTAGGCATCCACGTCAATGCCCGTCTGCATGCCGTCGCGCGCGATGTCGGTGTAGACGAGATGTTTGAAGCCGAGTTCCGCGAGCTGCCCCACGGCTTCATCGAGCGAGAGCCCCGCGCCGTCGCGCCAACCGTTGACCTTGACCTGGCCGTCGCGCGCAGCGATATCGGCCACGAGCAGGTTGCCGAAGCCCTGTGCCGCCACCTCGGCAAAGCCCGGCTCGGTCACGAGCACCGTACCGAGCGCGATGCGCGCCGCGCCGTAGCCGGCAAGCTCGTCGATACGGGCAAGCGAACGCACGCCGCCGCCCACGTCGACCGAGATGCCATCGACTTCGCAAATATCCTTGATAGCGGCCGAGTTGGCGGCGCGCGCTTCCTCGTCCTCTTCAAAAGCAGCCGAGAGATCGACCACGTGTACCCAGCTCGCCCCCTGTTCGGCAAACGAGCGGGCGATGGCCACCGGGTCGTCGGAATACACCTTGCAGCGGCTTCGATCGCCACGCTCCAGGCGCACCACGCGCCCGGCTATCAGATCGATAGCGGGAAACAGGATCATGCACGCGCCTCCTTTGCAATCTGAACGAAATTCTCGAGAATCTGCTGCCCTTGTCCGGACGACTTCTCGGGATGGAACTGGCAGCCCCACACATTGCCATGGCGCACGATACACGGAAAGCTCCTGGTATAGTGCGTGCGGGCGAGCACATCGTTCGCATCGGCGTCGTCGGCCACGGCGTAGCTGTGCGTGAAGTACATGTTGGCGCCCTCGGCAAAACCGGCGAGCAGCGGGTCTACCGCGCCGGTCGGCGTAAGGCGCACCTGGTCCCAGCCCACATGCGGGACCTTGAGCCGGGTCGATTCGAGACGCATGCACGAGCCTTTCATGATGCCCAAGCCCTTGCACCAACGCTCAGCACCGCCTGCCGGCACGCCCTCGTCGCCACGCTCGAAGAACAGTTGAAGCCCCAGACAGATGCCGAGCACCGGCTTGCCGGCGGCCGCAGCATCAAGAATCGCCCGCTCCTCGCCGTGCTCGCGCATAAAGGTAATGGCATCGTAAAAGGCGCCGACACCGGGAATGACCAGGGCATCGGCCGATGCCATGGCTTTTGGATCGTCGCTGGCGCACGCCTCGGCGCCGGCACGATCGAGCCCGCGCACCACGCTCGACAGGTTGCCCTTGTGGTAGTCGACCACCACGACGCGCGGCGCCGCCATTACAGGCTCCCCTTGGTGCTGGGGATGCCGTGCACGCGCGGATCGAGCTCGCAGGCGGCACGCATCGCACGGCCCACGGCTTTGAACGCCGCCTCGATGATGTGATGCGAGTTCTCGCCCGCGAGCTCGCGCACATGCAGCGTGAGCTTTGCATCGCGCGCGAAAGCATAGAGGAACTCGACGGCAAGCTCAGTGTCGAACGTGCCGACGCGCTCGGTGGGAACGGGCAGGTCGCAATACGCCTGGCCGCGGCCCGAGATGTCGACGGCGGCCATGACGAGCGTCTCGTCCATCGGGATAGTCACGTCGGCAAAGCGCGTGATGCCCACCTTGTCGCCGAGCGCCCGGCTAAACGCCTCGCCCAGCACGATACCCGTGTCCTCGACGGTATGGTGCGCGTCGACATCGATGTCACCGGTCGCATGCACGGTAAGATCGAACAGTCCATGGCGACCGAAAGCGTTGAGCATATGGTCGAAAAACGGAACACCGGTCGCGATATCGCAGACACCGGTGCCGTCAAGATCGAGCTTGACGGTGATATCGGTCTCCCCCGTTATACGGGTTACCTCGGCGGTGCGAGCCATCTACATCTCCTCCTTCACGAGGGCGGCAAACGCCGCCAGAACCTCATCGTTCTCCTCGGGCGTGCCCACGGTGATACGCAGGCAGTCCGCCAAGCCCGGTGCATAGCTGAAGTCGCGCACCAGGATGGAGCGCTCGTCGCGCAGACGCTCACGCACGCGCGTGGCACCCGGCGTGCGCACGAGCACGAAGTTCGCCGTGGACGGCCACACCTCAACGGGCAGCCCCTCGGTCGTCATGGCGCGCAGGGTGGCAACCTCGCGCTCGCGTTCGGACACGATCTGCGCCACCACGGGCGCATAGGCATCGCGAGCACAAACCGCGGCCGTCGCCGCCGCCTGGGTAAGCACGTTGACCGAGTAGATCTGACGAATCGCCGCAAATACATCGATGACATCGGGCGCCGCGATCACGTAGCCCAAGCGACAGCCAGCGGCACCGAAGGCCTTGGAAAGCGTATGCAGGATCACGAGGTTGGGGTGGTCGGCAAGCAGCTCCTGGCACGTGGACGTAGCGCCAAACGCCTCGTCCGCGAACTCGATATAGGCCTCGTCGATCATGACCATACCGGGGCAGGCATCGCACAGTGCGGCGATGAAGTCGCGCGGAGCGAGGTCGCCCGTCGGGTTGTTGGGTGAAGTCACGATCGCCAGGTCGCACGCCGGTGCCGCATCGAGCACGGCCGTCTGGTCGAGCTCGAACGTCACCGGGTCGCGCCACACGTCGCGGACCTCCGTCTGGCAGAGCGAGGCGAAAAACGCGTACTCGCTAAAGCACGGCGGGCAGTTGAGAAGCGTGCGCCCCGCGCCGCCAAACGCCAGCAGATAGTTATAGAGCAGCTCGTCGCCGCCGTTGCCCACGCAGATGTTCTCGCGTGCCACGCCATGCCAGGCAGCAAGCTCGTCACGCAGGTCGTTGGACATCGGATCGGGATAACGGTTGAGCGGTGTTGCCGCCAAGGCCGCATCGATCGCCTCCCGCACGCCCACGGGCAGCGGATAGGTGTTCTCGTTGGCCGAGAGGTTGATGCGCGTGGGCGTGAAGTTGGGGTCATAGGGCTCGATACCGGCCAGATAGGGCTGGACGAGCTCCTTCATGCGCGCCGAAAGCTCAGCCATGCTATTCCCCCTTCGCCGCGGCGGCGTCGAGCGCCGTCAGATCCACGCCGCCGGCAACCGTATCGACCGCGTCGCCCGGCCACGCGACCTTCGTGAGGTCGGCGGCGGCCAACGATTCGGCGCTCACGGCGTCCTCGCCCTCTTCGAGCACGCGACGGCGAAGCGCCGCCGACAGCGCGTGAGCCCACAGACCCTCGGCCTCGGCCAAGCGCTGCGTAGCGGGAGCATCGGAAAGCAGTCCCTCGGGCGTATAGCAGATAACGCTCGAGCGCTTGACGAACTCCTCCACCGAAAGCGGGTTGGAAAACATGGCCGTGCCGCCGGTCGGCAGGGTGTGGTTAGGGCCGGCCACGTAATCGCCGAGCGGCTCGGAGCTCCAGGCACCCACAAAGATGGCGCCGGCGTTGCGGATACCGCCGAGAAGGCCCATGGCATCCTTGCAGTGCAGCTCCAGGTGCTCGGGCGCCACGGTGTTCACGGCCTCGACGGCAGCCGCCATGTCGGCGGCGACCACGATCGTGCCCTCGTTATCGAGCGAGGCGCGGGTGATCTCGGCACGCGGGGACTGCGCCACCAGAATATCGATGCCGGCCTCGACCTCGCGCGCAAACGCCTCGTCGCAAGTCACCAGATAGCAGGCGGCCAGCGGATCGTGCTCGGCTTGGGCCATCAAGTCGGCCGCGACCACCATGGGTTTGGCCGTGGCATCGGCCAGCACGCAGACTTCAGACGGGCCGGCGACCATGTCGATGCCCACATCGCCCGAGACGATCTGCTTGGCCGCGGCCACAAAGGCATTGCCCGGACCGGTGATCTTGTCGACCTTGGGAATGGACTCCGTTCCATAGGCCAAGGCGGCCACGGCCTGGGCACCGCCCACCATATAGATCTCATCCACGCCGCCGAGCTTGGCCGCCGCGAGCGTATAGGGGCTGATGAGGCCGTCCTTTTGCGGCGGGGTCACCATGACCACGCGTTTGACGCCCGCGACCTTGGCGGGAATAGCGTTCATGAGCACAGTCGAGGGGTACTGCGCGCGACCGCCCGGTACGTAGATGCCGGCGGCGGCGAGCGGAGTCACCTTGACACCGAGCATCGTGCCATCCGGGCGCGTGGTAAACCAGCTCTGCTCGACCTCGCGCTGGTGGAACTCACGAATCTGGCGGGCGGCCTTCTCGAGCGCGGCGACGAACGTCGGATCGAGCCCTTCGAGCGCGGCGTCGATCTGCTCCTGCGGCAGACGGAACTGCGCAAGGTCCACACCGTCGAAGCGCTTGCAATAATCGCGCACGGCGGCATCGCCGTTGGCACGCACGTTTGCCACGATGTCGCGTGCGGCGTCCACGATGTTTTGGGGCAGCACGCCCTTGCGATTGAGTTGGTTGGTAACGAGGCGCTCACCGGCAGCGAGCTTGATGGTCTTCATATCGGTATCCCCTATCGGTCGAGGTTGAGATTCAAAGTTTTACGGCGCCCGCGACAGGTGCGGCTACTGTGCCGAACCCGCGACGGGCTCGAAATGGAGATCCTCCACCGACGCAGCCAGACGGTCGGCAAGTTCACGCACGCGTGGATCGCGGCGGGCGGCTCCGGGGTTCACGAAGAACCGAGCCGTGCAGTTCATGATCTCGCCGGTGATCACCAGATCGTTATCGCGCAGCGTGGCACCGGTCGCCGTGATGTCAACGATACGGTCGGCCATCCCGACGATGGGTCCGAGCTCGATGTTGCCGTGCAGCGAAACCACCTCGGCGTTAACGCCACGGCTCGCATACCAAGCGCTCGCGATGCGCGGGTACTTGGTGGCGACGCGCAGCGTGCCCAGGCGGGCATAGTTGCGCTCAGCTTGGCCGGCACGCCATGCAGGCTCGGCCTCGATAAAGCGGCAGCCGCCATAGCCCAGATCAACGAGCTGCAGCAGCTCGACATCGGCCTCGATCAGCGAATCGTAGCCGCAGATGCCGCAGTCGGCACCACCGCAGGCGGCGAAGATGGGAGCGTCGGTCGGGCGCACGATCACAAACTCGATATCGCCGATGGACCCCTGCAGGTCGCGGCCGTGCACGATCAGTTTGCGGCCCGGATCGGCAAATTCGGAGGCATCGATACCCGCCGCCTCGAGCACACGGATGGTATCGGCCTTGAGAGAGCCCTTGGGCACCGCGATGCGCAGGGGGGCAGCCGTCGGGTCGGCCACATCGTCCTCGTCGACGGCGCCCGCCGCCTCCAGGCGCTCGAGCGAAAAGGCGAAGCCCGCCGCCGGTACCTCGATACCGCGACCGAAAACGCCGGTGAAGATGGAGTCGTAACGCCCGCCCGAGCCGACGGGATCAGAGAGTCCCCCGGCATAGGCCTTAAACACCAGGCCGGTATAGTAGTCAAAGGAGTTGGTGATGGAGAAGTCAAAGGAGATGAGACGAGCATCCGCCTCGTCGAGCCCCTCGAGCAGGGCCCGCAGCTCAGAGGTCGCCGACCCCCAGACGCCGGCCGCAAGCAGCAGTTCGTCCACACGGTCGAGCACCTCGGGGCCGCCCGCAAGGCGCGGCAGTTCGGAGATAGCGGCCTTGACCGCATCGCTCTCGGCGCTCGCCTTGACGCGCGCATCGAGGTCCACGAAGTTGTTGGCGTGCACCAGGCGCAGGGCCTCATCCGCCAGCCCGCGGTCCTCGCACACGGCGAGCAGTGCCTTGAACGGACGGACGCTACCGCAGACGATCCGCTTGCCCGCGAGCCCAAGCGAGCGAAGGGCCTCGGCCACCATCGAGACGGCCTCGATATCGCCCGCCGCGTCGCCCTCGCCGATCAACTCGAAGCCCAGCTGCGTGAACTGACGCGACCCGCCGGCGCCACGCGTGCGCTCACGCACCACCGGCGCCTCGTAGCGCAGGCGCAGCGGCAAGTCACCGGCACCCATGCGATTCGCGACCAGACGCACAATGGGCAGCGTGTTGTCAGGGCGCACCACGAGCAGGCGCCCGTCGTCGTCGAACAGCTTGAACGGCGTATCGGCCAGACGCCCGCCTTCCTCGAGCCCGGCCTTGTCCTCCAAGATGGGAGTCTCGACCGGCAGGTAATGATGCCCCTTGAAGCAGCCTTTCACCGTCTGCGCGATTTCCTCGCGTGTCTGAGCCTCCTCGGGCAGGATATCCCGGAATCCCCACGGCGTGGCTGTCATCTGGTGAGCCTCCTCATACGTTGCGACATATATACAAACAAACCGGCATAGCTCCGCCGGCTTGCTCGATACTTTAGCATACTAGAGTGCTCGCAGCGTAAATACTCAGCAAACCACAAGACGCGTATTCATTTTGAAACAATTCGATATCTGCTGCCGCTACATCGAAGCGATCACGGTCACGAGCGGGATCGTCAAGATTGAGCAGATGATCGACAGGAACGTGCACTGCATCATGGGACGCGAATCGCGGCCGTACTGAAGACAGTAAAGCGTGCCGTTGCTGCCCACGGGCATGGCCATGTCGAGCACGAGCGTAAGGATGAAGATCTCATTCATGCCCGGCCAGACGCGTGCCACGGCAAGGCCCGCAAGGGGCACGATCAACAGGCGCCCCAGCACGGCCACGTAGGCGCGCCAGTTGGTGAGCATATCGAGCGGACGGTATCGCGAGATGGAAGAACCCATAAGCAGCAGCGCCGCCGGCGTGGTCATGGTGCCCACGATGTTGATCGAGTCACCCAGAACACCCCAGTCGGTCCAGCCCGTCAGCACCACGATAAGCACGATGACGCTCGCGATAAGCCCGGGGTTCTTGGCACAAGCCGCCAAGCTGCGGAGTGTTTTCTTGAAGCCGCCGCCGATGCCGCTAAAGAGCATCTCCCCGATGGTAAACATAAAAATATTCATAGGGATGAGCGAGATCGAGGCATAGAGAAGCGCCTGCTTACCGAGCACCGCCTGGATCACGGGAAAACCGATAAAGCCCGCGTTGCCGAAAAGCACAGCAAAGCGATACGAGCATTCGGTGCCGCGCGGCGCACGCATGAGCGCCGGGATCATAAAGGCAAGGGCGATCGCCAAAGCATACATCGCAACCGTCAGCCCCATGAGCGAGAACGTGTCCGCGACACTCGGCAGCTTGACATCGTCACCGAGGGCCGATGAGAGCACAAGGCATGGGAGCGCCACCTTGAGCAGCAGGCGCGAGAGCTCACGCTCAAACTCGGGCTGCATGAAGCCCAGTTTGGCAATCGCCCAACCCAGGAGAATCGGCAGCGAAACCGTCACCATCTCCAACGCCACGCTCGTAAAACTCATCGCTCACCTCTCCAGCCGTACATCGCGAACATCAAAACGAACAAATCATATAAAAATGTAGCACGTTGTCGTTTCGGGTCTGCAACAGCCTGCGTGTTCCACTCGGCCCCAATCGCTTGGCAGCCCCGTCTTAAATCCGCACAGTTCTCTCCGTCCCGCGCTCCCAATCTGCGCAGATTTCAGACATCCACGACATGCCTCGTTATAAAGTCTGAGATCCGCACAGATTCGAGCCGATACGCAGCAGAACCTGTGCAGATCTCAGATCACGATCCTATATGTAGGCCGAGAAGTCGGCTACTCGTTGTCGCCGGCGGTCATCTGGGTTGCGGAGAGCACACCATCGGTTGCGGCAGCAGCGTCAGGCCAGACCCAATCGGTGAAGGCGGGGTGATCGAAGCCCTCGTCGACGGCGAACTGGAAGGCCTCATCGCGGAACGCCTCCCACTCGTCGATCTTCGCCGCAAACTTGTCCGCGTCGACCATACGCAGCACATCGGCCGCAAGCGCCCAGCGATCCATATTGTTCAGGCGCAGCATGTCAAATGGCGTGGTCGTGGAGCCCTTCTCCTCGTAGCCGTGGACGCGGAAGGCATCGTGGCCCGGACGGTTCCAGATCAGACGGCGGATCGTGCCGGCATAGGCGTGGAACGCAAAGAGCACGGGCTTCTCGCCGCGGCCGAAGAACTCAGCCCAGCGCTCGTCGGAAATGGCCTGGTCGTTCTCGCAGACGTTCTGGATCTTGAGCAGATCGACGACATTGACGAACCAGACCTTGATACCCAGCTCGCGCAGCATGTCGGTAGCGGCCAGGGCCTCGAGCGTCGGCACGTCGCCGCAAGTGGCGACCACAACGTCGGCGTCGTCGAGAGAATCGGCCGTGGATGCCCAGTTCCAGGTAGCGATGCCCTCGGCAAGTTCGGCGCGAGCCTCATCGACGGTCTGGAAGGTCGGGGCGGGCTGCTTGCCACAGAAGATGGCGTTGACGCAGTCGGTGGACTGGTAGACGCGCTCGGCAACGGCAAGGGCCATATTGGCGTCAGCCGGATAGTAGGCGTTCACGATATGCGTATCGTTGGCCTTGTTGAGCAACAGGTCGATAAAGCCCGGGTCCTGGTGCGAGAAGCCGTTATGGTCCTGACGCCACACATGGCTCGACAGCAGGATGTTGAGGCCGCTGATAGGGGCGCGCCACGGAATCTCGCGCTTGGTGGCCTCGAGCCACTTGCAGTGCTGGTTGACCATGGAGTCGACGACGTGCACGAAGGACTCGTAGGAGCTCCACACGCCGGAGCGGCCGGTGAGCACATAGGCCTCGAGGAAGCCCTCGCACTGGTGCTCGGACAGCTGCTCCACGACCTTACCGGAACCGGCGAGCAGCTCATCGTTGGCCTCGTCCGCGTAGAAGCCGGCGTCCCACTGCTTCTTGGTCACCTTATAGGCAGCCTGCAGGCGGTTGGATGCGGTCTCGTCGGGGCCGAAGATGCGGAAGTCGTCAATGTTGCGGGCCAGCACATCTGCCGTGTACTCGCCGAAGACGCGCGCCGCCTCGGTAGCGCCCCAACCGTGGCCCTTCTCGGCCACGGGGACCTCGTGGGCGTGGATGTCGGGCAGCTCGAGCTCTTTACGAACCTTACCGCCGTTGGCGTTGGGGTTGGCGCCGATACGCAGCTCACCCTCGGGCATGAAGGCCGTGACCTCGGGGCGGATCTGCCCCTCGGGCGTGAAGAGCTCCTCGGGCTTGTAGGAGCGGAGCCACTCACGCAGCACGCGGAAGTGCTCGTGGGTGTCCTTGGCGCTCGCCAGCGGCACCTGGTGGGCGCGCCAGGAGTCCTCGGTCTTCTTGCCGTCGATCTGCTTGGGACAGGTCCAGCCCTTGGGCGTGCGGAAGACGATCATCGGGTAGGCCGGACGCTTCACGGTCTCGCCGGCCGCAGCCTGGGCGCAGGCGGCCGTCTTGATGTCGCAGATCTCGTCGAAGACCTGCTCGAACAGCGCGGCAAAGCGCTTGTGGATGCTCGCATGGCTCTCGTCATCAAAGCCGGCAACAAAGAAGTGGGGCTTATAGCCCATACCCTCGAAGAACTTGGTGAGTTCCTCGTCGGAGATGCGGGCGAGGATCGTGGGGTTGGCGATCTTGTAGCCGTTGAGGTGCAGGATCGGCAGCACGATGCCATCGGTTGCGGGATTCACGAGCTTGTTGGACTGCCAGGACGTGGCGAGCGGGCCGGTCTCGGACTCGCCGTCGCCCACCACGGCCACGGCCAGCAGGCTCGGGTTGTCCATAACGGCGCCGTAAGCGTGGCTGAGCGTATAGCCGAGCTCGCCGCCCTCGTGGATGGAACCGGGGGTCTCGGGCGCAAAGTGGCTCGGGATACCGCCGGGATAGGAGAACTGGCGGAAGAACTTCTGCAGACCGGCCTCGTCATCGGTAATATCGGGGCGAATCTCGCGGTAGGTACCGTCGAGCAGTGACTGAGCCGTACCGGCCGGGCCACCGTGACCGGGGCCCATAAGAAAGATGGCGTTCTGGCCGTGGTCGGCGATCAGGCGGTTGACGTGGCCGAAGAGGAAGTTGACGCCCGGCGTGGTGCCCCAGTGGCCCACCAGGCGGTGCTTGACGTCGGCACGACCGAAATCACGGGTCTCGCCGGTCTTCTCGTCAACAAAATTCTTTTTCATGAGCGGATTGGAGCGCAGGTAAATCTGGCCGACGGACAGATAGTTGGATGCGCGCCAATACTTGTCGACGCCCTCCAGCTCGGACTCGGGGACTTCGTGCCCCAGTTTTTGCCACGGCGTGCCGATGGTCTTGGCCATTACCGGCTCCCTTCGATACGGCCCCCTGTGGGGGACGGTTTCCCATGCTGGAATCAGTCTAAATGCTAAAACGTTTTATCATGCTGAAAAAACGTTTTATCAATCATATATTGGCCGACAGAGCACAAATACGGCGCCTACCTGCCGATAGGCGCCGCACATTTGCTCCATACATGGATCGATGACCGGTGATAAACGTGTTTATTCGTGTTTATCGATATGGAGAACGCTATCTTTTACAATGAGCCGGGGCTCGAGCACAATCTCTTCAACACGTTTAGATCCCTGCCCCGCCAAGCGTTTCACCATGCAGCCAAACGCATGGCCAGCAAGCTCGGTCGGGTTCTGCTCGATCGCGGTGAGCGCCGGTTCAAAGAGCACATCAGCCGCCGAGTTGTCGTAGCTCACCACCGAGATATCCTCGGGAATGCGCTTGCCGTATTCGTGAAGCCGCTTGAGCAGGCCCAACGCGATATTGTCCGAGCTCGCGAATACCGCGGTCGCGTCGGTGGCAAGCAGCGCCTCGGAAGCCTCGTAAGCGCTCCAGATGTAGTATTCGCTCTCGTATTCCAGGCGGGCGTCGATGGCGATGCCCGCCTCGCGCAGCGCGCGTTCGTAGCCGGCGAGACGCTTGCGCCCCGTGTTGGAGCGCCGCGCGTTGACCAGGCAGGCTATGCGTCGATGTCCTTGCTCGATCAGATGACGCGTGGCCATGTAGCCGCCCAGCTCATGGTCGAACATCACCTTGTCGCATGCAAGCCCCTCGATGGCGCGGTCTACCATCACCGCGGGAATCGGCAGGTTGCTGACCTCTTCGCGCAAGGGCCGATCATCGCTGAACTCGTCGCCCACCACCAAAAACACGCCGTCGACACCGCGGTTGACAAGTTGGCGCAGCAGCTCAAGATCGTCCTCGGCACTTCCGCCCGAGCTGGTGATAAAGAGCGCATAGCCGTCTTCGCGGCAACGCTTCTCAAGGCTGCCGGCAAGCGCGGCAAAGAACCGGCTCTCGATATTGGGAACAATCAGGCCCAGCGTGCGCGACTCGCGCATGACCAGGCTACGGGCGATCTGGTTGGGCACATAGTGCTCACGTGCGGCGACCTCTTTGATGCGTTTGCGGTTTTCCTCGGAGATGCGGCAGGGGCGGTTGTTGAGCACCAGCGAGACCGATGAGGGGGATAGCCCCACCTCCTGGGCGATCTGTTTCAAAGTAACTTTGTTCGCCATCCCGGTCCTCCCGACGCATGCGCATAATCCTTCGAATTATATCGAGCGTCCCCCGACCTCGATGATAAACGCTTTACCAATCCGGCAAACGGCAGTTATGCCCCCGCAAACGTGCAATTTGACGCAAAGAGGAGCAGACCGCTTTGCACCGTTTCCGTCGAGGTTTTCAGCCAACGAGGGCTCCCATGGCACAATGGTGCAGAGCAACCTATCCCCTTCGTATCACCGAAAGGTTCCAGTCTCTATGCATGAACATGACTTTTTTAACGAAGACCTGCTGTGCGCCCTCGCCGCAGCCGCCGGCGAGGACAACGTGCTGATGAGTGAGCCCATGCGTGAGCACACCACGTTCAAGATCGGTGGCCCGGCCGACGTCTTTATCACGCCCGATTCCGAGCATGGCCTTATCGCCACACTCGACACCTGCTACCGTTGCGACCTGCCGACGACTATCGTGGGCAACGGTTCCGACCTGCTCGTTGGCGACAAGGGCATCCGCGGTATCGTCGTGGCGCTTGGCAAGGGCCTCTCGAACATATCGTTCGAGGGCAGCCACGTGACAGCCGCCGGGGGCGCCCTGCTTGCAGATGTCGCGCGCGCGGCGGCAGACGCCGAGCTCACCGGAATGGAGGCGCTCTCGGGCATCCCCGGCTCGGTCGGTGGCGCCTGTTACATGAACGCCGGTGCCTACGGATCGTGCATGGCCGACGTGCTCGAATCCGTGCGCGTCTACAAACCGGCGCGCGCGCTCGATGACGGCACCCGCGGCAGCGGCAGCATCATCGAATTCGATGTCGACGAGCTCAACCTGGGCTACCGCAAGAGCCGAATCGCCGATGACGGCTTTGTCGTGCTTTCGGCCACCTTCAACCTAGCGCCGGGCAATGCCGCAATGATCAAGGCCGATATGGACGGCTACCGCCAGCGCCGAGAGGACAAGCAGCCGCTCGAGATGCCCAGCGCCGGCTCCACGTTCAAACGTCCCGAGGGCCATTTTGCCGGCAAGCTTATCATGGACGCCGGTCTGCGCGGCTATGCCGTGGGCGGTGCACAGGTAAGCGAGAAACACTGCGGCTTTATCGTCAACGCCGACCACGCCACCGCCGCCGACGTCGATGAGCTCATCCGCCACATCCAAGCCGAAGTCAAGCAGCAGTTCGACGTGGACCTCGAACCCGAAGTCCACCGCGTAGGCGAATTCTAACACCAAAAAAAGAAGGCCCCGAAAGGGGCCTTCGCTCTATTCCCGTTAGATACCCATGCGCCGGAGAAGCGCCCGAACCCGAGTGGCCCGGACTGCCGGCGGGGCATTAAGTTGATCGCGAGTTCCGCACGAGCCGAAGAGCACTTAATGTGCTCTTCGTGCGAGCAGGACTGTCCGAGCAGGCAACTTAATGCCCCGCCGGCAGTCCGGGCCAACTTGCAGCAACAAAGCGCTACGACAGCGCAACGCCGCCGAGCCAGCCCCACCGCACGCCCGAACCGGTGCCATAGAAGCTGATGAACGAATCAAGCGACTTGGACGTGATGGCGCCCTCGTTGCTCATGACGATGCCGCCGCCCACATAAATGCCCACATGACCATAGAGCAGGCCCGGCGTTCCGGTACCGGAGTGCGACGAGTCGGCCACGATCATGCCCACCTGAAGCGCCGAGCGATCGGAGCTGTAGCACCAGGCGTTGAACATATCGCAGGCATTGCCGCCGAAGTAACCGACGCCGGCATTGCGAAACACGTTGGTGACCCAAGCGGCACACCAGTTCTGACCCGGGGAGGGCGTGGAATAGCATGCGTTGACAACGGCTTGCTGCTTGCCCGATCCACCGCTTTGCTGCGGAGTGCCGCCAGCATAGGAACCGCCGCCCGAGCTCGAACCGCCCGAAGAGGCGCTGCTGCTGGCACTTGCCGCAGCGGCAGCCGCGGCGGCCTTCTTGGCGGCCTCCTCGGCCTGGGCAGCCGCGAGAATCTCGGAATCGCGCTGGGCCATGAGCTCCTTAACGTCGTCGGACAGACCGTTGAGCACGGTCTGCACCTCCTCCTGTTTGGACTGCATGCTCTTCATCTGGGCCGTCTGCTGATCCTTGAGGGTCTCGAGATCGCTCTTCTGCTTTTCGAGATCGGCCTTCTGGGCATCAAGCTCGCCCTGAATCGTCTGGATGTCGCTGATGGCGTCGCGGTCGCTCTGGTTGACCTTCTCCACATAATGGGTGTTTGCCACCAGCTCTTCAAACGAACCCGAGCTCAGAAGCAGCGACAGCACATTGGTGCCGCCCGACTTGTAGCTTGCGGCCACACGATCCGAAAGGTCGCCGCGTTTCTTTTTGAGCTCAGCCTTTTTGGCATCGATCTTGGTCTGGGTCGCATCGATCTGACCCTGAACGCCCTCGATCTTGTTGAGCGTGTCGGCATTCTTGCTGGCCAGCGCCGAGTATTCGTTTGCGATGCCGTCAAGCTGGGCCTGGACCTCGTCGAGCTTGGCCTGGGCGGCACTCAGCTTGTCCTTGGTCTCCTGCGTGGCGTCTGCGGCAAACGCGCGCTGCGGAAGACCGAACAGCACGGCGGCCGAAGCGGCACCAAGCAGCATCTTGAGAGCATCGCGACGAGAATAATCCTGATCGAACAGGGAATCTGCAACGTTTTGTGACATATGTGCTCCGATATCAGTTGTGTGTATATGTCGCAATATCCCGTTAAGCATAGCGCATGTTACCTCGCACCATCCAATTTGCGTAAACGCAGCGCAAAGCCTCGCCGGGCGCCGAAGGCCCATCGATACCCTGCGCTATACTTGACGGCGATATGTTTCTTCAGAAAGGAGACATCGCATGTCAGAGGCACTTAAGCCCGAGGACACCTGCGTCCTTGTCACCGGTGGCGCCGGCTTCATCGGCTCCCATACCGTCGTCCAGCTCCTCGAGGGCGGCTACCAGGTCGTTATCGTCGACGACCTTTCCAACTCGAGCGCCGTCGCCGTCGACCGCGTCAGGACCATCGTGGGCGACGAGGCCGCCAAGAACCTCACCTTCTATGAGGCCAACGTCTTAGACCGCGAGGCCATGAACAAGATCTTCGACACCCACCATGTCGATCGCGTGATCCACTTCGCCGGCTTCAAGGCCGTCGGCGAATCGGTCCACAAGCCCATCGAGTACTACCACAACAACATCGAGAACACGCTCGTGCTGCTCGACGTGATGCGCAACCACGGCTGCAAGTCCATCATCTTCTCGAGCTCCTCGACCGTCTACGGCGACCCGGACAACCCGCCCGTCACCGAGGCCGACCCCAAGAAGCCCGCTACCAACCCCTACGGCTGGACCAAGTGGATGATCGAGCAGATCCTTATGGACGTCCACACCGCCGATCCAGAGTGGGACGTCGTGCTGCTGCGCTACTTCAACCCCATCGGCGCGCATCCCTCGGGCCTCATCGGCGAGGACCCCAAAGGCATCCCCAACAACCTCGTACCCTACGTGGCACAGGTCGCTGTGGGCAAGCTCGCCGCAGTCCAGGTCTTCGGCAACGACTATCCCACGCCCGACGGCACCGGCGTGCGCGACTACATCCACGTCTGCGATCTGGCATCGGGCCATGTCGCCGCACTCAACTGGATGAACGGCAAGACCGGCGTTGAGATCTTCAACCTGGGCACCGGTACCGGTAGCTCCGTGCTCGACGTGATCCACGCGTTCGAGAAGGCCTGCGGCAAAGAGCTCCCCTACAAGATCTGCCCGCGCCGCGACGGCGACATCGCCGCCAACTGGTGCGATGCCTCCAAGGCCGAGCGCATGACGGGCTGGAAGGCGCAGTACGACATCGCCGACATGTGCCGCGACAGCTGGAACTGGCAGAGCCACAACCCCAACGGCTTCGCCGACGCCGAGTAACCACCCGGACACACAGCCATAGTCGCCGTCCCTCGTGGACGTGCCCTCAGACCCCGATCCGCTCCGCGGACCGGGGTCTCTTTTTATGGTTGCCCACCGTTCGCGCGCGCCATGGCACCGCTCGCACAAAAGACCTTCGCAAACAAGGAGACTTTCGTACTCACGCTAACATGTTTAAACAACTTGTTTTAGAATAGACGTGTTTCTGTATGAGCTGTTTGGCCGGCGCGAGCATTCGCTCCCCTACCGGCCACAGAAATAAGGATGGTGAGTATCTTCATGGAGCGTGCAAGCGGTGTTCTCATGCCTGTGTCGTCCCTTCCCGGACCGTACGGCATCGGCGGTTTTGGCTGGAACGCCTACAACTTCGTCGACTTTTTATCGTCGTGCAAACAACACTATTGGCAGATTCTGCCCCTAACGACCACCAGCTACGGTGACTCTCCCTACCAGTCGTTCTCGGCTCGCGCGGGCAACCCCAATTTCATCGATTTCTCCGAGCTCATAGAGCAAGGCTATCTTGAGCAGGGCGATATCGACGGCGTCTATTTGGGTTCCGATCCCACAAACGTCGACTACGGAGCCATCTTCAGCGGGCGTCGTAAGATTCTGGATCGCGCCGCCCGGCGTTTCGCCGCCGACACGCCTGCCGATTTCGATGACTTTCTCAAGGCCAACGACGATTGGCTCGCCCCCTATTGCGAGTTCATGACCGTCAAGGAGGAATTCGGCCTCAAGGCCTTCTGGGAGTGGCCGGAGGAATGCCGCACCCGCGGCGCGGCGACCGACAAGATCTGTGCCGCCAATCCCGACCGCATGTTGTATCACCAGATGGCACAGTATTTCTTCGACCGCCAGTGGAGCCGCCTCAAGGCCTATGCCAACGAGCGCGACGTGCTCATCATCGGCGACCTGCCCATCTATGTCTCGCGCGACTCGGTCGAGATGTGGGCCTCGCCCGAACTGTTCAAGATCGACACGGCAGGCAATCCCGTGTCCGTCGCCGGCACCCCACCCGATCAGTTCTCGGCAACCGGCCAGTACTGGGGCAATCCCATCTACGACTGGAATGCCATGGAGGCCAACGACTACAGCTGGTGGGAAGGCCGCATCCGGGCTGCACTCACCATGTACGACATCATCCGCCTCGACCATTTTCGCGGGTTCGAGGCCTTCTGGGAGGTTCCGTTCTCCTCGCCCGACTCCTCTTATGGCTCGTGGACGAAAGGACCCGGCCTTGCGCTCTTTGATGCGCTCGGAAGCAAACTCGGCAAGCTTCCCATTATCGCCGAGGACCTGGGCTTTCTGACGCCCGGCGTGCTCGAGATGCGCGATACCACCGGATTTCCCGGCATGAAGATCCTGCAGTTTGCCTTCGAGGATGCCAACTCGTACTACCTGCCGCACAACTACATCGCCAACACGGTCGCCTACGTGGGCACGCACGACAACGAGACGGCGCGCGGCTGGTTCGAAGGCACCGCCACCCCGCGCCAGCGCGAGCAGATGGCCCTGTACACGCATCAGGCACCCGGCGAATCCGCTGCCGACGCGCTCAATCGCACCATTGCGGCCAGCGTGAGCGACACCTGCATCTACACGATGCAGGATCTGCTCAACCTGGACAACACCGCGCGCATCAACACACCTGCCACCCTTGGCGGCAACTGGAGCTGGCGCATGCGCGACGGCGCCATAACCCGCGAGCTCGAGCACAAGCTCACCACGTGGACCGAAACCTATTTCCGCGTGCCCGCCCAGGGCGAGATCAAGCTTCCCGATTAGGACCGTGCGCATCCGGTCCGCCATCTGCGCGGGTGCGCATCGGTCGCGCCCGCACGGGCCTCTCCCATCCCCCGTGCGGGCGCTTTTCGTTTTTTCAACCGGTCTCAAAACGACACAACAGGAGGTACCATGCCCAACATCAACCTATCGGAACGCGCCGAACGGGCGTTTGGCAAACCGCTCGAGCAAATCGATGATCGCGCCGTCTATAAGCTGTTGGTCGAGCTCGTTCAGGAGCGCTCCGCAGCCTGTCCGCTCAATAACGGCAAAAAGAAGCTCTACTACATCTCCGCCGAGTTCCTGATCGGCAAGCTGCTTATCAACAACATGATCGATCTGGGCCTTTACGATGAGGTCAAGCAGCAGCTCGAGGCATCAGGCCATGACCTCAACAAGATCGAGGAATTCGAAGTCGAGCCGTCGCTCGGCAACGGCGGCCTCGGTCGCCTGGCGGCCTGCTTTCTCGACTCCATCGCCACACTCGGCCTCACCGGTGACGGCATCGGCCTCAACTACCACTACGGCCTGTTCCGTCAGCGCTTTGTGGACAACCAGCAAAAGGCCGTCCCCGATGCCTGGCTTGCCGATCAGGATATCCTGGTCGACGGAGGCCGCTCCTACACCGTCGATTTTGGCGATTTCTCGGTAACGTCCAAGCTGGTCGACATCGATGTGCCCGGATACGGCCAGGCCACCAAAAACCGTTTGCGCCTCTTTGACCTGGACAGCGTAGATGAGGGGCTCGTCCCGGGCAGCTCCATCGACTTCGACAAAACCCAGATCGCCAAGAACCTCACGCTGTTCCTCTATCCGGATGACTCGGACGACCAGGGGCGCCTGTTGCGCATCTACCAGGAATACTTCATGGTGAGCAACGCCGCGCAGCTTTTGGTCGACGAGGCGCTCGAGCGTGGCAGCAATCTGCACGATCTGGCCGATTACGCCGTGGTGCAGATCAACGACACGCATCCCACCATGGTGATACCCGAGCTTATCCGCCTGCTCACCGTCGAGCACGACATCGAGTTCGACGAGGCCGTCAAGATCGTTCGCTCCATGGTTGCCTACACCAACCATACGATTCTTGCCGAAGCCCTCGAAAAATGGCCGCTTGAGAGCCTGCACAAGGTCTCTCCCGCCATCGCCGACATCATCATCAAGCTCGATGAGGTCGCCAAGCTCGAGCACAACGATCCGCGCGTGGCCATCATCGACGACAACGATATCGTCCACATGGCCCACATCGACATCCATTTCGGTTTCTCGATCAACGGCGTGGCCGCACTTCACACCAAGATCCTCGAGGACACCGAGTTGCATCCGTTTTTTGAGATCTATCCCCAGAAATTCTCCAACAAGACCAACGGCATCACCTTCCGCCGCTGGATCATGGGCTGCAGCCCCGCGCTCGCCGGATTGCTCGACGACACGATCGGCCCCGACTGGCGCCGTACAGGCGATCTCTCCGCACTGGCAAAGTTTGCCGACGATGCCGAGGTGCTCGACCGACTGGCCGCAACCAAGTCGCATGCCAAAGCCGTCATGCGTGAGTTCATGGCGCTTGAGCAGGGCGTGACCATCCCCGCCGACGCCATCATCGACGTGCAGGTCAAGCGCATCCACGAGTACAAACGCCAGCAGATGCTCGCCCTCTATATCATCTGGAAATACCTGGACATCAAAAACGGCAACAAGCCGGCGCACCCCATCACCATCATCTTCGGCGGCAAGGCGGCGCCCGCCTACACCATCGCGCAGGATATCATCCACCTGATCCTCACGTTGTCGCAGTGGATCGCCAACGACCCCGATGTGGCCCCCTACCTGCAGGTCGTGATGATTGAGAACTACAACGTCACCGCCGCCGAGCACGTGATCCCCGCCGCCGACATCTCCGAGCAGATCAGCCTGGCGTCCAAGGAGGCAAGCGGTACCTCGAACATGAAGTTCATGCTCAACGGTGCCATGACCCTGTGCACCCTCGACGGCGCCAACGTCGAGATCGCCGAGCTTGTGGGCAGCGATAACATCTACACCTTCGGCGCCTCCTCCCAGCAGGTCGAGGAGCTCTATGCGCGCGGTGCCTATAATGCCGGCGCCCTGTACGCCAAGCCCGGCATCAAGCTGCTGGTCGACTTCATCACCAACCCGAGCTTCATGGCCACCGGTAACGCCGAACGCCTGCAACGCCTGCACGACGACATCAAGGGCAAGGATTGGTTCATGGCGCTGCTCGACATCGAGGAGTACATCCAGACCAAGGAGCAGGTCCTTGCCGACTATGAGGATCAGAACGCCTGGAGGCGTAAAGCGCTGATCAACATCGCCAACGCCGGTACCTTCTCATCCGATCGCACCATCGCGCAGTACAACGAAGAGATCTGGCATCTGAGCTAACGTATCCGGCGCACACGATCGAACCGCCGCGGGGCGGGGCCGCAAGAGCAAACGCGGCCCCGCCCCTTCTTTATCCCGCTGCAACCGAAGCCGCGCCGCAGCCGTGCACGATGAGTTTTACGCCCCCTATCGCTGCCAAGCAGTGAGCTCCCTAGCCCCGGGGAAGGCCGTCGACTCCTTCGCCTGAAACCTGTCATCCACAGCCCGCCGTCCACAGCCAGCCGTCCGAAATTCACAGCCTGCCACCCGCAGCCTGCCGCACAAAACGAAAGCTCCCCTTCCGTCATGGCTCGGAAGGGGAGCTTTGCGATATGGCTGCGGCGAAAGGGATGGCAAATGCCGCAGTCGTTGAAAGAAGGATTCTGGTCCTCGACGGCTTCTAGATCAGGTTCTTGCCGGAGTCCTTGTCAAAGAGGTGCGTCGCATTCTTCTCGAACTTGAACCAGATGGCATCGCCTGCCTTGAGGGCGCCCTTTGCCTCAAGATCGACCACGGGGATGATCAGCACGAACTGGCCGTCGGGCGAAGTCACGTGCACATGCTCGGTGGAACCCATGAGCTCGGTTACCTCGACGGTGCCCTTGACGGCGCCGGGCTCGCCCGACTCCGCGAGCAGAATCTGCTCGGGACGCACGCCGGCCGTGATCTCCTTGGTGTCGCCGCCCTGCCAGGTCTTGGCAAGCTCGGCGCAAGTCTCGGGAGCCAGCGCGACGTTCATGTCGTCCGTTTTGACGGCAAAGGTGCTGCCCGAACGCACCAGGCGGGCATCGAAGAAGTTCATTTGCGGCACGCCGATGAAGCCGGCCACAAAGAGGTTTGCAGGATGGTTGAAGACTTCCTGCGGGGTGGCGATCTGCTGCACCACGCCGTCCTTCATGACGACGATGCGATCACCGAGCGTCATGGCCTCGGTCTGGTCGTGGGTGACGTAGATGAACGTGCCGTTGATCTCGTGGCGAAGCTTGATGAGCTCGGCACGCATCTGGTTGCGCAGTTTAGCGTCGAGGTTGGACAGCGGCTCGTCCATCAAAAACACCTTGGGGTCGCGCACGATGGCACGGCCGATGGCCACGCGCTGACGCTGACCGCCCGAAAGCGCCTTGGGCTTGCGGTCCAGATACTGGGTGATACCCAAGGTCTCGGCGGCGGCACGCACCTTGCGGTCGATCTCGTCCTTGGGGACCTTCTTGAGCTCAAGGGTAAAGGCCATGTTCTCGTACACGGTCATGTTGGGATAGAGCGCATAGCTCTGGAACACCATGGCGATGTCGCGGTCCTTGGGCGCCACGTCATTGACGCGCTTGCCGTCGATGAGCACATCGCCCGAGGTGATATCCTCCAAACCGGCGATCATGCGCATGGTCGTCGACTTGCCGCAGCCCGACGGGCCGACGAGCACGATAAACTCGTGATCATGTACGGTGAGGTTGAAGTCCTCGACGGCAAGCACGCCGTCCTCGGTGACCTTGAGGTTGTGCTTCTTCTCCTCGACCTTCTTCTTGCCAAAGAGGTGCTTTTTCTTGGACTCGGTGTTGGGGTACACCTTCTGAACGTGCTTGAGAACGATCTCGGCCATGACAATACCTTTCTAGCTGCGGCGCCGCATAGAGACGACGCCGCCGAATCTTGCAAATAACGTGCCGCTCATCAGCCCTTGACGGCACCGGCGACCACGCCGTCGATGATGTACTTCTGGCAGATGATATACATGACGACGATGGGCACGACGACCATCATGATGCAGGCCATCATGGGGCCGAACTCGACATGGCCGAAGCCGCCGCGGAAGTACTGGATCAAAATGGGGATGGTCTTGTACTTGGTGGAGTCGAGCGTAAGGTAGGGCAGCAGGTAATCGTTCCACACCCACATGGTCTCCAGGATGCCGACCGACATATAGGTGGGCTTCATGATGGGCATGACGATCTTAAAGAACACCTGGACCGGATTGCAGCCGTCGATCATGGCAGCTTCCTCGATCTCGAGCGGGATGTTCTTGACAAAGCCCGCAAACATAAAGACCGCAAGACCGGCGCCAAAGCCCAGATAAATGAAGCAGATGTTGAACGGCGTGTTGAACCCGATGCGATCGGCGAGGTTCGACAGCGTGAACATGAGCATCTGGAAGGGCACGACCATCGAGAACACGAACAGGTAGTAGAAGACCTTGGAGATCTTGTTGTTGACGCGCACCACGTACCAGGCGCACATGGAGCAGCACACCAGAATCAGTACGACCGAAGTGACCGTGATGATGAGCGAGCACATAAACGCCTGGGCGAATCCCTGCTCGTTAAGAGCCTGGATGTAGTTGGCGAAACCGTTAAAGGTTTCGGGCGTCAGCAGATCGAACGCCGTGGTGGTGCTGATCGCGGTGCCCTTCTTAAAGGAGTTGAGCGCGATCATAAAGACCGGGTAGATCCAAGCGAGCGAAAGGATCGTAAAGACAACCGTGAGGATACGGTTGATGAGCTTCTCACGCTTCATTACTGCTGCACCTCCTTGGACTTGGTTGCTTTAAGCTGGATCATCGAGATCGCGACCACCAGGATGCAGAAGATAACCGCCTTGGCCTGGCCGATACCCTGCCACGCGATGCCGACACGCGAATAGAACGTGTTGTAGATATTGAGGGCGAGCATCTCGGTGCTGTGCGCGGGGGCGCCGCCGGTAAGGGCGAGGTTCTGATCGAACAGCTTGAAGCCGTTGGTGATGGACAGGAACAGGCAGATGGTGATCGTGGGCATGAGGTTGGGAATCTTGACCTTCCAGAACGTCTGCCACGCCGTAGCGCCGTCGACCTTGGCGGCCTCGATGTAATCGGAAGGAATCGACTGCAGGCCGGCGATATAGATGATCATCATGTAACCAACCTGCTGCCAGAGCGTCAGCACGATCAGGCCGCAGAAACCGGCGGTGGAGTTGAGGGCGATCAGCTGGGCGCCCACATTGGAGAGCAGGCAGTTGATAAGGATCTGCCAGATGTAGCCCAGCACGATGCCACCAATCAGGTTAGGCATGAAGAACACCGTGCGGAACATGTTGGTGCCCTTGAGGTTCTTGCGGGTGAGCGCTTGTGCGATGGCCAGGGCTATCACGTTGATGAGCACCGTGGACAGAAACGCAAACGCCACCGTAAAGAAGAACGAGGTGCCGAACTGTTGGTCGGTCAGAGCACGAATGTAGTTGGATATTCCGACGAACTTAGGGTTGTTGATGGTAATGAACTGGCAAAACGAGAGGTAGAAACCCTGAACGAAGGGAATCACGAACCCGATCAGAAACGCCAGGCAGGTCGGCAGCATGAACAGCGGCCACCAGCGCTTGAGTGCTTTACCCATGAGGGGTCCTTTCAAAAAATACGAGGGGCGGGCAAACGCTCGTCTGCCCGCCCCTCGCCGTTAGTCACATGGCTCGGGCAGCGTCACTTCTTATTCAGAAGCGGCCTTCTCGGTCTTCCAGCCGTCCACGAACGCGCTCTTGACGTCGTCCCATTTGCTGTTGTCTGCAGCGTAGGCGATAAGGGCGCTCTTGAGGTTCTTCTTCCACTCCTCGGAGGGAATGTAGACAAAGTCCCAGGCAACGGTCTTCTTGCCATCCTTGGCCATCTGCACGGCCTGCTGCGAGAAAATGTTGTCGGTATCCTTGGCCTTCTTGAACGGGGCGGTGAGGCCCATCTCCTCGGCGATGATCTTGGTGGCGGTGTCGGAGGTCACGGCCCAGTACATGAAGTCCTCGGTGGCCTTCTGCGCGTCCTCGGAAGCCTGGGAGCTCACGCACCAATAGTTCTCGCCGCCGGAGCACAGACCCTGGTCCTCCTCGCCGTCGACACCGATGTAGATCGGCATCATGCCGAGCTGGTCATCGGTCATGCCGGCCTTGGTAAGGTCGGCGTAGGCCCAAGAGCCGTTCTGATAGAAGACGGCCTTGCCGTTGGCAAACTCGTTGGTGGCGTCATCGCCGGTCTTGCTGGCAAGCTGCGCGGGGTCGCAGGTGGAGTCGGTGATGTACAGGTCGAAAATCTGCTTGTAGTTGTCCAGATAGGTGCCCTTGATCTCCTCGGCATCCTGGTCCTTATACTTCTCGAACTCATAGTAGAGCGGGAGGTTGGCAAGGTGGGTGGTGTAGCGCCAGCTGGAGGAGTCATCCATACCGGCGGAGGTGAAGGCGCCGTCGATACCGAGCTCGTCCTTGCGGGCCTGGATGTCATCGGCGCAGGCCTTGAGCTTGTCGAAGGAGTTGATGTCCTCGGCTTTGTAGCCGGCCTTCTCGAGCAGCTCCTTGTTGTAGATGATGCCGTAGCTCTCCTGGACCCAGTCGATGCCCAGGTCCTGACCGTCGGACTGAAGCACGAGGGAATCGTCGATCAGCTGCTTGCGAACCTTGGTGTCGGACAGATCGGCGCAATAATCCTTCCAGTTCTTAAGACCGGTGGGACCGTTGACCTGGAACAGCGTGGGCGCGGAGCTCTTGGACATCTCGGACTTGAGCTTCTCCTCATAGGTGTTGGAGGCGGCGGTCACGATCTTGACCTCGACACCCTTCTCCTTCTTATAGGCCTTGGCGATCTCTTTCCACTGCTTATCGACCTCGGGCTTGAAGTTGAGGTAATAGACCTCGGCCGCATCGCCGGAAGCGGCAGAGCCGGAGCCACCGTTAGAGCCGCCGCAGCCCACCAGACCCAAGCCGAAAACCGTGGCCGCAGAGCCCGCGAGGCCCAGGAACTGCCTTCTGCTCATATCAGTCTTCATTACAATCCACCCTTTCGCACCTCGGCGACCCTTATCTGAGAGCTGCGCCTTGATGATCGTTGTTGAGGCTATTGCCCCTTTTGCTGACTTAGACAATAACCTTCTTTTCTATTTGTTTAAACAACTATTGCAAGAGCGGTAGAAAACTGCCGGTGAACGGTCAGTGGAGTCTGATAGTTGACAAAAATTGTCTAAACGAGTACATGTAGCCAACCGGCTCTCGCACACCCGGAGCGACAAGCGGGCCGCCCCGCCCTTGATTGCGAATGCGGCCCGTTCACTGTGTCGAACGTGTCTTGGGAATAAGGCAGGGGGCCGCATCAGCGGCGGGAGTTAACCCGATAATGGAAGATCTCGGGATGCGTCCGGGCATGCGTGACCTCGAACAGGATGCCGTCGGCGGTATAGGATTGGCTCTCCATCACCGCCACGCAGTTGTACTTTCCCAGGTCAAGATAGCTGTAGTCCTCATCGTTGGCGAGCTCGACGCTCACGGTACGGCGACTCGCCATGACCTTGACGCCCAGCTCGCCCTCCAGATACGCATAGATAGACTTGCCGGCGATCTCGGGCGTCAGACCCCGCGCCACCGATTCGAGCAGATAGTCATGGTCGACCTGGCGCGCGCTGCCGTTAAGGCTGCGCACACGTACCAGACGAATCAACGGCTCCCCCACCTTGAAGCCCAGACGACGTGAAAGCTGCTCGGTGCAGGTCAGATGTTCAAACAGTTTGACCTCGGTCGACGCCACGGCGTTATTGCGTTTGGCGTATTCGCCAAACGATTCGATCTCCTGCAGGGCACCGAGCATGTCGCCCTCGCCCTTGAGCCAAATCACGCGTACGCCCTTGCCGTGGATGGATTGGACGAACATCTCGTCGGCAAGCATGGAAATGGCCCGGCGTACGGTGTTGCGGGTGCATCCGAATTCCTCGGTGAGTTCTGCCTCGGTCGGAAGCATCTCCTGAAACCCGTAGGTTCCATCGATGATGCGCGAGCGAATCTCGCGATAGATTCCTTCGTACAGGGCCTTTGGCATATCTCTCACCTCTAGATTGAATATCCTCTTGGGACGATAGCATGATTTATGTGCGCCCCACGTTGTTTTTACAATGCAAATAGAATATTAGACCCCCTATCGATGCTCGACGACGGCAATACCGGGACAACTCATCTACAATTCCATTTGTTTAAACACCTGCACGAAATGCGTGGCGATCCGTCAGGCGCCCGAAGGGATGTAGCATGCTGCAGAAAATCCAACGGTTCGGCGGGGCGCTCTTTGCCCCCGCCATGCTCTTTAGCGTCTCGGGACTCATGGTGGGCATCTCCACGCTCGCCACCACGGCAAGCGTCGTCGGCGACCTTGCGACGTACGGGACACTCTGGTATGCCGCATGGACCGTCGTGCTCCGAGGCGCATGGACGGTCTTCAAGCAGCTGCCGCTCCTGTTTGCCGTGGCACTACCCATCGGGCTTGCCAAAAAGCAGCAGGGACGCTGCTGTCTGGAGGCCCTGGCGGCCTACCTCACCTACTGCTATTTTCTAAGCGAGATCATCAAGCTCTCGGGCAACAACCTGGGGCTCCCCTATCCCTCGGATATGGGCCCCGCCACAGGTATCACCGTTATCGCCGGCATCAAGACACTCGATACCGGCGTCGTGGGTCCGCTTCTCGCTTCGGGTATCGTCGTCGCCATCCACGATCGCTTCTACGAGGCCAAGATTCCCGACTGGTTGGGCACCTTCTCGGGCTCCACGCTCGTATACCTTATAAGCTTCATCGCCATGCTCGCCTTTGCCGTCCTGACCTCGCTCGTTTTGCCCGCAGTCTACCAAGCGACCGCCGCGGCGCGCCTCGCCATCTCGAACGCTGGAACCCTAGGCGTCGGCGTCTTTGTCTTCTTGGAACGCGCACTCGAGCCCTTCGGGCTGCACCATCTGCTCTATATGTCGCTGTACTACGACAACCTCATCGTCAACGGCGGCATCTACGCGGCTTGGACCAATCTGATGCCCATAATCGCCCACAGCGCGCGGCCACTCCCCGAGCTGGCACCTTGGGCCGGTTTTACCGCCACCGGCTGGGTCAAGCTCTTCGGCTTGCCCGCCATCGCCCTGGCGTTCTACCGCACGGCGCTGCCCGAACGTAAACCCCAACTCAAGGCCATTCTGGCCCCCGCCGTCGTCGCCTCGGTCCTGTGCGGCGTCACCGAACCCCTTGAGTTCCTGTTCATGTTCACCAATCCCGGGCTGTTCCTCGTCTATGCCGCGCTCTCGTCATGCCTTGCCATGAGTATGAACCTCGCCGGCGTCGTGGGCATCTTCTCGGGCGGTTTGGTCGAGATGTGCGCCTTCAACTTCATTCCGCTTATGAAGACCCATGCGCTCGCCTACCTTGCGGCCCTCGGTATCGGCCTGGCCTTCGGCCTCGTATTCTTTGTCGTGTTTCGAACGTTGATCGCAAGGCTCGACCTCAAGACGCCCGGGCGCGACGTTGCGGGCACGAACGAAACGGGGGCCATCGATTCCGACTCGAGCGCCCCCACCGCCGATGCTGACCGCGAGCTCGCCCGGCGCGTCATCAACCTTCTGGGCGGTGTTTCCAATATCGTCGGCGCCACCAACTGCGCCACGCGCCTGCGCGTCGAGGTCATCGACCCCGCAATCGTCGCCCAAAACTCCGAGTTCGTCGATGCCGGCGCCCTGGGCACCATAGCCGCCGGTAAAATGGTGCAGGTGGTGATCGGTGTTTCCGTGTCGCGCGTCAAAACCCAATTCGATCAGATCATCGGCATCGATCCCAGCCCCAAAGGCGCTCAGGATGCCGAATCTCGCGCTGCCACGACCGACCCTGATCCAGCCATTTGCTTCTTCGATGTCGATGGAACGCTCGCCTGGCAGGATCCCGCTCAGGCGCGTCTGCTTCCCGAAGACGAACGCGACCTCTCCCCTTACCCCAACCAAGCCGTCAGCCAGGCCATCCGCGATTTCGTGGCCGCCGGCAACAAGGCTTTCATCTGCACCGGTCGCGCACCCAGCTGCCTGCACCCCAAACTGCTCGAACTGCCTTGGTCGGGCATGGTCTGCGTGGCAGGCGGCTACGCGACGCTTAACGGGCAGGTCCTGCGCGACGTTTCCATCGATCCCGGACTGGGACAGCGGCTCACCCCCTATCTCGAGGGTTCAGGCGAAGAGATCCGTTTCGAGGGTCTCGACCGCGTTATCCGTATGAGTCCATCGGCCCCCCATGCCCCCGGGTACGCACGCCATGCGGGTGACGCCGTAGCGCAACTCAAAGATTACAAGCCCTACAAGATCTTGATGTCCACTGCGCTTGCCGATACGATTGCCGCCGATCCCGAGCTCAACCCGCAGCTCACTTTTAATCCCCTTGAACTCGATGTGTCCGAGATCTCGCCTCGTTCCTGCACCAAACAGGCCGGCATTCAAGCCGTCCTCGACGCCCTGGGGCCTGAACATGGCACCGTCTATGGCATCGGAGACGCCAGTAACGACGTGGCGCTCCTCCACGCCGTAGACATCGGCATCGCCATGGGCAACGCGCCGGACTACCTCAAGGACCAGGCGAACTACGTGACCGATAGCGTCCAAGAGGACGGCGTTGTCGCGGCACTGCGGCACTTCAATCTCATATAGAGATCGACCGTCCGCCTCGCGTCATGCCCTTCGACAGCAAAACTTCAAGATGTGGCAATATGTATGCGAACATCGCGACCGATTCAAACCAGCGTCAGAAAGAATGCGAGAGACCGTGTCCAGCTCGTTTACCGAATTCCTTGCCCGTCACTTCGACCAGATCAACGACTACCTGGCCACCTTCTTTGATGGGCAGGCGACTTCCTCCGACATCGAACGCTACCTGTATACACCCATCGCCGCCTTCTCGGCCAATGCCGGCAAGCGCCACCGACCGCTCATCTGCATGCTCGCCGCCACCGCGGTAGGCGGAACCTTCGAGAGCGCCCGAAGCGCGGCGGCAGCTATCGAGCACTTCCAGTCGGCCGCGCTCATCCATGACGATATCGCCGACAACGGCCAGCTGCGCCGCGGCAAGCCCTGTATGTATCTCACCGAGGGCGAGGGCATCGCCATCAACTGCGGCGACCTGGCGCTCACCATGGTCACCAAGACCGTGCTCGATGACGACACGCTCGAGCCTGACGTCAAGATGCGCGTGCTGCACGAGCTTACCGAGATGACGATCCGCACCATCGAGGGCCAGGCACTCGACCTGGGATGGGTACGCGACGGCCGCTTTAACATCACGGTCGATGACTACCTGGATATGGCCACGCATAAAACCGCCTTCTACAGCGGAGCCACCCCACTTGCCTGCGGCGCCATCATCGGAGGCGGCAGCGATGAACAAGTCGAAGCCCTGCGCGCCTTCGGCCTCCACACCGGTCTCGCCTTCCAGATTCAAGACGATCTCATCAATCTGATCGGCGAAGACTCGGGAAAGGATTACCGCACCGATATCACCGAGGGCAAACGGACACTCGTAGCCGTCCACGCCCTCTCCGACGCACGCTTTCATGACGAGGTCGAGCAGATCCTCTCTTCAGGCACCGAGGATCCCGCGCAGCTGGCACGCGCCGTGCAGATCTTCGAGAAGACCGGCTCGATCGACTATGCCCGCAGCTATGCCTTCGACCTCACCGCCCAGGCGAAAGCCGCGCTTGAGGACATCGAGCTCGATCCGCATGCGCGCGAGCTGTTTATCTCGATGGCCGATTTCTTTGTGGAACGCCTGAGCTAGCGAGCCATCAGTCGGGTGCAGCACGAGCGCCGCACCCGACAAGTTGCTAAACTGTTGATACATGTGAACGAATCGTTCGCGCATTCATGCGAACGCTATCGATAATTTCGCCGAAAGGGGTCCTCCATGGAACCTATCACCTCGGGCATGCAGGGTGCCGCCGTCGAGGACGTGCAGTCTCGCCTGCTGCAGCTTGGCTATCGCATCGATGCAGAAGAGATCACCTGCAAACGCTTCGGCACGAGCACGGCACAAGCTATCGGTACCTTCAGGCTCGATAACGGGCTGCCCGCCGGCAACGCTGTCGATATTCCCTGTTGGAGCGCCCTGGTCGATGCATCCTATAAGCTGGGAGACCGCACGCTCTATCTGCGCATGCCCAACTTCCACGGAGCCGACGTACGCGCTCTGCAGCGCGCGCTCAACGTGCTGGGCTTTGCCTGCGGCGAGGATGACGGCTATTTTGGACCCCATACCGAGGCCGCGCTCCAACAATTCCAAGAGAATGTGGGCCTGTTTGCCGACGGCATGGCGTTCCAGGACACCTTCGCCTACATCAATCGACTCCATCATGTATGGGAGGGCAAGCCCTCGGTAACCGAGGCCGAATCGCGCATCGGCTTCGCGCGCGCCGCGAATGTCCTCGAGCGTTTCCACATCGCCGTCATCGGCGAAGACCCCATCGCGCGCAACGTGGCATCGCGCATGTGGAACATCGCCTCGGCCACGACCGTCGATAGCGGCATGATGCTCTGCGATTCGGATATACCGACCGATGTCGATCTGGTGCTCGAGATCGCCAGCGATCCCCTGCCCGACGACGCCGCGCCGCGTGCTACCATCGCCTTGGCCGAATGCCACAACCTGGCCCAGCGCATCCGTACCGCCGATGCCGCCGCCGCCCAAAAACCTGCGCGCATCCGCATCGAGCTCACCGGTATGACGCGCTACAACGGCACGTTCACGGCTAGCGACTCTCAGACGCTTGCTGTACGCCTGCTCGACGGCGTTTGCGATGCGCTGGCAGATTAGGTAAACTAGACGGGCTGCACCGCGCAGCATACATAGTGGGACGTAGTTCAACGGTAGAACTCCGGTTTTTGGTGCCGGCTGTTGGGGGTTCGAATCCCTCCGTCCCAGCCAAAAGAACAGACCTCTCGATTGCTTTCACAGCCGAGAGGTTTTTCTTGTGGGCGCCAAGGGATTCGAACCCGAGAGAGTGCGGAGCTGAGGAAACGCCCGAGTGCAACGGCAGGTCCCGTGAGGACGACCGCAGGGTTTTAAGTTTGTCGCGAGTTCCGCACGCAAAGAAGACCACTTAATGTGGCCTTCGTCTTGCGCAGGACTGCCCGAGCAGCAAACTTAAAAACCCTGCGGGCGTCCTCACGGGACCGAACAGGTCGACTATCGGGCCAGCCTAGCTGTTGAGCATCCGATCGAACGATCCCGAGTCTCCGTCGCGATAATCCGCCGACATCAGAATCTCCTGGGGAATACGCCCGCCTTCGCGCAGAACGTTGCGGAACTGGACCCGCGTGACCATGGGCAGATCTTTAATAGTCGCCGCAAGATTCTGCGGAACGCCTTGATTGGCAGCAGCAGGCTCGCACACCCCACCGGCTTTCACGCGGCGCTTGTGCTCGGCGAGCATCGCACGGTACATGCCGGCATGCAGGCGTATCTCGACCACATTGGCATTACGGGTCTGCTCGACGATACGTGCGCCCTCGCGATCGATATCGCCCACATAGTAGACATAGCCGAATCGATAGCCGATCTCGTCCAGATAATCGTCCAGAGCGTGCGAGACGCTCGCCTTGCAGCCGCCGCCGAAGATAACGCCGCCCACCTTGATCCCAAAGAGCTTGGCATTCTTTCGGCCGCGCAGCAACTTGACGATCTCGTCGTAGGTATCAAGATTCTCGACCATGATAAACGGCTTATCCGCACCCAGGGTAAAGAACCCGGTAAAATGCACCGGCTTGTTCGGCGTAACCCTCAGCGTCTGCATCGAGATATTCTTCTCGCCCAGACGCTTGACCAGGCGTTCGCCTCGTTTACCGTCAAAGGCTTTCTCATCGTTGAAGATCTGATAGGCACGCTGCCTGCGCGAGGCGAACGGCACATCCAGCTCGCGCGTCTTCTCAAGCCATGCTTGGACCGTGGCGACATCCTCTGCGATCTTACGATTAGACATATCGTTATGAGCAGGACGCTGCGGGGCGGCGGGTTTCTTGTCCTTCTTGTCCACCTTGACGATCTGCGTCTGCTGTTCCTTGATCTTGGCAAGCGCATGGGACGTCGGAATCGCCTTGAGAATACGGCGGCCCAAAACGCGAGCGATTGCCGCGGGCGTTGCAGTCGCACGGGATTCATCGCCGTGTCCAGCAGCCTTCTCCGGCCGCGTATCGGCCCCCTTGGCCCCCTGTTGCTTGGGACGCGGCGCGCCCTTTATCTCGTCGGTACGTCCTTTTTTGATTGAAGCTTGATTCTTCTCGTCCTTGGGAGCGGCGTCTAACCGTCCTTCCGGGGTCTTCCGGCTCCTGCGACGGTTTCGTCCTCCCTCAGGCTTCTCCCCGGCCGTCTTCTCACGCTTGGTATCCGAAGAGGCCTCCTGCTGCTTGCTCGGCTTCGGCTCATCGCGTCTTTGCGATTTGGGCGCCTCCTTCTTTTGGGTCACCGTCGCCGACGTCATCTGTTTGCGAGGCTCTGGAGATTTCTCGCCCTCTTTTGCCATCTCGCTGATTTCGACCTCATCACGCGGACGCTCGCCCTGCGGCTTCTCCTGCACGCGATCCTGAGCAAACCCGCGTCCCGGTCGACAATTGACCGGCTTTTTCACCGCCTTATCCCCTTGCGGAGCAGCGGGTTCCGCCGGTTTCTGCTCAGAGCGCTCTCCTTGGCCAAATCGCTCATCAAGCGGCTTCTCAGCCATCCGAAAATGCGCACCGGGACGCCGCTTGGAAACCGCAGGACGTTCCTCTGTCTTCTCGGCTGGCACCGCGGCAGCCTGCGATTCGGGTTTCTGCGCCTCTTCGGCCCCCGCGGTCTTTTCAGCCACGGCACGACGGAAGCGATCCTGGGCCGCTCGACGCTGTGCGTCGCGTTTACCGCCCCCGCCAAAACTATGCCCGGCGCGCGCGGTAAACGCACGCACGACGTTCTCGTCGAGCGTCTCATCGGTGTCGACATGGCTGCGCACGGTCGGCGCCGCCTCGCCCCCGTCAAGCTGCTCGGTAACTTTCGTTTCATCGTCCGAAGAAACCTGTCCGACAATCTCTATCTCGATGGTGTAGAACGCCGGCCGACCTTGCACACCGCTTCCCTCGATCTTGGTCACGATACCGGCGGCGATCAACTCGTCGCGCCGCGCTTTGGTATCGCAGTCCTTATCGACCGAGCGAAAAATCTGCGCCAACGCGCTCGACTTGATCTTAAGCGCCTTTCGACACAGCAGATCATAGGCGACGAGCCTCGCTTGATCGGCAGTAAAAGAAGTCGAGCGTTCCAAGCGCTCGGCCAATGCGTCAACGGTGTCTTGGTTCTCGGAATATACTTTGACGGCCACGGGGCCCCTTTCATATCTATGCATATACGTCTTAATGGTACAACGCTGCATCACGTAAGGAAACACGAACCTCACAACGCCCCGGCAGCGCACGCATCCAAAACACCCTTTCGTCGCACAAAAAGGGTCGAGCACCAAACGGCACTCGACCCTTAAACATTCAGCTTATCGCTGGTCGTTACGCGCGAACGCTAGGCATTCTGAGTGGCGGCGTCGGCAGGAGCCTCGGCAGCAGCCTCCTTGCCATACTCGGCGCGACCCATCTCGGACCACTCGGGCTCCTCGTCGGGCAGAGAACCGGCCTCCTTGGTGAAGAACTCCTTGAGGCAGTTCACGGCGACGATCAGACCGAGGACCATGAGCAGGATGGCGAAGACCAGCTGCAGGCCCTTGGTGGCGGCGACGGAGACGGCGGCCGTGGTGGCGGTAGCCGGAATGGTGCCGAAGAAGCCATAGGCCTGGATGGCGGTCATGCAACCCATAGCACTCTGGACGAGCGAGGTAAAGGTGCAGCAGAGCAGGAACGCGACGGGCACATAGAGCATCCAACCCTTGCGACCGGTGCACTTGCAGAAGACGGCGAGGGTGATCATCGTCATGCCGCCGAGCAGCTGGTTGGAAGCACCAAAGAGCGGCCAGATGTTGGTGTAGCCGCCAAAGGCGAGAGCGAGACCCGGGAGCAGCGTCACGACGGTGGCGAACCAGGGGTTGCCGAGGACCTTCATGTAGCCGGCCTTGGAGTCGATGGCCAGAGCGTCGTTGGTCTTGGCAAAGAACTCAGAGAACGAGGTGCGGGCGATGCGGGCGACGGCGTCGAGCGAGGTCAGGGCCAGAGCCGAAACGTTCATGGTCATGAAGACGGTGGCGACGGTGGCGTCGATGCCAAAGGCCTGCATGCCACGGGAGATACCGGCAGCGAAGATCTGGAACGGCGTACCCACGGCAGCACCGTTGGCGCCGGTGGTGTTCATGGTAGAGAACATGATGCCGGCGACGATGATGGCGAGCATGCCGACGAAGGACTCGACGATCATGGCGCCGTAACCGACCTTGACGGCGTCCTGCTCCTTCTCGACCTGCTTGGAGGAGGTACCGGAGGACACGAGGCTGTGGAAGCCCGAAAGAGCACCGCAGGCAACGGAGACGAACAGCACCGGGAACATCATGCCGGAGGCGGTAGAGAAACCGGTGAACATCGGGGCGGTCATCGTGGCCTGACCGTTGACACCGAGGACGACGATGCCGAGGACGGCGCAGACGATCATGACGACCATCATGATAGCGGTGAGGTAGTCACGAGGGGTCTTGAGAACGCTGATGGGCATAGCGCCGGCAAAGACCAGGTAAACCATGACGACAGCGAACCACTGGAACTTGTCCAGATAGAGCGGGAACTGCATACCCACGGCGAACATGAGAACCATGAGCACCACGCCGGTCACGAGCTCGGCGGCACCGGTGAGGTTGAACTTCTTCTGAGCCCAGCCGAAGACGATGGCGACGAAGGTGAACAGGATGGAGATCGTACCGGCGCAGCCGGCGGCGTAGGACTTGGTGAAGTCGATTGCAGCGGTAGCGTTACCGGCGGCATCCATGACCGGCGTGAACTTGAACGTACCGCAGACCATATCGGTGAAGGCAGCGATGACGATGATGCAGAACAGCCAGCAGAACAGCAGGAACAGGCGACGGCCGGTCTTGCCGATGTACTTCTCGATGAGCTGTGCGAGCGACTTGCCGTTGTTCTTCATCGAGGCGTACAGGGCACCGAAGTCGTGCACGGCACCGAAGAAGATGCCGCCGACGAGCACCCACAGAACGACGGGCAGCCAGCCGAAGGCCATGGCCACGATGGTACCCGTGACAGGGCCGGCGCCGCAGATCGAGCTGAACTGATGCGCAAACGCAGTGAAGGCAGAGACGGGCGAGAAGTTCTTGCCGTCCTTCATGCGCTTGGCCGGGGTAAGGGCCTCTTTATCGATGCCCCACTTGTTGGCCAACCAACGACCGTAGCCCAGGTAACCGCAGGCGAGCACCGCCGCAGCCACCACCATGAGCAAAACTCCGTTCATTACATTTCCTCCTCTTAAAGGTATCCCCAGACATAAAAAACGAGGACCGTCGGTTGCGCTCGACGGCCCTCGTTTTCATCAGCCGCCCGTTATCGTACGGGCTAGCTGTATGTGCTAACCCGCATCAGATAATTACTACGCTGATAATGTCTAGCTGATGCGTGAACATGTCTAAGAGATCCTTTGCGATCATGATGTGAAGGTTTGGTTACGCCTCACATCCCCCAGTGGATGAAACGCAGTATGAAACTTTAGCGAAACAAAGTCAACGGTCGCTGGCGATGTTTTTTCTACCTTTTGAAGAATTCTCGGTATAAAACCCAAATGACCTCGAACTTTAACCCGCGACAGTATTTGCTCGCGTGTTGTTGTCCGGGTCGGGTCTGCCCGGGAGGGGCGGGCATAAGGTCTGCTGCTCGGACAGTCCTGCTCGCACGAAGGCCACATTAAGTGGCCTTCGGCTCGTGCGGAACTCGCGACAGACCTTATGCCCGCCCCTCCCGGGCAGACCCGACCCTACGCAAAACGCGAAGCAAAAGCTCCGCGCACCAACTTCTTTTTATTCAGCTTAAGCCCGCCGAAAATTCCAACCGGGCAGCAAGGGCCCTCGACAACGACCGTTGCCTTTGTTTCGCAAAGTAGGAAAGAAAAGAAGAAAGGGTCGGGGACCGGCTGCGGGGCGCGGGGCATAAGGTCTGTCGCGAGTTCCGCACGCAAAGGAAAGCACTTAATGTGCTTTCCGTCTTGCGCAGGACTGTTCGAGCAGCAGACCTTATGCCCCGCGCCCCGCAGCCGGTCCCCGACACCTAGCTGGTTGATCGGTCCTCTTACAGCGTCATATTGGGATCGGCGTCGACGTCGAAGGTTGCGAACTCGCCTCGTTGGAATTTTCGGCGGGCGACCTCCGCGATCATGGCAGCGTTGTCGGTGCAGGCGTTGAGCGGTGGCACCGTCACGCGAATACCCTGGCGCCCCAGCTTCTTGATCATCATCTCGCGCAGATGCGGATTGGCCGAGACGCCACCTCCTATGCAGTATTCTTTGCAGCCGGTGGCATGCAGAGCGTTCTTGGCTTTCTTGTACTGCACGTCGAAAACAGCCGCCTCAAAGGATGCAGCGAGGTCGGGCAGATGGATGGTGCGGCCGGCTTTGGTCTCCTGCTCGATATAGAGCGTCACAGCGGTCTTGAGACCCGAAAGCGAGAACCGGTAGTCCCCCTTGCGGTTCAAGGCGCGCGGAAACTCGATGGCCTTGGGATCACCGGTCTCTGCAAGTCTGCTGATGATGGGACCGCCTGGATAACCCAACCCCAGGGCCTTGGCCACCTTGTCGAAGGCTTCGCCCACGGCGTCGTCAAGCGTCTCGCCCAGCACCTCGTAATCGCCCCATGCCTTCACGTGCACGAGCATCGTATGTCCGCCCGAAACAAGCGTGAAGATAAACGGCGGCCTAAGATCGGGTTGCGCGAGCAGATTGGCAAAGAGGTGCCCCTCGAGATGATTCACGCAGATGAGCGGCTTGCCCGCAGCATATGCTAACCCCTTGGCGAAAGCCACGCCCACCACGAGCGCGCCCACAAGGCCCGGGCCCTGCGTCACACCTACCGCGGCAAGTTCGGAAGGCGCGATGGCACCGCCTTTAAGGCCGAGCGCCGCGGCAGCATCCTCAAGCGCAGCGTCGACGACGCTCACGATGACCTCGACATGCTTACGCGATGCAATCTCGGGCACCACGCCGCCAAAGCGAGCATGGAAGTCGATCTGCGTCGATACCTGATTGGCTAACATGTTGCCGTCCGCATCGATGATCGCCACGGCCGTCTCGTCACAGGAGCTCTCGATGGCGAGGACGAGCTCACGGCGATTGATCTCCGCACGCTCGTCCTCCGTACGTTCGGGCTTGAGGAGCGGCCAAGTGCGAGAACCGGCCGCCGTGGGCTCAGGCGAGGCATTGTCGACCGGCAGCACGAGCGGCAGCGGCGCCGTCATGACCACGGCATCCCTACCCTGCCCATAGTAGTTGCGGCGTCGCCCCGCCTCGGTAAAGCCGAGTGCGGAGTAGAGTGCGATAGCGCCCTCGTTGCCTTCCTCGACCTCAAGCGAGGCCGTGGTGCAGCCGAGCATCTGCGCGTCATAGCTCACATGTGCAAGCAACTTGCGAGCAATGCCCTCGCGACGATGTCCCGGATCGACGGCGACATCCATGATCTGGACATCGTGCTCGACAACCATGCCGCCAGCAAGGCCGAGCAACCGCCCGTCATCATGTGCAACCCACCAGCTGCGCGGCACCGCAGCGTCATCGCCGAGCTCCGAGAGAAACATCCCCGGCGTCCAAGCCTCGTGCCCGGCACCCTCGAAACACACGCCCTCGAGAGCGCTCGCACTCTCGGCGTCGGCCGCCCCCATGGGACGGAACTGCAGATGCCTGCCGGCGAGTTCGTCAGCGACACCCGTAACCTCGGTATTCACGCTCTCGGCAAGCCCCAGGCGATGACGCTCGTTTTCCTCGGCGTCGCTCAGTCTCGTATAGATCGGCAGTACGCTCGCCGGGTCGCCATCACCCGAGCCGCCCGCCATAAGCAATCCCTCACCCGTCGGCCACCAAAGCTCGCGGGCAAGACAGCGCGCCATCTCTTCCTCTGCCAGCAGCTTGCCGTAACGAACGAGGCCGTCACCCGTGAGGCGCACGTCGTCCCAATCGGGCATTGCGCGCCACTCGTCGAGCGCCACGGCGGCCTTGACCACGCGCTCACGGTCGAATTCACGGTGCACGCCATCCTCATCAAGCTGATAAAGCGCCGGATACACCTCGCCGCGCATGGCATCGGCGAGCACGCCCACGCGCCCGCGCTCCCCGGCCTTCCAGGCCGTCCAGGCGCACGCATCAAGCGTCGATGCGCCCAGGAGCGGCACGTCCGCGCCACGCGCCAAGCCTTTGGCGGTCGAGATGCCGATGCGCACGCCCGTGAACGAACCCGGGCCGCGGCCGACAACAAACGCCGTCACGTCGCCGACCGTCTTGCCGGCATCGGCAAGCACGGCGTCGACGGTGTCCACCAGCTCCACGTTCGCGTGGCGCCGGCACAGATGATCTCGAGATACGATGCGCTCCTCACCGCTCTCGGGGTCGCGCCAACGTGCCGCGCATGCAAGCATATCCGTCGAGGTGTCAAACGCTACCAGCAGCGCACCATCGTTCCATTCACTCATCTTCAACAGCCTTATCGATCTTCTGCGCCAACTCGCTCGCCCGGTCCCCATGGGCCTCAAGCGTCACCATGCGCACGTTCGGGTCATCGTCGTCACGTGCGAGCTCGACCGATAGATACTCATCGGTGAGCTCGTCCTGAAACTGCTCGCCCCATTCCAGCAGACAGGCACCCTCGTAGCCCAGCACATCATAGATGCCCGTATCCTCAAGCTCAAACGCGTGTTCAAGACGGTACAGGTCAAAATGAAACAGCGGAATCCTGCCGCCGTCATGGACGGCCATGAGGGCGAAGGTCGGGCTCGTCACCGGATGTGTATCGCCAAGCGCTGCCGCAACACCTTTTGTAAAGTGAGTCTTTCCCACACCCAGACCGCCGGTCAGGATCAAGACGTCCCCATCCTCGAGCTCGGCGGCGACGAGCTCCCCCAGCCGCTCCGTGTCCTCGACCGAAGCCGAACGGTATCTCATGGCGCTCAAGCGCTCCAGTGCCATAATCGCTCCCTAGCCCTCACGGGCGTCCGCGGCATCCGCCGGATGCCGTTCCAGATAATCCCCCAGCATCTTGAAATCAGCCTCAAGCAGCTCCTGCCAAGCAGGATTGCGCAGCGCCGCCGCCGGATGGAAGGTGGGCATAACCACAAAATGTCCCATCTGGTGAAAGCGGCCGCGCAATTTGGTGATGCCGATCTCGGTCTTCAGTACAAAATGCGTCGCAGGGTTGCCGAGCGTCACGATGATATCCGGCCATATGCTGCGAATCTGCTCGCGCAGAAACGGCGAGCAAGCGAGCACCTCCTCCGGACGCGGATTGCGGTTTCCCGGAGGACGGCACTTGAGCACATTGGCGATATACACGTCTTCGCGCCTAAGGCCGGCAAGCGAAAGAATGCCGTTCAGGTCCTCACCCGCGGCACCCACGAAGGGCTCACCCTGCAGATCCTCGTTGCGTCCCGGAGCCTCGCCGATAAACATTACCCTGGCATGCGGATTGCCTACGCCAAAGACGATGTTGTTACGCGTCTGATAGAGCTGGCAGAGTCGACAGTCACCCAGAACGGCTTGAATTTCCTCAAGCGCCACCTCACGCGGTCTCTGGTGCCCGTGGCCCGGTATATGCATGACGCCCATAGCGGTCCCTACACGTAGATCTTGTCGAGACGCATGCCAAAGTTGCAGGCGACCTCGTAGTTGATCGTCCCACGCAAACGCGCCATCTCGTCCATCGTTATCTCAGCGTCGCCATCGCGGCCGATCAGAATCATCTCGTCCCCGTACGCGGCCTCGGGAATCTCATGCCCCGGATTCGATTGAATGGCGACCATGAACTGATCCATGCAGATGTTACCCACCTGTCGCACGCGCTCACCGCGATAGAGTACATCCATACGGTTTGAAAGGGTGCGCGAAAGGCCGTCGGCATAACCGATGGGCAGCGTGCAGATCTGCACGCGCGTGCGCGGCACGCGATAGGTAAAGCCGTAGCCGACACCCTCCCCCATCGCCGGATGAGCAACACGGGTAACGCGCGCATGTACGCTCATGACCGGGTCGAGCTGCATGGTCCGCCGCGTCAAATCGCACGGCTGCAATCCATAAAGACCTACTCCCGCGCGAATCATGTCAAATCGCATTGACGGATCGAGCATAGATGAAGGCGTGTTGGCGCAGTGGACGATACCGCATTCAAAGCCGGCATCCTTCATGGCTTGCACGGCCTCGATAAATCTCTGGCACTGCAGCTTATAGTCCCATCCAGTAGGTTCATCGGCCGTCGCAAAATGCGTAAAGACGCCGTCGCACTGGATACCGCGATGGAAATCGATGCTGCGCCTGAAGTCGAGCACCTGCGTATAGTGCACACCGATGCGGTTCATACCCGTTTCGATTGCCAGGTGATACTTTCCAACCGTGCCGGCCGCAACGGCGCTCTCACCGTAGGCAAGGGCAAACTCAGCCGTGTAGACCGCAGGCATGATCTTGTGCTCAAGAAGCATCGGGATGGCCTCGATCGGCGGCTCGCTCAACATAACGATCGGCTTGACGATACCGCCCTGACGCAACTCGACGCCTTCTTTGACCGTTGCCACGGCAAACATGTCCGCACCAGCCGAGTACATGATCTTGGCGCACTCAACCGCGCCGTGGCCGTACGCATCGGCTTTAACAACGCAACACAACCGCTGCCCCGGCTTGAGGAGCGACTTATAGGCTCGCGTGTTACGCCGAATGGCACCACGGTCGATTTCGACCCATGACCAGCGGGTTAAATCGGTTCTATTCACGGTCATCATCCGATTCATCGTCGAGAATGCCCAAGTCGCTGAGCGCGTCGTTGGCAGCAAGCTGCATGGCGGGTCCGATAAGATCGATCAGGTCGGTTGCCATCACGCTTTTTTCGCCAAACTCGTTGGCCGCGGCAAATCCAGCATAGCTGTGCACAGCGACCGCATAGGAGCACAGCAGCTCCCAACGGTCCATATCATCTCGCATCGTAGCCAGCGTTCCGCCCAAAATTCCAGCAAGGACGTCACCGGAACCGGCAGTCGCCAGCGAGGCGGGCCCAGAAAGCGGCAGAAGCACGCGCTCGACTCCGCAGATGGCAGTCGTGGGACCCTTGGCAACGACGACCAGGTTGTCCGAACCAGCGGCCCATACGACCTTCTGAGCCGCCGCGATGGCCGTTCCCAGATCGTTGACCTCATCGCCTCCGACCAAACGCGAAAGCTCGCGGTAGTGGGGCGTCATAACCAGCGGCTGCTCGCGACGATAGAGTTCAGGATTGTTGTCGATACCATCGATCGAGATCTTCGAGAGACAGTTGAGGGCATCGGCATCCAGAATCAAGGGGACGTCGAGTTCGAGCAACCCCGAAACGATCTGCATAGACCCGGCAGACGTTGTCATTCCCGGACCGCAAAGCACGCAGCTGTATTTTTTAGCGATCTCGCATACCGTTAGGCGGGCAGCGGCCCCAAACGACCCGCGCGAATCAGACGGAATGGCAAATACGGGAATCGAGGGTAGCGCCATACGCACCAAGTTAGCGCAAGCATCAGGTGTGGCAACCGCAACATAGCCGGCACCAGCGCGAGCCGCAGACTTGGCCGCCATGATAGCCGCCCCGGGATACTGAGCCGAACCCGCAACAACTAAAACAGAACCGCGAGAGTACTTATCGATATTAGTGGGAAGCGGAGCAAAATAGTCGATGAGGTCGCCAGCTTCGACAATCTCGGCCGCATGGTCGACATCATCGATAACTTCGTCTAACCGATCGTACAACTCACCGCAGACGATATCTCCGGCAAACTCCGGTCCATCGGCACTGTACAGACCGATTTTAGGGGCGAGCATGGTAACGGTCCTATCGGCGCGAATGCAATCTAGCTCAACGATTCCCGTTTCAGCATTCATGCCCGAAGGAACATCTATAGAGACAACGCGCTGTGCGCAGGCGTTGACCGTAGGAATCCAGATGGAGAACGGAGCGCGCAGCTCACCATGAAAACCGGTACCGAAAATCGCATCGACAACAAGGTCAGCTTTTTCGATTAAAACCTCGAGTTCATCACGAGACGGGCCGACGCACACGTGGACATCACGACCGGCCGTGCGGCGCGCCACATGACGAGCGAGAGCGGCAGGAATTTCGTCGGGCTCGACAGGAGAGACGATATCGACATGAACGTCCTTATGGGAAAGGATATCGGCAGCAACCCAACCGTCGCCGCCGTTATTGCCAAAACCGACCAGCACAAGAACGCGCGCGGGATCCAATTTAAGAATCTCGGAGGCAGCAAACTCACCGGCAAGCTCCATGAGCTCGGCCTTAGAGGTGCCTTCCTTTTCGATGATATCTTCGAGACGAACGACCTCATCGGTACTCAAAACAGGTTTCATCTATGCTCCTAGCATGTGGTCGACACCATTGGAAAGATGAGCCGCTAAAGCTGTATCTTGCATCTGCTCGAGCTCATCTAAAACGTAGCGAGCTTCACGAAAGGACTGTGCAACGCGTGCCTTGCTGTTGAGTTTTTCGTCTTTAGGTTTAGGACGAGATTCCCTGGTGATGGTAATGGCATTGGCAACCGCTAAATCACCGGTAAGCGTCAGAGAAAGGGCAACCTCGACTACGCCTAAAGATTGAGCGATTTCGAGCGCCTTACCGCGTAAAACGGCCTTCGGTTTACCGAGTTTGTCCCGCGTGACAGAAACGTCCTTGCGGCCGATGCCCTGACTGAATCCCGTACCAAGAGCTTTGAGCACAGCTTCACGAGAAGCGAACCGGCTTGCATAGTGCGCGGCGGGACGAGAAGAGGAATCGCAATACGCACGTTCTTCTTCCGTAAAGACACGACAAGCAAATGAAGGTGTCTTCTCTAATATCTTCTTCATACGAGATATCTCGACGATATCAACGCCAATCCCAGCTTCAGCCATACTCACCTCCACGATACACAGACTTTGTTATTGTAGCCCGTCCACGCGGAGTCAGAAGAGAATGGCAACAGATATATAGCTTTTAGGATGGTAAGCATAAGAACTAGACAGCGGGGACGTCCGGCCCCCGGAACGAAAAAGGGAGGGGGAGGCGCTCGGCCTCCCCCTCCCGGGTATCCCTGTGCGGCGGATACGGTGCCGTCCACCGGTCAGCGGCGCCCTGGCCTCCCACGGGCTCACCCCGCAGTACTCTCGGCGCGATGGGGCTTAGCTTCCGGGTTCGGAACGGGACCGGGCGTGCCCCCCATGCTCTGGCCGCTGACCGGTGGGCGGCGCCCACCTGCCTGTCGGTGAATGTCCTGGATCGGACCCTCGTGCCCTGGGGGCCGCATGGCGAAGAGGTGAGAGTGACTCGGGTGCATCCGCGTGCCCGGACCGCGCTGAGCGCGCGTCCCGCGGGCCGCGGAGGTGCGTCCGGAAGAGCTCGGGCGATTAGTGCGGCTCGGCTGAGGCGGTCGCCCGCCTTGCACCTGCCGTCTATCGACCAGGTAGTCTACCTGGGCCCTTACCGGAAGGAGAACTAATCCCTGGAACGGCTTCCCGCTTAGATGCCTTCAGCGGTTATCCGCGCCGCACGCGGCTACCCGGCCGTGCCGTTGGTCGACAACCGGTTCACCGGAGGTGCGTCCACCCCGGTCCTCTCGTACTGGGGGCAGCCTCCATCGATTCTCCTGCGCCCACGGAGGATAGGGACCGAACTGTCTCACGACGTTCTGAACCCAGCTCGCGTACCGCTTTAAACGGCGAACAGCCGTACCCTTGGGACCTGCTCCAGCCCCAGGATGCGATGAGCCGACATCGAGGTGCCAAACCTTGCCGTCGATGTGGACTCTTGGGCAAGATCAGCCTGTTATCCCCGGAGTACCTTTTATCCGTTGAGCGACGGCCCACCCACTCGGGGCCGCCGGATCACTAGAGCCTGCTTTCGCACCTGCTCGGCTCGTGGGCCTCGCAGTCAAGCCCGCTTGTACTCTTGCATTCAAAAGGACGGTTGCCGACCGTCCCGAGCGGACCTTCGCGCGCCTCCGTTACCCTTTAGGAGGCGACCGCCCCAG
>DJRP01000011.1:77650-103859 GCA_002437815.1 Collinsella sp. UBA6357 | reverse complement strand
ACCAACTTTGACGACACCATCTGGGAAGAACGTGGCTGTTGCGGTTCGCCTACTCGATCGCTGTTCCGCGGCTTTGCCGCGGAAGGCGCGCTACTTTGGAGCATAGTTGGGCTCTTGGTTGGTAATGGCTATGGTCTCTGAGGGCTCTTTCGCGCTTTGCGCGAAAGTCGCGTTACTTTGGACTTGGGTGGTTACCCTGCCTGTTGGTTGCCTAAAATGCCAAAAAGTGCCTAAAAAGCCAAAAATCATGCGCACACATGTTCTGTAATAGAGCATATTTGCTGGTAAGTAGACTGAGCCCGACTACCTCTCCGCGTAGGGGAGGGCGCTCGCGGCGTCTAAGAGATAGATTCGCAGTGCCAGGCGTACGGCGCGGGCCGGTTTGACTTGAGCGGCGCCTGTGCGCTCGGCGAGGACCGGGCACCAGCCGTAGATATCTGCGATAAGGTCTTTGCCGCTCAGGGTGAACATATAGCGTTCATCGGCGAGCGTCGAGGGAACGCGAGGTGATGAGCCGGACCGTTACCTGGGCGATGAGCCAAGCGGTCTCGCGACCGCAGCGGACGGATTTGCGGGTGACGGGACTTATCACGGCAAGTTTGCTTCCTTTTTCGACGGGTAAAGATCCATCGATTCGCGTTATGTGTAGGTTAATTCAAAAGTCTAGGGTAGCGACGTTTCGATCGCAGCAAAACCGCAGGTCGCAATTGAAGCTACGAACGCTATGCCCATTGAATCGATATCGACCTACACATAACGCGAAATAAGGACAGCTTCTTTATCCGGCATGGCAAATTTGGGCGCATTTGGGTCTAACGCTCGCCCTGCGCGGTAGCGCGCTCAGACGTGATGTATGAGAAAGGGATCGTCGGTGCCCTTCTTTTTTCTTACACCACAGTTCTGTGCGCCACCTTGCCTTGCTTGTTGGTTGCCAAAAATGCCAAAAGAAGCCTAAAGAAACAAAAAAATGCCTAAAGTGACAAAACGAGGAGTGTGGCACGTATGCCGTCTAAAACCCGTTTACTCCCAATTTCGGTCAGGTCCCTTTGGTGCTTGCGGGTCGCGATGGACTTCTGTCCGAGCTGACATATGCCCTGGACAATGTCCCAGGTGTTCCTTCTCAGACTTCGATCTTCATCGGGGCTCGTGGAACGGGAAAGACGGCGTTGCTTCGTACCATGGTCAACAGCGCAAATGCCGCGTCTTGGGTTGCGGTGAGCGTTTCATGCCTTCCCGGAATGCTTGAGGACATAATCGAACAGATAGGACGTACGGCGCAAAAGAAGTTACGTTCGAAGTCCGATAAGCGGCTGACCGGCGTCACGGTCGGTTCGGTTTTGGGACCTACATGGGAATACCGCGATGGGTAGCGTCCCAATTGGCGCAGCAGGATGTCCGACGTGCTCGACGAACTCGATCGGCAGGGGTTGGGGCTTTTGATCGCGGTGAATGAGATCGATCCGGGGCTTGATGAGATAGTCCAGCTTGCCGCCAACTATCAGCAGTTTGCTGGGGAGGAGCGTCGCGTCGCCCTGTTTATGGCGGGACTTTCGCATAGGGTTTCGGGCTTGCTCGAAGACAAATCGGTTCCGTTTCTCAGGCGCTCGGCACAATATCATCTAGAGGCTATCGATGACAGTGCACTCGATGAGGCAATCAAGAAGATTGCCGGTTTTCCCTATATGATGCAACTGGTTGGATATCGCTCGTGGCAGGCGACCGGCGACGGCGAGGTTATCGACGATGCCGATGTGTCCAACGGTGCGACGATGGCCGAACACGATATTCGTGTGAGGGTACTTAAGGCGGCGCTGGATGAGCTGTCTGAGGGGGATCTTGCGTTTCTCGTCGCGATGCTTGATAGCGATTCGTCGATTTCGAGTGCGGAGATCGCGAGATCGATGGGCAAATCGAGCGGCTATGTCTCAACGTATAAGCGCCGACTGCTCGATCAGGGTGTGATCAAAGCCCTTCCGAGGGGACGGATCGATTTCGCCCTGCCCTCGCTTCGCTCCTATCTCCCTGACTACTTGGCTCTGTAGGGGAGGGCGCCGGCGGCGTCGAGGAGGTAGATCCGAAGGGCCAGGTGTACGGCTTGGGCTGGTTTGACTTGGGTGGCGCCTGTTGCCTCGGCGAGCTGAGGACACCAGCTGTAGATGTCGACGATAAGGTCTTTGCCGCTCAGGGTGAACATGTAGCGTTCGTCGGCGAGCGTGGAGGGTGCTGTGGGCAGTCCGGCCGCTTCGCAAAAGGCCTTGGTGTCGAGTTTCATCACGGCGGCGTAGTCGATCGAATGTCCTGCGTCCTCGGCCTCGATTTCGAGTGCATGTACGTGCTCCAACGCCGCGATGAGCGCGGCCGAGGGCGTGGGCGCGTTGACGTCTGCCGTCGAGGCGATGAGCCGCGCCGTCACCTGAGCGGTGAGCCAGGCGGTCTCGCGGCTACAGCGGACGGCTTTGCGGGTGACGGGACTTATCGACGGCATGACGGTTCCTTTTTCGATGGGGTGCGGTTTTCGCTATCGGTAGGTTACCGCAGAACCGCAACAGATTGTTTAGCGCTTCAATATGAACATTGTGTGACGGTATGGGCCAGCGGTCGGTTTCGATCGGTGAACGGCGTACCCTCTAACCGCTTTATTACTAGTGTGTTAGTTGAATGGGAGAAGGCGCTCTACGTTGTTCGAATGTGAACTACCGTACGATCACAAAACGCTGCATCTGAGCCTCGAGGACAAGAATCTCGCAGGCGTGATGGAGGGTCATCAAAACGAGTTTAAAACAACAAAGACACAGCAAGAGTTGGTAGAAGAGTCGCTTGCTAACCCCTATGGCTCACCGACGCTCGAGGAGCTCTGCCAGGGCAAGAAGGATATCGTCATCATCAGTTCAGACCATACGCGTCCGGTTCCTTCGCGCGTTACGATGCCCATACTGTTACATCACATTCATGCGGCAGCGCCTGAGGCGCGCGTGCGCATCCTCGTCGCGACTGGCATGCATCGTCCCTCGACGCATGATGAGCTCGTCAACAAATACGGTGAGGATATCGTCGCCAACGAGGAGATCGTCATGCATGTCGCCAAGGACGACAGCATGATGGAAAAGATCGGCACCCTGCCTTCGGGTGGCGAGTGCATCATCAACAAGATCGCTGCCGACTGTGACCTGCTACTCGCCGAGGGCTTCATCGAGCCGCACTTCTTCGCGGGGTTCTCAGGCAGCCGTAAATCGGTATTGCCCGGTATCGCCAGCTACAAGACCATCATGTACAACCACAACGGTCAGTTTGTGAACGATCCGCATTCCCGTGCCGGCAACCTCTGCCACAACCATGTGAGCGAGGATATGTTCGCGGCTGCCGAGATGGCTCATCTCGCCTTTGTGCTTAACGTCGTCCTTAACGGCAAACACGAGGTTATCGGCTCGTTTGCCGGTGACATCCATAAGGCCCATGAAGCCGGTTGCGATTTTGTGAAGAGCCTGGCCGGTGTCGAACCGGTGAAGTGCGATATCGCCGTCACCACCAACGGCGGCTATCCGCTCGACCAGAACATCTATCAGGCTGTGAAGGGCATGTGCGCTGCCGAGGCCACGCTGCCCGAGGGCGGCGTCATCATCGATGTTGCCGGCTGCGCCGACGGTCATGGCGGCGAGGGCTTCTATCGCAACATCGCCGACAGCGATCCCGCCGAGTTCGAGCGCGCCTGCATCGATCGTCCCAAGGACCAAACCCTGCCCGATCAGTGGACGAGCCAGATCTTCGCCCGCATCCTGGCACATCATCCCGTGATCATGGTGAGCGATCTCTGCGACCACCAGATGCTCAAGGATATGCACATGACGCCGGTTAATACCGTGGAGGAGGCCCTCAAGCTGGCCTTTGAGATGAAGGGTGCCGACGCCAAGGTCGCCGTCATCCCCGACGGCCTGGGTGTTGTCGTCGCGCAGCACTAGCTCGCGGTCCCACGAATCGTTTACCTCCGACACGAAAGTTTCCTAATTATGCTTACCAAACTTCTCTGCGAATTCGGCTCCACGGCGCTCATGATCGTCTTTGGCGTGGGCGTGCACTGCGATACCGTGCTCAAGGGCACCAAGTATCAGGGCTCGGGCCATATGTTCGCCATCACCACGTGGTCCTTTGGCATCTCGGTGTGCCTGTTTGTTTTTGGCGGCGCTGTCTGCATGAATCCCGCCATGGTGCTCGCCCAGTGCATCGTGGGACTGGTGCCGTGGAGCAGCTGCATCCCCTTCATGATCGCCGACATGCTCGGCGGCTTTGCGGGCGCGGTTATCGCCTGGTTCATGTATGCCGATGAGTTCAAGGCGTCCGAGGGCGTTGTCGATCCGGTCGCCCAGCGCAACATCTTCTCGACGAACCCCACCAAGGACGGCGCGAACTATGCCCGCAACTTCTTCTGCGAGGCCATCTGCACGTTCGTGTTCATCAGCGCCATCTTGGCCGCGGCCAGCCGTGCCGGTGAGAACGTGCTTTTGCTTGCCATCTGCGTCGGCCTGATCGTCTGGGCTGTCGGCATGGGCATGGGCGGCATCACCGGCTTCGCCATGAACCAGGCCCGAGATCTGGGTCCGCGCATGGCCTACCAACTGCTGCCTATCAAGAACAAGGCCGATAACAACTGGAAGTACGGCCTGCTCGTCCCCGGTATCGCGCCGTTTGTGGGCGCCGCGCTGGCCGCGTTCTTTGTGCACGGCTTCCTGGGCATGTTCTAGCGAAAGAGCGGACTCATTGCCGCCAGGTAGTCTTTAGCTACGCTGGCGGCGGGGGCCTCGAAGTCGTGCCAGGCCCACCACTGGACCATACCGACGAAGCTTGTCGCGATATGGTGCAGCAGAAAGCTGCGATCCATGGTGCCGGCGGGACCGGGCGGATCGAGCGGCACGTTTTCGCTGGCGCGGGCGATGATCGTCTTGCGCAGGCAGTCGGCAAACAGGCGTGAGCCGGCTCCCGCGACCAGGGCGCGTACGCCCTGGCGCTGCCGCCACAGATTGTTCAGCACGTGTTCGATCTGGGCGAGTGAGTCGCTCGCGGGTCTACCGTCCTTGTCGAGCGCATGGCTGCAGATGTCGCGGACGAGGGCAGCGAGCAGGTCATCCTTGCCTTTGAATAAACCATAGAACGTCGCGCGTCCCACATCGGCACGCGCGATGATATCGCCGACGGTGATCTTGCCGTAGTCGGCTTCGCAGAGCAGGGCGCTAAACGCATTGACGATAGCTGCCCTGCTCTTTGTTTTGCGGGCGTCCATGGCGCTTATGCGTCCACGGTGACGAGCAGACAGCGCAGAGCGCCGGTGCAGCCTTCGTAGGGACGCTTGCCGGCGCCGTAGCCGACGGCCCGGATGCGGTAGCGCGCCGGCAGCTGGTCGGAGGTTCGCAGCGCCGCGACGATGGCGGCGCCCGTGGGTGTCACAAGCTCGCCGGCGACGGGCGCGGGCACAAGGGCGATGTCGGCCATCTGGCACAGATTGACCACCGCGGGCACGGGGACGGGCATGAGGCCGTGGGCGCAGCGGATGGTTCCGTGCCCCTCGGAGAGGGATTCCACCGTGATGTCATCGATGCCCAGATCGTCGAGGCATATGGCGACGGCGCAGATGTCGACGATGGAATCGACGGCTCCCACCTCGTGGAACATGACGGTCTCGGGCGTTTTGCCATGGGCCTTGGCCTCTGCTGCCGCTAGGGCGGCGAAGATGGCTTGTGCGCGTCGCTTGGCGCCGGCGGTGAGCGACGAGTCGTCGATGATCTTGGTGACATCGGCCAGGGAGCGATGGTGGTGGGCGTGGCCGTGGCCGGCGTGGCCATGGGTGTGGCGGTGACCGTCGTCGTGGCCGTCGGCGTGCTCATGGTGATGGTGGTGCTCGTGATCATCGCGCGTCTTGGTGCCGTAGAGCCATTCCATGTCATGGTCGTGGTTATCGAGCTCGGATGCGAGTTGGACGTCGAAGTCGCAGGCGTCGATACCATGTTTGTTCACGCGCGTCACAACGACGGAGAAACCGTCGACTGAGAGTGTGGACAGCTGTTCGCGCAGATGGGATTCGCTGGCTCCCAGGTCGAGCAGGGCGGCGACGGTCATGTCGCCGCTGATGCCCGATGTGCCGTCGATGATGAGAGTGTGCTGGTGATCTGTCATGGTCGCTCCTTAACGGGCACTCGCGGCGCCGCAGTTCAGATGGTTGATAAGGCTTGCCTGGTAGGCGGCACCAAAGCCGTTGTCGATATTGACGACCGAAACGCCGCTGGCGCATGAGTTGAGCATGGCGAGCAGAGCCGTCATGCCGCCAAAGTTCGCACCGTATCCCACGCTCGTGGGAACGGCGATCACCGGGCAGCTCACGAGACCGCCGATAACGCTCGCCAAAGCGCCCTCCATGCCCGCGATGGCTATGACCACCTGGGCCTGTGCGAGTTCCTCGACGTGAGCAAGCAAGCGATGCAGGCCGGCGACGCCCACGTCGTAGAGGCGTTCGACCTCGTTGCCGTAGAACTCGGCCGTCAACGCGGCTTCTTCGGCGACCGGCAGATCACTCGTGCCCGCACAGGCGACGACGATGCGCCCGTTGCCGTCTGCCGGTGCCTTTCCGCCCACGAGGGCGAGCTGAGGCTCGGGGACGTACTCGAGGCCGCTGTTGTCTGGAAGCAGCCGGGAGACGCGCTCGGCCTTTGTGGGGTCGATGCGGGTGATCAGGATGCGTTTCTGACCGGCGGCAAGCAGCGCCTCGATAATGGCGGCAATCTGCTCGGCGGTCTTTCCGGCACCGTAGACGACCTCGCCGGCGCCCTGTCGGATACCGCGTGAGAGGTCGAGCTTCGCAAAGCCCAGGTCGGCAGTAGGCGCCGTCTGGATGCGCGCGAGGGCGTCGGCTGGAGCGACGGTCCCGTCTGCCACCCCGTTTAACAGTTGCTCAAGATCCTGTTTGTCCATAGCTGTTCCCTTCGACGGTGCACAGTCTAGCACCCGAAGGCGAGTTTCCGAACAATATTAGAAATCTGTTCGGAAACTAGATGATATCTTGTAACAACTGCAGAGTGCTCCCCCTCCGTCGACATGTTTTCGCTCTAGAGCGTATCGATGATATCCATCGCGAGCATCAGGTTGCGCTCATCGATGTGATGAGGTGCCGGCGTGCGCGGCCTGCTTGTCAACGTACATCGCCGCATCTGCTGCGCGATATGCTTCATCGAAGGTCGTTCCGTCCGCACATACGGTGCTCGCGCCAAACGAGACGCTCAACGTGAGGGAGTGTCCTCGGAGCTGAACACTGACGGCACCGGCACCGGCTCGTCCGGCAAGATCTCCTACAGCGAACCCGGTACCTACGAGTATCTGATCCATGAGACGTCCGACCTCGGCGTCGGCTGGAAGAACGACGGGGACGGCAAGGTCACCTTCGGCCCGATCTCCTACGAAGCTTCGGACCTTGACGGCCGCGGCACGTCGCGCGACTTCGAGTACACGATCAACGAGATCGTGCCGGCCGATGCAGTCGATGGCGTCAAGGACGGCATCACCTACGACACGACCGAGCACAAGGTCAAGGTCCATGTCTCCGACGACGGCACATCCGGCCAGCTTGAGGCGACCGTGACCTACGACGGTGACTCCCAGGCCCCGGTGTTCACCAACACCTGCAAGCCCTAAGGAGGAGAAGCCGCACGAGGACACGCCCAAGGGCGGTAGCTCCACGCACGGCGGCATGCCCACTACGGGCGACGCCACCGCGATGGTCGTCTCCGTCATCGCCGCGGCCGGCCTCTGCGCCCTGGCAAGCGGCCTCAGGCTCGCCCGTCGCAAGTGCGCTTAACGTCGGGGGCCGCCCCTTGGCATTGGTGCCAAAAACCGGCAAGAAAAGGTGCCCAGGCTTCGTGATGAACAGAGTCTGGGCACCGCTCGTAACTAAGTGAGTGGACTTTTTTGGTCCGGTTGAGTATAGACGGTTCCGGTAATAATAAAACCGCAGGTAAACGACTTGGTCAAAATCTTGATACTCGGGCACCTGGCAAAAGTCCACTCACTTGCAAAAAAGCATGCTCCTGATGGGATGAAAACGGCCGCCAAAAGGGCCCAACTCGCTCTTTTGGCCCTGAATCAGGCACGCTGTCCATCGATGATGTCCATCGCGAGCATCAGGTTGCGCTCGTCGATGTGATGCGGGGCGGCGGCGCGCGTCTTGGGCTTGGCGCAGAAGGCGATGCCGATGCCGGCGGCCTGGATCATGGGGATATCGTTGGCGCCGTCGCCCATGGCCACGGTGTGGGCAATGTCGACGCCGCACATGGCGGCCCAGTCCAAAAGCTTGATGAGTTTGGATTCCTTGGTCACGATGTCTGCCGCCAGTTTGCCCGTGAGCTTGCCGTCCACGACTTCGAGCCGATTGGCCAGGCAATAGTCGATACCTGCCGCGGCCACGATCTTGTCCGCAACCTCGTGGAAGCCGCCGCTCACCACGCCCACCTTCCAACCTCGCGCATGCGCCGCGGCAACGAGCTCCCGCGCGCCCGGCGTGAAGGTTACGCGTGCGAACGTTCGGTCAAACACATCCTCGTCAAGCCCGGCGAGCAATCCCACACGCTCCTCGAGCGCCTGTTTGAAGTCGAGCTCGCCGCGCATGGCCCGCTCGGTGATATCGGCTACCTTGTCACCCACACCGGCCTCCTCGCCCAACAGGTCGATAACCTCCTCGTTGATAAGGGTGGAATCGATGTCCATGACGATCAGACGGGTATCCATGACATATACCTTTCGCGCGTGTGCAACTGGGGGTATTGTCGCACGCGCTGACCGTTTTGACCTGTCTGCGACATGCGAATGTTTCGTTCACGTCAAGACTTATGGCAAGGACTACTTTTTTGCGGCAAAGTGCTGCTTGTGGGTTAAGATAGAACGCCGTGCCCGGCTGCGCGGTTTACGCAGGTCGGGCAAATCTGTACGACGCCGCCCGTAACGACACGGGGCGGCACAGATCCAAAAAGGAGGATCACTGGTATGAGCCAGACCCGTCCCATTGACGAGCATTCCATGCACACCCGCACCTGCGGCGAGCTCCGTGCCGAGAACGTCGGCGAAGAGGTCACCCTCACCGGTTGGGTGAGCCGTCGCCGCGACCACGGCGGCCTTATCTTCTGCGACCTTCGCGATCGCGAGGGCATCACGCAGCTCACGTTCGACCCCGAGCATTCCGACGGCGACGCCTTCCGCATCGCCGAGACCATGCGCCCCGAGTGGCCCATCAAGATCCACGGTGTCGTGCGCGCTCGTGGCGAGGAGACCACCAATGCCAAGCTCGCGACCGGCGAGATCGAGGTGCTCACCGACCACGCCGAGGTGCTCAACACCTCCGTCACCCCGCCCTTCCAGATCGAGGACGGTATCGAGACGAGCGAGGACACGCGCCTGCGTTACCGCTACCTCGACCTTCGTCGTCCCGAGATGATGGCTAACCTCAAGCTCCGTTCCGACTTCACCTTCGCTATCCGCGAGGCGCTGCACAACCGTGAGTTCATGGAGGTTGAGACCCCGAGCCTCTTCAAGTCCACGCCCGAGGGCGCCCGCGACTTTATCGTGCCCTCCCGCATTCAGCCGGGTAACTTCTATGCCCTGCCGCAGTCCCCGCAGCTGCTCAAGCAGCTCCTCATGGTGGGCGGCGTCGAGCGCTACTACCAGGTTGCCAAGTGCTTCCGCGACGAGGACCTGCGCGCCGATCGCCAGCCCGAGTTCACCCAGGTCGATATCGAGATGTCGTTTGTCGACCAGGACGACGTCATGAGCGCTCTCGAAGAGGTGCTCGCCGACGCCTTCGGCCGCATGGGTGTCGAGATGCCCACGCCGCTGCGCCGTATCGAGTACTGGGACGCCATGGACACCTATGGCTCCGACAAGCCCGACACCCGTTTTGGCATGCACCTCGTCGACCTCACCGACGTTTTCGCCAACTCCAAATTCAAGGTCTTCGCGAGTGCCGCGAACGAGGAGGGTTCCGTTGTCAAGGCCATCAACGCCAAGGGCGCCGGCACCTGGGCTCGCGCCAAGATTGACAAGCTCGCCGGCGTGGCGTCCACCTTTGGCGCCAAGGGTCTTGCCTGGATTGCCTTCCGCGAGGACGGCTCCATCAACAGCCCGATCGTTAAGTTCTTCTCGGACGAGGAGATGGCGGCCCTGCGCGAGCGCATGGACGTCGAGCCCGGCGACCTCGTGATGTTTGCCGCCGGCCCGCGTCTCGCCTCCGACGAGATCTTGGGCGGCATGCGCTCCCACATGGCAAACGCGCTCGATATCAAGCGCGAGGGTCACGATTTCCTGTGGGTCGTCAACTTCCCGCTGTTCCACTGGGATGAGGACCGCAAGGCCTATGCGGCCGAGCACCAGCCCTTCACCCTGCCCACGGAGACCGATATCGCCAAGATCGAGGCCGACCCGCTGGCGGTCGGTTCGTGCACCTACGACTTTGTCATGGACGGCTTCGAGGCCGGCGGCGGCGGTATGCGCATCCATAACGCCGAGATGCAGATGGCCATGCTCAAGCTGCTCGGTTTCACCGAGGAGCGTGCGGAGGCGCAGTTCGGCTTCCTGATGGAGGCCCTCAAGTTCGGCGCGCCCCCCATGGGCGGCTTCGCGCTGGGTCTCGACCGCGTGTGCATGTTGCTCACCGGCTCCGACTCCATCCGCGACGTCATGGCGTTCCCCAAGACGAGCTCCGGCTCCGACCTCATGTCGGGCGCCCCGAGCGCGGTCTCGGGCGCCCAGCTCAAGGAGGTCTCGCTGCGCCTGATGTAGCGCGCGGGTGATTCGCAAGCACCTGAGTTCGCTTGATTTCAAAAAAGCTCGTCGGGACCGCAACGGTCTTGGCGAGCTTTTTGCATGCACAGACGCACAGCGGCGGAGTACAGACGGCTTTATGGGATGGGATATGCCGAAACTATTTTCTTCGCGCGATGTCGTGGAAGACGAACATGTCGGGGCGGTGGCGCGACTGCGTGTACTCGAACATCTCGCCTGCGGCTGAGAACACGCGGTTGGATACGACGGCGATATAGCTGCCCTGGGGAAGTTCGAGCAGCTTGTAGTCACGCTTGACGGCCGGCTCGACGGTGATCTCGCGTTGGCTCTGCGCGATCTTGAGGCCGCGGTCCTGTTCGAGGTAGCGGTAGATGGAATGTGCAGCCTCCTGTTTGGTAAGCCCGTCGACCACGTCTGACAGGAAATAACCGTTGTCACGGATCACGGGGGAGCCATCGATCACGCGTATGCGTTCCACGTGCAGCAACGGCGTTCCCGGTTTGAAGCCGGCCTTATGGGCGAGCTCATCGGTGGCATCGACCGCCTCGAAGGCGGTGACTCGCGTCTCGCTTCTGATTCCCAAACGCTCGACCGATTCCTCATAAGTCTCGATGCCGCCCACCTCGAACAGCGTTCGCGAGCGTGGTTGCCAGGTCACGCGAACGCCCTTGCCGTGGATCGGTTGGACGAGCCCTTCGTCCGAAAGCGTGGAGAGTGCGCGACGCAGTGTGTTGTGCGAACAGCCGTATTTGGCTACGAGATGTGCCTCGGACGGCAAAAACTCCTGGAAGGGATAGGTTCCTTCTACGATATCGGTCTTGAGGTCCTGGTAGATGTCCCTCCAGATCGCCTTCATGTACTTCCCCTGTCTCTAACTCGTTCAAATGATCGCTCTTGAAGTATAGGCGTGCCATGCGCTCAGAGTACCGTTCGCCCGTGAAAACCGACCGTTCATCATCTTATTCAAATAAGTTACGCCCATCGATTCGCCCGTGCTTATACTGAGTCATGAAGAACAACTTATTTGAATAAGTTGTCACCCGGGATGCGGGATAGCGACCCGCGCTTGTTACACGCATGGTAAGAGGAGGAACACCATGGGTAAGTACGCAGAGGATGCGTCCAAGCTTTTGGAGCTGGTGGGCGGTAGGGGCAATATTGCCGCCGTGACGCACTGCATGACGCGCATGCGCTTTGTGCTCAACGATGAATCGAAAGCCGATGTACCGGGGATCGAAGCGCTGCCGAGCACCAAGGGCAGTTTCACGCAGGGTGGTCAATTTCAGGTGATCATCGGCAACGACGTGAAGACCTATTACGAGGAGTTTATCGACATCTCCGGCATCGAGGGCGTGAGCAAGGATGCCGCGAAGGCGGCGGCCAAACAAAATCAGAACCCTATCCAACGTGCCATGACCGTCATCGCCGAGGTGTTCGCACCCATCATTCCCGCTGTGATCGTCGGCGGTCTGATTCTGGGTTTTCGCAACTGCATCGACTCACTGTATCTCTTTAACGGCGGCACACAGACACTGGTCGATACGAGCCAGTTCTGGGCCGGTCTCGACAGCTTTCTGTGGTTGATCGGCGAGGCGGTGTTCCATACCGGTATCCCCGTGGGCATCTGCTGGTCGGTTACCAAGAAGATGGGCGGCACCCCGATGCTCGGCATCGTGCTTGGCCTGACGCTCATTTCGGGTCAGCTGCTTAACGCCTACTCAGTCGCTAGCACGCCGGCGTCGCAGATCCCGCAATGGGACTTCGGTTTTACCAAAGTCAACATGATCGGCTACCAGGCACAGGTTATCCCAGCCATTCTTGCTGCCGTCACGCTGGGATTCCTCGAGCGTTTCTTCCGCAAGATCACGCCCGAGGTCATCTCGATGATCGTCGTTCCGTTCTGCAGCTTGCTTCTCGCCGTTATGGCTGCCCATTTTGTCCTTGGACCCATCGGCTGGTGGCTCGGTAGCGGTATCTCCAGCATCGTCTACGCCGGCATCACCGGTCCGTTCCGCGCCGTGTTCGGTGCCGTTTTTGGTGCCCTGTATGCTCCGCTTGTCATCACCGGCCTGCACCATATGACCAACGCCATCGACTTGCAGCTTATCGCCGATTTTGGTGGCACCATGCTCTGGCCCATGATCGCACTTTCCAACATCGCCCAGGGTTCTGCCGTTCTTGGGATGGCTTATCTGCAGCGCTCGAACGACCGCTACCAACAGGTCAACATACCCGCCATCATCTCCTGCTACCTGGGCGTGACCGAGCCCGCCATGTTCGGTGTCAACCTCAAGTTCACCTTCCCATTCGTTTGTGCCATGACCGGCTCCTGCATCGCCGGCCTGCTGAGCGTTGCCACCGGTTGCACGGCCAACGCCGTGGGTGTCGGTGGTCTGCCGGGTATTCTTTCCATGCAGCCCGCGAGCTGGGCTATGTTTGCCATCTGCATGCTCATCGCCTTTTTGGTGCCCTTTATGCTCACCGTGATCGTGGGCAAGAAGAAGGGCATCGAAGAGGAGGCCAAGGCAGACGCTGCCGAGATTAAGGCCGAGCTTGCCTCCCAGGCCGAGTAACCGATTCATAGACATCCGTAACAACCCAAAGGAGCCGACGATGGACACCCTCGATATCACGAACAAGGTTGTCTACCAGATTTACCCCAAAAGCTTTAACGACTCCAATGGTGACGGCTGGGGCGATCTTCCCGGTATTACCCAAAAGCTCGACTATCTTGCCGAGCTCGGTGTCGACTACATTTGGATAACTCCGTTTTTTGTCTCGCCACAAAAGGACAACGGCTACGACGTCGCGGACTACCGCAGTATCGACCCGCGCTTTGGCACCATGGGGGATTTCGAGGAGCTGTGCCTCGAGGCGCACACCCGCGGGATCGGAATCATGCTCGATATGGTGTTCAACCACGTTTCGAGCGAGCACGAATGGTTTCAGCGCGCCATCGCCGGCGATAAACGCTATCAGGACTATTTCTACTTTGTGGAGGGTACGCCCGACAAGGTGCCGTCCAACTGGGATTCCAAGTTCGGTGGCTCCTGCTGGACTTGGGAGCCGCACGTGGGCAAGTGGTATCTGCATATCTTCGACCCCACTCAGCCCGATCTTGACTGGAACAATCCAGAGGTGCGACGCGAGCTTGTCGATGTCCTGCGCTTTTGGCGGGAAAAGGGTGTTGATGGTTATCGGTTTGACGTCATCAACCTCATCAGCAAACCTCAGGGCTGGGAGGATGATTTCGAGGGCGACGGCCGCCGCTTCTACACCGACGGTCCCATGGTCGACACTTGGATTCAAGAGATGGTGCACGAGGCCGGCATTGACGGCATGATGACGGTGGGTGAGATGAACTCCACGGGTCTCGAAGCATGCATTCGCTACACACGCCCGCAGAACCGCGAGTTGTCCATGGTGTTCAACTTCCATCACCTCAAGGTCGATTTCGAGAACGGCGACAAGTGGGTTGACCGGGAGCCCGATTACGCTCTGCTGCAACAGACACTCGCGAACTGGCAGGAGGGTATGCAGCTTGGCGGCGGCTGGAACGCCGTTTTCTGGGACAATCACGATCAACCACGTGCGCTCTCGCGCTTCGCGACCGATGGTGCGCTGCGTGTGCCCGCTGCAAAGATGCTCTCGCTATTCATGGATTTACTTCGCGGCACGCCCTTCATCTACGAGGGCGACGAGCTGGGCGCGACCAACGCGCATTTTGCTGATATCTCTCAGTTCAACGATGTCGAGAGTCGCAACTACTTCAAGATCTTGTGCGAGCGCGGTAAGACGCCCGAGCAGGCGCTTGCGATCATCAACCATCACTCACGTGACAACGGCCGCCTGCCCATGCAATGGGACGATGGCGCGAACAGCGGATTCTCCACGGCTGATCCGTGGATTCCCGCGGCCCGCGATACTGTGGGCTGCGACCAACGCGAGATAACGGCAGCCAAGGAGGTGGGCTGTGAAGGCTCGATCTTCGAGTTCTATCGCAAGGTGGTGCGCATGCGCCATGAGCTGCCGATCGTTGGTACGGGTAAGGTGCGCTTCCTCGATGCGGACGATGCGCCGGTGCTGGCCTACGCCCGTTTTGGCGAGCTTGCGGTGGGGGAGCCCTATGACGCGGCGCAGGCCACGGTGGAGGAGATGTCCGTTCCGGGGTCGCTTGTTGTGGTTGCCAATTTCTCGGGAGAAGGTCGCAAGGTCGGTTCTGAAGTGTGTGAACTTTTAGAGCAAGGCGACTGGAACGTGGCGCTCGGTGCCTACGATGACGTCGAGCAGGAGACATACCTGCGCCCCTACGAGGGCTTGGTGCTACAGCGCTGCTAATCGTATATAACCGATAGCAGATACGGGAGCCGTGCTTCGATACTTGGAGCGCGGCTCCCGTTTGCGTTGCAAGCGATGGGTGCACCCGTAAAGCGGATGCCTTTAGATGTGTTTTTGCAGCGTGTAGATCGACTTGTTCATGTTGACAAGATAGGCCGCCGTACAGGCGATGAAGAACGCCGGCATGTACTGGAACCCAAAGACCTCGCAACCGATGAAGATCGGCGCCAAAAGTGTATTGCTTGCACTGCCGAAGACCGCGGCGTAGCCGAGTGCCGCGCAGAGCGGGGCCGGCATCCCGAGTACGCCTGCAACCACGATGCCCAGGCTTGCGCCGATGGAGAAGAGCGGCGTTACCTCGCCGCCTTGGAATCCGGCGGCGAGCGTAACGATGGTGAGTACGAACTTGAGGACCCAATCCCAGCTCATGATGCTGCGTCCGCCGTCAGACGCGAACGCCGCAGAGATCAGGTTGGTGCCGAGACCCGAATAGCGTCCACACCAGAGCGCGAGTAGCAGCACAGAAAGCATGACGCCCATGATGGCGATGCGCCGATAAGGATTGGGAGCCAGACGGGCGACAAGCGCCTTGGCGTGAGCGAGGCACCAGGCAAACCCGCCGCCTACCAGGCCAAAGAGGACGCCGAGGACGATGAGCCGCATGACTCCCGTGACATCGAGCGCAATGGGCGCGGCAAGCGCGATCTCGAATTTCTCGAGTCCGAGTGTCCCCGACGTCCAGCTGGCGACGAGCGAGGCGACCAGGGCCGGTGCGAGTGCCTTGTATTCGAGTCGCCCGGCGAAGAGCACCTCGATGGCGAACAACGTCGCGGCAAACGGTGTGCGAAAAAGCCCAGCGAACCCTGCTGCCATACCGATAAGCAGAAACGTGTTGCCGGGGTCGGAAAAGGGAAGTCGGCGTCCAAGCCAGTGCGCGACCGTGGCGCCGATCTGCACGGCCACGCCCTCGCGACCGGCGCTGCCACCAAAGAGGTGTGTGCCCCAGGTGCTCAGCATGACAAGCGGAACAAGGCGCAGGGGGATCTCGTCTTCATCGCCCTGGCCGACGGCGAAGACAAGCCCCATACCACGCACGGTGTTCTTGCCCCAGCGTTTGTAGGCAAAGACGATGGCGAGGCCTGCGAGCGCCAAAAAGGGCAACAGGACGGTGACGTGGGTATCGCGAAACGTTCCGACGGCGATGAGAGTGCGTCCAAAGACGGCGTCGATGGCGCCCACGGCAAGGCCGACGGGGATGCCGATTATCGCCATGAGGACGAGCCCCAGATAGGTGCGAGCGAGGCGCGATACACGTCCGGTTTTGGTGTCTCGGTCGTTCATGGACGGATCCTTTCCGTAATAAAAAGACTTCCGCTGCCCGGCGACGCCCTTGGGGTGATCGCATGGCAACAGAAGTCATCAGCGTTGTTCAATTCGCGGTTGAGGGACGGCCAACGTTTTTCGCAAGGGCCCCAACGGAGACATTCATTCCGCAGACGGCATCATAAGGTTGCCTTTCCGGGCTGTCAAATACCGTCTGAGAATGAGGGCGTTGTGGCGAGGCGGGTGGCACGGCGGTGCGCCGTCCATGGGGAGATTCCGGGATTGCCGCGTCCGCGATGAGAGGATCAGACCGTCACGCCTCTTGGAGCAGCTCGCGAACTTGTTTTTCGGTGGCGGTGCCGGCAACCTGTCCGCGCGGTTCTCCATCGACAAAGAGCAGGAGTTGGGGCACGCCCGCAAGGCCGAACCGTTGCATCAGGTCGAAGCTTTCCTCGGCATCGACCTCGGCAAAGGTCCAATTCCGCCCATCTGAGGCCTCAGCGCCGGATGCGGCGAGACGCTCTAACACAGGCCGCATGCGATGGCAGATCGCGCAGGTCTTTCGCGTGAAGAGGACGGCGATGGGCTCGCCCTCGTCGTAGACCTTTTCGTCGAATGTGTCGGAATTCAGGTGGAGCAGCGTCGGGTCCTGCGTCGTCTCGTTGACGGCCATTCCTATACCTCCCGATTGAAGATCTGATAGAGCGGTGCGCCCTCGCATTCGCGTGGGAAGCGCGTACCGAGCAGGACGGCCACCGTGGGCGCCACGTCGACCTGACGCACGTTGCGGTCGGTATGCACGCCCTGCTTGATCCCGGTGCCGGCGGCGACAAAGATCGGAGCGACGCTGGTGCCGAAGTAGCCCTCGCTTGTCGTGATCGAGTCGCCGTGCAGGCGGTTGAAGCCCTCCTCGACGCTGAAGAAGATGTCGCCGCACTCCGGTCCGTCGGCACCGATGATGCGCGCGTCCTTGTTGCGCATCGCGATGCCGACCACACGCTTGCCCGTCGCGGGGTCGCGATAGCCGTACAGGCCCGAGATGATCTGCTCCTCCAGATCGTATTTGTCGACCGGGTCGACGATGCCGTGCGCGTCGCGGCCCTTGAGATTGACGTAGATATAGTTCGACCTGATCTGGACGGCGCGCGTCTTCTCCCAGTCGACTTCTCGCAGGTCGTTGCCGTCGGCGTCCTTCTTCATCACCGTGTAGCCGAGCTGCTCCATGACCGGAACGTTGAGCCCGCCGTACTCCCCGATGAGGGGCGGCACGTTCTCCCCGACGATCAGCCCGTGGTCGGAGAGAACGAGAACGGTCCACCCCTCGTCGAGCAGATGGGTGAACTCGCCAAAGTAGTCATCCGTCTGCTCGAAGACGTCCTCGATGAACCCTTGATACTCAGTCTCATCGCATTGCTTCCAGGGCTCCAGGTTCTTGGCCAGGTGCCAGAGCTGGTGCCCGGCGCAGTCGACGTTGTGCAGATGCGAGAACACGACCTCGTAGCCATCGTCCTCGATGCAATGGTTGATGGCGTCCGCCTGCCACTTGTTATAGATGTCCCAGCTGGGCAGGAACACCTCGCGCACGAGCTCGGCGTCCTCGCCGCCGATGAGCGAGACGGGCGGCACCGGTCCCACGGCCGCCGTCACATCGTCAAAGAGGCTCTTGGGGCTCCAGAGCATATCGTTGGAGATGTCCAGGGCATTGGAGATCCACAGGCGCACACGGCTGCCGTCGGGGGCGAGCTCGAGCAGCTTGTAGGATCGACAGGTCGGCTTGGTCTCGCCCTTCTTGGTCACATCGTCGATGATGCCGGAGACCATCTTTCTCGGTTCGAGCGTGACGAGCGGCTCCCCGGAGCGCTTGTTGCGGTAGAGCGCCACGCGATCGTATGTCCCGTCGGCGCCGCGCAGGACGAGCGCGGGCCTGCGCACCGTGCCGCCGGAAGTCAGCACGGTGAACTCGAGCGCGCCTTCGAGCTGCTCAGCGGGAACGTTTTTCCAGCCGGTCGCGGGCTTGAGCGGAGAGTTGACGATGTCGTAGGCGACCTTGGAACCGATGTATACTTCGGTGTCCTCGAATCCCATGACGTAGGTGCGAATCTCGTCGCCCTCGCGCGCCTTGTCGCCCCACCAGAGTTCCATCATCTCGTCGTCATCGTCACCGCCGGTCACGGCATCGAGATCGTTTATGACACATCCCACACCCGCGGGCTTCTCGACGCGCGGCGCGTAGCGCACGCGGTCGATGTCGGGCTGGGCGACGATGACCTTCTCCCAGTCCATCTGGGCCACGCCCATGTTGACGCTACCGGGCTGCGTGCCGTCCACCACGGACAGGTTGGGGCTGTCGCTCGAGGGCGGCCATGAGCTTCCCGGCCAATGCCAGACGAGCGTCTTTTTGCCCGCCTCGGCTGTCACGTTCCAGATCTGCTCGGCCTTGCAGTTGCGCGAGTCCATGTTGTACACCACGGCGTCGAGGCTTTTGGGGCTCTGGCGCCAATAGCAGGTGATCCCGTGCGTTCCCGGGTATGCGCCGGTGGCGAGGCTCGTCCAGCAGGGCGGGGTGATGGTGGGGATGCACCCGAGCTGTGTGAGGTCCTCACGGGCGCACCCGTGGTCCAGCAGGTATTTGAGATGGGGCATCTTGCCCTCGTCGACCATGCGGCGCGCCGTCTTGGCGTCCATGCCATCCACGCCCAACACGAGCAACTTGTCTGTCAGCGGTTTCCTGTCCATGTCTTCTCCTTGTTTACGATCGATGGTCTTGCGTTTTCTTCGGTCTGCAGCCTCAACCTGCGTACAGCCCCTTCAGGAGCATCGAGTCGAAGAACTCAGCAGTCTTCCTCTCCGTCACCGAGCTCTGCCGATAGAGGTAGTCGTTCGTCCTCTTGAGCAGGCCCGCGAGCTTTCCCCGCTTGTCCGCGTCCCCGAAATACGCGCGCTGTTGCGCGGCGTCGAGTACGTCGATCTGCCCGGCGATCTGCGCAGCCGCATCGTCGGTCATCTCGAGCTCCTTGGCGAGCGTGCCGACCGTGTCGACATCGAGCGTCCGGTAGTCGCCCGTCGCCTTGTCGAGAACGTCGATATAGGTCTTGAGCACCCCCGGATAGCTTTGGGCGTAGGCGGTGCGCGCGATGCCGAACTCGCCTGTCACCGAGCCCGTCTGCCGGGCGACGCGGGCGGAGTCAGTGACCACCTTGCCCCCTTGCGCGATCAGATTGGCCTGAGCCGGCTGCCAGACGTACGTCGCGTCGATGTCGCCGCGCTGCCAGGCGGCGATGATATCGGGCCCTGTCATGTCGAGTAGCGTGAGCTCATCTTGCACGACGCCGGCGTGCTTCATCGCTTCGAGCAGCGCGTAGTGGGCCGTCGTGCCGAAGGCCGTGGCGACCGTGTGCCCGCGCAGGTCCCCGACGGCGTCGATGCCGCTGCCTTTCTTGGCCACCAGCGCCTCGGATGGGCCGATGATGTCGTGCAGGTAGTAGATCTTGTAGGGGAGCCCGTCGGTCATTCCCAATACGCCTGGGGGCATTCCAATCGTCGCGATGTCGATGGAGCTGCTCGCCATCGCGACCAAGATGTCGCGACCGGCGTCGAACATCACATAGGAGACCTTGGTGCGGGGGAGTGCCTTCTGCAGGTCTCCCCGGCCTTTGACGAGCAGCTCCGCGTTGGGTGACTGGAAGTAGCCGATACGGAGCTCGGCCGGGGCGGAGGCGGCGGAAAGGCCCGCCGACCCCATGACCGCCGTGTCGCCGGCGGACCCGGCCCCTCTGTGCGAGGAGGCGGTGCATCCGGTGGCCCCCCATGCCAGGAGGCCGGATGCGCCGATGGCGGCGCAACCTCTGAGGAAATCGCGTCGGGTGAGGGCGGTGCCCGCGGAGAGGGGCTCCCCTTCGTGGGCACCCCGATGCTTGACCGACATTACCCTCGCCTCTTCCAGGGCTGCGAGGCATTGATGGCGCACTGGACGATCGCGTTGAGGAGAATCGCGATGGCCCCCATCAGGATGATGCCGGCGTAGACGATATCATTCCTGAGGTATTTGCTCGCATCGAGGACGAGCCAGCCGAGTCCGCTGGTGGCGGCGATCATCTCGGCGGCGACAAGGGTTGAGTATGCCACGCCGAGCGCCGTCCGAAAGCTCGTGAGAATCTGCGGCAGGCATTCCCTCAGGACGATTCCCGTGTAGAGGTGCCATCCGTGGGCGCCGAGGGCGCGTGCCGAATTCACGCGGATGGTACTCGTGTTTTGAACGGCGAACGTCACGCCGATCAGCAGCGGGGCGAAGGCCGAGAGAAAGAGCAGCAGGATCTTCGACGGGTCGCCGATACCGAGCCAAAGTACGATCAGAGCGTAGTAGGCAAGGGGCGGGAGCGGGCGGTAGAACTCCAAGATCGGGGTGACGATCGCATGGACCGTCTTGGAGCACCCACACAGGATTCCCAGGGGGATACCGGCGACGACCGCGAAGAACAGGGCCACGAGAAGCCGCCACATGCTCGTGCCGACATGCACCAGCAGCGACTGGCCTTTGTAGCCCTCGACCGCCAGGTCGACGAATGCCTTGCCGACGGCCTGAGGGGTCGGCAGGAACAGCGGATTCACGATCCCGATGTTGGTGACCGCAAACCATATGATGAAGATGGCCGTGACCGTCGCGACCGAGATGGCCATATAACGGGACCATTTGCCGTCTTGTTGGGAACGGGACAATCAGATCGCCTCCATGAATCCGTCGTGCACATGTACCTCGGCGGCGCTGTTCACCCATCGCGTAACGCGGTCGACTAGCGATTTGAGCGGCTCGGTGGCGATGTCGCGCCGATGCTCCGCGTCGACGGATACCTCGCGATATATATGGGCCTCGGGGGCGGCCGAGAGGATCGAGATCTTCTGGCTCAGATATACGGCCTCGGCGATGTCGTGGGTGACGAAGAGGATCGTCTTGTTCGTTGCTGTCCAGATGCCCAAGAGCTCGTCTTGCAGGGTCGAGCGGGTCTTGGGGTCGAGCGCGCCGAAGGGCTCGTCCATGATGAGGATTTCAGGGTCGACCGCCAGGCTTCGCGCGATCTGCAGGCGCTGCCGCATTCCGCCCGAGAGCGCGTCGGGGTATTTGGCCTCGTGGCCGGTGAGGTTCACCAGGCCGATACAGTGGGATACCTTCTCGGTGATGACGTCGCGGGAGAGCTTTTGCAGCTTGAGTCCGTAGGCCACGTTCTGCTCGACCGTCATCCAGGGAAAGACTGCCTCGTCCGCGTTCTGGAACACGACGCCGCGCTCCGGCCCCGGCCCCGTGACGGGCTCGCCATCGACCTCGACCGAGCCCTCGGTCGGCGCAAGGAAGCCAGAGATGATGTTCATGAGCGTCGACTTTCCGCAACCGCTGGCCCCCAGAAAGACGTGAAATTCGCCCGGCGCGATGGATAGGTCGATGTCGCGCAGGACCCATGACGCGTCCCGGTCGCCGTAGCGCATCGAGATATGGTTCAGTTTGATTTTGCTAACAGGGTTCGATACATGTTCCGCTGGGTCGTTCATGGCTACCCCTCTCGTAAGTTTCACTGATAGTACTACTAACCTACCGGGAATGTATGTTAATAGCGAAATGGCAATGACTTGCAACATTTTGGAAACAAAGAAGATCGGCCGTGTTGCCGCAGGGAGCGGGGGAGGTATCTCGGATTGCGGCTAAAATAGGTCGGAACCCATACGGACGGCATGGAGGCGACGAGGATGATCGAGTTCGAGCAGAAGATTACAGACCCGTTGGGGCTGCATGCCCGTCCTGTCGCTCTGCTGTTCGACCATATCGGCAAGCATCGAAGCCGCGTGACGCTGACCATCGGCGATCGAACGGCTGACGGTCGCGACATCATGGGCCTCATGGGGCTCTACGGAGAGTTCGGCGAGACCCTCCACGTAACCGTCGAGGGCGAGGATGAAGCCGTCTGCGCTGCGGACCTGCGCCAGCTGGTCGCCAACCTCGAATCTGAACTTTAGCTACCGCTCGCCGGCTCAAAACGACCGCCGACGGAATAACGTATCCAAGGCGTCACAATCTCAACAAGGTCACCCCGAGGAAACTTTTTTGAAAAATTTGCCTCGTCTGACTTCAAAAAAAGTTAACCAAGTGCTAGTTTACTGTTTCGAACATAGACAGGGCTAACTTCTGCCGATATTGCCTTTTGCGCATGATTTTGCACATGAGAAGGTACTGTCGGTGGATTTTGGCGTGAGGTAACGGTTCGTCGCCCGCGATGAGTGCGATGATGCGGCAGGTTTGCGCCCGTATCTCGGTCTATGCGTTTGGCACGCGAGTGACGAGGAGAGGACGACACATGGCAACCGGACCGCAGATGCCTGCCATGCCGCTTTCGATGGTCAAGGCCGGCGACACTGTGAGGGTCAGCCGCGTCAAGGGCAACGAGGATATGAAGCACCACCTCAAGGATTTGGGCTTTGTCGAGGGCAACGAGGTACATGTGGTGAGCTCGTCGGGTGCCAACATCATCGTCACCGTGCTCGGTGCACGCTTTGGCATCGATTCCAAGGTCGCCATGCACATCATGACCAAGGCCTAAAGGCGTCACGGGGCGTCATACGGTCAGCCCGTTTGAGGCGCCATTCTTACTCACACATTTCGCAGCGAGACGCTTGGAGGCCGCTCCGACGTCGGCGTCCAAGCTTCTCGTAGGCGCATGTGATAGCAAAAAAGAGTCTGCGAGCAGGTGAAAGGGGGACAAGCAAATGAAGACACTGGGAGACGTTAAGGTGGGCGAGAGCTCCACCATCGTCAAACTTCACGGCGAGGGCGCGCTGCGCCGTCACCTTATGGACATGGGCCTTATCAAGGGCACCTCGTTCAAGGTTGTGAAGGTCGCCCCGCTCGGTGATCCGGTCGAGATCAACGTGCGCGGCTACGAGCTCTCCATCCGCAAGGAGGAGGCTGCAGTCGTTGAGGTCCAATAGGTAACCAGGACCGCATATTTCTGCAGGTAGAGTTAGTTTTTTCTGACTTAGAGGCATCTAACAAATGCAAACATCCCGCCCGCGCGGAGGAAGCAGCGCGGACGAATAAGGAAGAAGGATTGAATGGCGGATTCTCAGATCCATGTCGCTCTTGCGGGTAACCCCAACTGCGGCAAGACCACGCTCTTCAACCTGATCACCGGTCAGAACGGTTACGTCGGTAACTGGCCGGGCGTCACGGTTGAGAAGAAGGAGGCCAAGCTCCTGAGTGACAAGAACGTCACCATCACGGACCTCCCCGGTATCTACTCGCTCTCCCCGTACAGCCCCGAGGAGCAGTGCTCGCGCGACTATCTTATGAGCGGTGAGCCCGATGTTGTCGTCCAGGTAGTCGACGCCACCAACCTCGAGCGTAACCTGTACCTGGCGCTTCAGGTCATCGAGACGGGTCTTCCCGTCGTCGTGGCCCTCAACATGTCCGACCTCGTCGAGAAGAACGGCGACAAGATCGATACCGGCAAGCTGTCGAAGAAACTCGGCTGCCCGGTCATCATGATTTCGGCCCTCAAGAACAAGGGCATCACCGAGCTCTTCGACCAGGTCAAGAAGTCCGCTGCCCAGAAGGGCAAGGTGCCGGAGCACAAGTTTGACTCCGCCATCGAGGATGTCCTCACCCACATCGAGAACAACCTGCCGGCAAGCGTTCCCGCGCAGAAGAAGCGCTACTACGCCGTCAAGCTGTTCGAGCGCGATGCGGACGCCACCAAGCTCGTGAACCTCTCCGCCGAGAAGGCCGAGCGCGTCGAGCAGCTCGTTGCCCAGTGCGAGAAGGATTGTGACGACGACGCCGAGTCTATCATCACCGGCGAGCGCTACGGTGTGATCGCCCACATCATCGACGAGTGCCTCACCAAGGCCCCGGCCAAGATGAGCACCTCCGAGAAGATCGACCGCGTGGTCACCAACCGTATCCTTGGTCTGCCGATCTTCATCGTGATCATGTTCGCCGTGTACTACATCGCCGTGTCCACCTTCGGCGGTACCGCGACCGACTTCACCAACGACCAGCTCTTCGGCGAGGACGGTTGGTTCGTGCTCGGCATGGGCCGCGACGCTTACGACGAGGCCTCCGGCGAGTACACGCAGGCCCAGGCTGAGATCGCCGCGTTCATTGACGCTGCCGACGCCAAGGGCATCGACGTCTCCGCCTACACCGACGCGACCGACGCCGAGGATGCCGACGCTGCTGCTGACGCCGTGAAGGCTATCGCTGCCGAGCCCGAGGCCAAGTCCGTCAAGGGCGAGGTCGAGGAGGACGAGGACGCCGGTACCGCCGCCGCGACCGTCACCGCCGCTCAGGCTGTGAAGGACCTCGACGTTGCCGAGCCCGAGCCGGCCGACTACGGCCCCTTTGTCCCGGGTATCGCCACCGCCGTGAGCGATGCGCTCATCGCTGCCGGCTCCGCTGAGGATTCTCTGGTTCACTCTCTTGTCGTCGACGGTATCGTCGGCGGCCTGGGTGCCATCTTCGGCTTCGTGCCGCAGATGTTCATCCTCTTCGTCATGCTCTCCTTCCTCGAGGACTGCGGCTACATGGCCCGCGTCGCCTTCATCATGGACCGCGTGTTCCGCCGCTTCGGCTTGTCCGGTAAGTCCTTCATCCCGATGCTCGTCTCCTCGGGCTGCGGCGTCCCCGGCGTCATGGCCACCAAGACGATCGAGAACGAGAAGGACCGTCGTATGACGGTCATGACCACGACGTTCATCCCCTGCGGCGCCAAGCTGCCGATCATCGCCCTGCTCATGGGATCGATCATCGGCCAGGATTCCACCTCTGCCGCATGGATCTCGCCGCTGTTCTACTTCCTGGGCGTCTTTGCTGTCATCGCCTCGGGCCTCATGCTCAAGAAGACCAAGCTCTTCGCTGGCCGCCCGACGCCGTTTGTCATGGAGCTCCCGGCCTACCACTTCCCGGCGATCCGCTCTTGGGCGCTGCACGTGTGGGAGCGCTGCTTCGCCTTCATCAAGAAGGCCGGTACGGTCATCTTCGCGTCGACCGTCGTCGTGTGGTTCCTCTCCAACTTCGGTAGCTACAACGGCGCCTTTGGCTTCCTGCCCGCCATGGAGGGCATCCCCGAGGAGTTCATGGACTACTCCGTGCTCGCCATGCTTGGCAACCTGATCTCCTGGATCTTCGCACCGCTGGGCTTCAGCACCTGGCAGGCCACGGCGCTCACCGTCTCTGGCCTCGTGGCCAAGGAGAACGTCGTCGCCACCGCCGGCTCGCTGCTGTCCGTCGCCGATGCCGGCGAGACCGATCCGAGCCTCTGGACCGCGTTCGCCGGTATGTTCCCCACCATGGGTGCCTGCGTCGCCTTCGGTGCATTCAACCTGCTGTGCGCCCCGTGCTTCGCTGCCATGGGTACCATCCGCAACCAGATGGATTCCGGCAAGTGGACCGCGATCGCTATCGGCTACGAGTGCGCGTTTGCCTGGGTGATCGGCCTGTTCATCAACCAGTTCTATAACCTGTTCGTGCTGGGTCAGTTCGGTATCTGGACGGTTGTCGCCATCGTGCTCTTCGCTGCGATGCTCTTCCAGATCTTCCGCCCTATGCCCAAGCATGCCTGGACTGACGAGGACGAGACCAACACCGTCGCTGCTGCTGCCTAGTTTGCGCGGCTAGACGGCATCCCCTGTGGGCCCGGACGCTTCCAAAAGCGCCCGGGCCTTTTTATGCCACCCCACATTGATCCCAAAGTGCCAGGGG
>DJRP01000011.1:46861-77592 GCA_002437815.1 Collinsella sp. UBA6357 | reverse complement strand
CCCCTGGCACTTTGGGATCATTTTTTGCAAGAGGCTGTTGGCGTCAGAGCAAATAGGGTAGAGTAAGATTAGGCTAACAAGGAGGCTTTCATGGCACCTATTGATATCATTGTCCTTGCTCTCATCGGCATTGCGTTTGTGGCTGTGTGCGTTCGGGCGCATCGAAAAGGCATTTGTGCCGACTGCGCTCAAGGCGGATCATGCGGTGGAAGCTGTGGTGGCCATGGCGCCAAAAAATGCGCTGCTGCCAAGGGCATCGACCAGATCTACGACGACCTTTCACGCGGCGTGAAGTAGCGTTTGTCTTTAATCGTCGGCTCGGAGAACGGGACGCGGGGTTGTTTTTGCGGTATCGTCTTCCGTACACGAATCTCTTCGATCAGCGAAACGGAAGCAATCCCTGTGAGTACCTCGCGCGTCACCATGAAAGATATCGCCGCCAAGCTCGATGTCTCGGTCAACACCGTCCATAAGGCCGTGGCGGGTAAGCCCGGCGTGAGCGAGGCCTTACGAGTCAAGATCATCGAGACAGCAGAAGCCATGGGCTACCACCGCAACGAGAGCGCCTCCAACCTGCGCCGCAAGGACCTGCGGATCGCCGTGTGCCTGCCGAGCGCCACCAAGGAGGGCGTGTATTTCTACTCCTATCTGTGGAAAGGCTGCACGCGCTATGCCCATGAGCAGCGCGATCACGGTTTGACCTTTGAGATGCTTCCCTATGAGCTCGGCCGTTATGCCAGCGTACTCGAGGAACTGTTCGCGCGCCTCGAGGCGGGGGAGCATCTGGACGGTATGATCGCTTACAACCCCATCTCGGATGAGGAGTGTGCGGTGCTTACCCGTATCATCGAGCATGGCGTGAAGGTCCAGCTTATCGATGGCGACAAGCCGCAGACAGGGCGCTTTGGCGCCGCGATCGCCAACTATGGAGCCGCTGGTAACCTCATGGCCGAGCAGGCGGTCAATCTGCTCGGCGGCAGCACCAGCGCCGCGAGCGTCCTCCTGTTGACCGGCGATGCCTACACCGACTCGCATTATCAAGTGGCACGTGCCTTCCATTCCTACGTGGCCGAGCATGCGCCGAGCATCAAGATCGAAGATCTGCCCGGTGCCCATGCCGATGTCGATCGTCTGCGTTCCGAGCTCGGTGATCGCTTGATCGTTGATGGTCGACCCGAGCTGGTATGCAGCGTATTTGCCGTGGGCAGCGAGGTCGTGGCCGACGCCATTGTGGAGCACGACTTGGTGGGTAAGGTGCGAGCCATCGGTAACGACATCTTTCCCGAGAGCGCCGAGGCTCTGCGCCGCGGCATCTTTACCAACATCGTCTATAAGGACCCGGTTGGGATTGCCTACCGCGCCTCCAAACGGCTGGGTGACAATCTGCTTTGGGGAATTGTGCCCGAAGATGATGTTTGCCGCGGTCCCGTGGAGCTCGTGTTTGCAAGCAACCTGGACCAATATTGCAAACTTGCTGGAATCGCCACGGCGTAGCGGGGGATACCAGCGCAGCGCGTTTGCGAACGTACATTTTTTCGATTTGTGTATAGATTCATTCACGCCGAGGTGTGCCAAAGGGGCACGGAGTCTCAATTTTGGCGGTTACGTTAAGTTAAGTTGGGCGAAAACCAAGGTTTTGATCTCAGACGGGGGGTCAAAACAGCCTCACGAAGGGCCAAACACGTCATTGCGATCGCGCGCAGGATAGTCCAACTATACACAAATCGCCATTTTGTACGCTGTGAGTAGGACTCATTGAAGCGCAATACATAAAAACGAATATTAATAAGAAATAATGCAGAATCATAAATAACATGGTTTAAAGCCATTACGATCGCCTGTGTTGGCTGTTCAGAGCGCTCGCGAGTCGCTGCCGTTCATCCGCTGTACATGACCGTTCACATGAATTTAAAGGTGAACGTTCACCTTCGCCCGACTTTCCGTTATGATGGTGAACGTTCACCTAAGCAATATCGTGAAAGGTCGCGCTTTGAAGAACTTCATGGATGACAAAGACTTCCTGTTGAGCACCGAGACGGGCGAGCAGCTGTTCCACACGTATGCCGAGGGCATGCCGATCGTGGATTACCACTGCCACATTTCCCCGGAGGAGATCTTCGAGGACAAACGTTTCAAGAACATCACCGAGGTCTGGCTCGGCGGCGATCACTACAAGTGGCGCCTCATGCGCGCCAACGGCGTGGATGAGCGCTACATCACCGGCGACGCGCCCGATCGCGAGAAGTTCCAGAAGTGGGCCGAGACCCTGGGCCGTTGCGTGGGCAACCCGGTCTTCGAGTGGAGCCACCTTGAGCTCAAGCGCTTCTTCGGCTATGAGGGCGTGCTCAACAGCGACACCGCCCAGGAGGTCTGGGACCTTACGAGCGCCAAGCTTGCCGAGCCCGAGTTCACCTGCCGCAACCTCATCAAACAGTCGAACGTCCGCATGATCTGCACGACCGACGACCCGGCGGACAGCTTCGAGTGGCACAAGAAGATCGCCGGCGACCCCACGTTTGACGTGCAGGTCGTCCCTGCCATGCGCCCTGACGCGGCGCTGCGCATCGAGCGCGGCCAGGAGTTCGTGGACTACTGCAAGCACCTCGGTGAGGTCTGCGGCATCGAGATCCACAACTTTGCCGACATGAAGCAGGCCATCGCCAAGCGCTACGACGTCGCTCACGAGCTCGGTTGCCGCGCCTCCGACCATGCCCTCGACTACGTGATGTACGTCCCCGCGAGCGAGGCCGAGATTGAGAACATCTTCGAGCGCGCGCTGGCCGGCGAGCCACTCACCGAGCGCGAGGTCCTCGAGTACAAGACCGCCTTCATGCAGTTTGTCGCCGGCGAGTACGTGCGCCTCGGCTGGGCCATGCAGCTGCACTTTGGTTGCAAGCGCGACAACAACAAACCCATGTTCGCCAAGCTTGGCCCCGACACCGGCTACGACTGCATCTCCAACTACACCCCGGCCGACCAGCTCGCCGACTTCCTCAACTCCATCCAGGAGAAGTCGGGCCTGCCCAAGACCATCCTCTACAGCCTGAACCCCATCGACAACACCATGATCGATACCGTGATGGGCTGCTTCCAGGAGGCTCCCGTCGCCGGCAAGATCCAAAACGGCAGCGCCTGGTGGTTCAACGACAACGAGTGCGGCATACGCGACCAGCTCACCGCGCTCGCTAACGAGGGCGTGCTCGGCAACTTCGTGGGCATGCTCACCGACAGCCGCTCCTTCCTGTCCTATCCGCGCCACGAGTACTTCCGCCGCGTGCTGTGCGGCGTGATCGGCGAGTGGGTCGAGCAGGGCAAGTACCCCAACGACCAGAAGCTGCTCGGCACCGTCGTGCGCGACATCAGCTACAACAACGCCGTCCGCTACTTTGGCTTCGACCTCGATACTGTCGAGGCCTAGGCACGGCAGCCGTCAAGAGAGCTGCATCGCGGGGTGCCGCAGGCCACATGTGGCACCCCGCCCCGCACGCAACGCATCAGATGCATCATATTTAAGGAGTCAGATCGCATGGAGAACATCAGCTACGAGACGCTCGAGAAGAACGGCTTCGAGGGCTACCTCTGCCCGCAGGACGCGCCCGAGAAGGTGCTTCAGTTTGGAGAGGGCAACTTCCTGCGCGCCTTCGTCGACCGTTACTTCGACATGGCCAACGAGCTCACCGGCTGGAACGGCAAGGTCGTCATGGTCCAGCCCATCGCCGGCGGCTACGGTTTCGCCGACGGTATCAACGCCCAGTCCGACCTCTACACCGTGCTCATGCGCGGCAAGCTCGACGGCAAGACCTATGACGAGGCCCGTGTCGTGAGCTCTTGCAGCCGCTGCCTCAACCCCTACCGCGAGGCCGACTACCAGGCCATCATGGATGTTGCCGTCTCCGACGACCTCGAGATCATCGTCTCGAACACCACCGAGGCCGGCATCGCCTACGACCCCTCCTGCAAGGCCGACGACATGCCGCCCGCGAGTTTCCCGGCCAAGATGGCCCAGGTGCTCCATGCGCGCTGGAAGGCCGGCAAGCCGGGCGTCATCGTGCTTGCCTGCGAGCTCATCGACCATAACGGTGAGGAGCTGCTGCGCATCATGAAGCAGTATGTCGAGGACTGGGGCTGGGAGTCCGAGTTCGTCGCGTACATGGAGAACGACTGCACCATCTGCACCACGCTCGTCGACACCATCGTCCCGGGCCGCATCCGCGATCCCAAGGAGGCCGAGGCCGTGGCCGAGCGCCTGGGCTTCGAGGATCCCTTCCTCACCGTGCGCGAGCCCTTCCAGATGTGGGGCATCCAGGGCGACGAGTCCCTGGTCGAGAAGCTGCCCTTCGTGAAAGCGGGCCTGCCCGGCGTCTTCGTCACGCCCGACGTCACGCCCTACAAGAAGCGCAAGGTCCGCATCCTCAACGGCGCCCACACCGGCTTTGTCCCGGGTTCCTGGGTTGCCGGTTTCGACATTGTGCGCGACTGCATGCATGACGAGACCGTCAAGGGCTTCATGGACAAGATGCTCCACGACGAGGTCATCCCGACGCTTGCCGCCGACCTGGACGTCGACGACTGCAAGGCCTTCGCCGACGCCGTCGCCAACCGCTTCGATAACCCGTTCATCGACCACCAGCTGCTTTCGATCTGCCTGAACTCTACCGCCAAGTGGCGCGCCCGCGACCTGCCCACGCTCAAGGACTACGTTGCCATGACCGGCGAGCTGCCCCGCTGCCTCGCCACGAGCCTGGCTACGCTCATCAGCTTCTACACGCAGGAGCTCGTGGGCCGCGAGGATGACGGTCTGCACCTGCGCCGCGCCGACGGTACCGAGTACACCGCCCAGGATGACGCCTTCGTGCTCGACTTCTATGCCAAGCATGCCGGCGAGGACGACGCCGCACTCGTGCATGCGGTGCTCACGGACGAGCAGATGTGGGGCGAGGACCTCACGCAGATCGCCGGCCTCGAGGACTTTGTGGTCAAGGCGCTCGCCGTCGTGCGCGCCGAGGGCGCCAAGCAGGCTTTCGCGAACGCGATCGCCTAGCGCGCTGACGAGGGGATAGTTACTTTGAACACCATTCAGATCGATCCGCGCGACAACGTGATCGTGGCGCTCTCGCCCATCCCGGCAGACACAGCCGTGGACGTGCCGGGTGTGGGCACCGTGACCGCGACGGAGTTGATCCCGCAGGGACACAAGATGGCCGTGCGCGCTATCAAGGCGGGGGAGAACGTCGTCAAGTACGGGCTTCCCATCGGCCACGTGACGGTGGATGTCGAGCCCGGCCAGTGGCTCCACACCCATAACGTCAAGACCAACCTTTCGGGCGAGGTCGAGTACAGCTACCATCCGGCGCACCCCACGGTCGCGCCCGTCGAGCCCGAAACCTTCATGGGCTTCCGTCGCGCTGACGGCCGTGCCGCCACGCGCAACGAGCTCTGGATCATCCCGACGGTCGGCTGCGTCAACGAGGTCGCCCGCGCCATGGCCGAGAATGCTCAGGATCTGGTGGACGGCTCCCTCGAGGGCGTCTACTACTTCCCGCATCCCTTCGGCTGCTCGCAGACCGGTGCCGACCATGCGCAGACCCGCCGTCTGCTCGTGGCTCTTTCGCGCCATCCCAACGCCGCGGGCGTGCTGTTTCTCTCGCTCGGCTGCGAGAACTGCACGCACCAGCAGGTGCTCGACGAGCTCGGCGATTTCGATCCCGAGCGCGTGCGCTTCCTCACCTGCCAGGACGTGGCGGACGAGCAGGTCGAGGGCCACAAGATCCTGACCGCGCTCGCCGAGCGCGCCAAGCTTGCCAAGCGCGAGCCCATCCCGGCGAGCGAGCTTGTCGTGGGCCTCAAGTGCGGCGGCTCCGACGGCCTCTCCGGCATCACCGCCAACCCCACGATCGGCCGCGTGAGCGATATGGTCGTGGCCCGCGGCGGCACGTCCGTGCTCACCGAGGTGCCCGAGATGTTCGGTGCCGAGTCCATCCTGCTCGACCGCTGCGAGAACCAAGAGATCTTCGACGAGGCTGCTGACATGCTCAACGGCTTCAAGGACTACTTCCTGTCCCACGGCGAGGTGGTGTACGAGAACCCGAGTCCCGGCAATAAGGACGGCGGCATCACCACGCTCGAGGACAAGAGCTGCGGTTGCGTGCAGAAGGGCGGTAGCGCCCCCATCGTCGACGTGCTGCCCTATGCCGGGCGCGTCACCAAGCACGGCCTCAACATGCTCTGCGCTCCGGGCAATGACATGGTCTCGACTACGGCCCTCACGGCCGCCGGCTGCCATGTGATCCTGTTCTCGACCGGCCGTGGTACGCCTTTCGGTGCGCCGGCGCCCACGCTCAAGGTGTTCACCAACCAGCGCCTGTGCGACCATAAGGCCAACTGGATGGACTTCAACGCCGGCGTGGTGGCCACGGGTGAGCGCACGCTCGACGAGGCCGCGCAGGATCTGTGGAAGGTCGTGCTCGATTGCGCGAGCGGCAAGCAGACGAGTGCCGAGCGTCGCGGCTGCCACGAGATTTCAATATGGAAAGACGGAGTTTGTCTCTAGTATGAATCGGCCGGTCCCGTGCCGTTAAACGGGGCGGGGGAGGTAACTCATCATGCAACTTTCGGTGGTTTGGAAGTGCGCTCGCGCCGCGGCGATCGAGCTACACGACGGCAGCCTGTTCAAGACCGGTGAGCCGTTCAAGCTCTTTATCAACGACGTCGAGCGCGGCGAGACCGATCGCGTCGTGACCTATGTCGACAACCTCGAGCCGCAGACGGTCTACCGCGTGCGCCTCGAGCGCGGCGAGGACGTGGCCACCACGGTCATCGTCACCGACGACGAGACGTTTACCTTGAACGTCCGCGACTTCGGCGCGGCGGGTGACGGCGAGCGCGACGACACCACGTCGATCCAGGCCGCCATCATGAGCTGTCCCGACAAGGGCCGTGTACTCGTGCCGGCGGGCACCTATCGCATCTCCTCGCTCTTTCTCAAGAGCAACATCTCGCTCGAGCTCGCCGAGGGCGCCACGCTCAAGGTCCGCTTCGATCGCGAGAACCTGCCCTACCTCCCCGGCAATATCGAGGGCGAGCCCGGCCAGGGGCACGCCGGCTCCGGCATCCTGCCCCTCGGCACCTGGGAGGGCGAGTCCTGCCGCATGTTCTGCGGCGCCATCATGGGCATGGGCGTGCGCGGCACCACGGTCTACGGCCGCGGTGTCATCGACGGCCAGGCGAGCTTCGACGAGGACAACTGGTGGTTCGAGGCCAAGAAGATCCGCATTGCTGCGCGCCCGCGCCTGATCTTCCTGTCCGAGTGCCGCCACATGGCCTTCGCCGGTATCACCGTGCGCAACAGCCCCAGCTGGAACATCCACCCCGTCCTGTCGAGTCATCTGGGCTTTTGGTGCCTCAACATCGAGGGCCCCAAGGTCTCGCCCAACACCGACGGCCTCGATCCCGAGAGCTGCTGCAGCGTGACCATCAAGGGCTGCCACTTCTCCGTGGGCGACGACTGCATCGCCGTCAAGAGCGGAAAGCTCTCCATGCCCCGCGCGCTGCGTCCGCCCACCCGCGACGTGCTCATCGAGCAGTGCTACATGCACGACGGTCACGGCTCGATCGTGCTGGGCTCCGAGATCTCGGGCGGCGTGTGCGGTTTCACAGCGCGCAACTGCCTCTTTGAGCGCACGGACCGAGGTCTGCGCGTCAAGACCCGCCGCGGGCGCGGCAAGGATTCCGTCGTGGTGGGCGTGTGCTTTGAGAACATCAAGATGGACGAGGTCAAGGTGCCCTTCGTGGTCAACTCGTTCTATTTTTGCGATGTGGACGGCAAGACGGATTACGTTCAGTGCCGCGATGCGCTGCCGATGGATGACCGTACGCCCAAGGTGGCGTCGCTCTGCTTCAAGGACATCGACGCCACCAACTGCCATGCCGCCGCAGCCTATGTCACGGGCCTGCCCGAGAGCCGTATCGACATGCTCGAGCTGCATAACGTCCATGTGGACTTTGCCGAGAATCCCGAGCCCTTTGTGCCGGCCATGGCCTGCGGTGTCGAGGAGATGACCCGCAAGGGCTTTATCGCCGAGCACGTGGGAACGCTTTTGCTCGACCACGTGGATATCGAGGGCGCCGAGGGCGACGAACTCGTGCTCACCGATGTCAACCATGTTGTACGTGAGTAGGCATTACTAAGGGAACGTTAACCTACTTTCGTCAAGCTGAGTTAATCTACAGATGGGCCGAACGGTGGTGAACCGTTTGGCCCATCTTTTTTAGATGATATCAATTACCTTCAGATACCTGCCCGTATGCCGTTGAACGGGCTCTATTTCCGTTCACCGATGATTTAGGACCGTTTAACTCTTCTTTCCAAGTGAACGTTCACCTATAATTTCACTTTGGTTATAGTTAGGTTAACGTTCACCCAGTAGCCAGGGTGATTGTTGCGAGTTCACCTCGATGCCCGCGCGTCGTGTCTGGACGCACCGTTTCGCAATATCCTAAGGAGAGGGGATTCACGGTGTTCAAAGTCGGTAAGAAACGAAAGATCACATTCTGGACGAGGCTCGGCTTCGGTATGGGCGGCATGCTCAACTCCGGCGCCCTGAGCTTCACTCACAGCTACATGGTGCTGTTCCTGTCCACCGAGTGCGGTCTGTCCGCAGGCGAGGCAGCGCTCATCAGCTCGTTTGCCATCTATCTCAACGCCATTCTGTGCCCGCTCATGGGTTTCGTGGCCGATAACTTCTACGCCACCAAGATCGGCCGCATCTTCGGTCGTCGCCGCTTCTGGATCCTGCTCGCCATCCCGATGATGATCGCCGAGCCGCTCATCTTCGTGGCCACGCCGTTTGGATTCCCGTACTACTTTGCGCTGTATCTGATCTACAACATCGCGTACACGTTCTGCACCGCCAACCTCTCGCCGCTTACCATCGAGATGACCGACGACTTCAAGGAGCGCACGTACCTCACCGGTTACAAGCACCTCTTCGGCAACGCAGCCGGCTTCCTCATGGCCGCACTCGTGGGCTTCGGTTTCGGCACCTTTGGCGAGACCAACCCGTTCAGTTACTTTATCATCGCCGCGATCAACGCCTCCGTCATGGCCATCTCGCTCATCTGCGTGTACCTCTCCACCTGGGAGCACACGCCCGAGGAGGTCGCCCAGGAGAAGATCGAGTCCGTCGGCAGCGCTATCAAGAAGTTCTTCATCGACGTTATCTCGACGTTCCGCAACAGGTCCTTTCGCCGCGTGCTGTACGCACAGATCTCGACCAAGCTTGCCGCCGCCTGCTGGTCTGCCTGCCTGAGCTTCTTTATCGTCTACTGCCTGCAGATCCCCAAGTCCTATGAGTCCGTGATGGAGATGCCCGGCAAGGTCGTCGCTATCGTGTGCACCGCCGTGTGGGTCGCCCTCATGGCCAAGAAGGGCTTCCACAAGTCCTGGTACCTTGCCAACGTGGGCTGCGCCGCGTGCATCCTCGCGTACAACTACTTTGCATACGGCCAGATCAACGGCACCTCGACGGTTGCCATCGCCATGATCGCCTACCCCGTGATCTTCGCCATCTGGAAGTTCTTCTATGTTGGCTTCCAGTATCTGCCCGACGTTCTGCTCAACTACATCCCCGATGTCGACGAGCTCATCACCCTGCGTCGTCGCGAGGGCATCTACAGCTCCGCCCAGCAGCTCTGCCAGCAGATCGCCCAGGCTGTGGCCGTGAACGTCTGGGCCGTCGTGCTCGCCGCCTCCGGCTTCATTCAGTCCGCCGGCAACTCCGACACCGTGACCCAGCCCGCCACCGTGCCGCTGTACATCTGCCTGTACATGATCATCGGTTGCGCCGGCTTCTTTATCCTGGCTGCGATCTTCGCCCGTGGCATCAAGATCGACAAGGAGCAGTGCGACGTGCTCTGCGACGAGATCAAGCGTGTCAAGGAGGGTGGCAAGATGGCCGACGTCAAGCCCGAGGTCAAGGCTTTGTGCGAGGAGCTCTCCGGCTTCAAGTACGAGGACTGCTTCGCCCACAACAACGTGGGCTACCAGGACGGCTCCATCACGCCGGCTGCGTAGCGCCCACAACGTTCGCGTCCACTTCCAAGGCCGCGCCGCTGGACCTCCGGCGGCGCGGCCTTTTGATTGGGGGATGGGGGTGGCCAGCGAGCGAGGGTTTGGCTGGGAGCAGGGGATTCTTGCCCCCGTCACCGGTCGATTGCACAAAACGTGTACACCAGCGGCCAAAGTTGTCATTTTTAGCCAACTTTGGCCGCTGGTGTACATGATCGTGGTGGGGCGGGAGAAGACGAGGCACTTGACGTCAGGCATCAGATAAAGGGACAGTCCCTTTGCCCCATCTTACCGAGGATGTATGAGAGAGGAAGAACCATGACGATTAAAGCTTTGAAGGACTCGACGATCTGTTGCTTTGGCGACTCGACCACGTGGGGTGACAACGGTACCGGCGCGGGCGGTCCCGCGATCAGTTGGACGAGCCATCTGGGAGCGCTGCTCGGTGGCGCCACGGTCGAGAACTATGGCGTCAAGGGGTCGCGCATCGCCGTCAAGGATGATCGCGCGGATTCGTTTGTGGAGCGCGTGGGCGAGATCGACGACGCAGCCGATATCTACCTGGTGTGGGGCGGCGTCAACGACTTCAGCCGCAACGTGCCGCTCGGTGTACCGGGGGAGGAGAGCCGCGCCACGTTCTACGGTGCGCTCGAGTATCTGGTTCGCACGATCACCGAGCGCTCGCCGCAGGCGCGGCTCGTCTTCATGACGCCCGCTAAGACGAGCGGCAAGCACGAGAAGGATATCCCGGCGAGCAACGAGCCCAACCATCTGGGACTCACGCAGGCTCCCTATGCCCAGGCGGTGCGCGACGTGTGCGAGCGCTTCTCCGTCCCGGTCATCGACCTCTATGCGGCAAGCGGCATCAGTCCGTTTTTGCCCGAGCACCGCGAGCTGTATATGCCCGACGGCCTTCATTACTCGCCGGCCGGCTACGAGCGCCTGGCGCAGCGGATCGCGGCGGGCCTCGTGGCGATCTGCGGATAAGGTGACGGGACGGCCCCCTTGCCTTATCCATGCCGCCGTTTGCGGCTGCTAGGGGACCGTTGACGGAAGGCGCTAGGGGTAACGTTCACCTGTGAGCTTTCCGGTACTACACTTTGGGTTAACGTTCACCTTCATGTCATATCAGGGGAGATCACATGGGTTGCAACAAGATCCTCGACCGTTATATCGAGCAGCTGGTCGAGAACTCCACACCGCAGGCGCCCGCCTGGAACATCGAGAAGATTCGTGCCGGCAAGCCCAACACCTGGAACTACATCGACGGCTGCATGATCAAGGCCCTGATCGAGCTCTTCGAGATCACCGGCAAGCAGGGCTATCTCGAGTTTGCCGACGAGTACATCGATTTCTTTGTCGAGGATGACGGCCAGATCAAGCACTACGACCCACAGGCCTACAACCTCGACAACGTCAACTGCGGCAAGACCCTCTACAAGCTCTACGAGCTCACCGACAAACCCAAGTATCGAGCGGCCATGGATACCATCTACGCCCAGCTCGAGAGCCAGCCGCGCACACGTGAGGGCGTCTTTTGGCATAAAGCGATCTATCCCAACCAGATCTGGCTCGACGGCATGTACATGGCGCAACCGTTCTATATGCAGTACGAGCTGAGCTTCCACAACCGCCGCGCGTGCTCGGACAGCTATCACATGTTCCAGGTTGTCCATGACCTCATGCGCAATCCCTTGAACGGCCTCTATTACCACGCCTACGATTCGAGTCGCAAGCAGTTCTGGTGCGACCCCGTCACCGGCCTTTCGGCCAACTTCTGGTTGCGCGCCGAAGGCTGGTTTGCCATGGCGCTCATCGATACGTGGGAGCTCATGCCGCCCTCGATGTCGGCCGAGAAGGACGGTTTGCGCCATATGTTCGTCGACCTGGTCGATGCCATGCTGCCCTATCAGGATGCCGAGACCGGTATGTGGCACCAGGTGATCAACCTGCCCAACATCGCCCCCAACTACCTGGAGGAGAGCGGCAGCGCGATCTTCGCCAACGCCATCATGAAGGGCGTGCGCCTGGGCGTGCTCGACGAGCGCTACTGGGAGGCCGGCCGCCGTGCGTTCGACGGCATCTGCCGCACGTGCCTCTCCGAGAAGGACGGCGAGCTCGCGCTCGATAACATCTGCCTGGTCGCGGGCCTGGGCAACAAGACCCACCGCGAGGGCACCTTTGGCTACTACATGAGCGAGCCCGTGGTGCAAAACGACGCCAAGGGCGTAGCGCCGCTCGTGCTCGCCTATATCGAGACCATGCGCCATGAGCAACTGCATGGTAAGTGCGATCCGCTGAGCCCGTCTGGCTGCTGCTCGATCGAGGACCCGTTCGATGGATACACGCCGGGCATCAACGCCAAGGGTCGTGAGTAGGGTGGCTGAGCAGATGGCAGCCGAACGTCCGGTTCCAGTGAACGCCCCCGCCATCACGCCGGGCGTGCGTCTGCACGATCTGCCCGAGGGCACCGTCGAGGAGCGGATCCGCATGGCGGGGCAGCTGGGCTTCGAGTGTATCCAGCTGCCGAGCAAAGTGCTCTACAAGTCCTTCGGCATCGACCGCGGCGGCCTCACCCGTGAGCTCGCCGACCATCTGCGCGGCGTGCTCGAGGAGGCGGGCGTGAGGGTCGCGGTGCTCGGCTGCTACAAGAACCTGGCCACGCCCGACCAGCATCAGCTGCTCGACAACATCGCCGAGTACGAGGCGTGCTTTAGGTTTGCGGGCTGGCTCGGCGGCTGCCCGGTGGGCACGGAGACCGGCCGTCCTAACATCGAGAATAAGGTAGCCGACGACCGCAAAACGGGCGTGGCGCTCGAGACTTTTTGCATGACGCTTGCCCGCGTGTGCTCGATCGCCGAGCAGGAGGGCACCGAGCTCTTGATCGAGCCCGGTTGGAACGAGGTCGTCAACACCCCGGAGCGCTGCCACGCGGTGCTGGAGCGCGTGTCGAGCGCCGCCCTTGGCGTGATCTACGACCCGGTGTCGCTGCTACACCCCGCGATCGTGGGCGAGGCGGCCGAGCAGGTCTCGCGGATGCTCTATCTGTGCGGCAGCAAGATCCGCGTACTGCATGCGAAGGATTACGAGGTCGTGCATAACGAGGACGAGGCCGGCTGGTGCGACGGGACGGGCATGCGCCTGGTCTGCCATGGTGTGGGAGAGACGGGGCGCTTTGACTTCGAGCCCGTCGTCGCCTGGGCTGCGGCCGCCTGCCCGGGGATCCCGTGCGTGGTCGAGAACAGCACGCCCGCGACGCAGCGCGGATGCCTTGAACTGCTCGAGGGGATGGCGCACCGCAACGGCGTTGTGCACCGGGAGATGTAGGACAGGAGCTGCATCCTGCCGTGCATGGCCCCGTCGGCGCGATCGTCCGTGTCGATGGGACCTTTGTATCGAGAGCCAATTGGGGCAAGGGACAGACCCTTTGTCCTATTATTATTTAGGAAACCGATTTCGTAATGGTTGAAGAGGGGAATCTATGGCCATTCATATCGTCGAGGAAGCCAACCGCTGCCTCGGTTGCAAGCGTGCGTTCTGCCAGATCAAGGGCTGTCCGGTGTCGACACCCATTCCACAGGTGATCGAGCTCTTCAAGGAGCGCCGGCTCGAGGAGGCGGGCGAGCTGCTCTTCGAGAACAACCCCATGAGCGCCGTCTGTTCCATGGTCTGCAACCACTCCGGGCAGTGCGAAGGAGCCTGCATCCAGGGACGCAAGGGGTCGCCGATCCATTTCTCGAGCATCGAGAACTACATCTCCACAGCCTATCTCGACCGCAAGGAGTGGTTGCCGGCGCCGTCATGCGGCAAGAAAGTCGCCGTCGTGGGTTCCGGCCCCGCGGGTATCACGGCGGCCATCAAGCTTGCACAGCGCGGATGCGCCGTCACCGTGTTCGAGCAGCGCCCCGAGATCGGCGGCGTGCTCGAGTACGGCATCCCGGAGTTTCGCCTGCCGCGCTCACTCGTTCAAAAGTACCGTCATGTGATGTGCTCGCTTGGCGTGCGCGTGCGCCCGTCGACCACGATCGGCGGCGCGCTGCACCTGGACGACCTGCTGCGCGACGGCTATGACAGCGTCTTTGTGGGCACCGGCACCTGGCGCGCCCGCAAGCTGGGGATTCCCGGCGAGTCGCGCGGCAACGTGCTCTTTGGCATCGACTACCTCGTTGACCCCACGAGCGTGGCGATCGGCGAGAACGTGGCCGTGATCGGTGCCGGCAACGTTGCCATGGATGTGGCGCGCACGGCACTGCGCTCGGGTGCGCGTAAGGTCACGATCTATGCGCGCTCGCGCCATATCTCCGCGATCCAGGACGAGGTCGAGCTGGCGGAGCTCGACGGCGCGGAGCTCGTCTGCGGCAAGTCCATCACCGCGATCGACGACGACGGCCCCGTGTTCAAGACGGCCATGTTCGACGAGGAAGGCAAGGTCACGGGCTATGAGGACGAGCTCGACCACGTGACGGCCGACACGGTGGTCATCGCCGCCTCGCAGGTGCCCAAGGACAAGCTCGTGCTCACCACGGGCGGCCTGGAGACCGATGACCGCGGGCTGCTCTCGGTCGATGAGCACGGCATGACGACGGTACCGGGCGTCTTCGCGGCGGGCGACGTGGTCGCGGGGCCGCTCACCGTGGTCCACGCCGTCGCCGGCGCCAAGGTCGCCGTCGCGGGCATGCTGGCGTACATGGGGGCTGTAGACCGACGATGACAGTGCGGGCCATCGGGTCAAACGTTCTCGATGGCCTTTAGCGGGCAAACCGTCTGCCGGCGAAAATCTACCGTTCGCCGGTGCTATCAAATGCCGCTCTTGCATGTGGCCGATGACTTAAAGTGCCTAAAACGGCTGATTTACCTGCGTAAATAATGCAAACCACATCAATTTGAGTAACTCGGGAAAAACGATGCGGCAATAAAACATCCTCCTTGCGGTTAACTGATAGTCGAAAGGAGGCGCCATGAGGCCCACGAAGCGACAGATCGACATCCTGCGTTACCTCAACGATTGCGGTGAGGTCGAGCTCAGACAGCTCTGCTCCGTGCTGGGCGTCACCTCGAGCACGGTGCGCAGCGAGCTTCGCGCGCTCGAGGACGTCACGACTTCCGCCGGTATCATGGTGCATCTGACCCCGGGCAATATCGTGGTCGTCGATGGGGCTCAAAACCTTCCCAACCTCCTGGCCGAGCTTGCGGGCGATGCCGCGATCGGTACCGACGAGCTCATCAACCTCTACCTCATCTTTGCCGAGGGCTTTGTGACCATGCAGGAGATTGCCGATGCCCTGCATGTGAGCAAATCGCTGGTTGAGAAGCGTATCGCCCGTCTTAAGGCGGACGGCGCCGTCGCCATCAGGTCAGAGCGCCGTCTGGGCGCCGCCTTTGGCGGCACACCGTATGAGCGCGTCGCGGCGTGCGTCGACCTGCTTCTGCCTTATGTCCCCGGCATCGACTTTCTCATGGAGCTCGCGGTCATCGAAGGCGAGGGCATCCCCGTTTTCGAGGGGCTTTCGCGCAAACGCATCGAGGCCGGCGTGGCGTTCGCCCGCGAGCTTCGAAGCGATGCGAACGAGAGTCTGACCGACGACGCCTACCGCCGTCTGCTGCTCTCCGCGGTCTTTTTGCTGAGCGACGACGCCCCCGGCTCCGACGATCCAGCGATGTTCGAGATCGGCGCTGACGTCGCCACGCCACAGCCGTTTGATCTGGACGGCTCGCTCGTACAGCTTGCCTCGTTGCCCGACGCGCTGCCGTATCGCCGCCGTGTCGAAAAGGCCGCTCGCGACAGTCGTGCGAATTTCACCGAGTCGCAGCTGCGTTTTCTTACCGGCCTTATGGCCTCGGTCCGCAAATCGCGCAAGCTCGACCTCGACGAGGTCGCGCAGGAGATGGATTCCTTTGTGCTCGATCTGCTGTCCGAGATCGCGGATACGCTCGCCGTCGATCTGCGCGACGACCGCAAGCTCCGCCAAGGCCTGTCGCTCCATATCTATACGACGGTGATCCGCCGCGACAACGTTCCCACAGTTCTCGACCCCTATCAGGAGCAGGAGATCAAGCACCGCTATCCGCTGGGGTTCGAGATGGCGACGGTCGCCGCCAACAAGATCGATGCCGTGTTCGGCTATCGTCTGAGCGAGACCGAGATCGTATACCTCGCCCTGCATTTCCAGGTCGCCATCGAGCGGCAGCTCTCCGATCGCCGCGAGATGAGCGCCGTCGTCGTCTGCCATTACGGGCAGGCCGCGGCTAACCTTATCGCCGAGAAGGTCGGACGTCTGTTTCCATCGCTCTCCATCAAAGCGATCCTGTCGCTTCAGGATTACCTCGATACCACCGAGACCTTCGATGTGGTGCTTGCCACCGAGCGCGTGCCGCCCACCACGGCCGAGGTCATCTACGTCTCACCGGCCCTGCGCGGCAACGAGCTCGACCGCATCCGTCAATGCGTCAACGACCGCATCGTGACCGACATGATCGAGAAGCGCATCCAAGAGGCCGACGTGCTCGAGGTTCCCGCAGGATCCACCTGCGACGATGTCTTACACCTGCTTATCGACCACCTTGAGGCCCTGGGTGCGGTGGACCAGGAGTTCTACGATTCCGTCGAGGCGCGCGAGGCCATCAGCCCCACGAGCCTCAACTATATCGCCGTGCCGCACGGCAACCCCGAGATCATCCGTGAGTCCCATCTGGTGATCGGGCGTTCGCGCGAGGGTGTCGAATGGGGTGGCGCCACGGTCAACTGTGTCTTTCTCTTCGCCTGCTCGACCATCATTCTGAGCGAGCATCCGGCCGTCTTCTCAAGGTTTTACCGCAGGCTTGCGAGCCTCGATAAACAGGGTGGGATCAACGACCTCGTCGGGGTCCCGGCGGATCTGTTCCGCCAAAAGTTGATCTCGATCATGTCCGCCGACAAGTAAGGGAGGTTTCGATGCTCGAAACCATGATGAACCCGGGCGATGTCCATATCGGCGTCAAGCCCGTGGAGCCCACGAAAGAGGCTGCCATCAAGGCTGCCGCGGGGCTGTGTCTGGATTCCGGCGCGTCGTTCGAAGAGCTATGCGACGCGTTTTTCAAACGAGAGGAGGAGGGGTCGACCGGCTGCGGAAGCGGAATCGCCATTCCGCATGCCAAGATCGCCGGGGAGGTGACTCCCAAGGTCGTGGTGGTTCGCTTTGCCGAACCCATCGAGTGGGAGGCTATCGACGATGCACCCGTGAGCGTCGCCGTCTGCCTGGTAATGCCCATGGTCGATGAGGGCAACACCCATCTGGCTGTGGTGTCGCGTTTCGCCCGCAAGTTGGCGTCGAGGGACTTTATCGAGAAGCTCGAGACCATTGCGAGCGAGCAGGAACTGTATACGTATCTGATTGAGAATGTGGAGGACTGACATGAAGATCGTCGGTGTCACCAAATGCCCCACGGGCATCGCACACACCTATCTTGCAGCCCAAAAGCTCGAGGAGGCCGGCAAGGATCTTGGCTTTGAGGTCAAGATCGAGACCCAGGGTTCCCAAGGAACCGAGAATCGCCTGACATCGGCCGAGATCGCTGCGGCCGACTACGTGATCGTCGCCGCCGACGTGGCGATCGACGAGAAGGAGCGCTTCGCCGGCAAGCAGGTCACCGAGATGGAGATCAAGCCGGTCATCAAGGACGCGGCCGCAGTGCTCAAGGCGCTGCCCGAGACGTCGCACAAGCAGGGTGGCTCCGCTGCCGCCGTCAGCGACGATGCCGATAAGGTGAGCCCCGTCAAGGCTCTTATGAACGGCACTTCGCACATGATCCCGTTCGTTGTGGTCGGCGGCCTGTTCATCGCGCTTTCCATCGCACTCGGCGGTACCGCCACCAAGGACGGCATGGCCGTTGCCGAGGGCTTCTGGGGCACCATGAACGCCATCGGCAGCGCTGCATTCGGCCTCATGTACCCGATCCTTGCGGGCTACATCGCTTATTCGATTAGCGGTCGAGCGGCGCTCGCCCCGGCTATGATCGGCGCTCAGGTTGCAGTGACGCCGGCCATTCTGGGAACCGAGGCGGGTACCGGATTCCTGGGTTGCATCGTCATGGGCTTTGCTGCTGGCTACCTCGTCAAATGGTTCAACAGCTGGCCCGTTCCGCAAGCCATTAAACCTATTATGCCCATTTTCGTGATCCCGTTGGTCGGAACCGGCCTTATTTCCGCCGTCTTCATCCTTGTTCTGGCCCAGCCCGTCGCTTGGCTCATGACGTCGCTCAATGCCCTGCTCGCGAGCCTCGCTGCCGATACCTCGACGTCGATCCTGCTCGGTCTCGTGCTCGGCGGCATGGTCGCCGTCGATATGGGCGGTCCGGTCAACAAGGTCGCCTTCCTCTTCGGTACCGCCGCTATCGCCGAGGGCAACCCCGAGATCATGGGTATGGTCGCCGCTGCTATCCCCGTGCCGCCGCTGGCCTGCGGTCTCGCCACGCTCATCTATCAGAAGGGCTTTAACGACGAGCAGAAGAGCTCTGGCATCTCCGCGCTGCTCATGGGCTGCATCGGCATCACCGAGGGCGCCATCCCCTTCGCCGCCGAGGATCCCGGTCGCGTGCTCCCGAGCATCATCGCCGGATCCGCCGTTGCCGGTGCCATCGCGGGCGTGTTTGGCATCACCGACGTCGTGCCTCACGGCGGCCCTATCGTGGGTGTGCTCGGCGCCACGAACAACCTCCTGCTGTTCCTGGTCGCCATCGTCGCCGGCACGGTTGTCGCCGCGGCCCTGATCGCCGCCTTCAAGAAGGCTGCCGACAAGAAGAAGGCTGCTGCCACTGCATAAATGGCCGTACCTGTCGATTTCACGGTCCCTTCTTTCGCCCTGTCTGCATTTGAGCAGGCAGGGCGTTTCGCGCGCGCATGCTTACGAGTGCGATATTCGCTTCCGTCACATGCCACTCGCTTGTCACGTACCGCCCGCTACGCGCCGCCCGCTCAAAACATGTACATCAGCAACCGAAGATGTCGTTTTCGGTCAACTTTGGATGGTGGTGTACACCTTTGGCGGGGGCGGCAGGAGATGGGGTTTCTGACACGAGGCCCTTGCTGCCAAAAAAGGCGGCCACCCGAGCTGATTTGGGTGGCCGCCTCTTTGCGTTGACGTTTTATGTCGAGGTTTGACGATAGGGGAGTGATTACAGCCCCAGGATCTCCTTGACCGATGTGATGATGGCCTCGTTGGTGGCGTTGGCGAAGAAGTACTCCTGGAAGTGCTCGCCGGCCAGAGCGCCCTTCACCAGGTCCTGATCGAGCTCGCCCAGGATGCCGACGAGCGGACGCATGGTGACGGCGCGCACGCCGTCGAGGATCTTCTTGTTGCGCTGCTCGGGCTCGACGCGCTCGGCCGGATAGCCGTTGCCGGAACCAAAGCCAAAGAGCTTCTCGAAGGTGTACTCGAGGTTGAGCTCCTGGCCCCAGCCGTTCTTGAGGGCAAAGGGTATGGCGACGGCATTACCATCGTTGACCTGGGCGAACGTGTAAGCGTCCAGCGGGTCGGCGACATGGCCGCAGAGCACGCCCGGGAAGGAGTTGCAGGCGAGCATGGCTCCCTCGCCGGTGCCGCAGCCGGTCACGACGTAGTCGGCAGCGCCGGAGTTGAGCAGCACGGCGGCCAAGATGCCGTTCTGGACATAGGTGAGGGGAGCGGAGCCCTCCTCGGCATACATGCCATAGTTAAAGACGGTGTGGCCCATGGGCTCGACGACCTTCTTGAGGGCGGCCTCGATCATGGGGTTCTTGGAGTTCTGAGAGTTCTCGTTGATCAGGGCGATTTTCATGGACAGTTCCTTTCTTGGAAAAATCGGACAATGCGGCTTGGTGTCATTGCTCGGATTGGATTAACTCAAATGTGGGCGGCCGCAGTGCCTACTGCGGTTGCTTACCGATATAGGCGAGGATTCCGCCGTCGACGTAGAGGATGTGGCCGTTGACGAAGTTCGACGCATCGCTCGCCAAAAAGACGGCCGGCCCCTTGAGATCCTCGACCTCGCCCCAGCGCGCGGCCGGGGTCTTGGAGACGATGAACTGGTCAAAGGGGTGACGGCTGCCGTCGGGCTGCTTCTCGCGCAGCGGCGCGGTCTGCGGCGTGGCGATGTAGCCCGGTCCGATGCCGTTGCACTGGATGTTGGCCTCGCCGAACTCGGAGCAGATGTTCTTGGTGAGCATCTTGAGGCCGCCCTTGGCGGCGGCGTAGCCGGCGATGGTTTCGCGGCCGAGCTCGCTCATCATCGAGCAGATGTTGATGATCTTGCCGTGACCCTTGGCGATCATGCCGGGGATGCAGGCCTTCGACACGATGAACGGCGCGTTGAGGTCGATATCGACGACGCGACGGAAGTCCTCGGCGCTCGTCTCGAGCATCGGGGTACGCTGGATGATGCCGGCGTTGTTGACGAGGATGTCGGGCGTGGTGCCAAAGTCGGCTTCGATCTGGGTAACGAGCTCGGTCACGGCCTGCTCGTCGGTGACGTCGCACACGTAGCCGTGCGCCTCGAGACCGATCTCTCGGTAGTGCTTCTCGGCCTCGGTGACCTTGTCGGCGTGACGCGCGTTGAAGGCGATCTTGGCGCCCGCGGCACCGAGGGCCTCGGCGATCGCCATGCCGATGCCATAGGTGGCGCCGGTCACGAGCGCGACCTTGCCGTCCAGGCGGAAGCTATCCATAGAAAACGTGGTGGAATCTGCCATCTTGCTCCAATCGTTGTGGAATGTGCTGGCAGAGTCAGTTTCGGATAGTAAACCGGTTTTGTCAATGCACGAGACTAAACCTATGCTTTACGTGGTGGATTGATGGATGCCCATCTTTGTAAAGAGGTAAATTGGTTTTTCAGACGACATCACGCGGCCAAGCGCTGTGATCGCCCCAACCATCGCCGCCATGGGCAATTGCTCGAGATATAGCAGGTATTGTGCCGTCTACCTTGTGCTCTCGTTCCACTGCACATGGCAGTCGAGGACCTGGTGCGTTTCGACCTCTTCCTTCTCGGCGATGAGGTCGAGCAGGATGCGCGCCGCCGTTTGGCCTTCTTCGCGTGCCGGCTGCTCGACGACGGAGACGGAGGGCGAGGCGACACCGACCCACTCTGTGTTGTCGAAGCCCAAAAGGCCCACCGTGTCGGGCATGAGATGGTAGTAGGCTTTGCAGCTCTTGTAGATGTCGGGCAGGGCCCAGCAGTTGGGTGCGAAGATGAGGGTCGGCATGGATCCGTCGATGTTGGCGGCCAGAAAGGCCTCGAGCTTCTCGGTATCGACCTGGTCGTTCTCGATCAAAAACTGTGTGAACCCCAGGTCATGCGCCTCGAGCGCGTCGACAAACCCGCTAAAGCGCTCGATGCGGCTCGAGATGAGGCCGGGTGTTGCTGTGATGACCAAAAAGCGCTTGTAGCCCTTCTCGATGCAGGTTTCGACCGCCCGGTACGACGCCTCGTAGTTATCGGTCTTGACCCAGTTGGAGTTGAAGTCGTAGAGCTTGGAGTCGATGAAGACGAGGGGCTTGCCGCATTCGCTGATCGATTTGCTGATCTCGCGAAAGCGCGCGGTCGGTTGGACGATAAAGCCGTCCACGCCGAGCGCAATCAGGCGGTCGATGTAGGCGAGCTCGCTTTGCTTGTCGAAGTTCGAGGCGCAGACGAGCATACGGTAACCCTCGGCCCCGGTAACCGTGTCGATGCCCTTGACCAGCTGATTCGCGAATGCGTTGGTGATGTCTCCGATGATCACGCCGATCATCTGGGTGTTCTTGGCGTTCATCCCGCGGGCGAGGGGGCTCGGCTCGTAGCCGGTGTCGTGGATGGCCTTGCGGATGCGCGCCTGGGTGTCATCGCTCATGCGGTCGGTCTTGCCGTTGAGGTAGAAGGAGACCGTGGTCTTGGATGTACCGGCCATGGCGGCGATCTCTTTGATCGTGACGCGCTTCTTGGCATTGTTCTGACTGGCCATGGCCCGGCTTCCTTTCACGGAGAGCGATTGCTTTGGTGCTATGTAAATCAGTTTACCATTGAGTTCGCGGTATCGTCGGCAGCACAGATGTACCGCTGCCCGTCGCTATACCTTGTTATATCTCTTTAGAAGTTGCTATATCTTTTTATACTTTGTTATACGTTGCTATACTCTGCTATATCTTACAGCACGGATAGCGAGGTGCCGAGATGCAGCGAAATCCCTTCAAGCCCACGGCGGGCAAGACGCCGCCGGTCATCGTCGGTCGCGAGGACGTAATCGACGAGTTTGTCGAGGGTCTCGATAACGGTGCCGGTGCGCCCGGAAGGCTCATGCGCATCTCGGGCGTTCGCGGCACGGGAAAGACGGTGCTGCTCGAGGAAGTCGCGCGTATCGCCTCCGCCCGCGGATGGGTTGCCCTCAAAGAAGTGGCGACCAAGGGGCTCTGCCAGCGCATTCTCGAGGAACTGACGCCGCGGACGAAAATCTCCCATATAAAGATCGAACCGACGGTTGCGGGGATTTCCGCCGGATCGCTCGACATCGATCGCATCGGCCCCACTCTCAAAACCGCCATGGAAGAGGCGATCGATCGGAACGAAAACGGCCTGCTCATCACGCTCGATGAGGTTCAAGATGCCGTGCTGGACGAGGTCCGTACGCTCGCGGTGACGATCCAACAGGTGATCGGCGACGACTATGACATCGCATTTGTGTTCGCCGGTCTGCCGTCGATGGTCGAGAGTGTCATCAACGGCAAGACGTTGACGTTTCTGCGCCGCGCATTGCCGTTTGACCTCAAAGCGGTCGGTATCGGCGAGGTCTCGTATTCCTTTGAAGAGACCGTCGAGGCATCGGGTATGGAGGTCGATGCCGCTGTGGCCGATGAGCTTGCGGCTGCCACCTATGGCTATCCTTTTATGATTCAGCTGGTCGGCTATTACGCATGGCAGTGTACAAACCGTTCGCATAAGATGGTCGTGGACGAGGAAGAGGCCAGGCGCGGCATCGCGATGGCACGCGAACGCTTTAATGCGATGGTGATCGAGCCTGCACTGCAGCGCGTTCCCGAGTCGGGGATAACGTATCTGCTTGCCATGGCCTCGCTGGGGGAGATCTGTTTGTCCGGCGAAGTTGCCGAGCGCGTGGGTAAGACGCCCCAGCAGCTGAGCTCGACGCGGAGCCGCCTGCTTCGCGATTCGATTATCGAGGCACCCGCCTACGGCAAGGTCTCCTTCGCGATTCCCTATATGGGCGACTATCTCAACAAGCATCGCATGGAGTTCGAGGCCGAGCTGGGGGATTAGCTTGCTCGCTGGGCCAAAACCGAGTCGTCGCGGCTCGATCGCGTGAAGTCGTGTTGGCGGGCGGAACGGACCCCGAGTTCCTGAGAGCTCGGGGGCCGTTTTGTATCGATCGGGGCTGCTGGCTGGGATATAACATGGCTGCTGCACGTGCGCAGATTTTGAAGTTGAGAGGAGGTCTGACCTGGGCCGGCTCGGAAAGAGGTTTTGGAGGCAACGTCCTTGTGGACGCGAGCCGGCTCCGTGGTCAGTCGTGTAGGGGTGTCTCGCTTCGCCGGAATGGGACAATAGCTCCGCGAGACGGGGAATAAGCGAAAAAGTTGGCGTGGGCACGGGGATGCCAAGACGGTAGGGACATCTAGACATCCCCGTGCCCACGCTTGACGAAATCGTTTTCGTTGAGCCTTAGTATACGCGCGGCGCAAGATTTGCAGAGGGGTTTCACAAAGAAAAGGTGAACGTTCACCTAATCGAAATATCTCGCGGAGCATTGGCTCGCCCAAGCGATCCTCGAGAACCTGTAGGGTCCTGCTTGAGCAAAAGGGTCGGTAGGGCAGCGCAATGTCTAAGACCGCCGGCCGTCTCGTCATCAGGCCTCGGCAATCGCCAAAGCCCCACCTCATCAACCCAACGCCCGCGAACGGCCCCAAGGCCCTCGGGGGCGTTTTGCATGTGGCGCGACGCTATGGGTGATATTCGCGAGAAGACAGGCAAAGAGGTTGACGTCGTTTCGGCGAAGAATTTGCGGAGCGATATCGCGGATGCCATCGAGCGAGAGGGCGTGACGATCTATGAGCGCCCGTAGGCCTGTAAAGCCGTGAACGGGGAATTTGGCCCGTTGGCGCGGGCATGTCGGCAGATTATCGAAGAGACTCGGTGATAAAGAGCGACATTTCCGTCTTTCGTCCGTACGTAAATCGTACGAAAACAATTTGCGTACGGAATCTTTCAGTACGCAAACGGTTTTCGTCTTATAATGCGTTTAGGGATCGTACGAAACGGAATGGGGCCTCAAATGGTCGTGAGGGAAAATCCGACGGTCGAGTATAAAGCGAGCGTCACGCCGACGTTTCTCAAGACGGTAAGCGCCTTCGCCAACTACGGAACGGGGAAGATCGAATTTGGCGTGGACGATGACGGCAATGTCGTAGGTCTTGAGGACCCGGTCGACGCCTGCTTGCGCATCGAGAACATGATCAACGACAGTCTTGACCCGGCTCCAAGGTATTCGCTTGAGCCCGATGAGAAGACCGGGACGGTCATTTTGACGGTCTACGAGGGCCAGGATAAGCCCTATCGAAGCAAAGGGAAGGCGTATCGCAGAAACGATTCGGCGACCGTCGAGGTCGATCGGTTCGAATATGGTCGCCTGACGCTCGAGGGCAGCAACCTTACATTTGATGCGCTCAGGTCTTCCAAACAGGAATTGAGATTCACGACGCTCGAGAGAAAAATGATTGAAACGTTGGGAATCGAGCACCTCACGGGCGATATTATGCGAACGCTGCGATTGCTCGATAAGAACGGATACACCAACGCTGCCGCGATTTTAGCTGACGAAAATGGATTTCCCGGCATCGATTGCGTGCGTTTTGGAGACACGGAAGATACGATTCTCGATCGGGAGAGCGCAGTGGGCGTCTCGGCTATCGAGCAGGTGGATGCCGCCATCAAGATGTTCGAGCGTTACTACTGCTACGAGCAAATCGAGGGGACACAACGCATCAAGGGGGAATCGATTCCGCTTCGGGCGTTTCGCGAGGCCGTGGCCAACGCGCTGGTGCACCGCGCGTGGGATGTCCGGGCAAACGTGCAGATCGCCTTGTATAAGGACCGGATTGTCGTGACGTCTCCGGGAAGCCTACCTCCCGGTTTGACAACCGAGCAATACCTCTATGGGCAGATTTCCGTCCTCAGGAACCCCATTGTTGCCGAGGTCTTCCTAAAGCTGAACTATATCGAGAAATTCGGTACGGGAATCGCCCGCATCAGACGGGCGTATGAGGGCTCGATGAGCCAGCCGCTGTTCGACGTGCGCGGCGAGATGGTGTCCGTAACTCTGCCGGTTGTCGATCTGTTTAACGGGTCGGACGAGGAATTCCAAGTGTTGAAGGCATTGCGAGGCGGTCGTGTACTTTCTCGCGGAGAGCTGGAGACGCAGACGGGTCTTAGCCGGGCACGCGTACTTTCTGCTCTGGATTCTCTGCTCGAGCACCACGCCGTTATGAAGCGCGGCACGGGCCGCGCGACAAAGTACGAGCGAGTTTAAGGGCTCTGCTTCCCGCCAAAAAGAAATGGGCCTTCGGAGAATTGTCTCTGGAGGCCCATGATGCCTATCGGAGCGCGTTGGCTGGTTACTTGGCCGGCTCGTTGGTCTTGAAATAATCCGGGTGCAGGGCGATGACCGGTCCCTGCTCCTCGGGCATGAGGTGCAGGTGCAAGGCGGCGAGATAGCTTGCCTCGTCGGTGTCGCCGACCTCGACGGCGTGGAGCATCTGACGGTGCTGCTTGCGGATGGGCTCCCAATCGATCTCCTGCGTGCTGGCGCGCAGCCACCGGTAGCGCTCGAAGTGCGTGTTGATGCTCTGCATCCAGTCCCACAGCATGTGGCGGCCGGCGATCTCGAAGCAGGTCTCGTGGAACAGGTTGTCGAGGTCGAAGAAGCGCCGCGTCTCGCTGTGGTCGAGCAACTCGGCCTCGTCGAGGATCTGCCGCAGCCGGTCCTTCTGGGCATCGGTCGCAACCGAGCAGCAGTTGATGAGAACGCTGCGCTCGAGTTTGGCGCGCAAAAAGCAGGCGTTCTCGGCGCGCTCCATATCGATCTTCGAGACATAGGTGCCGCTTTTGGGGCGCGTCTCCACGAGCTCCTGCTCGCGCAGGCGCACGAAGGACTCGCGGATCGGCGTGCGGCCGATACCGGTCTCTTTTTCCAATCCTATGGCCGAGAGGCGGGTTCCCGGCGCGAGCTCGGTGTAGATGATCTTTGACCGGAGCGCCCGGTATGCCTGATCCTGAAGGCTGATTTCTTTTTCGCGTGTAGCCATGCTGACCTTTCTGAGGTAACAGACATTATTCTAATGCATCAAACAGAAATAACTAACGCATCAAATATTCCATTCTAAAAAGGTGATGAAATAAATCCAGACCGAACGACAAGAGGGCTGCAAACGCTTCGATAAAAAGTAGCAATCGAAGCAGGTGGTCAATAAATAAGCTAACTAGCTGCGAAAACGGTCGAATATGATAGGTGAACGTTCACCGTTTACCGCTCACGGAAAAAATTCGACCGCTTATGGAAAGAGCCGCTATGTCTCAAAGCTATACTACAAAATGCTTCTCGAATACGAGAACTAACGCATCAGATAGCGAAGGGATGAATGATGCTAGATCTTAAGGAGTGGCAAAACCAACGCACCGACTTTGAGTCGCACGGCGTGCAGCTTCCCGCGTATAACGTTGCTGCGGTAAAGGCCGCGGGCTCTGCGCAGCCGGTATGGGTTCATGTGGGTGGCGGTAACCTCTATCGCACGTTCCACGCGGTGGTGGCCGACGATCTGCTCGACGAGGGTTTGATGGATCGTGGCGTCGTCGTCGCCGATGTCCGCAGCCCGTTCACCGTCGACGAGGTCTATCGCCCCAATCATGACGACATTCTCATGGCGACCATGAAGGAGGACGGCACGCTTGGCAAGCGCGTTCTCGCGAGCACCGCGAAGAGCCTGTTTGCCAATCCGCAGCGCTCTGCCGACTGGGAGCAGATGAAGGCCTACTTCGAGAACTCGGATCTCCAGCTTGCCACCTACACGATCACCGAGAAGGGCTATGGCCTCAAGGACTCGCAGGGAGAGCTTACCGAGGTTGCCAAGGCCGATATCGCCGCCGGCCCCGCTGCTCCCAAGACGGCCATGGGCATCACAACGGCCCTGTTGTTCGCCCGTTTTGAGTCCGGTGCCGCGCCCATCGCCATGGTCACCACCGACAACTTCTCGCAGAACGGCAAGAAGTTCCGCGACAGCGTCCTGACCGTTGCCGAGGGTTGGGCAAAGAACGGCCTTGTCCCCCAGGAGTTTGTGGCTTATGTGTCCGACGAGTCCCGCGTGAGCTTCCCGTGGTCCATGATCGACCGCATCACTCCCAACCCCTCTATCGATGTCGAGGAGAAGCTCATCGCCGAGGGCTTCACCGGCATGGACATCAAGACCAACCCGAGCGGGACGGCCTTCGCCGCTTTCGCAAACACCGAGGTCGCACACTATCTGGTCATCGAGGACAGCTTCCCCAACGGTCGTCCCGCCCTCGACAAGGCCGGCGTGATCCTCACCGACCGCAAGACCGCCGAGCGCGCCGACACCATGAAGGTCACTGCGTGCCTGAACCCGCTTCACACCTGCCTTGCCATCTACGGTTGCCTCTTGGGCTACACCCGCATCTGGCAGGAGATGGAGGATGCAGATCTCGTTGCCCTCATCAAGCACCTCGGCTACGACGAGGACCTGCCCGTCGTCGAGGATCCCAAGGTCATCGACCCCAAGGAATTTATCGCCGAGCTTCTCGAGCACCGTCTGCCCAACAAGTCCCTGCCTGACGCCCCGCAGCGTATCGCGAGCGACACCTCGCAAAAGATTCCCGTGCGCTACGGCCACACCATCCAGGCCTACGTCGCAGCCGACAAGGATGTCGCCTCACTCACCTATATCCCGCTCGTCGCGGCCGGCTGGCTGCGCTATCTGCTGGGTGTCGACGACGAGGACAATGAGTTCAACCCGAGCCCCGATCCGCTGCTTGCCGAGATGCAGCAGCACCTGGCAGGTGTCAAGCTCGGTAGCCAGGATGCCGCGGCCGTTCACGCCGCCGCGCAGCCTATCCTCTCCAACGCCAACATCTTCGGCGCCGACCTGTACGAGGTCGGTCTGGGCGAGAAGATCGAGGGCATGTTCCTGGAGATGCTTGCCGGCACCGGAGCCGTGCGCAAGACCATCCAGAAGTACCTGTAATCAGTCATTCACGATACGAGAGAAAAGAGTAACGACCACATGGAAATGACGTTTCGCTGGTATGGAGCCGATCAAGAGAAGATCACGCTCGATCAGATTCGCGAGATCCCGGGCGTCAAGGGTGTCGTCGGTTGCATGATGGACATCCCCGTCGGCGAGGTCTGGCCCGAGGAGCGCATCGCCGCGCTCGTCAAGCAGGTCGAGGACCACGGCCTGACCCTCAAGGTCATCGAGTCCGTCAATATCCACGACGACATCAAGGTCGGTCTGCCCACCCGCGACAAGTACATCGAGAACTATAAGCAGACTATTCGCAATCTCGCCAAGTACGGCATCAAGGTCATCTGCTACAACTTCATGCCGGTCTTCGACTGGATCAAGTCCGATCTCGACTACCAGCTACCCGATGGCTCCAAGACCCTGTGCTTCGAGAAGAAGGATATCCCCGACGATCCGCAGGAGCTGCTCGACACCTACTCCAAGGGCACCAACGGCTTCACCCTCCCCGGCTGGGAGCCGGAGCGTCTTGCTCAGGTCAAGCATCTCTTCGAGATCTACAAGGACGTCGACGAGGATAAACTGCGCGAGAACCTCGTCTACTTCCTTAAGGCGATCATGCCCACCTGCGAGGAGTGCGACGTCAAGATGGCAATCCATCCGGACGATCCCCCCTACAGCATGTTCGGCCTGCCCCGCATCATCAAGAATCGCGAGGACCTCGACTGGCTCTGCAACGCCGTCGACACGCCCTACAACGGCATCACGCTTTGTACCGGTTCGATCGCAGAGGATCCGGCCAACGACGTGTACGCCATCCTCGAGGAGTTCACGCGTCGCGGTCGCATTCACTTCGCGCACGTCCGCAACATCAAGTATCTGCATCCCGGTCAGAACAAGGACTTCTATGAGTCCGCGCATCTTTCCGAGGAGGGCTCACTCGACATGTACCGCATCGTGCAGGCGCTGCACGACAACGGCTTCACCGGGTTTATCCGTCCCGATCATGGCCGCATGATCTGGGGCGAGACGGGCCGTCCGGGCTACGGTCTGTTCGACCGCGCCCTGGGCGTCGCCTACATCAACGGTTTGTGGGAAGCACTCGATAAGAAGGAGAAGTAAACCATGCTGTTGAACGATGACTTTCTGCTGACGACGGACTGGGCCAAGAGGCTCTTCCACGATCATGCGGAGAAGATGCCGATCATCGACTACCACTGCCACCTCGATCCGCAGCAGATCTACGAGGACAAGCACTTCGAGAACCTCACCGAGGTCTGGCTCTACGACCACGGCGCGGGCGATCACTACAAGTGGCGTCTGCTTCGCGCCAACGGCACCGATGAGAAGTACATCACCGGCGACGGCGATGCGTATGCCAAGTACCTCGAGTTCGTGAAGGCCGTCGAGGCCGCGCCCGGCAACCCCATCTTCGAGTGGAGCCATGCCGAGCTCCGTCGCGTCTTCGGCATCGATCTCACCCTCAACCAGAAGAACGCCAAGGCCATTTGGGATGCTGCCAACGAGCAGATCGCCAAACCGGAGTTCTCGGCCAAGGGTCTGATCAAGAAGTTCAACGTCAAGTGCATCTGCACGACTGACAACCCCGCGAGCGACCTTAAGTGGCATAAGCTCTTGGCCACCGAGGAGCAGAAGAACGGCTTCAAGGTCCTGCCCACCTTCCGTCCCGACGATCTGCTCGGCATCGACCTGGCGACCTTCGCCGACTACGCCAAGACCCTGAGCGATGTTTCCGGCGTCGATGTCAAAGACTACGAGTCCCTCAAGGCCGCTGCGGCCCAGCGCGTCGACTACTTCCACGGTGTGGGTGGACGCTTGGCGGACCACGGCGCCAACGAGTTCTTCTTCAACCCGGCGTCCGAGGATGAGGCCGCCGCGATCGTTGCCAAGCGTCTCGCCGGCGAGGATGTCACGGCCGAGGAGGTCGGCAAGTACCAGACGGCCATGACGCTCTTCCTCATGGGCGAGTACGAGAAGCACGGTTGGACCATGCAGATTCACGGCAACTGCTTCCGCAACGACTCCACCCGCGACTTCAAGCTCATCGGCAAGGACGCCGGCTTCGACACGGTGGGTACCCAGCCCGATTTCACCTTCCAGCTCAAAGCCCTCTTCGATGCGGCCCAGCTGGCCGGCAAGCTGCCCAAGGTCATCGTCTACAGCCTCAACGACTCCGACTGGCTGGCGCTCGCGAGCCTGTGCGGCGCCTTCCAGGGCGGCGTCAAGCAACGCATGCAGTTCGGTAACGCCTGGTGGTTCAACGACACGTTCAGCGGCATGAAGAAGCAGCTCACGATGTTCGCCGAGCAGGGCCTGCTCGCCAACTTCACCGGCATGCTCACCGACAGCCGCAGCTTCCTCTCGTACCCGCGTCACGAGTACTTCCGCCGCGTGCT
>DJRP01000011.1:0-46782 GCA_002437815.1 Collinsella sp. UBA6357 | reverse complement strand
CAGGTCGTCGAGGACGTGTGCTACAACAACGCGCACGATTACTTCGGTTTCTTTGAGGCGTAAGAGCGTCCTCTTGGAAAAGTAGGGGAGTCGGGCTGTCTGGATTTGGCGATCGACAGCCCGACCTTAAACGCCCCCATCAGGGGGTCGAAAGTAAAGGATAACCTATGTCAGAAAAGAAGAAGAACTGGGTTTACGAGCCAAAGGAGATTAATGCCAAGACGGGCGTCTGCTACGGCATGATGGATCTCATGGGCGGTGGCTGGAACAACATCGTTTCCGGCGTCATCTTCGCCTATCTCACCTTGGCCCAGGGGTTTGACCCTGCCATCGCCGGCACCATTGCCGCCGCCGGCCGTATCGTGGACTGCATCTGGAACATGGTGTTCGGCCCCATTACCGATAACTTCTACAAGACCAAGCTCGGTCAGCGTTTCGGTCGCCGTCACTTCTTTATGTTCGTCGGCCTGATCCTCTTCGCCTGTGTCTTCCCGCTGTTCTGGATTAACGTCAAGGACGCGAGCGGTGCGCCGAGCTTCACGTACTACCTTGCCGTGTACGTGGGTATGGAGGTCATCATCGCCATGCTGATCATCCCATGGGAGACGCTTCCCGCCGAGATGACGCGTGACTATACCAAGCGCACCACGCTCTCCGGCTCGCGCATGATCATCTCCGCCACCGGTACCGCGCTCGTCTTCCTGATCCTTGCATTCTTGAAGTCGCTGCCCGAGAGCGTTCAGGTCAACGCCTACCTCTACGCCGGTATCGCTTGGACGATCCTGTTCATCGTCGCCATCTTCATCTCCTGGCGCTTCACCTGGGAGCGCCCCGTTACGCCCGAGATGATTGCCGAGATGGAGGCCGAGCCCAAGCTGACGCTTGGCGAGTCCCTGAAGAAGACCTTCGGAGATTACAAGGCGACGTTCCAGAACAAGGCCTTCCGCACCCATCTGATCGTGTACCTGTGCTCCTTCACGGGTAAGGATTTCTATTCCACGCTGCTCGTGAACTTCGTCGTCCTGTGCATCTCCGGTGTCGCCGCGAACGTCCCCTGGATCCTGCAGGCCATGGCCGTTCTGGGCATCCCCGCGACTATCGTCGCCACCAAGCTCATGGTGACCCACGGTCCGCGCTTCCTGTTCAGCTGCTCCTACGGCTCTATCATCGTCGCCATGGTCGGTTACCTCGCCATCTGGATGCTCGGTATCTCCGACCCCACGACCGTCGTCGTCCTGCTGATCATCGTCTCCATCGTCTACCAGTGCGGTCGCGCGATGCTCGAGTTCACGCCCTGGAACATCTTCCCGTTCATGGCCGACGTCGACTACATCATGAGCCGTGAGGACCGCGCCGGCATCTACGCCTCCGTCATGAGCTTCCTGCGCAAGTCCACGGGCGCCCTTGCCACCTGGATCGCCGGTATCATCCTGTCCGCCATCGGTTACAACTCTTCCACGATGAAGACCTTTAGCGACATGGCCGCGCACTCTGATGTTCAGATGGGCATCGCCCTCACGTTCTTCTTGGGCACCGTGATCCTTATCGTTTTGGCCTTTATCGAGAGCCGCAAGGTGTTCCTGAACAAGGAGACCCACGCCGTCCTCGAGGCCGAGATCAGCCGCCTCGAAAACGGTGGCTCCAAGGCCGATGTCACGCCTAAGGCCCGCGAGGTCTGCGAGGAGCTCACCGGTCGCAAGTACGAGGACCTTTGGCCCGAGAAGGAGGGCGACGTCGTCGTCGCTGCCAAGTAATCCTTGCATCGTTTGATAACGGGCTCGGTTGAGCATGTGCTCGCCGGGCCCTCTTTAGAAAGGAATGCATCATGTCCCAGAAGATTCTGCTGCACAAGAAGGCTACCGATGCCTGCACCGCCGTCGAGGTCGAGCCCGATACCTTTGTTTTGAGCGAGGCCGAGGACGGCTCGGTCGAGAAGATGACCTATAACGAGTGGGAGGCGCTGCGCTGCCGTCAGTCCTGCGCCGCTCTCAAGGAGAAGGTCGCTGCCAGCGATCTTGCCGCCGACAAGAAGGCCAAGGTCGAGGGCTATCTCGATGCCTTCACCCAGAGCATGCAGGTCAAGTATCTCGAGGGAGCCCGCTCCTGGACCCAGATCTACACCGAGCTTGTCGAGGATTTCTCCGATCTGCTCAAGTAACGACGTTTTTTGTCTGGAGGTCATAAAATGGCTAGTTCGAGCATCCTGTTCGACCCAACCTGGCTCACGACCGATGCGTTCGCCGATGTCAAGCCCATCTGCATGTATCACAAGGAGCAGGAGGAGAACCCTGCCGCCCCCATCGATATCGTCAACTACCACGTGCTCGCTCGCGCTCATGTGACGCGCGGCGAGTCCGGCAACAGCACGGTCGTGCGCATCTCGGCGGATGATTATTACAAACTGTACGTGAACGGCGAGCTCGTCGCCCAGGGCCCGGCCCCGGCGTTTATCGAGCACTATTACTACAACACCGTCGACATCACGCCCTTTCTTCACGATGGCGAGAACACCCTGGCTGTGCATGTGTACTATCAGGGCCTGCTTAATCGTGTATGGGGAAGCGCTGACGGTCGCTGCGCGCTCGCTGCGGATGTTCTGTGCCTGCGCCCCAACGGGACCGTGGCCTCGCGATTCGAACCCAGCTGGCGTTATACCGTGAGCGATGCCTACGGCATGGGCGACACGGTGGGCTATGAGACGCAGTTCCTAGAGAACTTCGATTCCAACAAGTGGAACGAGCACTGGGCCGAGGAGCGCTTTGACGATAGTTACTGGAAGCCTATGGTCGAGGCGACCTGGGCCGACTACAAGCTGCAACCTCAGCCGACCAAGATGCTCGAGTTTCATCGTCTGGCCCCGCATGGCATGCAGACGATCGATGCCGCGAACTTCGCCGACACGCCGCAAGATGCCGCCAACGCCGGTAACATCGTGCGCATCGATTTCGGTCGCGAGATCACGGCCGGCCTGGTGCTGCGCGCCTACGGTCATTCCGGAGAGCAGATCGTCATCCGCTGTGGCGAGGAGCTCAATGATGACGGTTCGGTGCGCTTCGATATGCGGTGCAACTGCCGCTATGAGGAAACCTGGACCCTCGCCGAGGGTTTTTCGGTGCTCGATCAATACGACTACAAGGCGTTTCGTTATGTCGAGCTCGTTATTCCCAAGGATGTCGAGCTGCAGGGCATCCATGCCCTTGAGCGCCATTATCCGATCGATAAGTCGCTCTGTCGTGTCGGGGCTTCGAACAAGTGGGTCAAACCGGTCTTCGATATCTGCAAGCGCGGCGTCGAGCTGGGCACGCAGGAGGCCTATCTCGATTGCCCGAGCCGTGAGAAGGGGCAGTATCTGGGCGACTCCGTCGTCATCTCGCGCTCGCAGGCGTGGCTGACGGGCACCACCGAGATGCTCGAGAAGTGCATCGAGCAGTTCGCGCAGACCGCCGAGTTCATCGATGGCGGGCTGATGGGTGTGTCGCCGGGCTCCTTTATGCAGGAGATCGCCGATTTCTCCCTGCTGTGGAGTCAGATGCTTCTCACTCATTACGGCGTGACGGGCGATACCGATTTCCTCGCGCGTTACTATCCGGTCGCCAAGGGTGTTCTCGATCACTTTAGTCGCTACCAGCGCGCTGACGGCCTGCTTGAACAGGTGGCTGACAAATGGAATCTGGTCGACTGGCCCGAGAACCTGCGCGACGGTTACGATTTCGAACTCTCGCGCCCGATCGTGGCCCCGGGTTGTCACAACGTCATCAATGCCCTGTGGTGCGGAGCGGCAAAGACGCTCGGTCAGATCGAGGATATACTCGGTATCAAGGAGCACGCGTATGACTGGAAGGCGCTTCGAGCGTCCTATCAAAAGGCATTCTTCCGTCCCGAGACCGGCCTTTTCGTCGATTCCGAGACCAGCTCGCACTCGGCGCTCCACTCCAACATGTACGCTCTGTATTTCGATCTCTGCCCCACGGGCACCGAAAACGGCATCGCCGACTTCATGCTCGGCAAGGGTCTGTGCTGCGGCGTCATGCTTTCGTACTTCTACCTCAAGGGCCTTGCCCGCATCGGTCGTTACCACGATGTCTTCGAGACGCTCGTGAACGAGAGCGAGCACGGCTGGGTCAACATGATCCGCGAGGGCGCGACGACCTGCTGGGAGGCATGGGGTCGCGACCAAAAGTGGAACACGAGCCTGTGCCACGCCTGGGCGGCGGCGCCCATTCCGGTCCTCATCGAGGATATCGCCGGCGTCGTGCCCGACCCCTCGAAGAAGGAAGGTTTTCGCTTTGAGCCGCATGTTCCGCGCGAGCTCGAGAGTTTTGACCTTCACGTTCCGTTTCACGGCACCGAGTGGCATATCCACAAGGATGCCAAGAACGGTGAGGTCGTTTGCGATAACGAGGGTGTTATCGATAGCGACAAGTAAACGCTTATATGGAAGCCAAAGGGGTGCTCGCAACAGTACGGGCGCCCCTTCTTGTTTGCGAGGAGGGCCCTGATGGACCTTGGTTGGATATTCAGGCATTGTTTCGACGTCAAACGCGTCGATGGGGGCTATCTGCCCGTGCGTATGAGCGACGAGATGCTCGATGTGTACTCCCGTGAGAGCGAGACATCCCGTGTCCGTGCATGGGATACGTCCGGTATCACGATGGAGTTCGAGGTCGATGGCGGCACCGAGCTCTCGTTCTCATATGCCGCGGATTCATATTGCCGTCGTCATTGCGTGTTTGATTTTTACGAGGACGGCGTCTTCGCTGCATCGGTGCGGGAGCCCGACGAGAGCCATCACGGACGCGTGGCGCATGTCGTCGGCGGAACAGGCTCGGTGCGCGTGTGCGTCTATCTTCCCTACAGCGCCCGTGTCGTCATCTCCGACATCGAGGTTCCAGGGATTCGGCCCTCGACGACACCCAGGGCGCGCCGTGCTCTCTATCTGGGAGATTCCATCACACAGGGTATGGAGGTGTTCCATCCCTCGCTGGATTTTCCTGTCCTTCTGGGTAAGCGGCTCGGTTGGGATTGGGTCAATCAGGGAGTCGGTGGAGCCGTTTTTGACCAAGCGCATCTGGGAGATGTGCGTACTTTTGGAGCCGATGAGATCCTCGTCGCCTACGGCACCAACGACTTCACGGCCATCGTTGAGCGTAGGGACGCCATCGATGCGTTTAGCGCACGTGTCGACGCCTATATGGACCGGCTTGCGGCAGAGGCCGGCGACGCTGTCGTTCATGTGCTCACACCGCTGTATCGCATGCAGAACCAGGGGACCAAGATCGATCGGGGCTTGTTCGAATGCGTACGGGGTAAAATTTATGCGGCTGCGCAGCAGGCGGGCTTCGATGCCATAGACGGGAATGCCGTCTCACCGCATGTCGGTGGACTGTATATCGATGGACTCCATCCCAACGATGCCGGGGCGCAGTTTATCGCCGACGGCATCGCGCGGCAGATCCAGCGTTAGGGACCACGGGGCGTGGGATGGACGCGTAGATGATAGGCGTGCAAACGGGCAGGTGGGTTATGCCCCCTGCCCGTTTTTCTTCGAGTCGCCAAACGCTGCACGTAAAAAGCGCTGCGCAAACAGTTTGTTGGCGACGTTGATGAACCACCCCAGGAAAAGGGCCGATATCGCCGTCGTGAAACCAAAGCCTCCGAGGTTGTGCATGAGTATCAGCGAGAGCGCGAGCGAGGCGACGACATGAGAGCAGTCGAAGATAACCTTTACGTCGCCAAAGCGGCGCTTGAGTTTCTCGGCAATGACCTGTACCAGCCCGTCGGGCGCGTTGGGTACGACACCCATGTTGACGACCAGGCTCACGCCCACAGCGGTGATGGCGAGTGAGAAGACCATCGTCGCGATCTGGGTGGCAAACATAGTAGGGTGGAGCGGATTCACCGCCACGAAGAAATCGGTGAAGCCGCCGATCAGCGTCGAAAAGAAGACTTCGAGCAGGATGCGCGGCTTGAATTCACGCCTGAGGATGAGCGCCTGGGCGATGATGTAGGCCACATAGGTCGCGGCGATCCAAAAACCCAAGGTCTGTCTGGTGAGCATGGAAAGCGTCGTCGCGAAGCACGTGAGGGCTGCGACACCGAGTCCCGATGCCGTTTGCACACTCATGCCGAGAGCGAGTGTCGCGACGCCTATGAGGTACATGAGCATCCTTACGACGGTATGAAACCAATCGATCTCGGTTCCCCTCATGATGATCAGCGGACGCATGTTCGCCTCCTATAATTTGTGCATTTTGCTTTCAAGGGGAGGAACGAGCCGAAAGCAGGAGCCGGTTCCTCACCGTGAAGGCCAAATGGGCTTATGGATGATGACTCGATAGAGATAAACCGGCCCGAGTGTGTGTCGCTTCCGTCACGTTCTATCAGCGCGACAAGACGGTTTTAGGTTCTTGTCCGTGACGGATGCGGCACACTTCCGGGCCGGTTTAAAACGGGCACGACCGTCAGAGTCGCGCCCGCCGATAGAGAGCTGCTTGTTAGCCGCGGACCTTCTTGACCACGTTCATGGCCTCGCGAGCGACCTGCTCGACCTGGGAGAAATCGCCGTCGGCGAACATGGCCGGCTTGACCATCCAGGTGCCGCCGCAGGCGATGATGGCCGGGCTCGAGAGGTACTCCTCCACGTTGCCGGTGTTAACGCCGCCGGTGGGCATAAAGCGATGGCCGACAAACGGCGCTGCGAGGGCCTTGATGGTGTTGAGGCCGCCGTACTGGGCCGCCGGGAAGAACTTGGTGACCTTGAGCCCCAGGTTCTCGGCCGCGGTGACCTCGGAGGGCGTCACGGTGCCGGGCAGGACCGGAAGGCCGAGCTGGATGCAGTACTTGACGACATCCTCGTTGTAACCCGGGGAGACGATGAACTGTGCACCGGCGGCGCGGGCCTCGTTGACCTGCTCGACGTTGAGGACAGTGCCGGCGCCCACGCACATCTCGGGCTCGGCCTCGGCCATCGCGGCGATGCACTCGGCTGCGCAGGCGGTGCGGAAGGTGACCTCGGCGGACTTCATGCCGGCGGCCATGAGGGCGTGTGCCAGCGGGGCGGCGTCCTCGACCTTCTCGAGCACAACGACGGGCACGATGCCTAGGGACTCGAGGGTGTTGTAGAACTGATCGAACATGTCGTTCCTTTCAATCGAAAAGGATTGCATCCAGGGAAATAAGGGATTGGCCAAAGATCCGCTCGCGGAGGGTTATCGGAGGCACTGCTTAAAGGGATTAAGCAATCTCGTTGAGCGGACCTCTCGGCCAGTCGTGTAGGAAGTGCCAGGCGGAGCCGGAATGGGACTAAGTGGTTCTACCTGGCCGGGGGATAATCGGAGATGTGCAGGCTGCGGCGGGAATGGGAAAGCCGCCGCCTGCTGAAGGGAAAGCGAGGCTAGCGCGCGACGCGGGTGCCGCCCTCGGCGGATGCCGCCACGGCGGCGATCTCGTCGGCGGTCACCAGGTTTGAATCACCCTTGATGGTGAGCTTCAAGATCGACGCGGCGATGGCGTAGTTCACGGCGTCCTGCGGCGCGAAGTCGTTGATGAGCGCATGGACGAGGCCGGCATTGAACGCGTCGCCGGCGGCGACACCCTCGAGCACGTGCACGTCGTGGGCAGGGGAGAACCAATGCTCGTCGGATGCGGCATCGTAGAGCATGCCCATCCAGATGGAGCGCTCGACGCAGGAGATGTCGCGGACGACTGAGGCGACTTTCTTGCAGCCGTACTCGGCGCAGATCCGACGGGCCATCTCGACGTAGGAGTCGCGCTCCTCGATGCCGTGGGCGAGCGAGCCCGAGACGCAGGTCATGCCCAGACCGGCCGGGGCATCCTCATCGTTGGCGATGCAGATGTCGACGAGGGGCAGCAGCTCCTTCATGGTGGCCTGCGACTTCTCGGGTGTCCACATCTTGCCGCGGTAGTTGACGTCACATACGGTGGTGATGCCGTGGGCGCGGGCAACGGTGAGGGCGTCCTTGCAGGCGGCGGCCATCTCGTCGGAGACGGCGGGCGTCACGCCGGAGAAGTAGAAGACGTCGATGCCCTTGAGGATCTGCTCCCAGTTAAAGACGTCGCGCTTCGCGAGGTTGATAGCGGAGTACTTGCGGTCGTAGACGCAGCCGTTGCCGCGCTGCGAGGCGCCGACCTCGAACACGTAGGCGCCCAGGCGGTCGCCCTGACGCACGACGCGCGAGGTGTCGACGTCGTAGCTCTTGAGCGAACGCAGCGCGCAGTCGCCCAGGCGGTTGGCGGGCACGACGGAGACATAGGCGGCGTCGTCGCCCTGATAGGCGAGCGATAGCGCGGTGTTGGCCTCGGCTCCGCCGTAGCGGACGTCGAACTCGGTTGCCTGCTCGATACGCAGGTGGTCCTTGGGCGAGAGCCTCATCATGATCTCGCCGAACGTAAGAACCTTCTTGCCCATGTTCGTGTGCTCCTTCTCGTGCTGTTCCATGCGGTCTATGCGCGTTGGCATGGAGGTACGAAGACGGTAGGGTGCATCTTTGTACCTCCATGCCAACGCTTGCCGAAATCGGTTTACGAAATCGGTTTCGTTTCGAGTTGTAGTATACTCAGCCCTGCGCGTTTGCAAGCGAAAATTTTTAAATTCATCTTTTGTGGCGGGCCGGTGCCCTCACATACATCTATTCGATCGAGAGGGACAGGTCTGCCATGGCGCATATGAGGATCAAGGACATCGCCGCCGAGGCAGGTGTGAGCCCGGCCACCGTGTCGCGCTACCTCAACAACAAGCCGGGCCAGATGACCGAGCAGACACGTGCGCGCATCGCCGAGGTCATCGAGCGTACCGGCTATCGTCCTCGGGCCGCTGCGCGCAACCTGCGCAGCTCGCGCACCAACTTGATCGGCGTGGTGCTGGCGGACATCGCGAACCCCTTCTCGAGCGCCATGCTCGAGGGCCTCTCCGCCGCGGCGGCCGCGCGCGGCTGCTCGCTTATGACCGCTACCTGCGGCAACGATGCTGCTCGCGAGGCCGAGGCGCTGGTGCGTCTGGTCGATGCCGGTGTGGACGGCATGGTGGTCAACACCTGCGGCGGCAACGACGGGCGCATCGCCGCCATCGCCGCGCGCCTGCCGATGGTACTGCTCGATCGCGATATCGAGGGCGGCGGGGTCGATCTGGTGACCTCCAACAACCGCGAGCTGGTGGCGGGCTTGGTGGCCGAGCTCGTCGATGCCGGCTGCGAGCGCCTGTGCCTGCTCACCGAGGCGGGCGACGAGAGCCCGGTGCGCCGCGAGCGTGCCGAGGCCTTTGCGGCCGAGCTCGCTGCGCGTGGAATCGAGGGCGAGGTCGTGACGCTTGCGGACGGCGGTATCGAGGGCGTGGAGCGGCTGGACGGAGCCATCATGGAAAACGCGGGCAAACGGCTCGGCCTGATCGCCGTCAATGGTCTGGTGTTCCTACGCTTGACCGAGGCCCTAGCGCAGCTGGGTCCCTCGCTGCCGGCGGCCCTTAAGATCGCAACGTTCGACGATTATCCCTGGAACCACGTGCTTTTTGGCGGCGTGACCACGGCCGCGCAGGACACCGATGCCCTCGCTGAGCACGTGGCTCAGCGCCTGTCCGAGCGCATCGATCGTGCGACCTCCACGGTGGGCGAGGCGGCCAAGATGCCCGCGACCCGCATTGAGGTCCCCGGCCACATCGAGCGCCGCGCCTCCACCGCCCGCTAGCTAAAAATGATCCCAAAGTGCCAGGGGGATTGGGATCATCGGCGCCAAGGGTGGTCCCAAAGTGCCAGGGGCAAAGGGGTCATTTTGGGCCGTCTTGCTAGCTCAGCTGGGTGATGGTGAACAGGCGCTGGGAATAGGCAGTGTCAACGCTCTTATCAAGGCTACGTGTGAACTCCTCGGCAAACGAACGATACTGCTCTCTGAAGTTATCGCAGGGCGCTATGCGGTATGTGTGCGTCACCGATTTGCCGTTTGCGAGCGTGGCCTTTATGGTCAGCACGTGCTGCGAAATCTCTTTGATCGCCTGCGTGGCGCTTTCGACCCCCATCTCGCTCCAAGCTTGTCCGTCATTGGAAAGCTTTTCGTTCAGCTCCAAAAGCGTTCCTGTCAACGGAAGCCGAACCTCAAGATATATCGAGTTGCTTGTGATTGCGGCAGGATCCGTAACGACGAGGTCGGTCGTCCCGTTACCGTCTGCCCCTCGTGCGGCAGGGTTTGCCTCTTTGTCATCTGGGTGCTGGTTGCTCAGCGCCTTGAACGTTACATTCGAGCCATCAAGTGAATACTTAAGCTTCTCGATGCCGTCCCCCGTGCATGAAAGGTCGAGAGGAAAGTCGATGCAGACCGTATCGATGGCGCCTGTGGTTTCGTTTTCGGCCGTGAACCAGCTGATCGCCCCGCTCAAAAACGTCGGCGAAGCAAGCACGGCGTTTTGAGCGTCGGCGATGGCGGTGCCATCGGCATAGGCGGAAAGTATCAGAGTATCGGTCGATCCGGTGCTCAACGTGCCATTCTTGGCGGCTTTCGTGCCCGTTAGCTGCGCCGCCGCGAGTGCCAGGCATAGGACGGCGGCGACAGAGACGGCTACGAGAAGCGTCCGTCTTCCCAGCAGACCTTTTCCGCCCGATGATTCGAATACGGTCGGGTGGGGGTCTTCTGTAGCCAGGGGATGCGTCTCGATTGTGTGAGCGACCCGTTCGCGCGCGTCATGCGGCAGCGCGACGGCGCTCATCGTGCGGCCGTGAGCGTTTAACAGCTCGTCCAGATGCTCTTTCATGGGTGTCTCCTCCAATTGCTATCGATTCGCTAACGTGATGCGCTCGGTGTGTTTGGCATGCTCGACGGGGTGACGGTTTTGGCTGAGCGGATCTGCTGTTCCTCGATGAGCGCCTGCAGTCGCTTGCGTGCTCTGAAGAGGCGCGTGCGTACCGTCACAGTGCTGATGCCGAGGACCTCGGCGATCTCAAGATCGGACATGTTTTCGACGTAGCGCAGGTGGACCACGGCTCGTTGCGTATCGGGGAGGCGTTTGGTCGCCTGCCAGAGCGGATCGGCGGCGAGCCGCCTGATGGCGATGTCTTCTGCCGAGCTGGCGGTTTGTTTGGAAGTGTCCGTTTCGAGCGCATCGACGCGCGTGTTCCAAACGCAACGGTGCCGGTCGTGGCACAGGTTGACGGTCACGCGGATGAGCCAGCGCTTGAGATGCTCCTCATCCGCGAAGTTGCGGTTAAGGGTTAGCAGCTTGACCAGGCAGTCCTGCACCGCATCCTGGGCGGCTGCAGAATCTTGCAGTTGGTTGAGCGCAATGCGGAACAGGATATCGCCATATCGTCGAAGGGCATGTTCCGCCAGGGCTCGTGGATTTTGATCCATGTTCATCACCTCGTCTATTAAACGAGACGCGCCATAGAATTGTTCCATGTTTTGTAAACTATTTTGAGCCAAAGTGATCCCAAAGTGCCAGGGGGATTGGGATCATTTTGCGCTCCGGGGGCGGCGCGTGTGAACCCTTGAGCGTTTAACGTGGGCGAAACAAACTTTTGCGATAGTATCTGCGATAACGACCGGTACGTAACCCACCTGCAAGAAAGGGGAGCGACATGGATCAGCAGCAGAACATCGACTTCGTGCTCCGTACCGTGGAGCAGCGCGACATCCGCTTCGTGCGCCTGTGGTTCGTCGACATCCTGGGACGCCTCAAGAACTTCGCCATCAGCCCCGAGGATCTCGAGGTCGCCTTCGAGGAGGGCATCGGCTTTGACGGTTCGGCCATCGAGGGCTTTGCCACCCCTGAGGAAGCCGACATGCTCGCCTTCCCCGACGCCTCGACCTTCCAGATCCTGCCGTGGCGCCCGAGCCACAACGGCGTCGCCCGCGTCTTCTGCGACGTGTGCACCCCCGATCGCAAGCCCTTTGCCGGTGACCCGCGCGAGGCCCTGCGCCGCATGTTCTATCGCGCCGAGAAGGCCGGCTTCCTCATGAACGTGGGCGCCGAGCTCGAGTACTACTACTTCCCCGACGAGCATACGCCCGAGCCGCTCGACAACGTGGGCTACTTCGATCTTAGCGTCTCGGATAGCGCGCGCGACCTGCGCCGCAACACGGTCCTTACGCTCGAGAAGATGTCCGTGCCCGTCGAGTACACCTTCCATGCCACGGGCAAGTCGCAGCACGGCATCAGCCTTCGCCACGCCGAGGCGCTCAGCATGTCGGACGCCATCACCACGGCCAAACTCATCATCAAGCAGCAGGCTTACGAGAACGGTTGTCACGCGTCTTTTATGCCCAAGCCGCTCGCCGGCGAGGACGGCAGCGCCATGTTCCTGCACCAGTCGCTGTTCGACCACGACGGCAACAATGCGTTTTGGGGCGAGGACGACGAGCAATATCACCTGTCCGAGACGGCCAAACACTATATGGCCGGTATCTTGGCGCACGCGCGCGAGATCAGTGCCATCACCAACCCCACGGTCAACTCTTACAAGCGCATCACCACGGGTGGCGACACGGTGCCGCAGTACGCCACGTGGGGCCTGCGCAACCGTGCGAGCATGATCCGCATTCCGGTTTATAAACCCGGCAAGCAGCAGTCCACCCGCATCGAGCTGCGCAGCCCCGATCCCATGGCGAGCCCCTACCTGGTCAACACCGTGACGCTTGCCGCTGGTCTCGACGGCATCGAGCGCAAGCTCGAGCTGCCGCCCGAGGCCACGGCCGCCACGCTCAAGCTCAACGATCGGCAGATGCTCGAGGCCGGCTACACGCCGTTGCCCCGTTCGCTCGACGAGGCGCTCGACGCCTTCGAGGACTCGCAGTTCATGAAGGAAGCGCTTGGCGAGCATATCCACAGCTTCTTCCTCAAGAAGAAGCGAGCCGAGTGGCGCAAGTTCGAGTCCACGATCACCGAGTGGGAAATCAAGCATTACCTGGCGAACTCGTAATCGCGCAGCGTGTGACCTGCATGATTTGAGCTCATACTATTGGAGGATGGTATGTCCGAGAAGAGCGTCCTGTTTATGGCGCGCACGACGCGCTTTCATGAGTTTGCCCGCAGCCTGACCACGACGATGGGGGCGGAGGTCAATCTGGCAACGCCCGATTCGCCGACCGCGGCTCACGACTTCGACTTGCTGATTCTGGATGCCGACGGCATCCGCAACGACCGCATCGAGCAGATCGCCAAGTGGCTCGATGACCGCGGCAACATTCCGATGCTGCTGATTGTCGACGACGAGGGGCTCGGCACCTTGCGCATGCCCAACCATGCCCATGCGGACTTTATCTGTCCCACGGCCACGGCAAACGAGCTCAAGGCGCGAGCCCAGCGCCTGATGGGCGAGGACGAGGCCGTTGCCGCCGATGACGTTCTGCATATCGACAACCTGGAGATCAACCTGGCCACCTATCAGGTTTCGCTCGATGGCGAGCCTATCGATCTCACGCTTATGGAGTACTCGCTTCTGAGCTTCTTGGCCTCACATCCCAACCGCGCCTACAGCCGCGAGGTCCTGTTGCATCGCGTGTGGGGTTTTGAGTACTGCGGCGGCACGCGTACCGTCGACGTGCATATCAGGCGTATCCGTTCCAAGGTGGGTCCGCAGATCGCGGCACATATCACCACCGTCCGCGGTGTCGGTTACCTGTTTAAGGACTAGCCGCTTGCGGTCCAGGTGGATTACGCGTCGCCTCACGACATTAGATTTAAGGCATTTCGAGCCCCGCAAGGTGTTCTTGCGGGGCTTTATTAGTCTTGTGTCTCACTAAAATATGTTATACGGAATAGGCAGTTTCGAATTTCAGGAGGTGAATCGCAATCTCTCGAGTAGCCGGGCTTTTTTGAAAACCCAATCCTGCGGAAACGTTGCGCCGAAAGGGTGTTGTACTTGGCCAAACCCGTTTCATCTCCTGAAATGCGAAATTGCTTGGCTTAGATAACATATATTTGGTAGATAGAAAGGTCGAGTCGCCGTCATTCCTCCCTCGGCATAGTGCCTTTCGATCGAAAAGGGCCCGAACCCCAGAATCGGGTGTGCGAATTAAAAGGCGCAACTTAAAGCTTCCTAAAAGATTCCGTTCTGAGGTGCGCCTTGGGGCTCGATGGGGTACAACTCAAACATGAACAACGATGGCCCGCGGGTTCGCCCGGCGGGCCTTTGGTTATCAGACGAAAGGATCGCAAGCAATGAGCGAGAATGAGTCTCGGCGCCCCGAGAGCACTGGTGACGCCGGCGAGACCCAGCAGCAGCCGCGGGTGCAGGTTGAGTCGACGCCTGCCGGCGAGACGGACAAAATCCCCTACGTGCAGGCCTACGATACGCAGACGGGCAAGCCTCTTGGTGGCGGCCAAGTCGTGAACAAGCATACGGTGGTCAAAACCAAGACCAAGAAGCTTCCGATTTTTATTACCGCGCTCGCGGGTTGCGCGTGCGGCGCCCTGCTCGTAATCGCGCTTGTCATGAGCGGTGCGCTCAATATCGGTGGCGGCAAGAATTCCGTGACGGCGGGGGCTTCGGGCTCAAGCGCGCAGAAGATCACCATCGATTCCGAGGACACCACGCTTGCCGAGGCCGTTAGTGCCAAGGCACTGCCCTCCGTTGTGTCCATTACGGCCACCTCAAGTAGTAGCCAAGGAAGCAGCCTTTCGCAGTCCGCCGACGATTCAAGCGATTCAGGCAGTATCGGTTCGGGCGTGGTGCTCGACACCAAGGGTGACATTCTCACCAACAACCATGTGGTCGACGGCTATGACCAGCTCGTGGTGACCATGGACGACGGCACCACCTACGAGGCCGAGCTTGTAGGCACCGATGCCTCGAGCGATCTGGCCGTCATCAAACTCAAGGACGCCGACGCCTCGTCGCTCACCCCGATCGAGATCGGCGACTCGTCCAAGCTCAACGTGGGCGAGTGGGTCATGGCCATCGGTTCGCCTTTTGGCAACGAGCAGTCCGTGTCCACGGGCATTGTGTCAGCTCTCTACCGTTCCACGGCCATGAGCTCCACGAGCGGCAACACCATCTATGCCAACATGATCCAGACCGACGCCGCCATCAACCCGGGCAACTCCGGCGGCGCGCTCGTCAACGACAACGGCGAGCTCGTGGGTATTAACTCGCTCATCGAGAGCTACTCCGGCTCGAGCTCGGGCGTGGGCTTCGCGATCCCTATCAACTACGCCAAGAACATCGCCGATCAGATCATCGACGGCAAGACGCCCACGCACCCGTATCTGGGCCTCACGCTTTCGAGCGTCAACGCGCTCAACTCGCGCACCAACAAGCTTGGCACCGATAGCGGCGCCTATGTGGCGAGCGTCACCGAGGACGGTCCGGCGGCCAAGGCCGGCATTGAGAAGGGCGACGTCATCACCAAGCTTGGCGACGAGGAGATCACTTCGGCCGACGGCCTGATCATCGCGCTGCGCAGCCACGAGGTGGGCGAAAAGGTCGAGATCACGCTTATGCGCGGCAAAGAGGAGAAGAAAGTCACAGTCGAGCTGGGCTCGGATGAGGACTTGCAGAACAGCGCCCAACAGGATGACTCCTCGACTGATACCGGTAACGGCGGCATCTCGAATGAGGAACTGCGTCAGTATCTTGAGGAATTGCTCGGAGGCCAGGGCCAGAGCCAGAACGGTCAGGGGTTCTAAACTCGATATCATGACATCGCAAAAAGCGGACGCCGGTATGTTGCCGGCGTCCGTTTTTTGTTGCATATATTTGGAGCTTGGGGATGGTGAAACGGATATTTAGAGTCAGAGGACCCCGCGCTTTTGGATGGCTTGGACAGTTAGTTCAGATATGTACGAATCGGAAGCGGACCAGGGCTCGTTGTCAGCGGTTTTGGGGCGGAAAACGGGCTCTGCTGGGTTCTTATTTGGGAAAACAAACTGCTTGCATAGCCCCGCGAGCGCCAGATTGAACTAATTCTCTCCTTTCAAGCTCGAATCGGCAAACAGAAAAATACGTATCTGAACTAATTGTCCAAGCCGATTCGACGACTGCCGATTCGGTGCGGTTCGAATGGGGTATTCGACCCAGTTTCGACCGGTGGTACCCTTATGTCTGTTTGAAATCGAGCAAAGGAGTGCCGCTATGGAGCAATCGAGCCTGTTTGGTGACAGCGTGGATGCCGATTCCGGAATGCCTGCAGCGAACACGACGGTGAACGCTTCCGAAACCGTGGTCCCCGCCGATGCCCGCGCCCGAGCTGCGGCCCGCGCGGCCAAGCTGCGTCACGAGCTCGATTACCACGCCTATCGCTACTACATGCTCGATGCGCCCGAGATTACGGATGCCGCGTTCGACAAGTTGCTCGTCGAGCTCCAGCAGATCGAGGCCGCCTATCCCGACCTCGTGACTCCCGACAGCTATACTCAGCGCGTGGGCGGCTACGTGAGCGAGCAGTTTACGCCGGTCACGCACATGGCGCGCATGTACTCCATGGACGACGCCATGGACCTGGACGAGCTCGACGAATGGCTCGCCCGCACGGAGGACGCGCTCGGCGCGGGCAGCGTCACCTATACCTGCGAGCTCAAGATCGACGGTCTGGGCGTGGCGCTCACTTACCAGAACGGCGCCTTCGTGCGCGCGGCCACGCGTGGCGACGGCACCACGGGCGAGGATGTGTCGCTCAATGTCCGCACCATCAAGGACGTGCCGATGCACCTTTCCGAGGCCGCGCTTTCCCATATGGGGGTTGACCGCGAGCGCACTATCGAGGTCCGTGGCGAGGTCTACATGCCCAAGGGGAGTTTCCTACGTCTCAACGAGGAGGCCGACAACGAGGGCCGCGCGCCGTTCGCGAACCCGCGCAACGCCGCGGCGGGCAGCCTGCGCCAAAAGGACCCCAAGATCACGGCGCGCCGCGATCTTGCGACCTTCATCTACGCCGTGGCCGACACCGACCCGCTTCACGTGCACAGCCAGCGCGAGTTCCTCGATTGGCTGCGAAGCGCCGGATTCAGCGTCAATCCCAACGTCGCCCGCTGCTCCACGCCGGCCGAGGTCCACGAGTTCTGCGCACAGGCGCTCGAACATCGTGGCGACCTCAATTACGATATCGACGGTGTGGTCGTGAAGGTCGACAGCTTCCAGCAGCAACTGGACCTGGGCTTTACCGCCCGTGCACCGCGCTGGGCCATCGCGTTCAAGTTTCCGCCCGAGGAGAAGCAGACGGTCCTGCGCGAGATCCGCATTCAGGTGGGTCGTACGGGCGTGCTCACGCCGGTCGCCGAGTTCGACCCGGTCACGGTCGCCGGCTCTACCATCGCGCGTGCCACGCTCCACAACATCGACGAGATCCGCCGCAAGAACGTGCGCGAGGGCGATACGATCATCGTGCACAAGGCGGGCGACGTGATCCCCGAGGTCGTGGGCCCCGTGCTCGACAAGCGCCCCACGGATTCGGTCGACTGGCAGATGCCCGAGGTCTGCCCCGTGTGCGGCAGCCCCGTGGTCCACGAGGACGGCGAGGTGGCCTACCGTTGCGTCTCCATCGACTGCCCGGCGCAGCTCAAGGAGCGCCTGCTTCACTGGGTGAGCCGCGGCTGCATGGACGTGGACGGCCTGGGCGACGAGATCGTCGACAAAATGATTTCGGCCGGGCTGCTCCACGACGTCGCGGACTTCTACCAGCTTACGGTCGATGACATCGCCGGCCTCGACACGGGGCGCACCTACGCGAGTTCCAACAGCAAAAAGGGCGTCAAGAAGGGCGACCCCATCCCCGTGGGTCGCAAGACGGCCGAGAAGATCGTTGCCGAGCTCAACAAGTCCAAGGCGCAACCGCTCGGGCGCGTGCTCTTCGCGCTCGGAATCCGTCACGTGGGCAAGAGCGTGGGCGAGGTCATCGCCGAGCGGTTCCTGTCGATCGACAAGCTGATCCTGGCAAGCGAAGAGGACATCGCCGAGTGCGAGGGCATCGGTCCCAAGATTGCCGAGAGCGTGAAGCAGTTCCTCGCCGTGCCCGAGAACCTCGCCGTGCTCGAGCGCTTGCGTCAGGCAGGCCTCTCACTCGAGGAGGACCTGGGAGCGGTGCACGCACAGGCCGCGGCCGACGCCGGCGTTGCGGGCGAGCTCGCCGACGCGCAGCCGCTCGCGGGGCTCACGTTTGTGCTCACGGGCACGCTCGTCAACCGCACGCGCGACGAGGCGGGCGCGGCGCTCAAGGTGCTCGGTGCCAAGGTTTCGGGCAGCGTGTCCAAGAAGACGAGCTACGTGGTCGCCGGCCCCAAGGCGGGCTCCAAGCTCACCAAGGCCGAGCAGCTGGGCGTGCCGCTGCTGGACGAGGCGGCCCTCGAGCGGATCCTGGCAACAGGTCAGGTTCCGGAGGCGTAGCCGTTCATGCTCTGCACGGGCACACCGGGATCTCGATCTTCGTCACGTAGGTGGCCGGGTCGTCGCTGATCACGTCGTCGATGAGGGCGATCTCGCGCGAGGGACCGGCGGGCTCCAGACCATGACCATTCATGTAGGCGAGCAGGCGCTCGTAGCGCTCGCCGGCCTGTCCGTGTGTACCGTTGAAGGCAATTTCGACACCTCGCGCGGCGGGGCGCCGCTCGACCTCGCCGTGATAATCGTCCGTGTCGTCGAGCAGCAGGAACACCTCGTCATAGCCATCGAAGTCGCTTGCGACAAGCCGCTCGGGGCAGATTCCCACGCCCAGGTTGCCCATAAAGACAAACGTCTCGTCCTGGTCTTTCTGCAGCTGTCGAATCTGCCATTCCAAGCTGTAGGCGTCCGAGGGGCTCACGTGTTCGCACAGCACGGCACAGGTGGTCGCGGGGATATCGAGCTCGCGGATCACGTCGAGCTCGGCTGCGCGCGCTTCGCGAAGGATCGCCAGCTGCGTCTCGATCTTGTGCTGTACGCGTTCGAGCTCGCGGCGTTTGCGCTCGATGATTTCCTGCTGCTTAACAAGTTGGTGTTCCATGAGGTCCACATCGCGCGTGGTCACAAACGCGCGAATCTGTTCGAGCGGCAGGTCGAGCACGCGCAGGTGACTGATGGTGTTGAGCGTGGAGAGCTGCCTGGTTCCGTAGTAACGGTAGCCGGTCGCGGGGTCCACGCGGGCGGGCTCGAGTAGCCCCAGCCGCTCGTAATGGCGCAGCGACCCGACGCTCAGATTAAACAGCTTTGCGACCTCGCCGATGCGCAGCAGGCGTTCCTCGCCGTTAAACATATCAACCTCCTACGTGCTTATCGAACGTTATGCCGCCAGCTTTTCGAATGCGTCGCGACGGTTGAGCACCGTGAATGCGATAGCGCAGATAACGGCCGAGAGGATCGAACCGGCGGGCGAGGCGAGCCCCATCGGAAAAAGCGTTGTCGGGAACATGCTCGACAGTAGCGCCGCGCCTGGCACACGCACAAGCGCTACCGCGAGAACGTTGTGCGCGAAGCCGATGTAACTTTTGCCGTAGGCTGCGAAGTACCCGCTAAAGCAGATGTGGATGCCGGCGAAGATCGCGTCGAAGATGTAGCTGCGGATGTACTGGCTCCCGGCGGTGATGACGGCCGCCTCGCCGCTAAAGATCGAAAGCAGTGCCGGGGCTGCGAGCTGCACTAGGGCCGTTATGGCCACCCCGTAGCAGATCGAGATCGTCATCGCCCGGTGCAGCACCGCCCGGGCGCGCCCGTATTCGCCCGCGCCGGCGTTTTGCGCGGTGAGCGCGCTCACCGTCGCGCCCATGGAGCTCGGCACGATGAACATGAAGCTGATCATCTTCTCGACCACGCCCACGGCCGCCGCGTCCACCACACCGCGATGGTTGGCGATGACCGTGATGAACATGAACGCCACCTGGATGCAGGCGTCCTGCACGGCCACGGGCGCGCCCACCTTGAGGATGCTGCCGAGCATGCTCGCCCGGGGGCGGAAATCGACCAGGCGCAGGCGGATTTGCGAGTCGCGGAACCTGAGCGACGCGACTGCCGCGATGACGCTCACGGTCTGCGCGATGACAGTGCCCCATGCCGCACCGACGGGCCCCATGCCCAGATGCCCCATGAAGATATAGTCGAGCGCGATATTGACGATGCAGGCGAGCCCCACGAAGTACAGGGGGCTCCGCGAATCGCCCATACCGCGGAAGATGGCGCTCATAACGTTATAGGCGGCGATAAAGGGGATGCCGGCAAAGCAGACGCCGAGGTAGGCATGCGTTCCCTCGACGGCCTCGGTGGGTGTGCCGATGAGCGTGACGATCTGCGGGCAGAGCGCGATGAGTGCCCCGGTGAGCACGAGTGACACACCCATGAACAGCGTGATGGTGTTGCCGATGGCCGCGCTCGCACGATCGAAGCGGCGCGCCCCGATGGCGTGTCCCACGGTGACGGTGGTGCCCATGGCGAGGCCCACGAGGGCGACGGTGATGATATAGAGCGTCTGCGCCCCGTTGGCCACGGCGGTGATGCCGGCGGCTCCGCCAAACTGCCCGATAAAGAATAAGTCGGCCATGCCGTAGAGCATCTGCAGCAGATAGGACAGCATATAGGGCAGGGCGAAGACCGCGATGGTCCTGAGGATGTTTCCGTGGGTGAGGTCGCGTTCCATGGGCGGGGCTTTCGGGTTCGGTTCGGTCAGATACCAGTGTAGTGAAAACCCTATAACGGTTATAGGGTCAAGGTGCTCATGGGGGAATGAGCAGTCTTTCGTCTGCCAGCGTCTGATATGAACGGACGACAGCGATTGCTTGAAATGTCATGGAATCGGTTCATAATGCTCTCTGTTCTGTAATGTTTGACATGTCAAGGAGTTGGATCTTGGAGCGAGTTAGGCAAAATCGTCCAGCCGAGTGCGCAGCGGGAGAGTCGCTACCGATCGGCTATTCGCTCAATGACACGCATATGCGCCTGTCGCGGGCATTCCATGCCATGAAAACCGATACGCGGGCCTGCGCTCGAGGACTTGGTCTTGGACCCGGGCAGCCACGTATCCTGTCCTACTTGGCTGCGCACGGGGTAAGCACTCAGCGCGAGATCGCCAAGTATCTGGTCATCGATCCGTCCGCCGTGTCGCGCATGCTCGATGCGCTCGAGCGCGGCGGCTTTGTCGAGAGCGTTCCCGGTCGCGACCGTCGCTGCCGCTCGCTCGCACTCACCGAGCATGGTCGCGAGACCGTTCATCGTTGGGATGCCGAGTGCAAGCGTGTGGACGAGCTCATGCTCGCAGGCTTCACACCGGCGGAGCGTGCTCAGTTCGATAGCCTGCTCGACCGTGCCCGCTGCAATATGATGCGCGAACTCGGCGACGCCGGCGATGAGACCGATGCGCTTGTCGCCGGCAGCGTGCCGCCACTGCCCAAGACGGCCCCGCTGGGCCCGGCCGCGGGCCTTGACGCGGACTCCGCTGTCTCGGAGATTACCACGGCGGAGGAAGTGACCCTACGTGCGTAACCTCAAGCTGCTGCTGTCCTACCTGGGTGAATTCAAACGCGACTTCATCCTCGGCGTGCTGTTCATTGCCGTCGAGACCACGCTCGAGCTCTTTATCCCCGTGATCATGGCCAACATCATCGATACGGGCGTGCCCGCGCGCGACATGGGATACATCCTGTTCCAGGGCGCGCTCATGCTTGTCTGCGCGGGCGTGTCGCTCGTGCTCGGTCTGGGCTATGCGCGCTATTCGGCCCGCGTGGCGGTGGGCCTCGGCGCCAACCTGCGCGCCGCCGAGTATCAGAAGATCCAGACCCTCGCCTTTGGCAATCTGGACGAGTACGAGACCTCGTCGCTCGTCACCCGCATGACCACCGACATCACCGTGATCCAAAATGCCCTGGGCAATGGCTTTCGCCCCATGGTGCGCGGACCGGTGAACCTGGTCATGGGCCTCGTCTACGCCTTTGTGCTCTCGCGTGAGCTCGCGGCGGTCTTCGCCGTGATCCTACCCGTGCTCGCCGTCGTGCTTGGCATCATCACCGTGCGCGTGAGTCCGCTCTACCGTCAGCTCCAGACTTCGATGGATCACCTCAACGGCGTGGTGCAGGAAGACCTCACGGCCGTGCGCGCCGTCAAGGCCTACGTGCGCGCCGACCATGAGTGCGATAAGTTCGGTGCCGTCAACACCGAGCTCGCCGGCACCGCGACCAAGACCTTCGGCACCGCCGTGCTCAACCTGCCGGTGTTCCAGCTCTCCATGTACGTCGCCGCCGTCTCGATCCTGTGGATCGGCGGCCGTATGATCATCGAGGGCCGGCTGGGCGTGGGCTCGCTTACGGGTTTCATGAGCTATGTGCTCCTTATCATGAACTCGCTCATGATGATCTCGAACGTCTTTTTGTTGCTCACGCGTGCGCTCACGAGCGTGGGCCGCATCGCCGAGGTGCTCGACGAGGAACCTCTGATCGAGGGTCCGGCGGGCGACGCCGCGACCATGGTGCCGGCCGACGGCTCCATCGAGTTTCACGACGTCTGTTTCAAGTACCGCGCGGACGCGGCCGAGGACGTGCTCGAGCACATCGACCTCTCCATCGAGAGCGGCTCGACGGTGGGCATCCTCGGCGGCACCGGCTCGGGCAAGAGCTCGATCGTGCAGCTGATTCCGCGCCTTTACGATGCCACCGCGGGTACGGTTCTTGTGGGCGGGCGCGACGTGCGCAGCTACGACCTCGCGACCCTGCGCGACGCCGTGGGCATCGTGCTGCAAAAGAACGTGCTGTTCACGGGCACGGTGCGCGAGAACCTCAAGTGGGGTGCGCCCGACGCAAGCGACGAGGAGCTGCTCGAGGCCTGTCGCGCCGCGTGCGTGGACGAGTTCCTCGACCGTATCGGCGGGCTCGATGGCGACCTGGGCCAGGGCGGCGCGGGCGTCTCGGGCGGGCAGAAGCAGCGTCTGTGCATCGCGCGCACGCTGCTCAAACATCCCCGCGTGCTCATCTTTGATGATTCGACGAGCGCCGTCGACATGGCGACCGAGGCCAAGATCCGCGAGAACCTGAGTCGTATCCCCGACGTCACCACGATCATCATCGCCCAGCGCATCACGAGTGTAATGGACGCCGACCGCATCTTCGTCATCGACGACGGTCGCGTTCACGGCGAGGGCACCCATGCCGAGCTGCTCGCGAACGATACCATCTACCAGGAAATCTATGCCTCGCAAATGGAGTTTGCCGGCGGCGCGAATGAAAGTGATCCGTTTTCCCCTGGCACCTGCGGATCACTTTTGGAAGGAGGCGAGTGCCATGCCTAAGACTGCAGCCCAGGCCCGTCCGGCCGATCTCAAGCGCACCGTGCGCCGCCTGCTCAGTTACATGGGTCATGCCAAGTTCTCGCTCGTCGCGGTGGGCGTGCTCGCGGCGGTCGCCGCCATCGCGAGCCTCGCCGGCACCTACATGGTGCGCCCCATCGTCAACGGCCTCGCCACCGGGGGCGTCGAGCTGCTCGAGCGCCAGGTGCTCGTCACCGTCGTCATCTATGTGACGGGTGTGCTCTCGGCCCTTGGCTACTCGCAGATCATGGTTCGTGCGGCCCAGCGCGTGGTGTCCGACATCCGCCGCGACCTCTTCGCTCACATCCAGACGCTGCCGCTTAGCTACTTCGACTCCACGCGCTCGGGCGACATCATGAGTTTCTTCACCAACGACGTCGACACCGTCTCCGAGGCGCTCAACAACAGCTTCGCCAACGTGATCCAGGCCGCCATCCAGACCGTGGGCACCTTTGCCCTGCTCGTGGTCCTCAACTGGCAGCTCACCATCATCACCCTCGTGTGCGACGCGGCCATCGTGCTCTATGTGCGCTACTCCGGTGCGCGCTCCAAGAAGTTCTTCGCTGCGCAGCAGGCGTCGCTCGGCGACCTGGATGGTTATGTCGAGGAGATGATCTCGGGCCAGAAGGTCATCAAGGTCTTCAACCACGAGGCGGCCAACGTCGCCGGTTTTGCCAGTCGCAACGACGAGCTCCGTCGCACCGGCACCGCTGCCGTGAGCTACGCGAACTCGATGGTGCCCATGACGGTCGTGATCGGCTACGTCAACTACGCCATCGTGGCCGTGGTGGGCGGCATGCTTTGCATCAACGGCCTGGCCGATGTGGGTGCGCTCGCGAGCTACCTGGTCTTTGTGCGCCAGGCGGCCATGCCCATCAACCAGTTCACGCAGCTCGGCAACTTTCTGCTCAATGCGCTTGCCGGCGCCGAGCGCCTGTTTGCGGCCATGGACCTGGCGCCCGAGGTCGACGGGGGCGAGGTCACGCTTGTGCGCACGGGCGAGGCGTCCTGGGCGTGGAAGATTCCCGAGGGTCAGGGCGTGGGAGCCTACGGCCACCTGCACGATGTGGCCTCGACCACGGACGCGGGGCGCGCGCTCGCCGCGGACGGCACCGAGCTCACCTGCGGGCTCGTGCCGCTCGCGGGCGATGTGCGTTTCCACGCCGTCGATTTCTCCTACATTCCCGGGCACCGCGTACTCACGGACCTCAACCTGTTTGCCAAGCCGGGGCAGAAGATCGCCTTCGTGGGTTCGACGGGCGCCGGCAAGACCACCATCACCAACCTCATCAACCGCTTCTACGAGGTCGACGACGGCGAGATCACCTATGACGGCATCGATGTCAAACATATCGCTAAGGCGAGCCTGCGCGGCAGCCTCGGCATCGTGCTGCAGGATACGCACCTGTTCACGGGCACGATCGCGCAGAACATCCGCTTTGGCAAGCTCGACGCCACCGACGAGGAGGTGCGCGCCGCCGCCGAGGCCGCCTGCGCCGACTCGTTCATCCGCCGCCTGCCGCAAGGCTACGACACCCCGGTGACGGCCGACGGCGCTAACCTCAGCCAGGGCCAGCGGCAGCTCCTCGCCATCGCTCGCGTCGCCGTTGCGGACCCGCCGGTGCTGATCCTGGACGAGGCGACAAGCTCTATCGACACGCGTACCGAGAAGCTCATCGAGCGCGGCATGGACCGCATCATGCGCGGCCGCACCACGTTCATGATCGCCCACCGGCTCTCCACCGTGCGCGACGCCGACGCCATCATGGTCCTCGAACACGGCCGCATCATCGAGCGCGGCACCCACGAGGAGCTTCTCGCCCAGCACGGTGAATACTGGCAGCTGGCCCACGGCCTCAGGGAGTTGGACTGACCCGTTGGCATGCGCGGCTGTCGCGTTGCCCTGTGGTGCCCTTGTCGTACGCGTGTCGGCGCATTTTGGGCGTGCGGTACTATATTCCTTTAAGAATAAAGTTCCAGGCGAGGGGAGGGCCGTGTGGACGAGCGCGTGCAGCGCGACGGCTTCGGCCGCGGCATCAACTACCTGCGCATCGCGGTGACTGACAAGTGCAACTTTCGCTGCATCTACTGCATGCCGGAGGAAGGCGTGGCACCCCGTGCCCACGACGAGATGCTCTCGGCCGAGGAGGTCGCGCGTTTCGTCCGTCTGGTGGCGGGGGAGGGCATCCGCCGCGTGCGCCTCACGGGTGGTGAGCCGCTGGTGAGTCGCCGCATCGTGCCGCTTATCCGTGATATTCGCGCGATCCCCGGCATCGAGGACATTTCGCTCACAACCAACGGAGCGCTGCTGCCCCGCATGGCGCCCGAGCTCAAAGATGCCGGGCTCGACCGCGTCAACATCTCGCTCGACACGCTCGACCCCGCGCTCTTTGGCAAGATCACGCGTCTGGGCCGGCTCGAGCAGACCACGGCGGGCATCGATGCCGCGCTCCAATGGAACTTCACACCCGTCAAGGTCAACTGCGTGGTCGTGCGCCGGCTCAACCAAGACGTGACGGCCCTCGCGCGCCTCACGGTCGACCGCCCCATCCACATGCGGTTTATCGAGTACATGCCCATCGGCGACGAGCACACGAGTTCGCACTGCGCCGTCGATCCGCATTCGCCTTCGCTCAACCCCGAGCTCTGGGACGCAAGCGACACCGTTCCCAGTGATGAGCTGCGCCGCCGCATCAGCGCGGCGGGTGTGGCGGCGGGCCTGGGGGAGCTCGAGCCGCTCGATGTAACCGATGCTCCTGCCGGCGCTGGCCCCGCGCGCTACTGGCGATTCCCGGGCTCGGCGGGCACGGTGGGTTTTATCAGCGCGATGTCCAACCATTTTTGTTCGAGCTGCAACCGCCTGCGCCTCACGGCCGACGGCAACGTTCGTCCGTGCCTGTTCAGCGATGCCGAGTATTCCGTTCGCGCGGCGCTTCGTGCCGGCGACGATGCGCGTGTGCTCGAGATTTGGCGTGACGCCGTGGCCCACAAGCCGCAAGAACACGCGATAATCGAAGGCACGCAACGCTTCATGTCCCAAATCGGAGGGTGATCGATATGGCCGAGAGCAAGTACGCCGAGGCGACCAAGGCAGCACGTGAGGGTGCTGTTCCCATGGACCCCGAGGCCTCGATGGCGCCTGTGACCTCGGCAACACCTATCCGCGATGCCTATCGCGACGAGCTCACCCACGTCGACGCCAAGGGCGAGGTGCGCATGGTCGATGTTTCGGACAAGGCCGAGACGCGCCGCATCGCGATCGCTGAGGGCACCATCCTCATGCACCCCGAGACCCAGGCCATGGTGCTCGAGGACCGTGCCAAGAAGGGCGATGTGCTCGCCTGCGCGCGGGTGGCGGGCATCATGGCCATCAAACGCACGAGCGATATCATTCCCATGTGCCACCCGCTGCTCATCACCAAGAGCAAGTGCGAGATCGAACCCATCGTGCCGGCCGGCACACCGATTGAGGAGACGCCCGAGGGATGTGCGCCTGCCCGCGTCGACGGCCGCGTGGGGTTCCATGTGCTGGTCACGGCCGGTGTTACCGGCAAAACCGGCATCGAGATGGAGGCGCTGACCGGTGCCAGCGCTGCCTGCCTTACCATCTACGACATGTGCAAGGCGGTCGACCGAGGCATGGAGATCGTCGACGTGCGCCTGCTTCGCAAAGAGGGCGGCCGCTCGGGTGTCTGGGATCGCGCCGAGCACGAGGCGGCCGCCGCCACTGCCAACGCCGCGACGGGCACGGGCACGGCGACTGTCCCAGCGTCGGCAGTGGCTGCGGCCCCCCAGCCCGCGGTCCCGGCCATCGCGTTCATCGGCTATCAGAACTCCGGCAAGACCACGCTCGTCGAGAAGGTTATCGCCGAGCTCACGCGCCGCGGTCTGCGCGTAGGGTCGCTCAAACACCATGGTCACCATGGCTTTGACATCGACGTGCCCGCCAAGGACTCCTGGCGCCACCATCAGGCCGGCTCCAAGCACGTGGGCCTCATCTGCGGCACGCGCTGGGCGGAATACGCCGATACGCGCGAGGAGGACGAGATGCCCGCTCGCGAGCTGCTTGCCCGTTATACCGATGTCGACATCGTGATCGTCGAGGGCTATAAGACAGAGAGCTTCGACAACATCGTCGTCGCGCGCTCGGGTGTCGACCGCCTGCGTGGGCGCTCGTCGCTCGATCTGGTCGACGGCAGCACGCTGGCGCTTGCCTGCAACGAGGCCCTGGTGCGCCAAGCGAACGATGCGGGACTCGAGGTGCCCACGATCAGCATCAACGACGCCCGCTCCATCTGCGATTTGATCCAGGACCGCGTCAAAAAGTAGGTGCCTTGCAGGCGTTAAACCGGCGACAGCCGCATAATTTGAGCCGTTGATATGCTATTTGAATAAAGCAGTTTCGCATTTCAGGAGGTGAACTGCTTTTGCTTGAGTACACCTCACAGCTCATCGATTTTTCCTGCGTAAACGACAACTAAAATATAACTAAACACTGTTAAATCAGAGGGTCCACTTGGGAAGTCGCCGATCACCTCCTGAAATGCGAAACTGCTTGTATTGAGTAACATTACTATATGGGCAATTGCGTCGAATTTGCTGTCGCGGCTTGCCTTGAAGCAACTCCAGGGTGGCATACTGGTCGCTGAAAGATCGCAACTAAGGAGGCTTTCGATGTCCAAGCTGTACTTCATGCGCCATGGCCAGACGCTTTTCAATCTGCTCCGTCGCAAACAGGGTTGGTGCGACTCGCCGCTCACCGACCTGGGCGTTGAACAGGCCAAGACCGTAGGCGCGGCGCTTCGAGAGCGCGGCCTTACGTTCGACCACGCCTACAGCTCCACGTCCGAGCGCGCCTGCGACACGCTGGAGCTCGCATTTCCCGGCCAGCCCTACGAGCGCGTCAAGGGCCTCAAGGAGTGGAACTTCGGCAAGTTCGAGGGCGCGAGCGAGGACCTCAACCCGCGCCTGCCCTACGGTGACTTTTTTAAGCAGTACGGCGGCGAGGGCGAGGTCGAGCTTCGCGAGCGCCTTATGGTCACGATCACTGAGATCATGCGCCGCCCCGGTCACGAGAGCGTCCTGGCCGTGAGCCACGGTGCTGCCACGACGCAGGTTATGCGCGCCGTCGGTGTGGAACCGCTCGGCATGAAGAAGCGTATCGGCAACTGCTGCGTCCTTACGCTCGACTTCGACCCGCAGAAGGAGCGGTTCACCTTCGCGGACCTCTACAACCCCTACGGCACGCCGCGCGAGTAACGACGCTGCAAAACGGGCTCCGGCGGCAATGCCGCCGGAGCCCGTTTTTGTATGGGTTTTGTTCGCCCGCTTGCCTAATCCGCCGCGATGACGTCGTCGGTGTCGACACCGTCCCACAGGCTGTCGCCGTTGGTGGCACAGACCCGCTTGAACCAGTCGAAGCTCTTCTTCTTGCTGCGCTTGAGTGTGCCGTTGCCCTTGTCGTCCATGTCCACGTACACAAAGCCGTATCGCTTGGCCATCTCGCCGGTAGAAAGGCTCACCAGATCGGTGCAGCCCCACATGGTGTAGCCAAGGCACTCGACGCCGTCGATGCAGATGGCCTTGGCCATCTCGCGCAGATGGTCGCGCAGGTAGTCGATGCGGTACTGGTCGTCGACGGTGCCGTCGGGCAGCAGCTCGTCGATGGCACCCAGGCCGTTCTCGACGATAAAGATGGGTTTGTGGTAGCGGTCGTAGATCTCGTTCATCACAAAGCGCAGGCCCACGGGGTCGATCTGCCAGCTCCAGGGCGTCACGGGCAGATAGGGGTTGGTGGGCGAGCCGCCCATGCGCTTGAGCTCGTCGCCCGCCTGGATGAGGGCGCTGCGGTAGTAGCTGAAGGTCACGTAGTCGAGCGTGCCGGCGGCGAGCGTCTGGGCATCGCCCTCCTCGATAAATTGCGAGGCGTCCACACCGAGCCTGCGGAAGATGTCCTGTGCGTAGTAGGGGTAGGCGCCCTGGGCCATGACGTCGCTAAAGAACTGCGTCATGTGGCGGAACTGCATGCGGCGCATCTCGTCCTCGGGCTTGCAGGTGGCGGCGTAGACCTCGGAGCTCGCGTACATGGTGCCGAACATCGCGCTCGGCATCATCTCGTGGCCCATCTGCACGGCGAGCGCGCTGGCCACAAACATGTGGTGGATGCAGCGGTAGTGCGTTTGCGGATCCGTGCGCGGTGAGCCGGTGGCGATATAGCCTGCGATGGCGTTGATCTCGTTAAAGGTGAGCCAGTACTTGCACTTGGTGCCGATGCGCTCGAACAGCGCCCGGCAGAGCTTGAGATAGCAGTCGATCACATGGCGGCTCTCCCAGCCGTCGTACTTCTCGGCCAGATGGGCCGGCAGCTCGTCGTGGCAGATGGTGATGAGCGGCTGGATGTTGTGCGCCAGCAGCTCGTCGACCACGTCCTCGTAGAACTTGAGGCCCTCTTCGTTGGGCTCGGCCTCGTCCCCCGTGGGGAAGATACGGCTCCACGTGATCGAAAAACGGAACACCCCAAAGCCCATCTCGGCCATGAGGGCGATATCCTCGCGCCAATGGTGGTAGAAATCGACCGCCTGATGGCTCGGGTAGTACTGGTCGTCGTAGATGCACGGCACGGCGCCCTCGGGGAAGGGCTGGCACTGGAAGAAGCTGCTGTTGACCGAGGTGCGTGAGCCGTCGGGCATCTTGAGGGTGAGCTGGCGCGGCGTGTCGACGTTGCCGTCGGTCTCGAAGTCGCGGGTCAAAAGGCCGCGGCCTCCCTCGCCAAAGCCTCCCTCGTACTGAAAGTCCGAGGTGGCGCCGCCCCACAGAAACGTATCGGGAATATGCAGCTTGTCGGTCATAAGGGCCCCTTTCGTCAAAGCTGTCTTCGTCTGCCACCATTAAACGCCCGCGGCGAGCGCTTGCTCGTTAGGCTATCTGCACGGATAATGGTGCAGCTATTAAAACGAAAGGGGCGCCCTATGCTCACCCAGCGGCAGATACGGCTTTTGATGCTTTTGGCGAGCGAGCGCTCCTGGGTGACCGCCGCCATGCTCGCCGAGCGGCTGAGCGTGAGCGTGCGCGTCGTCAAGCAGGAGGTCGTCGCTATCCGCGAGCTGTTGGGCGACCGGGCACGCATAGAGTCCGCACCCCGAAAGGGCTATCGCATCGGGTATCTCGAAGACGGCCTGCGGGACAGCCTGGCAAAGGATTTTGACGTCCACGAGGGTCATCACAGTATCAAACGCCGCTACGCCCAGGTGTTCTTGATGCTGTTGTTGGGCGAGTGGCCGCTTTCGATGGCCCAGGTGGCGGAGCGCCTGTTTGTGTCGAAGGCCACGGTGGCCGAGCAGGTGCAGATCATGCGCTACCGGATGACCCGTCTGCCTCGCTTGCACTTTGAGATCGATGTCGCGGGCCTGCGTATCGCTGGGACGGAGAGCGAGCGACGCTACGAGGCATCCAAGTGGATCGAGGATGACCGCATCGGCGCGATGTTCGAGGACGATGAGGATGCAGCGCGGTTCCACGAGCTGCGCGATGTGGCGGCGGGCGTGGCCGAGCGGTGCCTTGAGCCGTTGGTTGCAACCGGTCGCTTGTCGGGCTCGGACGTGCGCCGGGTGGGGGATTGGTGCGCGCTTTCGGCCGTGCGCGAGGCCCTGGGGCATTGCGTCGAGGAGCCTTTTGCTATCGATCAAGAAGATGCACACGCGTCCGAGATGAAGCGTTATGCCAAGGCGCTGCATCGCGCGTTATTTGCCGCTACGGGAGTTGACGTCGACGAGGCGGGTACGGCGTGGCTGGCGCAGCTATTGGTCGAACTTACGGTTCCCCTCGCGCCCTCGGATGCGGCGCGTTCTCATGCTGCCGAGCTTCTGAGCTGGGCAGCCGAGCAGACGGGAAGCGCAGGCTTGGCTGTCGATGAGGCAGCCCTTGCCCATATGGCGGCTCGGATCGATGGCGTCATGCGCCGCACGGCACGTGGGCACAGCCTGCTCAACTACCATGCGTCCGAGACGGTGGCCCGCTATCCCCAAGCGAGCTATCTGGCGGCGACCTACCTGGCGCGTGCGATGCCGGGCCACGTGTCCAAAGCCGAGGCGACCCTCGTTGCCCTGGGCCTGGCGAGCGCGATCGAGCGACAGGGGGAGGCGTCGCGGGCGGTTCTCTATACCGACGAGAACACCGCCGTCATCGGGCACCTGCGCGCGCTGGTCGCCTCGGGCGCGGTGGGAAGGGTGCACATCGAGGCGGTGCGGCCGGTGGACTTTGCGGCCCCGGCGGAGCCAGGTGTAATCGAGCTGACGACCGACCCGTCAAGCGCACTGAGGCATCCCGCGGCCCATGTGCTTCCGGCCATGCCCGATGGACGCGATCTGGCGCATCTGGCTCAAGAGCTTACTCAAGAGCGCGCCGAGCGCCTCGAGGCACTCGGGCGGCGCCTGCTGCGCGACGTTTTGCCCGAAAGGAACAATGCCGTGGCCCAGGCGTGCAGCGGCAGACCGTGCGGATATACGCTCTTAACGGCCTACCGCACGATATGCGCTGTCAAACGGCAGGATGCGGCGCCGTCGACGGTTGACGTCTGTCGTCTGCGCGAGCCGCTTTTGTATCGAGGCAAACGCTATCGGCGCACCATCGAGGTGCGATGGAATACGGCGGATGTGTCCGCGGCAGACTTGTTCGAAATTTTGTCTCAACTGCTGCTGCAGGAATACAAAGACCGCCGCTGAGCTGGGAAGACAATAGTGTCAAACAGCCAGATAAAACGTTTTGGCAGTATTATGCTCACAACGGTGCCATATCCGGCGAACGGTCGAAATCACGCTGCGAACGGTAAAGTTGCACATGAAGGGTTCACAACCGGCGGCCATGGATGCTATTCTCCAAATCGACGTTTCGGTTGTTACTCCTTTACGAGGCAAGGCGAGCGCAGCAACATATTCCGTTTGACGGTGAGTGAGAGCTGTATGCCACGATGCTTTGGAAGGGAGTTTTTTCATGCTGATCACCAAGAGAATCAATAACAACGTTGCCATGGCACAGGATGCGGACGGCAACGAGCTGGTCGTCTTCGGCAAGGGGCTGGGCTTTCGCAAGCCGCCTTACGAGATGGAGGAGACCTCTCAGATCCAGCGTGTGTTCCGCAACGTCAACGACGATCTGCTCAAGACCATCAACTCCATTTCCGCCGAAGTCATCGGCGTTTCCCTCGATATCGTGAGGCTGGCCGAGGTCGAGCTCGACTGCCGCCTCAATCCCAACCTCTACCTTACGCTCGCCGACCACCTGCAGTTTGCGGCCGAGCGCGCAGCCGACGGCATCGTTATGGACAATCCCCTTGCCGCCGATATCCCGCTCGTCTATCCGGCCGAGTACGACCTGGGCCGCACCGGTCTCAAGTTCATGGAGAACATGACCGGCATCAGCCTGCCCTCGACCGAGGCCTGCTCCATCGCGCTGCACATCATCAACGCTGAGGGCCGCGGTTCGGCTCACGGCGACCAGATGCGCAACGTGCAAAAGACCCTCACCATCATCGACGACGTCACCGATATCGTGCGCAAGAAGATGTTCGATGGTGCCGAGATCGACAAGACCACCCACGCCTACGTGCGGTTTGTCACGCATCTTAAGTTTCTTGTCAAGCGCCTTATGGGCGACGAACCCAAGCAGGAAGCCGAGCTTCCGCTGCTCACGGATGTCGCCAAGGGCTATCCGCGCGCCGATAGCTGCAGCAAGGCGATCGCGCGCTATTTCAAGCGTCAGCACGGCTGGAAGCTCACCGACGAGGAGCGCTTCTATCTGCTGATGTATCTCATCAAGGTCTGCAATAGCCGCTAGGGCTTTTGCCGGACACATTCTTTTGGTATCAAACGCGGCTGGCTGCAAGGCGCCGTGGCCCTGCGTTGTGTACATGTTTCGCCAAACCTTTTGGAAAAGGAGTTGACATGGCAAGTAAGTACGATGGCCTCGCCCGCATCATCATTCAGAACGTGGGTGGCAAGGACAACGTCAAGAGCCTCGCGCACTGTGTGACGCGTCTTCGCTTCAAGCTCAAGGATGAATCCCTCGCCAACGACGAGGTGCTCGAGAACACCGATGGCGTGATCAAGGTTATGCATGCCGGCGGCCAGTACCAGGTTGTCATCGGCCCGCATGTCACCGACGTCTACGACACCGTGCTCGCGATCGGTAAGTTCCAGGCCGGCGGCCTGGTCGACGAGGACGGCAACGCCCTCGAGGAGGACACGGCAGACGCCACGCCCAAAAAGCCCATCGATGTGATGATCGACCTGGTCTCCGGTATTCTCCAGCCCGTCCTGCCCCTGCTCGCCGCGGCCGGTATGACCAAGGGCCTGCTGTCGCTCTGCACCTTCCTGGGTCTCATGACCGCCGATTCCGGCGCCTACCAGACCATCTACTCGTTCGCCGACGGTTTCTTCTACTTCCTGCCCATCTTCCTGGGCTTCACCTCGGCCGAGAAGTTCGGCATCAACAAGTTCATGGGCGCCGCTATGGGTGCCGCCCTCACGTATCCGAGCATGGTCGCCATGAAGGCCGTCGACCCCATCGGCTCGATCTTCACCGGCACTGCGTTCGAGATGAGCTACTCCAGCACCTTCTTTGGCCTGCCGATCGTGTTCCCGTCCTCCGGTTACACCAGCTCGGTTATCCCTATCATCCTCGCGGTCTTCTTCGCCGCCAAGTTCTATAAGGCAATCGACCCCAAGATGCCTTCCCCGGTGCGCTTCTTCATGACGCCGCTGCTGACGCTTGTCATCTTCGTGCCGCTCACCTACCTGCTCATCGGCCCCATCGCCGGCATCCTCACCAGCGCCCTTGCTCTCTTCTTCAAGACTATCTACGAGGTCCCCGTTATCGGCGGTCTGCTCTGCGGCGCCACGCTCGGTGCCCTGTGGCAGGTGCTCGTCATCTTCGGTCTGCACTGGGCCGTCGTCCCCATGTACCTCAACAACCTTGCCGTGCTCGGCTATGACGCCGTCTTCGGTGGTCGCCAGGTTTGCTCGCATGCCCAGACCGCTACCGTCTTTGCCATCTACCTCAAGTCCAAGGACAAGAAGGTCAAGGACGTCGCGCTGCCCGCTGCCATCACCGGCATCTTCGGCACCACTGAGCCCTGCATTTACGGTGTGACCCTGCCCAAGAAGAAGCCGTTCGTTATCTCCTGCATCGGTTCGGCTATCGGTGGCGGCTTCGTCGGCCTCATGGGCGCCAAGCAGTTCATGGCCGGTTACTCCGGCATCCTGGGTCTGCCCGTCTACATCGACCCGACGGGCGCCGAAGGCATCAATAACCTGATCATCATGTTGATCGGTATCGCCATCGCCGTCATCTTCTCCTTCGTGGTGACCTATATCACCTACAAGGACGACGAACCCAAGAAGGCTAACGCCTAATATCTGCTACGTTGGTACGGCTGTCCGAGAAACACCTTGGGCAGCCGTTTTTGTTCACTATGGTCACAAGACACATGCGGCGACGTTAAAGAAGGGAGAACCATGTACCTGAGTCTGGCGACGGCGATGCCCATCATGTTCTCCCAGATCGTGGCGATGTTTTTGATGATGGCGGTGGGGGCCGTCTGCTACAAGACGGGCTTCATCACCAAAGAGGGCTCCAAGGTGCTCACCAACATCGCCTGCTATGTCTCCACGCCCGGCGTGATCGTGCGCGCGCTGGCCACCAAGTTCGACCCGGCGGTTTTCGGCAACGTCGTGTGGGTGGTCGCCATCACCTGCGTGCTCATGGTGGTGTGCATCGCCGTGGCGCATGTGGCCTATGGCGCCCGGGGCAACCGCGTGGCCCAGGTGGGCATCATCGTCTCCAACATGGGCTTTGTGGGCATCCCGCTCGTCGAGCATGTGATCGGTCCGCAATACGTCATCTACATCTCGGCCTCGATCGCGGCACAGGTGGTCTTTATCTGGACCTATTGCGTTTGGCTCATCAGCCAGGATAAGTCGATGGTCTCGGCCAAAAGAGTGCTGTCCAACCCCACCATCATATCGGTGGTGGTCGGGTTTGCCCTGTTTATGTGCTCGATCGAGCTTACGGGCGCCGTGGGGTCGTTTGTCGACGGCATCGCCAACCTCAACACCGGCGTCGGCATGCTCTTGCTCGGCGTGTTTTTGGCCCAGTCCGATCTGCGCTCGCTGGTGCGCACGCGCTCCATCTATAAGGCGGCGCTGCTACGCCTGGTGGTGACCACGGCGCTCACGATCGTGATCCTGATGCCGCTGCCGGTGTCCGTCGCCGTCAAAGCGGTGATCCTCATCGGCTTCGCGGCTCCCTGCGGCACCGTGTCGTGCATGCTGCCGCAGCTGTTTGGCGGCGACTACCGCTACGGCGCGGGCATCGTCACCATCTCCACGCTCATGAGCATGGTCACCATGCCGCTCATGCTCATGTTGGGGCTCATGCTGTTTTAAATCGCATGGCGGGCGACGATAAGGCCCCGCCGTCAACTTGCAACGGAAAGGAAGTACCCGGTATGTCTGTAACCCCTGCTTTTCCCGACGGTTTTCTGTGGGGCGGCGCCACCGCCGCCAATCAGTTTGAGGGCGCGTGGGACGTTGACGGCAAGGGCGCATCGGTCGCCGATGTCGTTACGGGCGGCGACGTCAACACGCCGCGTATGATCGATCCCTCGCTCGATCCCGCCAAGTACTACCCCAACCACGAGGGCATCGACTTCTACCACACCTACGAGAGCGATATCGCCCTTATGGCCGAGATGGGCTTCAAGGTGTTTCGCATGTCCATCGCCTGGACGCGCATTTTTCCCACAGGGTTCGAGGACGAGCCCAACGAGGCAGGCCTGGCCTTCTACGATCGCGTCTTCGACTGCCTGCGCGCGCACAGCATCGAGCCGCTCGTGACCATCAGCCACTACGAGATGCCCTATGCCCTGGTCGAGCGCCTCAACGGCTGGGAGAGCCGCGAGTGCATCGAGCACTTTGAGCGCTATGCCCGCTGCGTGCTCGATCGTTTCCACGACAAGGTGACCTACTGGCTCACCTTCAACGAGATCAACTGCGGTCTGGCGCGCGGCGGCGCCTCGACGTCGACGGGCACGTTCAAGGGCTACACCGGCCCCCGCTCCGAGCTACCCTTCGATCTGTCGGTGCGCTACACCGCCGTGCACAACCAGTTTGTGGCGAGCGCCAAGACCGTGATCTATGCGCACGAGCATTATCCCGAGCTCAAGATCGGCGACATGTGCATCTACATCCCGTACTACTATCGCACCTGCGATCCCGATGACGTGCTGCTCTCGCAGCAGGTCATGCAGCGCGTCAACTACTTTACGTCCGACGTGCACGTGCGCGGGTACTACCCCGGCTACATCAAGCGCTACTTCGCCGATAACGGTATCGTCGTCAAGACGGAGTCCGGCGACGCCGAGCTGCTGCGCGCGGGCACGGTGGATTTCTGCACCTTCAGCTATTACATGAGCAATTGCGTGAGCTGCGATTCCACGCTCGAGAAGACGGGCGGCAACCTCTTCGGCGGCGTTAAGAACCCTTACCTCAAGGCGAGCGACTGGGGTTGGCAGATCGACCCCAAGGGTCTGCGTTGGGCGCTCAACGAGATGTGGGACCGCTATCAAAAACCGCTCATGGTGGTCGAGAACGGCATGGGCGCCTTCGACAAACCGGGTGAGGACGGCGTGGTGCACGACGAGTACCGTATCGAGTACCTGCGTCAGCACATCGCCCAGATGCGCGAGGCCGTGGCGGACGGCGTCGACCTCATGGGCTACACCATGTGGGGCTGCATCGATTTGGTCTCGGCCTCGACGGGCGAGATGGCCAAGCGCTACGGCTTTATCTACGTCGACAAGCACGATGACGGTACCGGCACGGGTGAGCGAAGCCGCAAGGACAGCTTCTATTGGTACAAGAAAGTGATCGAGTCCAACGGCTCGGACCTGAGCTAAACGAAAGGATTATCCATGGCTACTTTTCCCCAAGGCTTTCTGTGGGGCGGCGCCCTAGCCGCCAACCAGTGCGAAGGCGCCTATCTGGAGGACGGCAAGGGGCTCTCGGTGCCCGACATGATCAAGGGCGGTACGGTCGACACCCCGCGCATGATCACCTCCACGGTGCACGAGGGCGAGTACTACCCCAGCCACGAGGCCATCGACTTCTACCACCACTACAAAGAGGACATCGCCCTCTTTGCCGAGATGGGCTTCAAGTGCCTGCGCGTCTCCATCAACTGGGGCCGCATCTTCCCCACGGGCGAGGACGCCGAGCCCAACCGGGCCGGCATCGAGTTCTACCGTTCCATGTTCGAGGAGTGCCGTAAGCACGGCATCGAGCCGCTTGTGACCCTCAGCCACTACGAGCTGCCCTATGCGCTCGCCAAAAAGTACGGCGGCTGGGCGAGCCGTGAGCTCGTCGAGCCCTTCGTGCGCTACGCGCTCCTGTGCTTTGAGGAGTACAAGGGCCTGGTCAAGCTGTGGATCACCTTCAACGAGATCAATTGCCTGTGCGCGCCCTTCGGCAACGTCATGGGCGGCGGCATCCTTCCCCCGGGTGACAACGTGCCGCTCGACTACAGCACCAAGGTCGAGTGGGACGACGAGCAGCGCCGCTACCAGGCCCTCCATCACCAGTTTGTGGCGAGCGCCCTGGCCGTCAAGGCGGCGCACGAGGTCGATCCTGGCAACAAGGTCGCCTGCATGATCGCGAGCCGCGCCGTCTACCCCTACAGCTGCCGCCCCGAGGACGTGCTGCTCGCTCAGAAGATGGAGCGCATCACCAACAACTACTGCGGCGACGTCATGGTGCGCGGCGCCTATCCCAGCTGGGCCGCGCGCGTGTGGGCCGAGAAGGGCATCCATATCGACCAGGAGCCGGGAGATGCCGAGCTGCTCGCCGAGGGCAAGGTCGACTTCTACACTTTCAGCTACTACAAGAGCTCCACGGTCTCGACCGACCCCGGCGTCCCCACCGGCACGGGCAACGTGTTCTACGACGACGCCGTAAACCCCTACCTGGCCGTGTCCGACTGGGGCTGGACGATCGACCCCAAGGGCTTGCGCTGGCATCTCAACGAGATGTACGACCGTTACCAGGTGCCCATGATGGTCGTCGAGAACGGCCTGGGTGCCGTCGACACGGTCGAGGCCGACGGCTCCATCCACGACGGTTACCGCATTGACTACATGCGCGACCATGTCGAGCAGATGGCCGAGGCCGTGGCCGATGGCGTCGACCTGCGCGGCTACACCATGTGGGGCCCGATCGACATCGTCTCGGCCGGCACCGGCGAGATGAAGAAGCGCTACGGCTTCATCTATGTCGACAAGCACAACGACGGCTCGGGCGACCTGCACCGCAGCCGCAAGGACAGCTTCTTCTGGTACCAGAAGGTCTGCAACACCAACGGCACCGAGCTGGCATAGGGTTCGATCGGGCGGTGACCTTTTTGGTCCACCGCCCGATTTAGTGTGCAGCACCTAGATCGGGCTTTGGTGCATGGTGCGGTACCGATGGTTTCTTGAGAGCGTCTTTCATCGCTTGGCCGTGTAATATCCGTCTCTAATGGAGTTTTCGAATCAACGCAACCGCTAGGATTCCAATGACCAGAGCCAGCGTAAGCACCGCTAAGTCCGTGAAGTCATTACGTCTAAGTGCTCGGTGGGCAAGCGGCAGATATACAAGAATTGCGCCTAAAATCGAGATCGTCCAGACAGATCTGCCTTTTTTATTCTGTAACATCGAGTTCTCCTAGACAGGGGGTCGCGGCCCGTCCTCAAAGGTTCTCAGTAATCCCGTATAGTTTGAGTATTTATAGAGCTTGACAACGGTGTAGATATACTGAGTGTTTGGATGGTAGTACTGGGTGATGACCATATACGCATTTGAGTAATCCGCTGATAGCGATTTAATATATTGTGCGATAGCTACTGCATTTCCAATTACGGGAACAAAGCCAATGATGAGCGCGGCAAGATCGGTTGCGGGTTTATACGTGGAGACCTGTGTTCGATTCTCTTTTAGTAGCTTATATCCGTTGGGAACAGAATACTGATCGATTGATGATTGATGAACTTTTGTCGAAGTTCCATCTAAATATATGTCTCCATCAGGTGAATAGAGTAATTCCGATGTTGCTCCGGTAGACCAAACGATGGTTTTAGAACCGTCGTAATTCGATACTATTTCGGAGGACAAGCCATTGCTTGTGTCGCTAATTACAGTTTTATTGTTGGTTGAGGTAATCGTTATCAACGATAAGTCGGACGTGGTGTCCATTGATGCATAGCTCTTGGCGGGGCGAAAAATAAACGGAAGGCAAGTCGCGGCTGCAATGAGAAAAGTTCGGCGTTCCATAGAAACCCTCCCTTAGAAGAAATGTGTGCTATGGAGCTCCACTTAAATTGTACTATCGACAGATACATTTATCAATTATTAATCGAGACCCAAACTGCATTACCAAGTTTTGGTACCAGAAGGTCTGCAACACCAACGGCACCGAGCTGGCATAGGGTTTGCCGGTACCGCGCCACACGCTGCGATCGCATATGGGACAATGGTTCGAGCCGTTGTCCCTTTTTATTTGGAGGACCCCATGGACGCCGCATCCAACCGCATCAAGGCCGTGCTCTGCGATATCGACGGCACGCTGCTCACGAGCGAACACAGGGTGTCGCCGCGTACCGTGGCGGCAATCCGGGCACTTCGCGACCGCGGCGTGCTCTTTGGCTTGTGTACCGGGCGCGATGCACAAGCGACCGAGGCCATGTATGGACTGTGGGGCATCGAGGGTCTGGTTGATGTGTTGGTGGGTTGCGGTGGCGCCGAGGTCATCGACCGCGAACACGGCGTGGACGAGCTGAGCTACCCGTTGCCAGGCAAGACCATCGCACATATCTGTGAGCATATGGCGGGCCTGCCCGCCACGCCCGTCTGCCCGCGCGGTGGCGTGCTCTACGTGCCCGAGGCCAACGCCTGCGTTGAGCGCCTGTCGCGCGTCGACGGCGTGCCCTACCAGGTGGTCGATTTTGCCGAGTTCTTGCGCGAGCCGCAGCCCAAGGTGATGTTTACCATGGAGCCCGAGGCCATGTCTCAGGTGATCGAGCGGGCCGCGACGTTTGATGACGATAGCTGCAAGGCGGCGGCTCTGCAGACCACGCAGCGCCTTTACGAGTTCATGGACCCGCGTGTGTCCAAGACGCGCGGCCTTGCACGCATCGCCGAGCTCAACGGCCTGACGCTCGACAACATCTGCGTCTTTGGCGATGCCGATAACGACACCGGCATGGTGGCCGATGCCGGCGTGGGCGTTGCCATGGCCAACGGCAGCGATGCCACCCGCGCCGCCGCGGACTTTGTGACCGCCAGCAACGACGAGGACGGTGTCGCGCGCTTTATCGAGCAATATCTGCTGTAGTCGATATGCTGCAAGCGCAGCGACATGTCAACCGCTCACGGACGAATTGCTACCGTTCGCCGTCGAAAGCATCGATACGGCTTACTTCAATTCCCCATAGCGTCCTAGAATAGCCGCGTGCGAAAGCAAGTTTGTTACTCCTCGGGAGGCATCACTTGTGCATGTGGACCAGTTAGGCGGTAACATTGCCGTCTGGCCATGCAAGGGTGCTTAGGGGAGTTTTTTCATGCTCATCTTAAAGAAGATCAACAACAACGTCGCGCTCGCCTCCAGCGATGCCGGCGATGAGGTTGTGGTCTTTGGCAAGGGTATCGGTTTTCACGAGATGCCCTATGAGCTCACGGACGAGTCGCTCATCCAGCGCAAGTTCTACAACGTACCCGAAAATCTGCAAGACATGATGGTGTCGCTGCCCGACGACGTTCTGCTCGCGGCGGGCGACATCGCATGCGATGCATCCCAACAGCTCGGCTGCAAGCTCTCCGGCGCCTTGCCGATGATCCTGGCCGACCACCTGCAGTTCGCTGTCCAGCGCGACGACGAACAGGTCTACGCCCCCAACCCGCTCGAGCACGAGGTGGCCTTCATCTACCCGCGCGAGCTCGAGCTGGGCAAGCGCGGTCTCGACATCGTCGAGAGGCACACCGGCGTGCGCCTTGGCGACAACGAGGCCACGAGCATCGCGCTCCATATCGTCAATGCCGAGATCGACGGCTTGGGCCGCGCCAAGGACATGGACTTCGTCATGAAGAGCACCCGTGTGCTCGACGAGGTTACCCATGCGGTGGAGAAACAAATCGGTCATCCGATCGATACCACGTCCTACGCCTATATCCGCTTTCTCGCGCACCTGCGCTACCTGGTCCGCCGCTTGGTCAAGGGTGCGTGCCAGCAGACGGAGAACTCGTCGCTGTTCATGCAGGCGGCGCGCGATTTTCCCGAGGCGTACCAATGCGCCTACGCCATCAACCGGGTCTTTGAGAAGGAACTCAACCAGAGCTGCTCGGACGAGGAGCTCCTGTATCTCATGATGCACATCAACCGACTGCGATCGAGCGCTCAACGGGAGTAGCCCGATCACCACAATTCATCTTGGTTTCTAACCGCGGGGCAGGTACCGGTCCGGCGGCAGGGGATAGTTTTGCCGATATTTGGAAAAGAGAGGACAGAACATGGCAGGTAAATATGACGATCTTGCTCGCGCCATCGTCGAGAACGTGGGCGGCAAGGAGAACGTCAACTCCGTCGCGCACTGCATCACCCGCGTGCGTTTCAAACTCAAGGACGTGTCCAAGGCCAACACCGAGGCCATCGAGAAGCTCGACCATGTCATCAAGGTCATGAACGCCAACGGCCAGTACCAGGTCGTTGTCGGCAACATCGTCGAGGAGGTCTATGACGCCGTCCTCGCCACGGGCGGTCTTTCCGTCGGCGGTTCGGTCGACGAGGACGAGGACGAGGCTCCCAAGGGTCTCGGTGCCAAGGTCATCGACCTCATCAGCGGCATCTTCGCCCCGATGCTCGGCACCTTCGCAGCCGCCGGTATCATGAAGGGCCTGCTCGCGCTCGTCACCTTCCTGGTCCCGAGCTTTGCCAACGACGGCGCTTACACGATGCTCTACACCGTGGCCGACGGCATGTTCTACTTCCTGCCCGTGGTGCTCGGTTACACGGCCGCCAAGAAGTTCAAGATGAGTGAGTTTAACGGTCTCGCCATCGCCTTTGCACTCGTGTATCCCACCATGGTCGCCCTCACGAGCGGCGATGTGCTCGGCAGCGTCGACCTGGGCTTCGCCGGCACCTTCTCCTGGTACGCTACCTTCCTGGGCATCCCCATCATCATGCCCGCCTCCGGCTACACGAGCTCCGTCATCCCGGTTCTGCTCATGGTGTGGTTCGGCTCCGTCGTCGAGCACTGGTGCAAGAAGTGGATGCCCGCGTCCATCAAGATGTTCTTCGTGCCGCTGCTCACGGTCACGGCATCCGTTGTCCTCGGCTATCTGGTCATCGGCCCCATCGCCACGCTCATCACCAACCTGCTCGGTGAGCTCTTCAGCCTGATTTTCGGCCTGCCGGTCGTTGGCTCTATCGTGGGCTGCACTCTCGCCGGCGCCTTCTGGATGTGCCTCGTCATCTTCGGCTTCCACTGGTCGCTCGTGCCCATCGCACTCATGAACCTCTCCACGCTCGGCCATGACTACATCCTCGGTTCCGTCATCGCCCACTCCTTCTCTCTGGGCGCCGTGCTCTTCGCCATGTACCTCAAAAACAAGGACCCCAAGTTCCGTGGCATCGCGCTTCCGGCTATGATCTCGGCATTCTTCTTCGGTGTCACCGAGCCCGCTATCTACGGTGTCGCCCTGCCCGATAAGAAGGCCTTCGTTATCGCGAGCATCGGTTCCGCCGTGGGTGGCCTGATCATCGGCATCTCTGGCGCTGTCATCTACATGTCCGGTGGCCTTGGTGTCTTCAACTGGCTGTCCTTCATCGATCCGACTGCGGGCGGCATGGGTATCACCTACATGATCTGGGCCATCGTCGCCTCGCTCGTGGGTGCCGTCGTGGGCTTTGTCCTGGAGTTCGTCTCCTACAAGCCCGAGGCTGCTAAGTAGTCTTCTGTAATCGATTCGGTACCATCAAGCCGGCGGGGACAAGCGCTCTGCCGGCTTTTGTTTCCCTGTCGGTCGGGGCAGGTGCCTCCACCGACGTTTTCGCAACTCTGACGCTCAGTCGAAAGGAGCCAGACATGGCATTCCCGCAAGGATTTCTCTGGGGCGGCGCGACGGCGGCCAACCAGTGCGAGGGCGGTTACAACGAGGACGGCAAGGGCCTCGGCGTGCCCGATGTCATCACCGGTGGCACGGTGAGCGAGCCGCGCCACATCACGGACGGCATCCTGCCCGGTCGCCACTATCCCAGCCACGAGGCCGTGGACATGTACCACCACTATCTCGATGACATCAAGCTCTTTGGCGAGATGGGCTTTAAGTGCTACCGCATGTCCATCAACTGGAGCCGCATCTTCCCGCACGGGGATGAGTCCGAGCCCAACCAGGCGGGTCTCGACTTCTACCGCCGCGTGTTCGAGGCCTGCCATGAGCAGGGCATCGAGCCGCTCGTGACCCTCAGCCACTATGAGCTGCCCTATTACCTGGCCAAGCACTACGACGGTTGGGCCAATCCCAAGCTCATCGACTTCTACTGCCACTACGCGCGCATCGTCATGACCGAGTACAAGGGCCTTGTGCGCTACTGGCTTACGTTCAACGAGATCAACTGCCTCATGATGGGCGCCTTTGGCAACATCATGGGCGCCGGCATCCTGCCGCCAAGCGAGGACGAGCCCATGCTCTTCACGGACGTCGAGTGGGACGATCCGCAAAAGCGTTTCCAGGCGCTGCATCACCAGTTCCTTGCGAGCGCCAAGACCGTCCAGCTTGGCCATGAGATCGATCCCGACAACAGGATCGGCTGCATGATCGCCGGCAACGCGTGCTATCCGCATACCTGCAACCCTGACGACGTCCTGGCCGCCCAGCAGAAGCAGCGCGAGCAGAACTTCTACTGCGGCGACGTCCAGGTGCGTGGCGCCTACCCCAGTTGGGCTCCGGCGATGTGGCGCCGCGAGGGCGTGAGCATCGAGGTCACGCCGGAGGAGGCGGCCACGCTCAAGGCGGGCACGGTCGACTTCTACAGCTTCAGCTACTACATGAGTGCCACGGCCTCGGCAGATCCCAAGGTGTGCGAGCAGGGCAACATCTTTGGCGGGGCCGGCAACGAGTACCTCAAGAAGAGCGATTGGGGCTGGGCGATCGACCCCAAGGGCCTGCGCTATTACCTCGAGGAGGTCTACGACCGCTATCAGATCCCGCTGATGATCGTCGAGAACGGTCTGGGCGCGGTGGACGAGGTCGAGGCTGACGGTTCCATCCACGACACCTACCGCATCGACTACCTGCGCGAGCACATCAAGCAGATGGAGCTCGCCATCGAGGACGGCGTCGACCTCATGGGTTACACCATGTGGGGCTGCATCGACTTGGTCTCGGCCTCGACGGGCGAGATGAAGAAGCGCTACGGCTTTATCTACGTCGATAAGGACAACGACGGCAACGGCACGCTCGCCCGCAGCCGCAAGGACAGCTTCTACTGGTACAAGAAGGTCATCGCGAGCAACGGTGAAGACCTGGCGTAAGGGTCTCGCCTCAAGCATCGACAGGTGTGCGCCGGCCCGTGCCGACCGACATGCCGACTCGTGCCGACTGGGCTTCAAGGTGCTCCGCCCCCGACCCCTTATCTCAAAGCGTCCCAACATCCAACGGTTTTCGCATATATGCGATTCCCGGCGGATGTCGGGACGCTTTTCCATACCTCGGTGGTCTCGGCTGTTACGTTTCCGCTGCATTTCGATAAAGCGCCTGCGGGCAGGCGGGCCCGCACGTATAATGGAGCGGTTTAACTTGTTCAGCGGAAGGAGCGCCCATGGCACTCAGCGAGAAGGACGTGCGCGGCATCGCCGAGTACGCGAAGATCGCACTGACCGATGACGAGCTCACCGAGATGACGGCCTACATGAACGACGCCGTCAAGATGCTCGAGCCCGTCCTGCAATATGACCTGCCCGACGTGGAGCCCACGTTCCATCCCATCGGCAGCCTTTCCAACGTGATGGGCGACGATGTGCGCGAGCCTGCGCGCGACCTGCCGCTCGACGTGGCGCTCGAGAACGCCGGCAGCGCGCGCGACCGTTACTTCCGCGTGCCGAGCATCTTGGGAGAGGGGGATGAGCAGTAATGGCGCAGAACATCGATTCCCTCACCGCCGCGCAGATCGCCGCCGGCGTCGCGGCCGGTGAGTTCACCGCCACCGAGGTCGCCCGGGCCTCGCTCGACGCCATCGAGGCGCGCGAGGGCGGCGTCCAGGCATTCCTGCAGGTTGCGCCCGAGCTCGCGCTCGACGCGGCCGCCAAGATCGACGCCCGCCGCGCCGCGGGCGAGAAGCTGCCGTCGCTTGCCGGCGTGCCCGTCGCCTTCAAGGACAACATGAACCTCGTGGGCACGCGCACCACCTGCGCGTCCAAGATGCTCGGCAACTACGAGAGCGTCTACACCGCCACGTGCGTCGAGCGCATGCTCGCCGCCGGCTGCCTGCCCATGGGCAAGGCCAACATGGACGAGTTCGCCTTCGGCAGCTCCACGGAGTCCTCGGCGTTCCATCGCACCAACAACCCCTGGGATACCGAGCGCGTGCCCGGTGGCTCCTCGGGCGGCTCGGCGGCCTCGGTCGCCGCGGGCGAGGTCGCGATCTCGCTCGGTTCCGACACGGGCGGCTCGATCCGCCAGCCGGCGTCGCTCTGCGGTGTCGTGGGCATGAAGCCCACCTATGGTGCCGTGAGCCGCTACGGCGTGGTGGCCTTCGGCTCCTCGCTCGACCAGGTGGGCCCCTTCGGCCGCACGGTCGAGGACGTCGCGCTCGCCATGAACGCGCTCACCGGTGCCGGCCGCGACCCGTACGACTGCACGAGCCAGAACTGCGCCGTCGACTTCACCGAGCATCTCAACGACCCCATCGAGGGCAAGCGCGTGGGCATCATCCCCGCGTTCATGGAGGCCGAGGGCCTGACGCCCGAGGTCAAGGCCGCCGTCCAGCGTGCCGCCCATGAGCTCGAGGCCCAGGGCGCCGAGCTCGTCGAGGTCGACCTGCCGCACCTCGATGCCGCCATCGCCGCCTACTACGTGATCGGCCCGGCCGAGGCGTTCTCGAACCTCGCCCGCTTCGACGGCATCCGCTACGGCTACCAGGAGGAGGGCTGCGCCAACCTCTCCGACCAGAGCTCGCTGTCGCGCGCCCACGGCTTTGGCGCGGAAGCCAAGCGTCGCCAGATGCTTGGCGCCTATCTGCTGTCCTCCGGCGTGTACGACAAGTACTACTACGCCGCCCAGAAGGCCCGCACGCTCATCACGCAGGACTACGACGCCGCCTACCAAAAGGTCGACACGATCCTCATGCCGGCGAGCCCGCGCACAGCGTTCAAGTTCGGCGAGATCAGCGACCCCACGCAGATGTACCTGTCGGACCTCTACACCATCTCGCTCAACATCTGCGGCAACGGCGGCATCTCGGTGCCGCTGGGGCTCGGCGAGGACACGCATCTGCCCGTGTCCGCCCAGCTCG